>CAZWMD010000082.1:0-15201 GCA_964634815.1 uncultured Pseudomonadales bacterium | reverse complement strand
GCAAACACATGAATGGCCTTGGGTAATTCATGGTGTACCACGCCAGGAATACCGGCATCTGTTGAGGCAACCAGCGCAACACCTGCAGCGCGCATCTTGTCGTAGCACTCCCGAAAGGTGGTCACCATTTGTGCGCCTGAATCGATAAAGCGCTGCCAATTGGCGTTTACCGTGGGGGATACCCAGATCCCGCGATTTGCCATTTCTTCAACCACATCGCTTTGGTAATCCGAGGCCCACTTGCCGCTTTCGCCTACCCAGGAACAGTGTTCGATGGTGGTCACGCCGGCGTGGGCTGCATAGCGAATACCTTCACTGCCGTGGCAGTGTGCTGCAACCGTCAGGTTCTCGGCATTGGCTGCTTTAACCAGGTCTTGCATAAAGGGCAATTCAAACTGTGCCTTGGATGGTGAGCTATTTGGTGTGAAGCGTCCGCCGGTGGCCATGATCTTCAGGAGATCAGCTCCCTTATCAATCTGCCGCTGCATGACTGCCTTGGCCTGTTCCAGTGTCTCAACCTCGCCGCCCCAAAAATGGCAGTGGCCGCCCATGCTGGTTACCGGCTGGCCTGCGCACAAAAAACGCGGACCGGGAATCTCACCGCCAAGAATTCTGTCCCGAATAGTCAGTTCTGCCCAGGCTCCACCGCCCAAATCCCGCGCGGTTGTGATTCCAGCGCGAACCATCTGCTCGGCGCGATGCGCCATGGCATCCAGATCGCGGGGTGCATCCGCTGCCGGTGGCTCTTTTGCCGCCGGGTCCAGTTCCAGATGCACATGGGCATCCATTAAGCCCGGTATCAGCCAGGCTCCCTTCGCGTCGATGAGTTCCGGGTCGGCATGACGATCGATCTGGGTCGCTCCGAGTTCCAGAATCCCGCTTTCATCAAAGGTTATCGAGGTATGTGGGCTCAGGCCCTCGCCATCAAAGATATGCAGATTGGCGAGTTTTGTTGTGGCCATATTGAGTCTCTTGTTAGCGAAGCAGTTCGGGTAAGGCAGTTGCGAGCTCGGGCCATGCAACCAAAAGCCCTAACAACAGAAGCTGCAAACCGATGTAAGGCAACACACCGCGGTAGATTTCTGCAGTAGGTATGGAGTCTGGTGTGACTCCGCGTAGATAAAAAAGTGCAAAGCCAAAAGGAGGGGTCAGGAACGAGGTTTGCAGATTCACCGCAAGCATGATGCCAAGCCATACCGGATCAAAACCAAGCATCAGGAGTACAGGTGCAACAATGGGCACGACAACAAAAGTGATCTCGATGAAATCCAGCATGAAACCAAGCAGAAAGACGACCAGCATGACAATGGCAAGAGCCCCCCACTTGCCGCCGGGCATATTTATGAACATGGATTGAACCCACTCATCGCCGCCGAAGCCGCGGAACACCAGCGAAAAGATTGAAGCGCCGAGGAGTATGAAAAACACCATTGCCGTCGTTTTCAGGGTGGACTGGCTGATATCGGCGAGCGCATTGAAATTCAGATTGCCACCTGCCAGGGCCAGTATCAGTGCACCAGTGGCACCGACGCCGGCCGCCTCGGTAGGTGTTGCCAAACCAAATAGAATCGAACCCAGCACGGCAATTATTAGACCTAAAGGTGCAATAAGACTGCGCACTAATCGCAGATTGCTGTTTTTTTCCGAGCCTGGCTTCTGCTGAGCGTTGTCCTGGGTCGCGGGCAGGGCATCCCGGTCGGTCACGCTCTTAAAAACAATGTAGAGCACATACAAAACTACCAGCATCAAGCCAGGCAACATCGCGCCCGCAAACAGATCGCTGACCGATACCGGTTTGGGTGCAAAAATACCCTGATTCAGCTGCGCCTGTTGGTATGCGCTTGAGATGACGTCGCCAAGTAATACTAAAGCGATGCTGGGGGGGATAATCTGTCCCAGGGTACCTGTTGCCGCAATGGTTCCTGTTGCGATTGCTGGCTTATAACCCGCTTGCATCATGCTGGGTAGCGCAAGCAGTCCCAGGGTGACCACCGTTGCGCCAACGATACCCGTACTCGCCGCAAGCAGCGCGCCAACAATAATTACCGACAGAGCCAGGCCGCCGGGGCGACCACCCATGAGTGCGGTGAGACTTGCCAGCAGATCTTCCGCGATGCGCGTGCGCTCAAGCGTGATACCCATAAACACAAACAGGGGCACCGCAATAAGCGTTTGGTTGGTGACGATGCCAAACAGTCTTCCCGGCAGGAAGCCAAGATCGTTAAGCGAGAAAAAACCTGTGGCTGCGCCAATGAAGGCCATTAGCAAACCTACGCCGCCGAGAGTTAGCGCAACGGAATAACCCAGCAGCAGTGCGGCAAAAACCGCCAGGAACATGAGTATTGGGAACAGCTCAATCATTCGATTGCAGTACCCTGATGCATCGCATTATTTCTGACAGACCCTGCAGCAACAGCAATACCGCACTTGCGATCAACAGCGACTTGAGCAGGTAGATAGCTGGTATGCCTCCGACTTCCGCGGAACCTTCTTTAACTCGCCAGGCTGCAACAACGTAGTCCCAGGAAAACCAGATGATGCACAGACACACAGGCACCAGAAACAGCAAGTGTCCACCCAGATCGATCGAGGCGCGGGTCTTCTTCGAGAAACGATTAGCGAGAACGTCTACCCGCACGTGAGCGTTGTGCTTGAGTGCGTACGCGAAGCCCAGCATGAAGGCAGTGCCGTGCAGATACATTACGGCTTCCTGGCCTGCAATGGTGCCGAGGTCAAAGACGTAGCGAGCAACAACGATGGCAAACGTCAGTAAGACCATTACGGGCAGACAGGCGGCCAGCAGTTTGCCGCATGCCTCGATGATTCTGTCGATCAGTGGCATTTGCTCATTGCGCTTTGATTTCGCATTCAGGGCGCTAGCGGTGTATGCAGTGCGTACTCTGCCACCATGCCAATAAACAGGGCCAGTCCAACGTAGATGTTGCGTTTGAACGCGGAGAGATAGGCCTCGCGCTGCATGGTTTCTTCATTACCTTGCAGACTGGGTTGAATGCGTACTGTTTGTTGTTGCCAGGCAAACAGAGCAGCGATAGCGGCCAGGGCGACAAAGTAGGGGGCGTGGTAACTCATGTTATCGCCAACCAGATACCAGATGAACACAACCGAGACCTGCAAGAAAGCGATCATAACCACCGCGCCGTCGCCAAATAGCACCGCAGTAGATTTCACGCCGATCTGAATATCGTCTTCTCGATCAACCATTGCGTAGAAGGTGTCATAGGCCACGATCCACAACACGCTGCCGACGAAGAGTATCCATCCGGGAGAAGGCACTTCTCCCTGCACTTCGATAAACGCAAGCACAATGCCCCAACTGAAGGCGCAGCCCAGCAACACTTGCGGCAGGTAGGTGTAGCGCTTTGCGAAGGGGTAGGCGCAAGCAAGTACCGCCCCGCCAATGGCCCAGATCAGTGTTTCAGCCTTCAACAGCCAAGCAATAGCGCCCGCAATAATGAACAAAGCCGCTGCCAGTATCAGGGCCGCGCGCACGGAGACAGCGCGTCGCGCCAGCGGTCGGTTCCGGGTTCGTTCGACATAAGGGTCAAGGTTTCGATCTGCTATGTCATTGACAACACAGCCAGCGCTGCGCATCACAAAGGTGCCGATGACAAAGAGCGCCGCGGTAAGAAGGTCAGGAGTGCCACCACTGGCCATCCACAGGGCGGCAAGGGTTGGGAACAGCAGGAGCAAAGTGCCGACAGGGCGGTCTATGCGCATGAGTTCGGCGTAGATTTTGAGCCGGTCCAATGTTGGAAAAACCGCGTGCTGTTCAGATGCCCTTAATGATAGCCAACTATGCTAAGTAACGGAAAGTATTTGATTTTCCCCAGACGCCAACGTAGTTTACGGCGGCTGAGATTTCTGTGAAGTAATAGAGCAAGCGATATGGCCAAATGGCAATGCATAGTCTGCGGTTGGATATACGACGAGGCCGAAGGCTGTGAAGAAGAGGGCATTGCGCCCGGCACCAAGTGGGAAGACGTGTCAGACGACTTTGTGTGTCCGGAATGTGGTGTCAGTAAAGAAGACTTTGAAATGATCGAAGTTGGCTAACCTATGAACCTGACCGCTCGCATCCTCATAGCCATGGTTGTTGGCGGTTTGATTGGCTTTGCCCTGCAAGCGCTGGGGCAGGGCCCGGGCAGCTTCATTGATACCTATCTGACCCACGGAGTCATCGAAGTGGGCGGCAAGATATTTGTTAACTCGCTGAAGCTGATGGTTGTCCCGCTGGTGTTCATATCGCTGGTGTGTGGCGCAAGCTCTCTGAGTGGCGGCAATCTGGGTCGAATGGGCGGCAAGACACTTGCGCTCTACCTGATGACAACGGGTATCGCGATCAGCATTGCGCTAACTCTTGCGCTGGTGATTGCTCCGGGTGAAGGCGCCGAGGTGGCAACCGATACAACCACCTACATGGCCAAAGAAGCCCAGAGTATTAAGGACACGATTGTCGACGTGTTTCCAACCAATCCGGTTGCTGCGATGGCTGACGGCAAGATGCTGCAGATCATTGTTTTTGCGCTGCTGTTTGGTGTGGCAATTACCCATGCCGGCGAAAGCGGTCAACGCATTCGCACCTTCTTCGAAGATTTGAACGAAGTGATCATGGCGTTGGTCACCATGCTCATCAAGCTCGCCCCGTTTGGCGTTTTCTGCTTGATGTGGAAACTGTTTGCGGAAATGAGCTGGACTGAAATTGGCAAACTCGGTGCGTATTTCATGACCGTGGTCATCGCACTCATTGTTCATGTCAGTGTGGTTATGCCAACACTGATGGTGCTGTTGGGACGGATCAATCCCATTCAGTTCTTTAAGAAAATGCGCGAGCCAATGTTGCTGGCCTTCTCTACCAGCTCCAGTGCTGCCACCTTGCCTGTAACCATGCGCACGGCAGAACAGCGCATCGGCATTGATGAAGAAGTGACATCCTTTGTGTTGCCCATGGGCGTCACTATCAACATGGATGGCACCGCCATCATGCAGGGTGTTGCCACCGTGTTTATTGCCCAGTTTTATATGATCGAGCTGACGACGCTCGACTATCTCACTGTGATCCTGACCGCGACTATGGCTTCAATAGGTGCAGCCGGGGTACCCGGAGTTGGGCTGATTACGCTTGCGCTTGTGCTCGAACAGGTCGGATTGCCGGTGGAGGGCATTGCCCTGATTATTGGCGTCGATCGGCTACTCGACATGATGCGCACCGTAGTGAACATTACCGGTGATGGCACAGTGGCAACCATTGTTGCGCGTAGCGAAGGCAAGTTCGATGACGCGGTGTTCAATGATGATCAGGCGGGCGTTGTTTTTGAATCAGCTCACTCGGCGTAGCCCTTTGAACAGGGCTGCGGTGAGTATCATGAGCACGATTAGCAAGGGCACGCTGATGATGACCATCGCACTTTGCAGCGAGCGCAATCCCCCCAGATAGATCAGCGTAATCGGCAAAATGCCCAGAAAGAACGCCCAGAACATTCGGTGCCAGCCGGGTGGATGAGCATCGCTTGGTAGTGAACTTGTGGCGGCTGAGGCAAGGGTGTAAGAAGCAGAGTCGTAACTGGTGGCGGCAAACACCAGGCAGAGAACACCAAACAGCACAAGCACCGATGAGCCGCCAGGCAGAGAGTTAAGCACTGCAACTATCGCGTGGGGCGCGCCACTGTCCGTTAGAATTTGCAAAACCGGAACCAGGTTGTGCTCTTGCAGATACAACGCATAGCTGCCCAGCACAATGAAAAAAGCTGCACAGCCCAAGGTACCGTAGCCGAGCGAACAGATTACAAGCTCTTTTATAGTACGCCCGCGAGAAATTTTGGTGATGAACATGCCCATGTACGGTCCCAGAGCAAGCCACCAGGCCCAGTAGAAAACGGTCCAGGCGCCAACAAAGTCGGTGGTTTGCTGTGAGTCGTTGTAGGTGCTCATCTTTATGAAGTTCGCCAGGGTGTGTCCAACTGCCTCGACACCGGTTTCCAGGATGTACACCGTTGGTCCCACAACCAGTACAAATACCAACAGAAGCAGTGCGATGCCGACATTCAGATTGCTAAGGCGTTTTATTCCCTTATCGAGTCCAACATAAACGCTTACGGCAAAAATGGCGGTGATGGCAACAATGATCACAAAAGACAGCGCAAAGTCTTCTTCTATACCAGTGAGTTTGTTCAAGATGGCAGCGATAAGCGGCACCGCCAAACCTAACCCGGTGCTGGTGGCACCCAGAAGTCCAACCATAAAAGTAAGATCGATCAGCCGGCCTAAGGGGCCTTTGCTGAATTGACCGAGTACCGGCTCGCAGGCGTTGCTGAGTCTCAGAGTTTGCGCGCCACCAACATGATAGGCATAAGCGATGGCAACGCCCGGCAGGCAGTAAAGTGCCCAGCCAGTAAAACCCCAGTGAAATAAGGGATAGGCCGTGGCCCAGGGCAGTGCTTCTGTAGATTGTGCGGCCACACCAAATGGTGGGGATTGAAAATAATAGGCCCACTCGATAGTGCCCCAGTACACCACTGACGTACCGATGCCGCCGCAAAACAGCATGGCGCCCCAGGAGAACGTAGAGAAGTCAGGGGTGCTGTCGGGTGGCCCGAGTATGGTGTCGCCGTGGCGTCCGAACGCCAATACCAGCAGTGCAATAAGTGCACTGCTGGCAAACACCACATAGATGACACCCAATTCCTGGGTGACGTACTCAAAGCCCGCGTCCAGAGCAGCCTTACCGCTCTCGGGATAGAGTACCAAGGGCACGCAGACCATAAGGATCAGAACGGCGCTGGTGATGAAAATAAACCAGTCGACGTTTTCGCCGCGGGAATGAGTGGGCTGGTTTGGCAGTCCTGGGGATGCTGCCTGGTTGGTGCTGGTCACGTTATTTTTCAGTCTTGTTGGTGCGGGCTCTCAGCCACCACAGCATTGTATCGGAGACGAGCTCTGCGGCATCTTGCTGGACGAAGTGCCCGGCACCTGGTGCACTCACAATGGTTAGGTCGGCATCAATCCAGTCCCAGGTGTTATTGAGTCCATCCGAAGGTAGAGCGTTGTCCTCGAGACCATGGAACATGAGTGTTGGCACATTGAGTTGGGGCGTCTGGGGTGGTTCTGCCCCGGGCTTTGCGGGGGGTGGGTAGTTGCGCTTGTAGTAAGCAAGCATGGCATCAAAGCTCGAACGCTTGAACGCCTGCTGATAGCGTTTCTTTGCCGCTGGGTCAGTTACCCAACCAGACAGCGTGTTGGTGTTCATGGGGCCGCCGAACATGATGTCCGGATCAGATGGCTTGCCTAAGCGAAACTTCTGCGCGTAGCTCGCGTTCGCTCGGGCCTGAGGATTGTTTGCGAGCGCTGCCGCGAGTCCTTTGGGGTGTGGCAGGTTGAGCACAATGAGCTTATCTACCATCGCAGGCTTTGCAAAAGCGAAGTTCCAGGCAACGGATCCGCCCCAGTCATGCCCGACAATGATGGCCTTGTCCTGGCCGAGGGCCTTAATCACGGCAGCAACGTCGCTAGTGAGATAGCGCATGCTGTAGTTTTCGTCTCCTGCCGGGGCATCGCTTTTGTTGTAACCGCGCTGATCAATTGCAACTACCTGATAGTCGGAGCTGAGAGCGTCCATCTGATGGCGCCAGCTGTACCAGAAATCAGGAAAGCCATGGATCATGACAACCAGCGGACCCTTGCCTGTAGTGGCGTAATGAATCTTTACTCCCGCATTGTTCGCATAGCCGTGTTCGACCCGGTCCCATAGTGGTTGGCCTGATCCGGTTGAATCTCCGGCGATTGCCGATGCAGCGCCCAGCAGGGCAATAACAAATGCACTCAGCTGCAGAAGTTGGTCGAACACAAAGCGATTGGTAGTTCTGCCTGGATGCATTTATTGTCCCCCGAGCATTCTTGTTGTCGAATAGCTAGTTATGCGAGTCAGGGTACATGACTGAGAGTAAAAGTTTGGTTGCGGAGGAACTTGCCGGGTTGTGGGATTATCCGGCGCCCTTTGTCGTTCGGCATCAGGTGGCGGAGGCTGATACTGATGCCCTGGGCCACGCCAACAACGTGTGTTATCTCGCCTGGCTAGAGCGTTGCGCCTGGGAACATTCAGCTGCGGTGGGGTTCAACATTGAACAGATGCTTGAGATCAATCGTGCGATGGTGGTACGCAATGTGCAAATGCAGTACCTGGGTGCGACCTTTGTTGGTGATGAGTTGCTTGTTGGGGATTGGATCGCAGCCTGCGATGGGCGTTTGCGGGCCACACGCCGATTCCAAATAATTCGAACAGGTGATCAGGCAACCGTGCTGCGCGCCGACATCGACTTTGTCTGCATCAACGTCGCCAACGGGCGGCCAACCCGCATGCCCGAGGCGTTTGTGGATGCCTATACCGTGGCTCCTGGGCTGGATTAGCGGGTCTTGGGCCTAACAGATGTAACTGAACTCTCACAGAAAGTGCGACGTCTTCATACAAACGTTTACCTTGCCCTTATCAACAACCAGTTAGCACCGCAGTAAAGTGGCGTCGTAGTTGAGGTAGGTGCAGCATGAATAAAGCAGCAAACAACGAGATTCCCGAGCCAAAAGCATCATCGAAAGATGAGACGAGTCAGGTTGAGCCACCGCTATTGCAGAATACGGTATCTGATGGGCCGACCAAGCCACCCGTTGCAGCGCAGCCCAAGCCCACACCAATGCTCAAGCGGCGAGCCTCTGACAGTGAGCCCAAGGGCCCAACCATAGACAATGTACGCGAACTGTTGCTGGGTGACAGTCTCAAGAAAAATCAAAAGGAAATGGAGCTCATCGAGCGCAACACGGTGGATCAACTCGGTCTGCTGCGAGATGAGATGGGCAGCCGAATAGACCGGGTCGTACGGGCTCTGGCCGCTGTGAATCAGGCGGTTCAAAAAGAATTCACGGCTCGTGAAGAGGCGATTCGCGAAACCTCAGCTGAGTTGAGTACCAGATCTGAAGAGCTGAACACAAAGGTCGAAGATCGCTTGAGCTTTTTGGAAGCCAAGATCTACACAGTGGTTGCGGACATGGAGCGAAAAGTCTCTGAGGCCCAAACTGTTGATAAAGACAATTTAATTGAGAAATTGACTGAGAGTAATCGCTTAGCTGAAGAACGGATTGCCGAACTCACCCGTAAAGTGGATGAGCAGTTGCAGGGCTTCAGTCTGCGCCTTGTCTCAGAGATCAAGGAAGTTTCAGATTCTGTGGCCAGGGCCCAGGCTCAGGCGGGCGAAGAGGCTGAGGCGCTAGGCAGTCAGGTTGGACAGCGTTTGGGCGCTGTCGAGAGCCAGCTGGCAAGCGAACTGCAGGAATTACGTGCAGAAGTGAACAAATCCGCAGGCCAATTGCGTTCAGAACTGAGTACCCAGGCCGGGGCGCAACAGGCTGCCCTGGTGCAGACCCAGGTAGAAACCCAGCGTGCGCTGCAAAAGCATGTTGAACAACTGGAAGGCAAGAAGGTGTCCCGGACGGATTTCAGTGTTGCCTTGCAGGAACTAGCCTCCAGACTCGACTCGGACAATAAAGCCGAAGAATAGCGCTGCAATAGGGCTGAATAGAAGGCAAGGCAGGGGGTGTTCGGCGCTTAAGCTTGCCTTCGCGGCACTGTAGTGGGAAATTCATGGTGTAAAAGAGGAGACACCAGTGAATACCCCGACGCATCCGACGGCTCTAAACGCTTCAGAAGACCTTGCCAGCTACCCGTTGGATGAGCTCGATATATCGCTCCCCCGACGCTTTCAGGATAATAGCTTCTGGGGATTTTTTGAGCGCATGCGTCGGGAAGACCCGGTTCACTACTGCAAAGACTCGATCTTCGGCCCCTACTGGTCGATCACCAAATTCAGCGACATCATGGCGGTTGATAGAGATCACGCCACATTCTCGTCCGATGAAGGCATCACGCTGGCTGATCGTCAGCTCGACTTCAACACCAGTAACTTCATTGCGATGGATCCGCCCAAGCACGATGTGCAGCGGCGGACAGTTCAAGGCTCTGTCTCGCCCCGAAATCTCGCGCAAATGGAGAGCACCATTCGCAGCCGGGTGATCGATATTCTTGATTCACTACCGGTTGGCGAAACCTTTGATTGGGTTGACAAGGTGAGCATCGAGCTCACAACACAAATGTTGGCAACATTATTTGATTTTCCGTTCGAGCATCGGCGCAAGCTCACCTGGTGGTCAGACATGGCCACTTCGGGTGAACTGGCCGGAGGCCCTACCCCTGAACCCGAACGGCGGGCTGCGTTGCTTGAGTGCCTGGAATGGTTTACTGAATTGAAGGCACAACGCTCCAATCAGAAAGAACCAGCGTTTGATCTGGTTTCCATGCTTGCAAATGGTAAAGACACCAAAGATATGGAGCCCATGGAATATTTGGGTAACCTGATTTTGCTCATTGTGGGTGGCAACGACACTACCCGTAACTCTCTCTCTGGCGGGGTGTTGGCGCTTAACGAGAACCCTGCGGAATATGACAAGCTGCGCAACGATCTATCTGTGATACCAAATATGGTGTCGGAGATTTTGCGTTGGCAAACACCGCTCGCCTACATGCGCCGAACCGCAACGCGAGATGTCGAAGTTCGAGACAAGCTGATTAAGAAAGGCGACAAGGTGGCGATGTGGTACGTCTCCGGTAATCGGGACGAGGAAGTCATCGAAAATCCCAACCAGTTTTTGATCGATCGAAAAAACGCACGTCATCATCTGGCATTCGGCTTTGGCATTCATCGGTGCATGGGTAACCGGCTCGCAGAAATGCAATTGCGAGTCGCCTGGGAAGAAATCATGAAGCGCTTTAAGTTTGTTGAGGTGATGAGCGAGCCAGAACGAGTGCAGTCTTCGTTTGTCAAAGGCTATAGCACACTGCCCGTGCGCGTTCATCCACACTAGTTTAGAGAGGAATTTTTGTAGTGTTTCGTCTGGTTGCAAGTATTGTCCTGGTTGTTCTTTCGGTTGCGCTGAGTTCTCTGGCCTATGGTTCTGGCTCCAGCGGCGGTGGAGGCAGTATTGCCTCAGCTCCCGTAGAGTCGCGGCCGAAGTCACCCGAACAGCAGGTAGAAGCCAAGTATCAAAAAGGCCTGAAACACAAAGCCAAGGCCTGGGAATTTGAAAAGAAGGCTGCCGCTGCCAAAAACGATCGTCGTCGTGCTCGAGAAGAAAAGCGCGCGGCAAAGGAATACAACGCAGCGCAAAATCTGTTTGCTGAGGTACTGCGGACCTTTCCCGAGCACTACAAGGCCGCCAATGAGCTTGGGTATGTACTGCGCAAACAAGGCGCGTATGAGCAAGCCATCGGTTCGTATAACTATGCCCTGCAAATCCATCCCGACTTTTTACAGGCCGTTGAGTATCAGGCAGAAGCCTTTGTGGCAGTAGGTTTTTACGATGAAGCTCGAGCTTCCTACATGCGTTTATTTCGCGAAGACACAGAGCTTGCCAACGAACTTATGACCAGCATGAAAGCCTGGGCAGCAGAGCAGAAAGAGCCAGGTGCCCGTGCGAGAAACTTCATCGAGTGGATAGAGTCGCGAGCGGATGTGAGCGCGTTCGGCGAGTCAACCCAATCCAACAGTTCCGGTTGGTAAATCGACTCGGTTGCTGCTGGTTTTCTGTTTGGCTATTTCTGGTAGCCGCAGGAGCCAGCGCTGAACCCTATAAATGGCAGCTACCCCGGGGGTTCCCTGAACCGGTAGTGCCTGCTGATAATCCCATGACCGAGCAGAAGGTAGCGCTGGGTAAGCTGCTGTTTGCCGATACCAGGCTGTCAGTTAGCGGCACTCACTCCTGTGCGACCTGCCATCAGCCCGATTTGTATTTCACTGATGGACTTGCTCGCTCCAACGGCGCTCTTGGAGAGCCTTTGGCGTTCAATACCCCAACGCTCATCAATTCTGCTTACAGCACAAGCTTTTCCTGGATCGATAAAAAGCATGCGTCGCTGGAACAACAACACCTTGGACCGCTTAACAATACAGACCCGGTTGAACTTGGCCTAAGCTCTGATGCCTTGCGTGCCCTGTCTGCTGATTCGCTGCTGCTTGGCGCGTTACAGCGCGCGTTTCCCGACGCTAAGACGTTCACCCAAACAAACCTTATAGCAGCCCTTGCAAGCTATGTTCGCAGCTTGATCCGAGGCAATGACGGTTTCGACCGGTTGCTGTTTGACGACGATCAGAATGCGCTCACTGCGCGGCAGCAGGTGGGTCTCACGCTTTTCAACTCTGATCGGCTTAACTGTACGGGCTGCCATCGTGGTTTTCTCTTGTCTGGCCCCACACAGTCGATTCGAGCCAGTTTCACACCATCGTTTTATCAAACCGGAGTTTCGGGAAGTACACGGCGCTTTCGAGTTCCCAGTCTTCGGTTTGTACAGCACACAGCCCCCTATATGCATGACGGTAGCCATGCATCGCTTGAGCAAGTTATAGAATTTTATGAGGCTGGTGGTCGTGGGACTTTAGGCGCCAATGCCCAGAAGCGGATGGCACCGTTTAGTTTGTCGATAGACGAGAGAGCCGCGCTTCTTGCATTCTTGCGCAGTCTTTAACACTCTGACTGCACAACATTCCCTCAGTACCACCAGTTGTGAAACCTGCTATGAAAATCTACCTGCTGCCTGCCGCTCCCAATCCAACCAAAGTTGCGCTCTATATTGCAGAGAAGGAGGTACTCGGTGTGCAGATGGAGCTCGAAAGTATCGTGCTGAACCCTTTTAAGGGTGAACAGAATACTCCGGAGCACCTGGCCAGAAATCCCTTTGGTTCCTTGCCTGTACTTGAGGCCGCAGACGGTACGTTTATCTTTGAGTCGCTGCCCATTGTGGAGTACCTCGAAGATATATTCCCTGACCAAAGTATGTGGGGAGCAGACCCGCTTGAGCGCGGTCATGCGCGCAATCTGGAACGGATCGCTGACGTCCGAGTATTAAATCCAGGCGCGGGTTATGTTCATGCGGTTAACTCGCCGCTCGGTTTGCCGGTCAATGAGGCGGTGGCAGAGTATTTAGAGCCACGCTTCAAACGCGGTTTTGAATATTTTGATGGGTTGTTGTCCGATGGTCGAGACTGGATTGCGGGTGAGAGAGTTACCGTGGCTGATTGTACTCTGCAGGCGTGTCTCCAATTTTTGCGATTTCGTGAACTGGAAAATTTGCAGGACTATCCTGCTGTTGCGCAGTGGAGCGAGCGTTATCGAGCGCGGCCAGCCGCTCAAAGCGTACTGATCTGCTAGTTGCTGATGAACTCCAAATCAATCGAATTATTTTATGACGTGGGTAGCACCAACAGCTATTTCGCACTGCATCTGCTTAAGCGGCTGGCAGTTAAGTATGGTGTTAGCGTTGTGTATCAGCCTCTTAACCTAGGGTACTTGTTTCGATCCAACAACTACGTACTTATGGATGAGTCGAAGGCAAAGCTGCGCAATCGTAGGCGCGATCTTATGCGGTGGGCGCAGCGCTACGAGTTACCCTTTCGCATGCCTCATAATTTTCCTATCAAGACCAGCCCATCGTTGCGTGGTGCCCTGGCAGCCCGACGCTTTCACAAGGAAGAAGACTATCTGTTTGCCGTTTTCTCGCACTATTGGGAAGGCGAACAGAAAGCTGACGAGCCGGCGATGCAAATTGATGACGTTGAGTGTCTGGTACAGATCGCCCGCAGTCTGGATATTGACGGTGAAGAATTTTCTGCAGTCCTTAACTCTCCGGCGATCCGCCAGGAGTTGATTGAGGCAACCAAGAGCGCTCTTGATCGGGGCGTGTTTGGTGCGCCGTCAATTTTGATAGGCGACGAACTATATTGGGGTAAAGACCGCATGGAGTTTGTGGAAGATGAACTCAAACGGTTTTGAGAAATTTTTTTTAAAGGGGAGACATAACAATGACTGAACTGCATGGCACTTGCGATCCCAAATTTGAGAGTGTGCGTAACGCCCTGGCGACCAATTTTTCTGATCACAAAGATGTTGGCGCCTGTGTGGCGGTGAGCATTGAGGGAGAAATGGTTGTCGATTTATGGGGCGGGCATAGAGATGCTGCAAAAACTCAAGCATGGGAAGAAGACACCATCGTAAATGTGTATTCCACCACAAAAACCATGGCGGCCCTGTGCGCGTTGGTGCTCGCTGATCGAGGACAGTTGGATTTCAACGCCAAGGTTGCGAGCTATTGGCCTGAGTTTGCACAAAACGGTAAAGATCAGATAGAAGTTCGACACTTTATGAGCCACAGCGCTGGTCTGTCCGGTTTAGATGAGCCGCTTAATCCGCCAGAGTTCTATGACTGGGACAAGGTGGTGACCGCTCTTGCTGAGCAAGCCCCCTGGTGGGAGCCAGGCACCGCGAGTGGCTACCATGCGATTACTCAGGGACATCTTATTGGTGAAGTTGTTCGACGCATAACGGGTCAAACTATTGGTCAGTTTTTTGCCAATGAAATTGCCGGACCTTTGGGTGCTGACTTTCACATAGGCACAGACGAGGCGCACTTTGATCGTATTGGTGAATTGATTCCTCCAAAAACCGCGCCAGCTGCTGCGGCTATTGGCGATAGCATCGCCGCGCGAAGCTTTCGAAGCCCGGCCATTGATGCGACAGACTCGCGAACTGCGCAGTGGCGCAAGGCTGAGATTCCTGCGGCCAACGGTCATGGTAATGCCCGTTCCGTTGTTCGGGTGCAAACCGCAGTGGCAAACCTGGGCAGTGCGTGGGGTGTCGACCTGATGAGTGAAGCCTCAACCCGGCGGGTGTTTGAGGAACAAACCAATGGCACCGATCTGGTTCTTAATGTGCCCCTGGTGTTTGGTCTGGGTTACGGTTTATCGAATCCGAAAATGCCAATGGGGCCAAACAAGAACACCGCTTACTGGGGTGGCTGGGGTGGGTCTACGGTAGTTGTCGACCAGGATGCTCGAATGTGTGTGTCTTACGTTATGAATCGGATGGAAGCTGATTTGTTGGGCGACATGCGCGGCTTCGGCATTCTGCAGGCTGCTTACGCGAGCATTGCGAGCTAACACAGTCCGGGCATAATGCCGCGGTGAATAGCCGTAGTACCAGTGCTCGCCGCGCGTTGCGCGTGGCAATGTTTGCCTTATTGCTTCGAGCCCTGGTACCTGCGGGGTTTATGGCGGCGCCGATTGCCGAAGGCTGGCTGTTGCAGCTTTGTCC
>CAZWMD010000081.1:7665-16448 GCA_964634815.1 uncultured Pseudomonadales bacterium | reverse complement strand
TTGCAGCGGCGTTCTGGTTTCGAATTAGCGATAATCGTTTTTCTCGTGTTTGTCGTACCTTACTGGTTTCGGGTTACGCGATTCCGGCGATTGCCTGGCTAATACCGGTGTTTGTCATTGTGGCTCGTGGCGGCTTGGCAGGTAACCTGATTGTCGCCGGCTTGTTAAACGGGGTGTCCAGTGTGCCTTTTGCCATCTACTTCTTTCACACTTATTTTTTGCAGGTTCTAAGTAAAGACATTCTTGATGCCTCCGCTCTCGATGGCGCGTCTGCAATGATATGCTTCCAACGTATCGCCATACCGCTTGCAAGACCCGCTATTGCTTCCGTTGTCGCTTTGGTTTTTGTCTGGAGCTTTGGCGATTTATTGATCGCCGCGACCATTCTGCAAAGCAATCCAGATAACTACACGTTGCCGCTTGCAGCAACTACTCTGGCAACCAAAGAGTCTGTCAACCTGCAAGGTCAAGCCGCAGCAGCCCTGGTTGCACTGATTCCGGTGCTATTGGTGTTTGCCCTGGCGCAGAAGTCACTCGCAACAGGTTTTGGAGCAATCAGTGAAAAGTAGTCTCATTCATTGTGATTGGGTCATTCCCGTAGTGGGTGCGCCCATTGCAGATGCGGTAGTCGTGGTAGAGGCGGGTCGTATCGGTTGGCTAGGCGAAAAAGCTGACTTGCCACAACGCTACCAAACCCCTGGCGTGCCAATACGCAAGCTTCATGGCGTCATGTTGCCTGGATTGGTCAATGCTCACACTCACTTGCAGTACACCCTGTTTAGCGAAGTGGGTGCAGCGCAGTATGAAAATTTTGAACATTGGTGTGAGGCGTTTGAGGAACGCTTTGCGGCGGTTGTTGACCCGGAGGATTGGGCAAACTCTGCAGTTCAGGGGGCGCACCAATCGCTGTGTGCGGGTACCACTGTGTTCTGTGACATTATTACCCATGATGAAGCACGCGGAGCCTTCTCGCGCTACGGTTGTGCTGGTATTGAATATCTTGAGGCGATTGCTGCATTGTCAGAGGCCTGGTCAAAAAGTGAGCGTAACGCCTTTATTGAGCGTCTGGGCCGGCCATCACGGGCCCTCACAGGCATCTCGCCGCATGCGCCCTATAGTCTCGATCCGGATGTTATTCGCGACCTTGTGGCCATCGCTGCTCTACAAAAGTTGCGGGTTCATAGTCATCTTGCTGAGTCCAGTGAGGAAGATGCGCTCTATTTGCATGGCGGCAGCGCGGTGCTCGATATCTACGGTCCATTGAGTACAGAGTTTGCACTTATGCGTAGCGGTGGGGCGGGCATGAAAGCAGGGCAATACGCGGCGAGTGTTGGGCTTCTCAATGACTCAACCCATGTTGCTCATGGCATTTATCTTGATCGAAACCAGAGAGACTTACTCAAGAACGCCGGTACTCGAGTTGCGCTATGTCCGCGCTCAAACGCAACCATTGGCCTTGCGCAACCACCCGTTGCCGCTTATCTCGAAGAGGGCCACGACATCTGTGTTGGAACGGATTCTCTGGCATCGGCACCCTCGCTTGATCTTATGGCTGATGTCGCATTGCTGTACTCGATTGCCAGAGCACAAGGCTATACGGCGTCAGATCTTTCCAAGCGGCTCATTGAGGCGGCGACGGCGGGCGGTGCTCGGGCGCTAGGTCTGTATGAACAGGGGTATGGCACCCTTGTGCCAGGGGGTCCTGCGGATCTTGCCGTATTCTCCCTTTCTGCTAACACAGACCCGTCTGCTGACAAAGACTCGCTCGAGACCAGGGTTGTGAAGAATGCAGCCGGTCACTGTGTGTTAACAATGGTAAACGGGGAGGTTGTGCACGATGTCGCAACTTAGAGTTCGCGGACTCACGAAGCGTTATGGCAGCGATGAAGTGCTCAGCAACATCGACATGGACTTTGATGCCGGCGAGTTGGTGGTTTTTGTGGGCCCTTCGGGCTGCGGCAAGTCGACGCTGCTACGCTGTATTGCCGGGCTTGAACCTGCATCATCCGGTTCGATAGAGATTGACGGGGTGGATGCGGCAAACACTCCGCTGGACCAACGC
The DNA here is from genome assembly GCA_964634815.1 of uncultured Pseudomonadales bacterium. Classification (GTDB taxonomy): domain Bacteria; phylum Pseudomonadota; class Gammaproteobacteria; order Pseudomonadales; family Azotimanducaceae; genus JALZVT01. The sequence goes on along the minus strand of CAZWMD010000081.1, from coordinate 14,386 downwards.
GGTGTCGCGATGGTGTTTCAAAGCTACGCGCTGTATCCGCACATGAATGTATTCGACAACATTGCTTTTGCTTTAACGTTGCAAAAATACCCTACTGCTGAAATCCAAGCGAAGGTATGTGCTACGGCCGAAAAGTTAAAACTAAGTCCGTTGCTAAAACGATTGCCCGCGCAGTTGTCTGGTGGCCAGCGTCAACGTGTTGCCATCGGTCGAGCCATTGTTCGCGATCCCAAGATCTTCCTGTTTGATGAACCCCTTAGTAATCTCGATGCAGAACTCCGGGTGCAGATGCGCATGGAGATTGCCGAGCTTAAGTCTCAGTTGCCAAACACAACCATGATTTATGTCACCCATGACCAGGTTGAGGCGATGACATTGGCCAACCGAATTGTTGTGCTCAACGACGGACAGGTCGAAGATATTGGCACGCCAAAAACGCTATTTGATACCCCCAAAAATCGCTTTGTTGCCGGGTTCATTGGCTCGCCCAAGATGAACTTTATTCAGGGTGAGAAAGCAGCTGCCTTCGGCGCGGACACTATTGGAATACGCTCTAACGGTCTTCGTATCTACGCTGAGAGTGATCAGGGTGATAAGGGTTGGCGGGGCAGGGTGACTTACACCGAGTACTTGGGGGCTGATGTCCATCTGTTTGTCGACATTGATGAGCAGGAACCCATTGTCGTTCGGCTTACAGAGGCGTCAGCACCTGAGATTGGATCAATGGTTTGGGTGGTTGCAGATCCGCTGTCGGTGCACCGGTTCGACGTAAAAGGCGATGCGCAATCATCTGGCTAGCGATTATCTCTGTGCCACGGGTTGCATGACCTGCGGTAGCTTTCGCACGCCCGTGGGGCTGTTTGGGTCCAGCTCCAGATCAGTGGCGTAGCTAACTTCAATGGCATCGTCAAATGGTCGCAGTCGATTCAACAATCGAAAAGCAGTACGTTTCAACGTAGCAACAAGACCCTTCTCATTCATGCTGCGCTGGTTTATTCCCAGCTTTCGAAGCAGGTAACGGTTTGCCAACTGTAGCAGCTGACGCTTGCGCACATCGCGGGTGACATAGCTTGTAGACAAGGACACATTCATATCGACGTTTTCGACGCGATGAGGTGCATTGTGTGGCCAGGCGGCCATGTCACCTGGATTGAGCAGGTAACTCTTCGCTAACTCGTCGAACTCAGGCTTGTACGGCAGGTCTTCATCAATGACCCCGGCATAGATGTCTTCGAGCATTTCCTGGGGTGCAAGTTCAAGATCCAGAGCCGGATACAGCCAAATACGTTTCTGGCCTCGCAAATGCCAAATCATGTTGGGTTTGGCGTCCAGATGATAGTAGACCTGAGCAGCCGGAGAGCTGATCAGCAGGGAGCTGTGAGCGTATTCCAGGTCTTCGAGATGTGGGCATTGCTCTTCGAGTTGCTGGTAGATTCTGGTAATAAGTTCAACGTATTCCTGGTGGTGCTGTTCCAGATGAATCACGTTAATCCATACCTTGGCCTTCGCAACGGCATCCAGGATATCCTGGCCGCTCAGATGGCGAGGTACATTCACGGCCTTCCAGTCTGAGTTTTGGGTGGGATCGTCTCCTGATATGTGGGCGAGCACTCCCTCTCGCGGGTGACGATCGAGCAGAGCAGCCAGTCCCTCATTATTGAACATGGGCAGGATATTGTAAGGGTGGCGACTGACCTGTGGTTCCAGTCCAAAGCTCGCGTACTCCTCAGGAGACCAGCAAAATTTTGGCAATATTTGATTCATTTGTTGTCTACTTTTGCCAGCTAAGCGCAGAAGGCGCGCTTAACGGCAGGCACTGCATGTAGGATTACAAGGCTACAGGCTTGATTTTCTGGGGGTTCCTGCCTTTGTGACGAAAATGTTTAGATTTTCTAGCGATGTTTAGTCTTATAGTATTGGAGTGCGCACAACTCTGAGACCAGAACCATGCCGTATATTGAAGGTCGTCTTGTCCACGACGCCGATAGCCACTTGATGGAAATGTCGGATTGCCTCAATCCCTACTTCGAGAGCTCACTGCTCCAGTGTTTTCTGGAGCATCCAAACTTGGGTATTCGGGTGGGCAATCGCCTTGCGATCGAAGACGCTCAAAAGCGGCAGCAAGATGAGGCCTTCCGATCCGGGGCGGCCGAAAACATAATGTTGCGAAAAAATTACGAGGCCCAGGGCGCGTTTCTGCAGCAAGACCGCCCGGCTGCTGTGGATGAGATTGGTGTGGCGAGCCAGCTGGTGTTTACCACGTTTTGCCTGGGGAATTTTGGCTTTGATCAGACCGACGATCTAGCGCTGTGCTATGGCGCAGCCACTGCGCACAACCGGATGATGACGGACTTTTGTTCGGTAGATAAGCGCTTGCTGGCCACGGCCTATGTGCCGCTGGAAGACTTTGATCTGGCCAGGCAAACCGCCAGGGCGGCAATCGACATGGGGGCCAAAGCGCTGATGGTGCCGTCCTGGTGCCCGCAAAATCACAGTCCCAGCCACATCAATCTGTTTCCTGTTTGGGCGATGGCGGAAGAAGCGGGGCTGCCCATCTTGTTTCATGTCGGCGGGGAAGAAAAACTGGATCTGACGTACAAGAATAATGGTCTGCCGCCCGTTGCTGATTTTCACGGTGGGGATGCGAACTTCACATCGGTGACTTATCTGCCGATATCCACATCGGTCCAGCAAACCCTGGCCACACTCATTATTGACGGTATCTTTGATAAGTTCCCCAACTTGAAATGGGGGGCTATCGAACTGGGTGCCTCTTGGTTGCCCGGATGGCTCCGTAATCTGGATTCCGCCGCACATGCGTTTCGAAAGAACGAAGAGCGGTTGCAAAAACTATCCGATAAGCCATCTGAAATTGCACGACGTCAATTGCGGGTTACCCCATACCCGCACGAGGACAGCGGCTGGATTATCCGCAATTCGTTTGCGGAAATGTGTTTGTTTTCCACCGATTATCCGCATGTGGAAGGCGGGCGTAACCCTTTGAAGCGGTTCAGCGAGACCCTGGAGGGTCTGCCTGGGTCAGCCGTTAGTGGTTTCTATGCCGAAAATTTCATCGACATGATGGGTGAAGGTCTGCCAGTAGAGATTCGCCGGCCTTAGTTTGCGAACTCGCTTCGTAGGGTGGTGTCGTTTTTGAAGCGTCCACCCAAAGCGGTGGTTTGGGTTTGAGAGTTAGAATCCATTACGCCTCTGGATTTCACGCAGTAATGCGTGGCATCAATCCTTACCGCAACATCATCGGTTTCAAGTAGCGTCTGCAGGGAAACCAGGACCTGTTGAGTCAGCCGTTCTTGAACCTGAGGTCGTTGTGCAAAGAATCTTACGATGCGATTGATTTTTGACAGGCCTACTATTTTGTCGTTGGGGATATAGGCCACACGAGAGCGTCCGTCGATGGTGACAAAGTGGTGTTCGCAGGTGCTGATAACACTGATGTCGGAAACCTTGACCATTTCTTCAACACCCATTTTGTTGTCGATGACCGACATTTTGGGAAAGCTTGAGTAGTCGAGACCGCCAAAGAGTTCATCGACGTACATTTTGGCAATTCGGTGCGGCGTTTCACTGAGGCTGTCATCGGTAAGGTCTAGACCGAGGGTAGTGACCACATCGGTCATTGCGTCCTTGATGCGGTCGTATTTTTCGTCTCTGGTAAGACCCGTTTCTATCATTGGGGTTTCCAGACCCGCAGCAACCAGGGCCTCTCGCACGCGTTGCGCCTCGGGGGACAGAGGCTGTCTCTTCTCCAAAGAAGCGGATTGTATGGCGGTGGCAAGTGCGTTCATTGTTCAGCTGAATCCCTGTGGCTCATAGTGGTGCTGCGCCTATTCGCAGTACCCGAACTTTCACCCAATCCCGGTGAAATCCACGTGAGGACTTAGCGAACTACCCGCCGAATCGGTAAAGGAGCTCCAGCTCCAACTGCAGGGGTCTAATCGCAAACCCTTGCAGGTCGCCACCAAATCCTTCGGCAGTTCCCGTGTTACCGCCGGTACCCGGCACGTTGGCAGCACCCCGTATTGCGAGCTTATCGGTTAAATTTTTGCCAATGAATGAGAGCTGCCATCTGCCGTCCTGGGTTCCAACCCGGACGTTTGCATCCAGGGTGACATAAGAGGGGAAGGTGGCGTCTGGTTGGGTCGCACTCAGGACTGTTCTGCCGCGAAACTGCAGGTTGGTTGTGATGCCAAACAACAGATTGCCGTTCAGAGGGCGCTCATAGTTGGCAGCAACAAAGCCACTCCACCGTGGCGCGCCGGGCCGGGTGTTGCCCTCGAGATTCTGCCGAAGATCAGTTTCAGTTTGCCCAGGCTGTAGAGTACAGCCCTGTTCTGGCGTTTGGCCGACAAAACAAAAGGATTCAAAGTCAGTGAACTTTGACTCCAGGTAACCTAGCGAACCTGACAACACCAATCCTTCCACTGGGGTTGCCCAATCGATTTGCAATTCGGCGCCATAGGTTTCGGAACCACCTGCGTTTTCAGTAACAAAAGCGAACTGCTGGGAATTGAAGAAATCGACCTGCAAATCGCGGAAGCGATAGTAGAACAGCTCAAAGTTTGCAAACAACGCCCCGTCGAGAAGTGATGCCTTGACCCCAAATTCGCCGCCTCGGTTTTGCTCCGGAGCAAATACAAAATCACTGAACACAATGTCGTCGTCTTCGGTTGCCGTGCAGGTGCCGCCAAGCGCTGGCGAAATACAGGGTGCACCGTTAACCAATGGTGGTGACAGGTTGCTCAAGATCGCGCTGTTCGAAAAACCACCCGTCTTATAACCCTCTTTATAGGCCAGATACAGAGTGAGGTCTTCGCTGGCTGTCCAGGTTAGTGTTGCTTCGGGTATCAGGTTCTCAAATGTTTGATCTGCAGCCGCTCTGGTTAGCGGATTGTTTTCATCGAACGGAATGAAGAGACCCGTTACAAACGGATTTACGAAGGGCTGGATGAATGACGAATCCTTGGTTTCATGTAAGTAGCGGGCACCGGCAGTAAGTTCTAACTGCTCGGAAATGTCCCAAATGACCTCAGAGTAGACCGAGAACGTCTCTCCATCGGTTGTGGAATTCTTGTTATAGGCGGTGAACTCGTCATTTGGGTCGTCGAGCGGCCCTGAGAACTGGGGCCCGCAGGCACCTGCGGTACCCTGGGCGCAATCGGGGAAACCGCCGGCCGGCAAAAATGCAAAGATAACGTCCTGATCAAAGAATCTGTCCCAATTCTGATAGTAGGCGCCCAGTACAAAATTCAGCCCCTCGCCAAACCGGGTTATCGCGCGACCTTCGAACGAGAAATTCTCAAAAGTGTTTTCTTCCGCTGCAAATATTGAAGTGACTTCGCCGCCGTCCTGGTCGCCTACCCACTGAACGGTTTGATCCTGGTAGCTCAGATTGACGTGGGCATCCAGCCGTTCGAGCGACCAGTCGAAGTTGCCCGTGAGAATGAAGGATTCAAACCGTTCGCGGGCTTCACCATTACCAAATTGGTTTAGCAGTTCGTTGACCTCTGCGATTTCAGGTGGGATGGCATTGATACCACGCTCGCTGTCGAATGAGCAGTCAACGCCGTCGAGTGGCAGGGGTTCGAACAGAGGCGTTTGGCGGCCTGCTGGTTGCACGGCAGCGAGTTGACTGGTGTGTGCAGTACCGCCAAGAGTTGAGCAGTCGAAGAGCTCAGACACAGCGCCGTACACTCGCTCGTTGTCGGTGTAGGAGGCCTTGATGTTGTAGCTGAATTGATCGCTTAGGTCACCGGCTGCCGTCAGGCGACCTGAGAAGACCTCTTCCTGTGGCAAAAAATCTTCCGCAAGCGGGTTAGCAAACACATTGGTTTCGCCCGTAAACGCATCAAACGTGGCGTAAACATCTCCCTGAGTTGCGCTGTTTGTGATCCAGCCTTCACGCATATCTGACGCCTGCAGTGCCAGCCTCAGTCCCAGTTTTTCATTGACCGGGAAAGAAATTACGCCCTCGTAGGTGGTATCGACGCTCTCGAACTCATGGTTAATCCGCCCACTGATTTCCAGCTCGTCACCGGGATTGTTGGTTTGTACAGTCACAACCCCAGCAGTTGCGTTTTTACCGAAGTAGAGTGCTTGTGGCCCCTTAAGAATTGCGACCTGGCTTGCATCAAACAAGCCTTCGTTAATAACGCGCCCTTGAGGTTGGTAGGCACCATCAAGAATGACCGCCACTGATTGTTCAATGCCAATGCTAGTAAAAGAGGAGCCAATCCCTCGAATAGCAATGGACGCGCCGCTGCCACTGGTGCCACGGGCGATGCTAATTTGCGGGGTAATGGCCTCAAGGTCTTCAAAGCTTTCCAACCCAAACTGGTTTAGTCGCTCTTCACCCACTGCCGTGATGGCAACAGGTACTTCCCTGATAGTCTCTTCGGTGCCACGGGCTGTGACAACGATCTCCTCCATTTCCGCCGCCAATGCGGAATTCACCGAACAAATACCTAATAAAACGATGCACAGAAATCGCCAATGTCCTTGTGCCAAACCTTTTCTCGCCATGAATCATCTCCCCTTGATTGATACTGGTACGTCAGTCTTGTTTGTTGTCGGCACTCCGGCCTTGGTTGTTAAAGGTTGTCAAAAGAGGGGGGTCAAAGAGGGTAGTGAAGAAGGTGCTGAATCGGACGCAGTAGACAGGCCCTAAAGTCTGCAGCCACGAAGTCTGCAAACCCGAAGTCTG
>CAZWMD010000081.1:1273-7565 GCA_964634815.1 uncultured Pseudomonadales bacterium | reverse complement strand
CGAAGTCTGCAAACCCGAAGTCTGGAAAAGAGTGCCAGCTATTCACACGAACCTACGCCACCGCCTAGCACAACCAACCCCCCGATTGAAAAGATGTTGGGATTACATCAGACAATCGAAATTTGTACAAGTCTGTACTAGTTTAGGTTTGGCGGCCGCTATTTTGCGCTTTTCGCCCGTTCCACAATGTCTTCGAGCAGTTCTTCGCTGTCGTCACTCCACAAATACTTGAGCAAAGTCGTAATCTGTTTCATGCGACGAGCTTTGTTGAAGGTAATGCCATTTTGCTGGGCAACGCCTTCCAGAAGGAAGCGTGTGACATCACGTCTGAGATCAAAACCTACAGACTCCAGCATTTCAGGCTCTGCCAGGCGTCGAGCCATTTTTTGTCTTGCCTTGTCAAAAGCCGCTAGCGAAGGTTGGAATACCTCAGCCAGTTCTTGGTCTGTCCGGGCTACCATAGAAAGCTCGCAAAAGGCCAAGAACTCGGTGGTTTGAAGTTGCTCCCAGATTGAATCTACAGAACGGTCTCTGAATTCTGCGTTTCTCGGAAATTTAGCTTGAAGCTCATCCTGCAGCTCAACTCTGCGCTTGGTGACGTACTGGACGACGGCATCGATCAGCACACGTCTCGATTGGAAGTGATACAGCATGGCAGTCCTGCTCATGCCGGCCCGTTTTGCCACAGCAGTGGTACTCGTTGCGGTGTACCCAAGCTCTGCCAAACACTCAACAGCGGCCTGCAAAATTCTGGTTCGCGTGGCCTGACTTTTAGCGAACTTGCCTTCTTCAACCTCAGTTGGGTCAGGGAGCTTTTCGCCCTGGGAGTTTGTGAGAAGCTGTTTTTTCAATCTGCGTGCTGCCTAAAATCGAAGAGAGGGTAGCACGATTCGATTGATCAGGATTATTCAGCTTCTGCAAGCGTGATAGGACTTACGGCGATGTTAAGTTGGACGGATCGTCGCAGTTCGACGGTCAGCGGCGTGTACTCGCTTTGACTTAGGGTCCAGGGCAGGGGGAGAGCAGATTCATCTACGAACAGGAAATGACTTCCCAGCCCCACGCTGGGGAAGCTGTACTCGCCTATGCTGTCGGTCACTACTGGATAGACACTGTTCAGGAAAACGGTTACCCCGGGAACGCCTGGCTCCGTTGCCTGGCGAACACCATCGTTGTTGTTGTCGACAAACACAAAACCGCGCACGGCGCCTGCGCCATTACCCCGACCTCTTCGGTGCAAGACTTCCGGAGCTGCACTGCCGCCACGTTGATAACGCAGGCTCAATAGTGCAAAGAACTGACGTGAACCCAGCTCATTCTCGTCTAAGAACTCGTTGTTAGTGAAAAAAGTGTCTTCGAATTCATCGTCGGTGATAAAGCGGGTGTTTTCTCGACTGTAGTCGAGTTGCATCGAGCGTGAGAAATTACTCCCAAAGGTCTGTTCGAGATTAAGGTAACTGGTCAGTCCCTCGTTGTCGTCGAGAATTGAGCGGCCAAAATTGTAGCCAACGCCGGCGCTGATATAGGCGTCATAAGCAAATTGTTTGCTTATATTCGCGTTGATCAACAATTCTCTCGATGTATCGTCTGATCCGAACTGAAGGCGATAGTTACTTGTCAGCTCGACGGTGGCGTCCTGGTTCAGATCTTTGGAGAATCCATAGCCCAACGCCAGCTCTTCAGAATCGGAACGTAATCTTGTCAGCGCATTGATGTTGCTGCGGCTGCCCGATCGGTGGGTTGTTGAATAGAAGCTTCGAAGGCTGTGTTCGTTGACCGGTTCATTGTCCAGAAAATTTTCCAGATCATTACCCAGATCGTTGTTAAATCCGTTGTAGCGAACTGCTCGATAGTTGTAGATGTGATTTAACGACGAATTTCTGCTGAGCCGGTGAGACAGATTGAGGCTGACAAAGCCGCTGGTTGTCTTCTGACGATCAATCGTTTTTAGCCCGTCCTTACGGAGCTCGATACTGCCTCCCCAGTTGCGGGTTGAAGTTCTGGTCTGAAGGCGATAGAAGCCACCAACGGAACTAACACGCGTCATCGTAACTTCTTTCAGTACGTATTCGACAACGCTGAGCTGTCGCCTGCTGGGACTTATGAGGGTGTGATAACCATCAATGGTACTGGGCAATTCTAATGCGATTCTGGTCTCGCGCACTCTGGACAGGCGTTCTTGGCAGTACGCTAGCCTTCAGCGATCAGCTTCTTGCTGGTCAGGATACAGACGCTAACACCGGGGGCGGTCTTAATGTCTCGGTTGATCTGCGCCATCGAGTTATCATTCCCCAGATACTCTATTTTCGCATAGGTAGTGACGCCTCTGGCGTCGTTAGCAAGCTTCGCTTCAATGCATCGCCCGGTGGGAGGACTGATGGAAATAATCAGTCGTATGGCGGGGGGCTGCCAATACCATTTGGTGACGGAAGCGTGATTGATGCGGAAGGTGGAGGAAGCCTTGCGGTACAGATAGAGTCAAATATTGGTGATGTAACCCTAAGCTACGATCTATCGGACCCGGCCGGACTCAGCGATGGTAATGGCAATCACATTCCATTCGATGAGATTGAGGTTCAAAGTGCAGATGCAACGGGACTTCCAGCCCCTGTTCTAACTAACGCAGGAGCGGGAGGGGCGGCGGCGGTGACGATTGCGGGGAATCTCCACGGTGGGCGGGTTATTCGGCGACAAACCCAATGGACTTATCGATACAAGAACAATGAGGTTGTTGCCGCTGGAACCTATTCCGGACGGGTTCGTTATACGGTGTCTGCCCCGTAAAGAATATTGAAACGGCTGCTACAGGAAAGCGCTATAGTTGTGTGTCCTATTGTATAAACAGGCGCGCTTTGTCGTGAAATCCAGGCAGTACCCCCTCACTATTGATGAACAGTTCCGGGGCCCCCCAGAGTCGGGCCATGGTGGATATGTGTCGGGAGCCATTGCGGCACGCGTACACGATTTGCAGAGTGTTCCAGGCGAAGACTCTGGCAATAACAGAGACAGTGCGATTGAAGTAACGCTGAGATCGCCGATTCCTCTGAATACGCCTTTATTGCTGGTGGAGTCCGAGGACGAGGCTTCTGATAGTGATCTGAGTGTGTGGCACGATGCGTTATTGATCGCAGAGGCTAGGCAAACCAGCCTTTCATTATCGATACCCCAGCCCCCGAGTTTTGCGGAGGTTCTAAGTGCGCGTGAAAATTCCCCTTCGTTTATTCCTGGCATTAACCCGCTCATTGAAGGTGGTCTGGGTTTTCATCCAATTTGTTTTTGTTGTGGTGCAGATGTTCCGCAATCGCAAGGGTTGCATGTGTACGCGGCCCCGGTGCCCGGATTTGATGGTGTAGCTGCGGCCTGGCGACCTGACGAATCTTTTGCAACAACCGACGGAATTATTCCCGAAGCCATTGTCTGGGCTGCCTTGGATTGTCCTGGACAGATTTCTTACTTCGCCACTGGTCTTCGCACCGGGCTTTTGGGCCGAATGACAGGGCGCCAGTTAAAACCGGTGGTTGCTGGACAAGACAGCATCATCGTTGGTTGGTGTCTTGAAGTTGAACGACGCAAGCATTTTGCTGGAACAGCGCTTTTCGATCAGTCCGGCGACCTCTGTGCCTATAGCAAACAGGTTTGGATAGGCCGGGTAGATTAGGTCGAGATAAATCGTGGGAAGAGGCACAGGCACAGAATTTGCGCAATCCTTACCCATTGCAGATGTTGTGGCCGACGTTATATCGGCGTTGGAAAAAGGCAATGTGCTGCTCAGCGCGGAGCCGGGAGCCGGTAAGAGTACTGGTTTACCCTTAAGCCTACTGGCGAGCGCATCGCCCACCAACAAGATTGTGATGCTTGAACCGCGAAGACTGGCGGCCATAGGTGTCGCGGAGCGATTGGCCTCGCAGTTGGGGGAATCTCTTGGCCAACAGATTGGCTTGCGTATGCGCGGCAAAACCAATGTGTCCGCACAGACCTCGCTTGAAGTGGTCACAGAAGGGGTGCTCACACGTATGTTGCAGGCGGATCCAATGCTAGAGGGTGTTGGATTGGTGATTTTTGATGAGTTTCACGAACGAAGCCTAAATGCTGATCTGGGTCTGGCGTTGTGTAGAGAAGTTCAACAAGCCCTTAGGGAAGACCTGCGCTTGCTGCTGATGTCGGCAACGCTTGATGTTGTTGATCTGGTTGCCAGCATGGCACCGATTCAGCAGATTAGCAGTGCCGGCAGAGCGTACCCGGTAGAGATTGTCTGGTTAGGACACAGTCAGGAGGAGCTCATAACCCGGGTTTGCCAGGCCATCATTACTGCGTTGACTGACCAGGAAGGTGATGTACTGGTATTTTTGCCGGGCCTCGCCGAAATCGAAAAGGCAGCGTTACGTCTGCAGCCGCGACTGGATACCAATATCAAGCTGTATCGTTTACACGGACGAGCTGATAGCCGAACGCAACGGGAGGCGACTGCACCAGCAAAGCCTGATGCTCGACGCGTTATCTTGAGTAGCAGCATTGCTGAAACCTCTCTCACCATTGACGGAGTCCGTGTTGTCATCGATGCCGGGCTAGAGCGTAGAGGGCGTGTTGATAACAGCACGGGCGCGCAGCGGCTGGAGACAGTTATGGCGAGCCAGGCGAGTGCCACGCAACGGGCTGGCAGGGCAGGGAGAACCGAATCCGGTGTCTGTTATCGGCTCTGGTCGCAGGGCGAGCATTCGCGGAGAGCAAAAAGCTGGCAAGCAGAAATTTTACGATCCGAGCTGTCTCAGCTTTTGATGGAGACGGGATCGTGGGGTGCCTCCGATGTTATGGCGCTACCCTGGCTCGAACCGCCGCCAGGCGCCTCTGTAAAACGCGCCGAAACTCTTCTGGACAGGCTGGGTATCTGGCGCGATGGCCGTTTAACCGACCATGGAAAGCTGGTCGCAGAGCTTCCGGTGCATCCGCGTTTGGGTCACATGATGATTTGGGCAGCAGAGCGCGGGGCCGCCGATCTGGCCTGCAAACTTGTCTTGTTGCTTGAAGACGGAGGTCGTAAAACCAATACAACAGATCTTGAATCCCACATCAGACAGGCGTCTTCCCAGCACAGTCAGCGCAGGTTGAACCAACTGAAACAGCGCTTGAAAATCCAACCTGCCGCAACAAGTGCGCCTCCTCTTGCAGTATTGATTGCGCAGGCTTACCCCGACTGGATCGGGCAACGTCGAGCCGGGAGCGAAGCCCGGTATGTGCTTAGTTGTGGCGCTGGCGCGTTTGTTCCGTCGGTAGATCCGCAGGCCCAAACGCCCTGGTTGGCCATCGCCAGTATGGGCGGGGCTACAAAAGAATCCCGCGTGTTCCTTGCCGCGCCACTTGATGTCGATGAGTTGGAAGCATGGTCACCCAGTTTGTTTGAGTATAAAAACCACCTGGATTGGGATGCTCGGCAAGAACGTGTTATTGCCGAGCGACAAAAAATGTTGGGCCGTATTCTTGTGCAGTCCCACCAGATCACAGATATTAATGGTGAAGATAAGGCGCGTGCACTGCTCGCTGGGGTTAAAAAAACAGGAATTGACTGTCTGCCCTGGACCGAAGAGTGCCGCGAGTGGCAGGCGAGAGTGTCACGTATCTCGAAGCTGGCTCAATCGAGCTCTGGGGCTGAGCTTTCTGAGTGGCCCAAGGTTGATGATAAGAGTTTGGCTGAGAACCTTGAAGGCTGGTTGTTGGTTTGGCTGAACGGTAAAAGCAGTCTTAAGTCTGTTATGCAACTGGACCTGATTTCAATCTTGCGTGCAATGCTCGACTATCAACAACAAAAAGCCCTGGACCGCTTGTTGCCTGAGCGTTATGCAGTACCAAGTGGTTCGAAGATTCGACTGCGTTATGCCACAGAAAACGAGCCTGTGTTATCAGTGAAGTTGCAGGAGATGTTTGGCGCTACCACCAATCCAGCGGTTGCCGAAGGCGAGGTTGTGTTGAAAGTTGAGTTGTTGTCTCCGGCGCGGAGGCCGGTACAGGTCACCACTGATCTGGCAAACTTCTGGACGAACAGTTATCCGGCGGTTAAAAAGGATTTGGCGGGTAGATACCCTAAACACGACTGGCCTGACGATCCGCTGGGCGCCACACCAACAGCCTATGCAAAATCCCGTAACCGGTCGTGAGGTGCACCTGCGAGTAAGCATGGAGACAAGAAATAGTCGATAATTTTCTGCATAGTAGACTAATGCTGCACGATAATGCTTGAAGGGGGGTAAACAGAAATGACGAAAGAAACGAATACAGAAACGAATACAGAAACGAATAC
>CAZWMD010000081.1:0-1173 GCA_964634815.1 uncultured Pseudomonadales bacterium | reverse complement strand
AGAAACGAATACAGAAACGAATACAGAAACGAATACGGAAATGAATAGAGCTACACCGGCTATACCGGGTGGGGATCACGAACTGCAGGCGGCTTTGGCTGACGTCAACCTGCCGACGCTGCTAATGGTATTGGCGTCGTTTGACCGCGGCGAGCGTTGGTTGGATGAGCGTTTTTCGCCAGATCCCATTGTCGTACCCGAGGGTGGATTGTTCCCGGACGATACGGGTAACTATAGTGATGCTATTGCTTCCGAAATCCGTGATGGTGCCTTTGCTCTGCTTAAAGATTTTCGTGACAACGGTTATGAGCTACCGCCGGTACCTTCACTTGCGCTCATGCGCAAGCTCATGGAGTTCTCCACGGCAGAGCCGCTTGATGATGAGTTCTGCGCGATGTTGCTGGAAGAGACCCAGTTTGTTGATCGTGATCAGCACTGGTTGCAGCCACTGGAAATAGTCACAGATTCCAAGCCTGTAAACAACTTTAAAGTACTCATCGTTGGCGCGGGTATGTCGGGGATCTGCACCGCCGCCAAACTGAAGAGCGCAGGCATTCCCTTCACCGTAATCGAGAAAAACGATTCGGTGGGCGGCACCTGGTACGAGAACTCATATCCAGATTGTGGGGTTGATACTCCCAATCATTTTTACTCCTATTCCTTTGCCCGAAACCCTAACTGGAGTGGCTATTTTTCGAAGCGTGACGAGCTCTATGCTTATTTTGAAAAATGCGCAGACGATTTTGGTATTCGTGATCGAATACAGCTAAATAGCGAAGTTCAGGCCATGCGTTTTGATTCGCATAAGCAGCTTTGGCAGGTATCGGTAGAGCGATCGGATGGTTCAGTCGATGAACTCACTGCAAATGTGGTTGTTAGTGCCGTGGGACAACTGAACCGTCCGGTCATTCCCGATATTGAAGGGCTTGAAGACTTTTCTGGTGACAGTTTTCATTCCGCTCGCTGGCGTCACGACGTTGATCTGACAGGCAAGCGGGTAGCGGTTATCGGAACGGGTTGCAGTGCGGTGCAGCTGCTGCCAAAAACAGCGGACAAGGCATCACATGTCAGCGTTTTTCAACGGTCTCCACATTGGATTGCGCCGAATAAGGATTATTATCGCGCGGTCGAAGATGGTCAGGTCTGGGCGCTCAATCATATTCCGCTTTATGC
>CAZWMD010000080.1:2087-16967 GCA_964634815.1 uncultured Pseudomonadales bacterium | reverse complement strand
TCGCTGTTTGAAAACATGTTCAGAAAGTAAATTTCTGTCTGCGACGCCATCAGATAGGTGAGAATGGCTGACGGGGTAATATAGCGGTTGTAGGTACGAACCCGGTCGAAGTACTCGTTATGACTCTTTTGCTTTAATTCTCGTCCTCGATAACCCGATCGGTGCAAGAGATACCAGCGCGTCGCAAAGAAGAAGCCAAAGCTGATCACAACGTACTGCAGCAAGTACATCCAGAGCGGCGCCTCAAGATAGAAGAGCACAATGGTGCTCATCAGATTGATCGGCGTGACCATAAAGGGGCCGATGGCAACTCCCCAGAATTTCTCCTGTCCCTTAAAGGTTGACACCCGGAGCATGTGACGTGCGCGAAAATAGAAACACACCGACAGGGCAAGAGTAACAAACACCGCAAACGGGTAGCCGTACTCGGTCCAGTTACTGTTCAAGAACGCGGCCAGCGCTAGCGGCCCGAGAACAATCAATATGCGATTTCGATGGTTGTGCTCGAAGTAGTGAATGATGGTGCTGGAATCAGGTTGGTCCTTGTCTTTGTTTACTTCAGCGATGTGTTTCGTGACAGAGAGCGACAAGCCCTCGTTGCTGAAGGCGACTGCAATGCTCACCAGCCAAATAAGGAAGACATAGGTGCCAAATTCTGAAGGTCCCAGGGAGCGGGCGATAAGCATGGAGACCAACAACCCAAAGAAGTACTCCATGTAGTTGCTGGAATTTGCGAGCAACAGGTTGCGAACAACCTTTTCTTGCCGAAGATTGGTTTCGCGGGTGGTATTCACGAGCCACCTCCAACCAGATAGACAGCGGAGCGACCGTCTCTGCCAGTAAAGCGAGCCGGGCCCTGGGCCTTGATAGCATCAAGAAACTCCCGCTCCTTTGCCGAAAAGGCCCATTCTTCTTCAACATCAATAGAAGAGATGATTACCCAAACCCTTTTGTTGCCTTCCAGTAACGCCCTGGCGTGATCCTGGCTTAAGTATTCGGCGTTGACGTAGATGTCTCGAATTCGATTGTCTCTGCCTTCATAGACATAGATCTGTACGTCACGCTCGTTGCGAAGCCAGTAATCCGCTTGCCCAACATACCACCGCTGCTGGAGTACGTCGGTTGCAACTACAACGTCATCGGGTTGCAGACGTTCACGTACATAGCTGCCTACCGATGCGTGATCCGGGAAGTAACGGCCGTTCTCTATGTTGGTATCACCATGATCGCGGAACGCGGCCCGGTAACTGCCCTGAAGCAGATGGTGCGGCATGCTGAGGCACAGGACAAGTCCGACAATCGTTGCGTTCACCAAGGGTTGGCGGGTTTTGCTGTCCAGAATGTCGAGCATAACGACCAGGGTATAGGACGCAAGCACCAGCATGAACGGATAGGTGTGGACAACGTACCGATCTTCATACCAGCGGCCAAATACGCCAAAGGCAAACAGGTTCAGTACGAAGAACAGCGCCAGCGTTCTGATTAGCTGTTCTGTGAACACATCGCCATGCCGAAACCGCGCGGTGCTTGAGGCGCCAAAGCGATGACCGACCAGAAGGGGAGCGAGCAAGGCTGCGCCAACCACTACCGGATATTTAACCAGTAGTTGAGCCAGATAAGGAAATACCACCTGAGCGTTTGGGTCAGTTAAGTAATCGAAGTAACTAAACCCAGCCGTTGGCGCTGACAGGCTCGCCGTGACCAGCGACATCGCCAGGGCAGGCATGGCCATTAGTATGCAACGGGTGACTGACAGGCCATGAGTTGTCGCCATGATGCCCAGCAGATAGAGGCACAGGATGAGGGCATAAACCTGACCGAGAACCATAAACAGAGTAGCTACCAGTGCAAGTGCGCTGACGCTTAGATTCCAGGGCAACGTTACTCGTGGCAGATAGCGAAACAGCAGATAGCTACAGGCAACAAGCGCTATTGCTGCGATCAACAGCGTTGCGCCTTGCAACAAGGTTTCGAGTAGAGGCACCCAAAACAATGCAACGTTTCCCAGCACCGTTTTCTTGGTGAGGCCGCTCACTGACACAGCGAAGTCGGAGTAAGCGTCTTGCACCAGCACGCCATCCAGATAGATGGCCCCAATCGCAAGAGCAGCGGCGATTGCGGCGTCGGTCCAAAAATGTCGATAGACCAGGTTGTGAGTTACAAAGTGGGGCAACAGCAGGAGCGCTACCGCAAACACCGTCAGTATTTGAAAAGAAGCGGACAGAAGGAAGAGAACAACGGCGATGAGAATGACAGGCAGCGTTCGGGTGCGAGACCATTCAAGAAAACAGTAGGCTGTGCAGGTAAAGAGTGCGAGATAGGGGGCATACATGCGCGCGTAGCCCGAGGTCACAGCGTGCCACTCGGAGGTCGCAAGCAAAGCGGTTGCGAACAGAGCTACTCCAACACCAAGCAGCCTGCGGGTGCAGAACCAGAGCAGAAAAATTGTGCCGATCCCGAACACCAGGGCCGGCAGGCGGAAGCTGATCTCACGATCCTGTCCAAGGACGGATGCCGTGGCGGCAGCCATATAGCTGTACAGCGGTGCCCGGTTGTAATCCATACCGCTGGGCACGGCCGGTTTTCCCTGTTCAAGAACGCTTACGGCCGCAAACGCGGTTGTTTCCTCATCGCCGTAGAAGCTCAGATTCATAACGCCACAAACCCGGATAATCGCTGCGAACGCAACGATTCCAAGTACCAGCCATAGCTGCCACCGTGCTCTAAGGGCATCTGGCGCAAATGGCGCGGTTGCAGCAATGGGGACGTTAGCCATCGACGGTGCGCTCAATCCGAGCGCGACTCACTGTCGGCAAAATGATAGATACGATCGATCACGTACTCTTTCTTGGTTTTTGCGCTACTGAAAATGATGATCTCGCCGATCAGTCCCACGAGGATAATCTGTAATCCAAAAATTAGCAGTACGGTGCCAATGAGAAACAACGGCCGATCCGACAAGGGGACCCCCATAAAGAGTTTGTCGAACACAGTCCAGGCGGCGAGAACTCCTCCGATGATTGAGCTTACCGCCCCAATAAACCCAAAGAAGCGGAATGGCTTCTTGGTGAAGCGAATAAGAAAATAGATATTTAAAAGGTCTAGCACACGGCGCAAATAGATACCCGGTGAGTAGACTCGTGCACTTTTGTCTGCGGTTGCCTGAGCGAGTTTCACTTCCTTAACATCGAAGCCCTGGCGGTAGGCGAGTAGAGGAATGAACCTGTGCACATCGCCATAGAGATCGATCTCTTGCAGTACGTGCTTTGGAAATACACGCACTGTGCAGCCTGCGTCCTCAAGACGAAGGCCAGAGATACGATTCACGCTGGAGCTGAAGATTTGCGATTGCAGGCGGTTGAAGAAGCCATCGCCACGCGGATAGCGGCAGGCCACAGCCATATCATGAGTATCAAGGGCTGCGAGTAGTTTGGGTAGCTCGAGGACGTCTACCTGTCTAAAACCCGGTAAAGTCAGAATGGTGTCGCCAGTCGCGTGTTCGATACCTACGTTGAGGCAAGTGGCTTCGCCGTAGGCTCGGGAAAGCTCAACAACTTTCAGGGTCTCGTCGCCGTGACCCAATACCTCAAGGGCTGTGCGGACATCCGGACGATCGCCGTCGATGATGAACAGCATTTCATAATCACGGTTCAGATTGTCGAGCCCGCGCTTGTACTCGCGATAGAGTTCCTCTACCGGGTCGTAGCGCTCGGTGATCGGCACGAGAACGCTTAAGCGTTCTGAACCTGCGGACTGATCTGCAGTGTCGGTTGTCTCAACCATGATAAACCTTAGTAAGACTCGCGAGTTGTGACTCGCGGTAATCGATATGGGCGTAATAGAGCTCGGCCAGAATCCCCATCCCCAGGGAAAAACCGGCAAACACAAACCACAGGACCCCAGCCCCAAAAAACATAGAGGACTGGTTGTTTTCTAACGCTTGAAACAAACCAGCAACAGTAAACGCGCTGCTGAGCAGCAAGGGTGGAACGGCAAGAAAAGCGAACAGCTTGATGGGCCGCCCCAGGGTGGTGAGCAGCGTTCTGACAACCACCAGGTCAAGCAGAACTTTCAGCGTTCTGGACAAGCCATATTTTGATTCACCATGAATACGCGCATGGTGCCGCACTGGAATCTCTTTAACACGGCTACCAGCCAGAGACGCCATTGCAGGAATAAACCGGTGTAGCTCGGAGTACAGAGGTATGTTCTGAATGACTTTGCGGCGGTAAGCCTTAAGCGAGCAGCCGTTGTCTTTGATGGGTACATTGGTGACCCAACCAATGAGTCTATTTGCGATCCACGAAGGCAGTTTACGACTCAGAAATTTATCCTGACGGGCAACTCGATAACCAACGACGATATCGCTGCCGGCTTCGATCTCGCGCAGAAAGGCAGGGATATCGGCGGGATCATTTTGCAGGTCACCATCCATCGTGATGATTGTCCGGCCCCGCGCGTTCTCGATACCAGCGACCATTGCCGGGGTCTGTCCGCAGTTTGTCTGCAACGCAATCACCCGAACGTGTGAGTTGAGCTCTGCGAGTTCGATAAGGCGCTGCAGCGTGTTATCTGCACTGCCATCGTCGACAAAGATAACTTCCCAGCTGTTGTGATCGGCCAGAGCCTGATCGATTGCCTGGTACAGCGGCCACGCGTTGTCCTGCTCCTCGAACATCGGAACAACCAGCGACAGTTCCAGCGATGTGGAATCCTGCTCAGGCTTGGAACCCTTGGCTTTTGACACAAAAATTGCTCTTCAGTGCTCCAATGCAATCTCTAGCATCGGACAAGTTTATTAAATCTGGCGTGAATTCGGCCCCTGTAAGCCGCCATTTACAGGTGTTAGCTTAAGCCTCTTTCACCGAATGAAATAGTAAATAAGAACAGGGGTTTATGCACGAAACAGAAGAGCGTTTTGCAAACCCAGACGCAATTTTCCCGGGCATGGGCCCGGTTGACTCAAAAGCTCCGGTTGCGTCTCTCCCGAAGAATGTTAACCCGTCGCCAATCCGGGGATTTTCGCCCTGATTGTCCTACCCAGAGCCTGCTTAGGCGCCTGGGGATCGTCTGGCTTTCCTATGGCTTTCTTCTGGCTATCGCCAAGCTACAAAGGGTCGTCGGTCTCAGATGGTTTAGGCAGCAAAGCTGCCAAAAAATCTGGGCTATTGCGCTGGATCAGCACCAGGGCGCCGATTTGCACCGAATCCATGTAGTGATCGGTGGGCAATTGCTGCTGCTGCGCCTCTGGATACGCCAGGCACTGCCAAAGCTCATCCCGGGTGGCAACAAGGTTGGCGTGCTCGCGTTCGAACTGGACAAAATGCAGGGGAACACTATTTGCGCTCCTCAAGTGTGCCTTACCCACCTCGGTGTTAGCGCAGTATTCCTGGTTCAGGTAGTACAGATCACGAATAAGCTGCCAGTTTTGTCGGGACTCCTTGCGC
This sequence comes from uncultured Pseudomonadales bacterium, assembly GCA_964634815.1. Taxonomy (GTDB): domain Bacteria; phylum Pseudomonadota; class Gammaproteobacteria; order Pseudomonadales; family Azotimanducaceae; genus JALZVT01. The sequence goes on along the minus strand of CAZWMD010000080.1, from coordinate 11,520 downwards.
TCACCCTCGATACCGCGATCTATGTGAAAGCGGTCGTACCAGTAAGCGTCCTCGGTGCCGTCTTTCTTGAACAGGCCCGCACCAAAAATCATGGTTTTGGTGAGAAAGGGTTCGTTGCTGGTAAAGAGCCGCAGAGCCTCCGTGACCCCCTGAGAATGCCCCAGGGCAACCGCGGTCTTGCAGCCGGAGCGCTTCATCTGGCGCAATACCTGTTTGGTGAGGTTGGCGGGATCCCATGCATCAACCGATGCACCAGGTGGCGGTGGTGGGGAGGCGCCATAGCCCGGATGATCGATCGCGAACAATCGCAACCCATTCTGTCGGGCGCTGCGGACAAAGGTTCTGGCGGTGCTCTGCATTGAACCCGCGGCAGCGGCCCCGTGGAAGAACACAGCGCATTGATTGCCAGACTCTGGATACCGGGATTCCCAATACACGCTTCCTGGCTGGGCGCTGCCCGCAGCGTCTGCCGTCAGTACGCGCTTGTGCAGCCACAGCGGAGCCGCTCCCTCGGGCATAAGGCTTAGGGTTTGCACAATGCTGTGTTGAGACACATAGGTTTGAATGAAGTGGCGGTAGAAGTAGGCCACAAAAAGCACGCAACAAAGACAACCGGAGACAACGATGAACCTGTGCAACGATACGCGCGGCTCGCGCTGGCTGTCATAGGTAGCCAGTAGCAGTCGGGCAAACAGTTGGTCGAAAATAACTAACGCTGCCAGATAGATTGGCACTAAAGGCGTAGCGCTGTGCCAGATAAGCAGGGCGGTGACGAGCAACTCTAGCGCCAGCAGCGCAATAATTTTGGTCTGCAGCTTGCCCCAAACCACGCCCAACGGCAGGCACAGCAAAGCCATGTACAACGACGTTGAATAGCCGAGCCAGGCGGCGGCACTCCACAGACCCAGCAGTCGAAGTGTACCGGTTGCAGCACGCCAGTTGGCGAGGTAGGCAAACCTGGCGCCGATATAACTGCCAAGCACAAACACCAAAAGTGGAGCGGCAAATTCGATCATTTCAGTAGTCCCTGCTGTTCATACCACTCGAAGGTGCGACGTAGCCCCGTATCGAGTCTCACCCTTGGATGGTAACCAATCAGTGCACGGGCTTTGGCTTCGGTAAAGGCCCGGTCCAATAGAAAAAACTCAACGCGGCGAGGGTACAGTGGTGCCTGGACACCAATACGTTTACAGATCCAGTCGCACACATGAGCCGCCCAAACGACGGGCCAGGCGGGAATGCGTAACGAGGGCGCTGGCTTGTTCATAACCATTGCAATGCGGCGGACCAATTCGTTTAGATCGGTGTATTCTGGACCGCACAGGGTAAAAACTTCGCCGATGGCATCAGGGTGGCTGGCAGCCAGCAGCATGCCGTCGACCAGATCATCAATGTAGGTCAGGTGATAGAGTGTTTTACCATTACCAATCATCAGGAAAACGCGCTTGCCGATTGCTTTGTAGAGCTTCAGAAAACGCGTATCACCCGGGCCGTAGATGCCTACCGGTCGGACAACACTGACACCCAATCCTTGCTCTGCGAATTCCAGCGCGACGCGCTCACCCTGCAGCTTTGATTCCTGGTAGTGATCACCAGGATTCATTCGATACTCTTCTGATGCCGGTGGGTCTGTAATTTCGCCTTGCACGCCAACTGTTGAACAATGCACAAATCGGGGAATGTTTGCGTCTTTGGCAGCCTGGAGTAGCGTGCGCGTTGCCTCAACGTTCACCGCAAAAAACTCAGCCTCATCCGCCAGCTCTGTGCGATACGCTGCTGCGATGTGAAAGATAGCGGTGATATCTGTGCTGGCAAAGACCTTTGCGAGCGCCGTCGCGTCCTGCAAGTCCAACGCAATACACTCAACGCCGATTTCTTCCAGAGCTTTTATCTGCGAGGTCTGCCTCACCAGGGCGATGACATCATGGCCATCATCGCGTAACCGCCTGGCCAGCGCGCCGCCGGTAAAGCCTGTAGCACCCGTTACAACGTATCGATTCATGTTCTGGGTCCGTCCAACCATTTATCTGACCAGGCCTGAAAGACAATCAGCGACCAGAGCCGGTGGCTGTGGTTTGCCTGATTTGTCACGTGTTCATTAATCAAGCTCTGTGTGTAATCGGCATTAAATATGCCCTGCTTTTCCAGGCGTTCTCGAGACAGATAGTTTGTGACCAGGGAGGAAAAGTCTTCCACCAGCCACTGCTTGATAGGGATGCTGAACCCTTCCTTGTTTCGGTAAACGCAGTCGTGCGGCACGTACCTGGCGGCCAGTTCCTTCAAAAGCGGTTTTGTTTGCGCGCCGTCAAGCTTGTGGACGCCGGGCATTTGAAAGGCTGACTTCATGAGGTTTGGATCAAGGAATGGAACCCTTGTTTCCAGCGAGACAGCCATAGACATACGATCCACCTTTGGCAAACAGTTGTCGGTAAGGTAGCTGTGCGTGTCGATATACAGGGCCTGATTTACCGGATCAAGCTGATCGCTGGCATCCCGCAGACGCTCGATATGGCCATATATGTCTTGCGCCGCTGCGGCTTCGCCCACCATCTGCTGCTTCAGTTCGTCTGGCGTTGCAAAAAGTCGCCAGCGGGTATGCCCCAATCGCTCGGGTAGTGCACCACCCTCAGCAAATCGTTTGATTTTGTTGATCAAACCCTTTTTTTGCGCGGTGGGCGGCAACAAACCAGTGATCCCGGGCACTATTGATTGTGTGATCAGATTTGGAAGCTGGTTGTAGTAGGAGGCGTAGTGTTGTGCAGCATAGGTATCGTAGCCACCAAAGAGTTCATCGCCACCATCGCCAGACAGGGCAACCGTTACGTGTTGTCGGGTCATCCGGCTAACGAGAAACGTTGGAAAAATCGAGAAGTCGCCAATCGGATCATCCATGTGGTACATGAGCTGATCAAACAAACCCAACGCATCTGGTGAGATGACCTCACTGGTATGATCAACACCCAGGTGATCGGCTACCTGGCGAGCGTAGTCGAGTTCGTTGTACGAGGGATCATCAAAACCGATGCTGAAGGTACGAGTTTGGCTGCGCTCTTTACGGCCCATGTGGGCAACAATCAAAGAAGAGTCGACGCCGCCAGACAGAAAGGCGCCCAGGGGGACGTCACTGACCAGTTGATCTTCAACGGCGCCTTTAAGTAGGCCGCCAAGCTCATCTCGCCAGCACTCTCGCGACTTGTTTGTGAGTTCGGCGGTGTTTTCAATCGCCCAGTAACTCTCTATTTTGCTGGTATGACTATCCAGATCGAATCGCAACAAAGTGCCTGGCCGTAGCCGTCGGACATCTTTAAACAGTGTGCGATCTTCCGGCACATATTCCCAGGCCAGAAACTCCTGCAGCGCCAGAGTGTCCAGCCGACGAGGCACCTCGGAATAGGCCAGCAAACTCTTTATTTCAGAGCCCCAGATCAGGGTGTTGTTGGTCTGTGCTATGTACAGCGGCTTGATGCCGATATGATCTCGCACCAGTAACAACTGGTCCCGGGCTTGATCAAAGACGGCGATGGCGAACATTCCGTTTAGTCTGGGAAACAGAGCATCACCCCAGGCTTCATAGCCGGTTGCAATAACCTCCGTATCCGATTGCGTGCGAAATGAGTATCCCTGGGAAACCAACTCTGATCGCAGTGCCCGGTAGTTATACAGTTCGCCGTTGTAAGTAATGATTACTTTTGAATTCGCTGATGCAAGCGGTTGATTGCCGGTGTGCAGATCAATCACAGCGAGCCGCTGCATTCCCATGTGTACGCCAGGGTAGTAGCCCAGACCTTGGTCATCGGGGCCCCGGTGGTGGATACGATTGCACATCTGCGCAAGTACCTCGGGGGCGGCGGTAGTGGTACCCGCTCCGGCTATTCCTGCGATGCCACACATTAGTGAACGAGCTCAAGCAGTCGATCGAGTTTCTCTGTGTAAGCGGGGCGGGCGTAGTGATCAGCGTAGTGGCGTTGAGCGGCCTGGACCAGTGATTCTCCCAATGCAGGCTGATCGAGTAACTGTTCAATTCCCTTGGCCAAGCCAGGGCCAGTAGGTTCGACTAACACGGCAAGTTCATCACTAAGAACCTGGGTGTGGGAATAGATCCGAGTGGCGACGAGGGGGACGCCACAGGCCAATTGCTCATAGGTTTTCAAGGGTGTATTGGTCCCTGAACTTCGGGGCGACAAGATAATGTCAGCGTTCGCCGCAAGATGGCGGGCCGCCCGAGGTGCTAACTGACCAAGGAAAGTTACCCGCTGGTCAGCATTATGTTGCCGAGCCATCGCTTTGAAATGGGTGATTTGCTCCGGCGAACCGCCTGCGATGATCAGTGTGAAATCGCTGCGTTGTTGAGCAAGCAGGCCGATGCCTTCCAATAGAAGATCTATGCCCTGATACGACTCCAGCGTGCCTGCGTACACAACGGCCACGCCGCCGTTCGCCAGGGCCTTGGGGTCGGGAAGTTGCTCATCGGTGTCGACCGCTGATGTTTCTGAGGTTGGCGCCAACACCACGTCTTCAAAAATCGAGTTTTCAATCAGCTCGTGTTTTTGCATGGCCCAGGGAGCCAGCTTCTCAACCTGATCCCGCAGCGCAGGACATATGGTAATGATCGCATCAGCCGCCCGAAGCGAGCGAAGTTCGAGAAACTCAAAAGCAGCTTTCAATAATCTGGACTTCGAATAGCCAAAATTGTCCAGTTGTTCAGGCAGCGACGAGTGCATGTCATAAATCAAGCGGTAGCCAAACAGCGGTTTTAGCAGCCCTGCAAAGAACACGGCTTCTTCGTGGGCGTGCACAACATCGTAGCGGCCGCGAATAAGTAGCCAGACAAATTTGAAGAACATCACCCCGTCATGAATCAGCTTTGCGAAGGAAGGGCCGGTTTTCACTGCCCCAAGAAACCCAAGCTTCGGTCCACGGATAAGTTCTACGCCGTTGATCACAACGTCAGCGCCCTGGCCGTAGGTAAGCAGATCTATCTCATAGCCGAGCTCTGCCGTCACCATCGATCGGTAGTAGACAGAAAAGGGAGTGCCACGAGGAGAGAAAAAAGGCTGCGGCGCGAGGACCAGCATGCGTCTTTTCTTGGCTTTTTCAATCTCCGGGGTGGAATCAGGCATGTGCTGGCCACCGCTTGCGTTTTTGCATGAGTAGCTGATTGCGCAGAAACCGCATAACCGTTTCTCCGCGACCAAATGGCTCTGGCCGGGCTTCTGATGCCAACAGACGTTTTAGATCGGCAAAGGGGGTCGAGTTGGAAATTTCGCCCTCTATAAAACAACCAAAACTCGCAACCTTGTGTTCTTCTCCTGCCATTGGCAGCGGATCACTACCGGGAAGCATGCAGTGTCCGCGTGTTCTGGCACGTTCTAACAGGGCAGGCTCAGGGGTGCCGCCGAGTCTGCCGCTGTTATCACCAACCAGCAGCTCCTGGCCAAAATGGTTAAGTAGAGAATCAACCAACTCGCCCCGAGAACCCAGCCACTTGCCGAAGCCCCAGGGCAGAAGTGGAATAGCCTTAGCGGCTAGCGTTGCTTCGATGACCTGCCTTGCTGGCGCGCCATCCGGCTGCTTCTGATGCTGGCCAAGGGTCAGCACTTCGATATTTTCCTGGGCAACGCACTGATGGCCAGCGATAACCAGCAAGTCAGCGCTATCCGTTTGGCGAACCAGCCTGACACTCTGTTGTTCGTCGGTGGGAACACACTGCCAATTGGTTTCGGCAAGGGTCTCGGGATTGCCGAGCGAACCGAACCAGTTATCCGCTGCACTTTCAGCCATACAAAGCACGCGCGCAGCCGAGTTTTCCGCCTGACACGCAAAGCCAGCGATCGCTGAGTCAAGAAAGCGCTGCGTGTCGAAAGCCGAATAGAAATGTACGTGGGCGTCTATTAGTGCACCGGAACGCATCCAGGCCATTGCCTCCAAAAATGTTGCGTTGGGGGTAGTGATTGCGGGGTTATTGTAGTGGCGTCGACGCCCATGTCCTATACACAGTTCGAAGTTTCCAAGGCTGGGGCTCTGTGTGGCCCAAGGCCTGTTTTGGTGCCCTTTTTGGGCGAGGCGGCAATCCTATGCATTAACGGAATTACCGCACAGCTTGTTTGGCACGCTTTCGCAAAATGAATGCAAACTCTGTCCCACGCTTGTGAGACAGTGGCTACTGCTTACAATTCGGGGGGTTGAGTAGCGCTGAGCCTTGTTATCATGCGGGTTTACGTCCGTTCACACGCAATTTTTCTCCATGGCATTATCAGCGACAGCCAAAGGTCTTCAGCGCATGCTCACGCCGTCATTTGTCGTGACGGCGTACTATCTATTGAAGTATGGCGCGAAGGTAAGTCCAAGAGCTGAGGTCGATCTGTCAAAAAAATTGCAATTCGGTAAAGGATGCACCGTGAGTTCCTTTACTAAGATCAAGGCAGTTGACGGCCCGGTTACATTTGGTGATCGTGCCGGGGTGGCGATTGGCTGTTTCTTTGCCTCTGGCGAAGGCGGTATTCAGATTGGCGACAACTTTGTCTGCGGAGCAAACGTAAATATAGTTGCTAGTAACTATAATCACGGTGAGTTGGACGTCCATCTTGAAGATCAGGGCAGTCGCTCGAAAGGCATCGTCATTGGCGATAATGTGTGGATTGGTTCTGGTTGTACCATTACGGATGGGGCGGTGATTGGCGACAACGTGATCGTTGCCGCGAACAGTCTTGTAAACAGGCGGTATAAGAGCAACCTGATTTTGCAGGGAAACCCTGCAAAGACCGTTTTGAAACGTTAGAGGATCAACGTGCCGTCATTATCTTCCCATTCCAGCAACTTGCCTGACCGAGAGCAAATCCAGGCCATCATCAGCGATGCGATCATTGAACTCAATGAAGAGCTCGACTACGACCACCTGCGGACGCCGACCGACACTACCGCAATTTTTGATGGCGAGGAGTCGCTTGATTCGTTGTCGCTGGTGTCACTCATCGTAGATATTGAAGCTCGTGTAGAAGACAGCTTTTCTACCGAGGTGGTTCTTGCGAGTGAGAAAGCCATGTCGATGAAAAATAGCCCCTATCGCAACGTTGGGTCGCTCACGGAATTTGTATTACAAGAAATGGCCAATACGCCATCTCTCGATGCCGCGGCCGGCTAACACCGGATCGATTTAGGCAACAGAAGGCGGATAGGAAGGCGCATAGATGGACGCTCCCATTCTCATTACCGGGGCACGAAAAGGCATTGGTCGATTCCTTTGTGAGCACTACCTGGCCCAGGGCTTTAAGGTTGTGGGATGCTCGCGTGATGAATCTGATCTAACCCACGAGAACTACCAGCACTTTTGCGTTGATGTGGCTGACGAACGTGGTGTTGGCAAAATGATGCGCATAATTCGGAAAGAGCATGGTGCGCTGGGAGCGTTACTCAACAATGCCGGTATCGCGTCTATGAACGCGGCGGTGCTGACCCCCATGAAAACCGTAGAGCGTGTTTTCACAACCAACGTGTTTGGCAGCATCCTTATGTGTCGAGAGGCGGCGAAGCTGATGATTCCCAAGCGATCGGGACGCATTGTGAACTTTGCAACCGTAGCGACGCCGCTCAGACTGGAGGGGGAGTCCATCTACGCGGCGTCAAAGGCAGCAATGGTTAACTTTACTCAGGTGCTGGCAAAGGAACTGGGTGGGTACAACATCACCGTCAACGCGCTTGGGCCGACTCCTATCTACACCGATTTGCTGCGTGGTGTTGCGGACGACAAGATTGATAGACTGATTGAGCGCCAGAGTATTAAGCGGGTAGGGGAGATGCAGGACGTATCCAATGCAGTCGACTTTTTCCTGCAAGACGACAGTGACTTCATCACCGGCCAGGTTATCTATCTTGGTGGAGTGTTCTAGCTATGCCTTTGGCCACGCTCGATGCGCGGTTGCAGGTGCATGCTGACAGCCTAAACCCTCCAGCAATCATAACGGCTGAGACAACGCTGAGTTATGCACAGCTCCTTGATAGCGTTGTTGAAGATAAAGCGCGTTTGCAATCCCTTGGGATCAGCGCTGGGGATGCCGTACTGTTGTCCTGCGGCTTCACGCCTGCCGCGATAAGTTGTTTTCTGGCACTGCTGCGACTCAACGCCGTGGCCGTGCTTTGTGCGCCAGACGAAGTTCTGATTGAGCAAAAAATGCAGGCGAGCGGGGCGGTGTTGCATGTCCCGGATGGGCAGTTGGATAACTGTGCTGTTGAGTCGGTGGATCGGCCGTCAGAGTCTCACCCCCTGATTGCGCAGCTGGTTGAGGCACAATCACCAGGGTTTGTGGTTTTTTCCTCGGGCAGTAGTGGCGAGCCGAAGGCGGTGTTGCACAACGCGACGCAATTCTCTGAGCATCTCAAAAACGTTAAAAAAGCCAAATCCACCATTGGGTTTCTGGCGTTTGACCACATAGCGGGCATCGACACGCTGCTGTACACGCTGTTTGCCGGGGGCACGCTAATTGTTCCAGAAGACCGCTCACCGCGTGCGGTGTGTGAGGCAGTTTCTGTCCACCGCGCGCAGGTTCTACCGGTATCACCCTCGTTCTTAAAGTTGCTACTGATCTCGCCAGCGCTCACAGAATTTGATCTCTCGAGTCTGGAGATCATCACCTTTGGTTCTGAGCCCCCGGATCCCACGGTGATCAAGCGCTTTGCAGACCTTCTACCGCACACGCAACTGCTACAGAAATACGGGACGTCAGAGTTTGGCGCGCCCCGATCGGTGACACGTCCTGGCGACAGTCGTTGGTTAAAACTTGAATCTGAGAATTTCAAGATTCGGGTGATCGACGGGATTCTCTGGGTGAAAGCCTCCGGCACTATGCTTGGCTACCTGAATGCCGAGTCGCGAGTTGATAACAAACAGCTTGCCGCTGATGGTTGGTTCTGTACCGGGGACCGCGTTGAGCAGGACGGGGAGTGGTTGCGCATCCTCGGCAGAGACTCTGACCTGATCAATGTTGGCGGCGAAAAAGTGTTTCCCGCTGAGGTTGAGACGGTGATTGAGCAGCTCCCGGAAGTGCTTGAATGTGCGGTGTCCGGTGAAGCTCATCCGTTAATGGGGAGTGTGGTTGTTGCCACAGTGCGCCTGAGTGAACCGCTTGACCCCGCGGCAGCGAAGCGACTGGTGCGAAGTCACTGCCGAACCCGCTTGGCGCGTTATGCGATTCCGGTGAAAGTTCGCGTTACCACAGACAATCTGACCAGCGATCGAGGCAAGCGCCTGCGGCGTTAGTCAACCAACCCTGGCTCGTAGAAGCCCAATGCGCCATACATGTCGAAGCCGATCATCCGCCGTACCTCGGGGGATAGTTGGGCTAACTGTTTTTGGGACATATGCAGGTACTGATTTTCTTCCTGCCTTACCCAGCCCAGTGAATAGGTAAGAATTACGCCGTAACGCCAGTCCTCGGTG
>CAZWMD010000080.1:0-1987 GCA_964634815.1 uncultured Pseudomonadales bacterium | reverse complement strand
GGTGTTACCAGATGCGTTGCAAGTCCCAGGCGAGCAAGCCCCAGCAGTACCCACCAACCCGGATCCCATTCGCCCTGGTGTACACCGAGTTTGGCGGATCCTGGCCAGGCGTGGTGGTTGTTGTGCCAGTTTTCGCCAAAGCACAGAAGACTCACGAGTGGCACGTTGTAGCCCTGAGTGCAGGCACCCTTGACGTGCAATCGGTCAGCGCCGGTTTGTTTGCGTCCAGGCCCTGGCGCGGTGTGGGCAAAGTAGCCAATCAACCAGTGACCGGTAACGCCTACAGCCACTCGCGTGCACAATCCCCATACCAGCCAGGGCAACCCGCCACACAGAAATAGTATTAAGCCAACCAGGGCATGCTGAGCAAACGCAGTGCGATCAAGCCAGGTCGCAAACTGCCAATCCTTGTAGTCGTTTTCCAGAACCAGTGTTGGTGGCTGGCGAAGCTCCAGAGTGCAGAAGATCTGCCAATAGAAATCGATGAGCAGGGGACGTCGGTGTGCAAAATAGTCGTGGCAGGACGCCTGTCGCTGAGCCCAATCCCTTAAATCGTGGGCGGTTAAAAGAGTGGTTGGGCCACCCAGTCCAACCAGGGTACCAAGATAAAGCAAGGTATTGGCAAGCCAACGTGGTGCGCGCCAGGAGCGGTGGATAAACAGTCGATGCATGCCCAGGGAATGTCCACCCAAAAGCGTGAGACCGCTTGATGCAAAAAACACCAAAATGGCATCAAGGTGTTCGGTGCTGGTGTACTGGCTTAGGGCAACCAAAACACCCGCGTACATGCTGCCCATAAAACCAATCTTAACCAGATCGGGTCGTACTCGACCTTGTGTCGAGCAGGCCGTTGCTGGTGTGTCAGCAGGTTCCAGGCGCGCGTTGCGGTAGGCGCTGTTCTTTTTTTCCAGAGATGATTCAGACATTGTCGTTTTCCCCTTGAAGAATTTTTTCACCCCTAAGGATGTGGGTTTGGATGAGATAAGAGGCCGTTCCACGCAGAGCCAGTTTAATGAGTGGCGAGAAATACCAGGCTGGATCCAGGGTTCGGCGGTAGTCAATTTGAATCGACACCTGGCTGTTTGCATCGCTTCTTGCGTCCGTGCTCTCGGCGAATTCAAGACTAATCCGCTGGATGTCGAGATAGTTGGCCAGATAACTGGTGTTGTTGGTTATTCGGGCGCTGAGTCGAGTGACTGTTGGGTCATGGAGCAGCTCATCAATTTGCAGTTCAAGGGAGCCTTCGTGAACGTTGGTCCAAAACCAACGAGCGTACCTGTAATGCACGGTATGTAAGGCATCAACCTCAAAGGAGTTAATGTCTATCTGATACGGCTGGGGGAAGAGTTTGGACAAGCCACTGGGTGTTGAGCGATTCAGCACCATGGGTTGTTGTAGGTTGTTCCACAGCTGCGTTCGATCCAGAGAAGTTGGTTGCTCCACAGTGACAGATCCGGCGCGTTCGAATGACAGGTTTGGATGTGTGCCTTCTAACGCGAGCAATCCAAGGAACAGCGGAATGAGATGTACGGGGTGCCGTTTTGAGTCTTTTCTTGCTTGAGTGTCTGCAGAAATTTGGTTCGCTATGGCCATGATAAAGACCACAAAAAGATAGATGGGCAGAAACATGAGCACACAGATAAAGCCTTCACCGAGCAAAACGGAGCTGCCCAGCATGACAATGAGCGCACCCCGTACCGTTGAAGTCTTGCGTGCCGGTTTTGAGGGCTCATCCGATTTGGGGCGCTCAGCTATGGGTATCAGCGCAAGCAGCAAAGCCACAAGCCATGGCAGCCCCAGATACATGAGGGCTGTGGTGTCGAGCTTGGCGTAGTGCAGGCCGCGAACAAGCACGCCGCCAGCCAGCGACCACGCCAGGAGCAAAAGCCATCTGCGTGCGTTGGGATGCAAGGTTAGGCGCTTCACGGTGAATTTCGTTCCTGGTCTTTCTAAGGTTGATGACCAGTTTTGCGAACGAAAAAGCGCC
>CAZWMD010000079.1:3612-17049 GCA_964634815.1 uncultured Pseudomonadales bacterium | reverse complement strand
CGACAAACACGAGAAAAACGATTATCGCTAATTCGAAACCAGAACGCCGCTGCAAGAGACACTGACACACTGACAACGCAGGCGATCACTGCCACCGCAATAGTCACAACCAAAGCACGCCCCAGACGCGCCTCGACCCAGGCCTCTTGCAGGTTATGCAACGTAAAAGCAGCAGGGAGACCGCCTGGGTTCAGCGCAAAATCTGCGGGAGTGCGTAGCGCTGTAGAGAGCAAGAACAAAAACGGGGCGATGAACGCAAGGGACAGCGCAAAGGCGACGAGAGTTCTCTTAACACTTATTGGTGGCCGGTCGTTCATGCCACTCGAATCTCACCGATGCCTCTAAGCCAACGCCACAGGCCAACCGTTGTGAAACCGATCGCCGGAATCAGCACAATCGACAACACCAACACCACCGTTTGTGCAGCAGCCGTCCCGTAGAATCCAAAACGAACGAACTGCTGATAGATCGAGAAATCCATTGTCGCACTGGAAAGCCCTGGACCGCCTCCTGTCAGCACATAGATCCAGCCAAACATAAAAAGGAAAATGGCCACAATCTGATACATCGCCCACAACACAATCGTATTCTTGATACTGGGCATTGCGACGTACCAAAACTGTTGCCAGAAACCAGCACCATCAAGCTTGGCGGCCTCAAACAAATCACGCGGAACTGCCGCAAAAGCTGAGGTGAAAATCAATACGCCAGTACCAAAGCCGGCCCACAACACCATCAGGATGACCACCGGTTTAACCCATTGCGTATCGGTGAGCCAGGACTGCGTAAACTCGCCCGCCCCCAATGCTGTAAGCACCGCGTTAAAGGTACCGTCAGTGGACAGTAACGAACGAAACACCAGGCCAACAATCGCCGGCGACATAACCGCGGGCAGAAAATAGATCGAGCGAAACAATCCCGCACACCACACGTTGTCACGCAACAGATAGGCAATCACAAGGGGGGCAAGCACCCACAAGGGTAGACCCAGCAAATAGACCAGTTGATTCCAGACAATCACCCAGAAATCCGGGTCTGTGAACAGCCAGTAGTAGTTTTCAAAGCCCGCAAACTCAGATGCACCCGCTGGGTTCCAGTCATACAAAGACCGAAACGCAATATAGACAAGAGGCAGAAACAACACCGCGAGTTCAAGGGCCAGTGCCGGCCCAAGCAAGACCCAGCTTTCGCGCTGCGTTAGCGGCCTATGTACCACGACTATCTAAACCGCCGGAACGCTCGTTGCGCTGCATCCAGGAACCGCGCAACACTCATCTCGCCGCTCATCAGCGGTACCGCGTTGCGCTCAATGACGGCAAGCACAGGCAGCGGAAACACCGCAAAACCGGTGTGGTTGTCTGGCAGCGCATAGAACTCGATGAGCGTGCGCTTCAGATCGGTGTTGATGTCTATGCGTGCGCCCTCGAAGTTGCCAGGCACATGGGTCAGTCGAGCGAAGGCCGCTTGAGTATCGGGTTCCGCCAAATGACTAACAAACGCAAGTGCTGCAGCCGGCTGCTCGGTCCACTGGGTAATTGACCAACCGGCTTCCGCCCCTGCATCAAGCATGGGCGGGTTTGGCGATGCAGGTACCATAGGCAGCATATGGCCAGACGAGCCCGCTACCTCACTGCTGGCCCAGTCGGCAACCGCCAGTGAACTTACGGTCACCATCGCCGCCTTACCGGTGCTGTAGCGGTTAATGGTGTCGTCGTACATGTTGCGACCAAGAGCAGCTTCACCACCAAAACACCCCGCATCACGCATCGCTACAATGTAGTTCAGGGTCTGAATAAAAAGCTCATCATCGAGTTGAATTTTGTAGGACACCCAGTCTTGGAGCCTCTTTTTATCCATGAGCTGGCTGGAGATCATGTAGATATAGGTTTCAAGCAAGAAACCATCGCGCCAACCGGATGAGATTGGTTCGACCCCTTGCCGTGCCAGGGTCCGACAAGTGGTGAGCAACGCGTCCCAGCTGGCAAGACCCTCTTTTGGATCAATACCGGCTTGCCGAAAGATCTCGTTGTTGGCAAGCAGAGCATAGCCATAGGTGCCCGTGGGCAAGGCATACAGATTTCCATCCGCCGAGTAGTTCTCTGACAAAAATTTGAGCTTTTGTAACAGCTCCGGTGCCACCGCATTCTGAAGCGGCAGCAAACCATCTTTGTAACTGTAGGCCTGGCTTGCCCCGTACATCGTCACCACATCCGGGCCGGACCGCGCTAACACTGAAATTCGCAACTGATCAAAATAGGTCGCATAAGGCATTTCAGTGATGTGCACCCGAACGCCCGGGTACTTCCGGTTGAAACTGCGAATCATCTCGGCAAAGGCCTGTTCCCCCGCCTCGTAGTTACCGGGCAGAAAAGACCACACTTCAAGGGTGGCCTGTTTGTCCGGCACCGGGCTAGATGACAGAGGCTTAAGCGTTTGCGCCAAGACCGACATGGTGCACACCAACGCCAATACGGACAGTAGGCTTGTCGCCAGTGCAAACCATCGCCGGAAAACCATCAACGCTTCCCGCGATAAAGGACGCTCAGGAATTTACCAATCAACTAACGCGGCCTTCAACGCTTGCGTTAGCGGTTCGGTACTTGCTCCGGCGGCGGTGAGCCGTTCCTGGGCGATCTGCGCTTGTACGTCCTCGGCGATGGGATGCACGCCTGGCGCGAGCACCTCTGATTGGTTCGCCAGGGTTTCTATCGCGCAGGCCTGTAATGCCAGCGATAAATCCATAATCTCTATCGGATTTCCTTCACCACCGGTGCAGTTAATACAGTGGCCATCGGCCACCACAATCACCTTTCGGCCATCGCTCAGCTCATATTCATCAACCTGATCTCGCAAGTTGCGAGGTTCGCTCTCCGAACGCAGAAAGTTCATCGGCAACTCAAAGTCACCACCCCCCGCGGTACACAAAATAACCCCGCCAGGCATGGATGCCAGGTGTTCTGGAGTAAGTGCGCCGGTGATTCCCGTGGCCGCAAAAACCACCTCACAATCGGTAGCCGCTATCTCAATCGCGCAGACTCGATGCCCGTCGTGGTGCGCCTGTAAGGCCTTAATGGGGTCAATTTCGGCGACAGACACCAGGGCCCCTAATGCCGCTGCATGCTGCGCCACACCCTTGCCTACCCAACCGTAACCAATAACCAATAGCCTGCGACCTGCAATTTGCAGGTTCGTGAGATCCAACAGCGCCATCACGCAGGACTGGCCGGTACCGTAGACATTATCAAACAGATACTTCAGCGGTGAGTCATTCACCGCGATCACAGGAATTTTCAGCTGCCCCTGATCTTGCATTACGCGCAGCGGCCGAACGCCGCTGGTGGTTTCTTCCGTAGCCCCAATCATCGATTCGAGAATCTCGGGAAACTCGCGATGAGCAAGGCGTGTCACCGAGGCGCCATCATCAACCAAAATCTGTGGATGAGTACCCAAAAACGCCCGGGCCAGTTCCAGATTGCCTTGAGCATCCGCTGCGGGATCTGAAAACACCTCGACCCCGCGTTCCTCAAGCGCCGCTATCACCTCGGCGTCAGTACAGTCTGAAGGCGCATATACCGAGACCAGTGCTTTTGCCTTAAGTAACCCAATAATCAGATTTGCTGTTTTAGGTTCTAAAACCAGCGAAATGCCAATGCGCATACCAGCAATACTGTCCTGAGCCGCAAGTCGCGCAATTGCCACATGCATCGCGGGCATCGAGCGAGCAGCCCAATCGATGCGATCACGACCAGCCATGGCAAGTGCTACCTTAGAGACCTGCGTCATGAGGAAGGCATTCCATTGATCCAGTCTTTAAAGTCGTCTTCCTGCTCAGGCCGCGGCGCATCCAGGAAGATGTTTTTAGCCGCGAGCATCGCGCTTGCAATGGAATCATCTACCTCCTTGGGCAATACGTGCACCCCGGGTGGTAGAGGCGTATTCACCAGATGGTGGGCGCCCAGGCCTTGCACAGAAAACGTGAGATCCATGATCTCCACCGGGTGACCGCTGCCGCCCGCAATGTTCACCAAAGCGCCGTGAGACAGCAGATGCACCTCACGCTGCCCCAATTTGAAGGTGGTGATCTCGTGCCGACCATGGGCTTGACTGGTAGCGATCGATGCAAGGGCTTCCACATCTATTTCCAGATCATGATGACCGGCATTGGCTATAACCACATCATGTTCGAGCCAGCCAAATTCCGGCTCTCCCAAAGCACGCATGCCCCCCGTTGCCGTTACAATGAAATTGGCGCCGGGCACAAGATCCTTCGCTGCACCTACGATCTGACCATCCATATGCGCCTCCACCGCACGAACTGGATCTGTCTCGACAATACGGACTCTAGCCCCCATGCGTTTGGCATATTCTGCTATTCCTCGTCCCACATAGCCGTAACCAATCACCGTTAAGACCGCACCAGCCAGCTGGCGATTGGTTAACCGTAAAAGCGCCTGTAACGTGGTTTGGCCAGTGCCATAACGATTATCAAAAAGGTGTTTGCAACGCGCATTGTTTGCCGTCAGTGCCGGAAACGGCAGCCTGTTCGCAGCTTCCATCGCGTAGAGACGCTGAGTGCCTGTGGTGGTTTCTTCGGAGACCCCTTTTATCTGTGCATAAAGCTCTGGACGGTGCATGCCAACTCGCATGGTTAGTTCCGCACCATCATCAATGATGTACTCGGGGGCATGATCGGCCGCCGCCAGCAGCTCTTTTTCCCAACTGGCCATCGTACCCCCTGCCTCCGCTGTAACCGTGATGCCGCGCTCTCGCAACGCCGCGACAACCGATGCCTGGGTGGTCCGTGGGTTACTGCCAGCGACAATGACCTCTGCTCCCGCGTTAGCCAGTACTAACGCCAGAAATGCCGTTTTCGCCTCAAGGTGGACCACCACAGCAATTTTTTTCCCACGCAGCGAACCATCACTCAGAGACTGCTTGACCAGTCCGTTCAGTACCGGCGAGTAACGATCCACCCACTCGATGCGCGCTTCACCATCGCGCACCAGCGCCTCATAGAAATCAGAATTGTGACCGAGCAACGGACCCCCGAAACAGGTGGGAAATGGGCAGCAGACAGGCGTAGGGAATCACAGGATGTATGCGTTTCCCCAGCCAAATCTATGCGCTTCGATTAAGACCGTCAACCGTTGGCCAGCAGACAACTCTTGATCCTGTTAGAGCTTACGCGCGGTTACCTTGATCTCTGCACGCGCACCCGGGATGACCAGCTCGGTGATGCCAATCCAGGTTGAAGCCGGATAAGGCGCCTTGATGAATTCGTCTTTCGCCTTTGACATTGCTGCCACGTTCTTCTGCAAATCAACCACATAAAGCGTGGTATCGATGATGTCATCGTAACCCACACCAGCTTCAGCCAGGATTTCACCCAGGGAGGCCCAGGCATTTCTGAATTCCTCTTCGGGCGAGTCTCCCTGCCCAACAACGCCAGAGAAGAAAATCAGGTCGTTGTGGCGCACAGCGGGTGCAAAGTGCCAGTTCTCATAAGTCTTACGGGCCGATTCCGGGACAATCACGTCAATAGTCATAATAAGACTCCATTTTTATTCATATCTGCATGTTTGCATGCCTGGTATTGAACTGAACACTTCGATCAGCTGGCTGCGAAGAGCACAGACTATCAGCTCATGATGGCAATTTGATATCAAACCACAGACCCATCAGAAGTCACCTATAAATCATTGATTTAATCCCTCAAGAATCCCAACTTAGCAACGATTTCCATTCATATTTTTAGCGCGTCAATTTTTTAGCTCTAATTCGATCCGTTTTCGTCAGTAATTCATAAGGGTTTTTGGTAAGACACATCACGCACACAATTGGTTGCTGTTGTTAATAAACAGCTTCGCTTTACAATTAACACAGAAAAAAAAGTGTGTGCGAACATTGCATAGAATATCAGTGAGTCAAACGACAGGGATTATTCACGCGAAGCTCTTCGGCGCGATTTCCATACAAGACCTTTCAGACGTTCTCAATGACTGCCTGATTGGAAACAGCCAGAGCACAACTCGTGTGCTCTTTGAGGTGACTGATCTACAGGTACGCTTCACATCGAGCGAAGTCGCAGAGCTTGTAGCCAGCCTGCAGGCGCTAGAAATCCGCCCTGGAAAACTGGCTTTTGTTACCGACGCAAGCCAGGGTTTTTTGTCCTCATTGGTATCCACGGTGCGAGAGTTACCTGGCCAGTGGAATACGCAGTGGCAAACTTTTCAAAGCCTTTCACAAGCGCAGGATTGGCTGCAAGAATAGTTGTACCAACAACAGTTGACCTCGCCCTCAGTTATTCCCGTACACTAGAGCTCTAACCACACAGAGAGATTCCCAGTGCAGTTTGATGAAGTTCTCCTCGGACGTCGCAGCATCCGCGGCTACAAGCCCGATCCCGTGCCAAAAGCTCTGATAAAGGAAGTCCTGGGTCTGGCCATGCGCTCTCCCTCTTCGATGAACACCCAGCCGTGGAATTTCACAGTGGTTTCTGGCGAACCTCTAAATCGTATCCGTGCAGGTAACACTGAACGTAATCTTGCCGGGGTACCCCACTCGCGCGAGTTTCGAATCGGTCAGCCTTTTGCCGGACAACATCGTGATCGCCAGGTTGGTGTGGCCAAGCAACTGTTTGCCGCCATGGATATTGCACGAGAAGACAAAGAAGGTCGCCAGGATTGGGTATTGCGAGGATTTCGCCAGTTTGATGCACCGGTCTGCGTGATCATTACTTACGACCGGGTGCTTGCAGACAGCGATGACACCGCGTTTGACTGCGGGGCGGTCACCACGGCTTTGGTGAACGCCGCCTGGTCTCGTGGGCTTGGGGCTGTGATCAACAGTCAGGGAATTATGCAATCGCCGGTAGTACGCGAACATGCCAACATCCCCGAAGATCAGGTCATTATGAAAGCAGTTGCACTAGGCTGGCCGGATGAGACCTTTCCCGCAAACGCTGTTGTCTCCGAACGTAAAAGCGTTGAAGAAGCAGCACGATTTTTAGGTTTTGATGAATAGAACGCTCATACCGCTTTTGTGATGCATATGTTCTCCATACGATAAGCGCGCGCAGCCGCGCCAGAGAACAACTGCGACTTCTCTGAGGTAGAAGCGCCAGCAGAGATTCGCTTAAACGCATTCCAGCACACCTGATAACTGCACCAGCGTTTCTGCACTGGAAAATTGGATTCATACATAGACCTTTCCGCGCCAAAAGCGTCGATACAGGTCTCCATCCACGGTCGCCAGGCGCGGGCTACCTCTTCTGAACCAGGTGGCAGCGTACGATCGCCGTCGAAGCTCGGCATACGAATAGGTAGAGCACCAAGTTTCACGAAGACGTTGTGTCGCTCGCTAACTCGTTCAATCGCTGCCTTCCAGTCTTTAAAAACCTCGTCGTTCTTACCCCGATACGGACCACCCAGAATTGGACTGCCAACGTGATTAAGAATAATTGAAAGCTCAGGATGAGTATCTGCAAGCTGCGCGACATCATCTAATTGCGGGTGATACAGCCAGCAGTCTAACGACAGCCCCATGTGCTTGATAACGCCAGATGCTTCGATAATCCGCGGATCCAACAACAGCTGCGGCTGCGGCGCTACGTTGTGAATCCTGTTATCGGCGTGCCAACCGCTGGACAGTCGGACTCCTCGGAAACGACCGCCGGAAACCTCAACATGCTGCGCAAGCAATGGCTCAACAGCACCTGCCAAGGTCAGATCCACGTTGCCAAACATCACATCACAAGCTCTGGCACTACCAAAATCACCACTGACGCTCATCGCGGCCTGACCTCGAACGAACTCGGTTTCGCCCAGTGACCGCTCCTCTGGCACCCCTTCCTGGCGATACATCGAATGGCATTCGGCAAACACGGTGGCTACGATATTGTGGCCACTGGCCAGGTCAGCCGCGAGCTCAGGCATAAAGTAGGTGTAGCCGTTGCGTAACCACAGGTGGTGATGCGGATCAATTATCGGCAACTCCGGCTCAATAATTTCCTCCTGCAAACTAGCAAGCCATTGGTCATCGGGCGCGGATTGACCGGTATTTGCAGCCATAAAAGCCTCCTATACCTATGCAGTTCTTCGGTATGCTCTTGGTACTCACTATAACAACCTCCAAGAATGATGAATCTAGAAAGCAAGGTAGTACTGGTTACAGGCGGCGCAAGCGGTATCGGTCGGGCAACTGTTAACCGCCTGGCCAGTTCTGGCGCTCACGTCATCGTGGCCGACACTCAATTGGAACTCGCCGCGGAGGTTGTTGAAGAGGTAACCCACTCGGGCGGTCGTGCCGAGCTGTGTGAGCTCGACGTCGCGCAAGACGGTGCCGCAGTGGCCGCTGTTAAAAATATTGTGAATACCCATGGCCGATTGGATGGCGCATTCAATAACGCAGGTATCACAGGACCAACGGTGAAACTGCTCGACATTGACGCCGCACAATGGGCCCGTGTACTTGCTGTAAACCTAACTGGTGTTTTCAACTGCGTACAGGCTGAGATTGCGCAGATGGTACAACAAGAAACTGGGGGCAGCATTGTAAATACCGCCTCTATCTGCGGCTTAGTTGCCCTACCCCTCGCGGCCGCGTACAACACCGCAAAACACGGTGTTGTGGGACTGACAAAATCAGCAGCACTTGAGTACGGCCCAAAGGGCATTAGAGTCAACGCAATCTGCCCAGGATTCATCGATACTCCCATGCTTGCCAAGGGTGCTGGATCCAGTGAAAGAGTGCTTAACAGCGTCCTGGGGCAATTACCTCAGCGCCGCATCGCGAGCCCTTCCGAAGTCGCTGACGCTGCCGCCTGGCTACTGTCTGAGCAGTCGAGTTATGTTACCGGTACTGCTATGCCGGTTGATGGAGGCTGGACTGCCCAGTAGGCAACAGCAAAAAGTATGGTGCGCCACTTGAGCAAGCGAGTCAGAAAATGAATGCGGGAATCGACGGCCTGATCGACTCGGCGATGCGGCCGTTAGCGGATGCGATTTCAGCGTTCATCTTTTTTGCAGTGCCCATTGCGGGCACCCAGGTCCCCCTCATTGTTATCTGGCTGGTTGTGGGTGGGTTGTTTTTCACCTACTTTCTGCGCGGAATTAATCTAACTGGTTTTCACCACGCCACAGAGATTTTACGGGGCAAGGTTAAGCAACCCAATGCAACCGGCGAAGTATCGCAGTTCCAGGCGTTGACCACGGCGGTTTCTGGCACCGTTGGCATCGGCAATATTGCGGGTGTGGCGGTAGCTATTAGTGTTGGTGGTCCCGGAGCGACCTTCTGGATGATCGTTGCAGGCCTCTTGGGCATGAGCACCAAGTTTGCCGAATGCACACTCGCCGTTAAGTATCGCCGCATCGACCCTGTCACCGGAGAAGTTTCTGGTGGACCAATGTACTACTTAAAACGCGGTCTTTCGGAGTTGGGTCACACCAGGACGGGTCACTGGCTAGCGATGTTCTATGCGGCCAGCATGGTGGTCGGCTGCCTGGGCATTGGCAATATGTTCCAGGCAAACCAGGCAGCCGCCATTGTCATCAACACAACAGGAGGAGCTGCCAGCCCATTTGCAGGGCAAGCCTGGTTGTTGGGTCTCGCTCAAGCCGTCATCGTCGGTTTAGTCATTGTCGGTGGAATTCAAAGCATCGGACGCGTTACAGCACGTTTGGTACCTTTTATGGTGGTGCTGTATGTAGCCTGTGCCTTGCTTATACTGGCGCTCAATGCAACAGCCATTCCTTCCGCGTTTGTGGCAATTGTGAATGGGGCATTCTCAGCAGATGGCATAACCGGTGGTGCGATTGGTGCCATGATTATCGGATTTCGACGAGCCGTATTTTCCAACGAAGCAGGGCTAGGTAGCGCATCGATTGCCCATAGCGCATCGCGAGTAAATCACCCGGCCAGCGAAGGCTTCATTGGCTTACTGGAACCCTTTATCGATACGGTGCTGGTCTGCACCTTGACGGCTCTGGTGATCATCACGACGGTCTATGTTCCCGGCGCGACAGATGTGAATGGCATCGAACTGACATCTGCTGCCTTTGCCACAGCATTTTCCTGGGCTCCCGTACCCTTAAGTATCTGTGCCGTGCTGTTTGCGTTTTCCACCATGTTGGGTTGGAGCTACTACGGACGCAAAGCGTTTACTTTTTTAGTGGGCGATTCTCGTGCGGCTGCGATCGGATTCAACGCATTTTTTCTGGCCTTTGTTGTTCTGGGTAGCAGCGTAGAACTGGGTGCGTTAATCGATCTGTCTGATGCATTGGTATTCGTAGTTGCAATACCTAATCTGCTGGGCCTGTACTTACTGGCACCCGTAGTGCGCCGCGAACTTGCCTTATACAATAGCGAAGTGCGCGATATTAACCACGGCTAACGCTGCCAAGCGAATGGCGAGTGCCAGTTTAGCGCCGCAATAGGCGCCAGACAGATCCGATAGCCAACACCAATAGCAACAGGGCAATGAGTATGGCAATTTTTGGATAGACTGATGCTGCTATAAGCAAACCACCCAGCGATGAGGTAACCAGTTTCCACTGACGCACATTGGTTTCCAACGCTTCTGACCAAACTGGACCACTGCGCCCCTTCGCCAATAACTCTCGCAATGTTTGTACGTCAGCGGCCAGCTCAGGTTTGCCAATCAGATTAACACTCTCGGCGGGGTCGGCATTTGAATCAAAGAGCATTTCCGCCAAAGTTTGGTCTTGCTCGTTGAACCAGCGCGTATAGCGGTACTTACTGTTGCGGATCGATTCACCATTCTGCCATCTCGCGATACTTGCAGGCTTCTGTGGTCTAGCAATTTCTGCTGCGCTATGTATTACAGGCGCAAGTGACACGCCATCCAGGTGGGTCGGCGCCTCCAAACCTGCAAGCTCTGTGAGAGTTGGATAGATGTCCAACAAATCAGTGACTGCCAACGCCTTGGCACCCCATCGAGATTGGTCGAGGCGAGGATCAGCAATAATGAGTGGCGTATGCAAAGCGGCTTCAAATAGCGCATGTTTGGTCCACATTTTGTATTGGCCAAGCAAAAAACCATGATCGCCCAGAAGTACAACAATTGTATTCTCGGCAGCATCGCCGTTTGCAAGTGTCGTTAACAACCGACCGACCTGTGCGTCTGCGAATCGGGCAGCAGCATGGTAAGCGGCAATAATACTTGCCGCTTGCTGATCAGAGGGTTCACCAATTAGCGGCAGCGCATCATATTGCATACGCAGCTCAGGCGACGGATGAGAGGCAAAGTTGAGGGGCACGTTAATGCCAGATTGCGCCCAAGTAGATGGCAAGTGTTCGAGGCCCTTCTCATCTACCCAATAACGAGCGGGAGCATTGAATGGCAGGTGAGGTTTACGAAAGCCTACCGCCAGGAAAAAGGGCGTGTCGACCCCGCTCAGTCGATCCAGGTCCGCGACAGACTTGGCAGCAACCTGGCCATCAGGGTAGGCATCATCAGCAACCTGCAAACGTTCAGAGTAAGGGAATCTACTGGTCGAAAAGGGCTTGATGTACGCTGCCTGCAGATGTTCGCCTCGCCCATCAGGTTCCTTTCCGTGCCATTGAGCTTCCGGGCTCCAAACGGGCTCTGACCAACTCTCTGCAGAGTCATCGATCACATCAAAGAGTTTGCCGTTGGCTACGGTATGCCAGCCCGCTGTTCGAAAGAAAGCGGGCAGACTGGGTACGTCGGGGGCGTCCTGGTCGAGGCGCGAGTCGAAGGTTAAGAAACGGCTTGCGGTAGGTGCCAGGCCGCTCATCATGGAGGCACGCGATGCGCCACACACCGGTATGTTTGCAAAGTTCGCTTGAAAGCTAACGCCTCTATCGGCCAGCGACTGCATGGACGGCAACGTGACGGGGCCACCAAACGTGGATCCCACCGGGGCCAAATCATCCACAACTATCAGCAGAATATTCGGTTTGCGTGGCTGATCGCCAATCGCCCCCGCACTCCAGCCGATACCTGTCAGGGAAAAGACCCAACCAAGAGCGCAGCGGATAACTATACCTTTAATGTTCCCTTCCCAAGTCCAAACCTGTTATTGGCATGGCCTTCAAATGTTTGCGTCTGGACAAGCCATCTGCGGTTACAATACCAACTATCCCTATGACGATCTATTCACCAGACGAACGCATTTCTCCCACGGTTATTACCAGCTATACGCTGGCGCTGGGTGGTCAAAATATCATTTTCTCCATTCAGCTTAACTTCCTGATGTTTGCCTTTACCGACCTGTTAGGCCTGATGCCCGCCGCGGTTGGTACGCTTTTACTACTCGCGCGGTTGTTCGATGCCGCTAACGACCCGTTCATGGGTTATGTGGTTGAACGTACGCGCACGCGCTGGGGCAAATTCCGCCCCTGGTTATTGATCTCGCCCCTCCCCCTTGGGTTACTTACGCTTGCGATGTTCTATAACCCAGGCTTGTCTCCCACGCAGACACTGCTTTACGCCTATGTTGTTTACTTTTCCTGGACCATTATTTATACCCTCACCGATGTGCCTATCTGGTCGCTAACGGCGACTATGACTCGAGATGTCCAAGAACGCTCACGGGTTGTTGCTATTGCCAGAGTTGGATCAGTTGTAGCGCTTGGATCTGCGGCAGTCTTTATTCCCATCCTGGCGCTTTGGCTTGCTCCGGAATCAAAACAAGATGGCTATTTTCAGGCGGTTTTGATCTTTGTATGCGTCTCTGTGCCTTTATTGACTCTGGCTTTCTTCGGCGTAAGGGAGAAGGTTATCCCCAAGAAAGAGACCATCCCGCTTAAGGCGCAGCTAGCCTGGTTGCGTGACAATCGGCCGCTGCAACTGTTGTTAGTCAGTGGACTGCTGGGATTTATGTCGATTTCTACCGCCACCGTTGTTCCTTACTACGCAGAGTATGTGTTGGGTGACGCCGGACTGGTGGGACCACTCATGGGCTCCCTCATTTTGGGAGTGCTTGCCGGTATTTTCCCTACCATGTACTTGGCACGATACTTCAGCAAGAAAAAACTGAATATTTGGTCAGCGTATCTGAGATTTGGGCTGGCATTGCTGTATTTCTTTATCGGTTACGAGCAGTTGCCATTAGTGTTCTTGTTTAGCTTTGTTTTAGGGTTGCTTGCAGGCCCAAGCACCGTTTTGGTTCCTGTGATGATCGGTGACACCATCGATGCTATGGAAAAAAAGCATGGCATACGTTCCGAAGCCTTAGCCTTCGCAACCTTTACCTTTTCAAATAAGGCCGCAACCGGATTAGCAGCCTGGGTAGCCGGCCTGGTTCTGGCAGTTACCGGGTACGTTGCCAATCAAAGCCAATCGTTGGAAACGGTTGATGGCATCTTTGCGATGGTTACGTTGCTGCCAGCAGTAAGCGCGTTCCTTTCCGCCCTGCCATTGTATTTCTATCGCTTACCCGATGAACCGATGAA
>CAZWMD010000079.1:2407-3512 GCA_964634815.1 uncultured Pseudomonadales bacterium | reverse complement strand
CCGATGAACCGATGAATTGATTAGCGCGCCATCAGAGGCGGCACACATTCACTGTTGTGTCTGCAGATAGCGAACACTGATTGGCTGATCTGCAGCGCGTCCTTGCCAACCACTGCGACGGTTGTCTGGAGAATCAAAATCAGCACAGTTCGAGAAGTGATTTTCGAAAATAGTAAATCTATTGGATACGATATCGAGTCCTGGGATAGTGGGAAACCGCAGTTGATAATTGCCGTCAAACAATCCCAGCGCGTCACCATCAAAACGGAACTCACCATCGCTATCTGTGACCGCAGTAGCGATCAGTCCATCACGATCACGACAATGAAACAGCGCAACTTCCTCGCCGACTATCGGGAACCTCGTAGAAGAGCCAGCCAGTTGCTCCTCCAGCGTGCCAAAAATACTCTCTATAGGGGCGCTGATACTCCATGTTCGGTCGTACTCATGGTAAACAACATTGTCACCAAGCTCTAAGGACGGTGAATTGAGCACCAAAAACTCAAGGGCCTGGAACCGGTTAAACCCTTGACCGTTGGTGCCTCGCAGTGGAGCGAGGGAAATAAACACAAAGAGCCCCTCGCGCGTTTCAAACCGCCCCAAATACCGATCCACAAAACCATTAAAAGGATGTCGATAGCGTTCAAACACAAAAGGTTCGTCGATTGTTAGTTCAATCACTTCGGAGGTCGTGATTGCCCATTCACCGGGAGATATACGCACCGGTCCGATGACGTTCCCAAAACTGTAGCGCGAAGCATCAGCGTTGCACCCACCATTCTCGCCATCTAGCTCAATCGAGATCCCAGAACCGGTTTGCAGCGTGATATGACCAAGCGCAAGACAATCGGCCTCGCCCACTCCTGCGTTTGCTGCGTTTAGAGACAAACAGAACATTGAGCACACTATCAATCCAATATTTAGGCTCAGCCTGAGTCTTGCAATGTTCATAGCACGTCCTGGTGTCTTTCGGGTGTATGTTGTTTTAACAAATATCAGACAAGAATACTGGCTTGGCGTTACTTTTTTACAGTCTTGTTCGCAAAAACAACAGGAGTACTAACCCGCTTTAATTCATCGCGTTATTCCCTGGCGTTATTCCCTA
>CAZWMD010000079.1:0-2307 GCA_964634815.1 uncultured Pseudomonadales bacterium | reverse complement strand
GCGTTATTCCCTAACGCTGCCCCCTACCCGGTTCGAGCTCCAAATGCGTGTTTCTCCAGCCATGCAGCTACAAAGGCAACGGAGCTATAGCCATAGTAGAGTTGATGGAACGCACAGGCACCAAGTGCAAAACGCAGTCCCTTTTGGACAAAGAAAAAGCGCATTATCGGCCAATTGACTAAAAACAGGGCTAAGGTAGCAAAAACAAGCCATCCCCAAGAGAGGCTGCCAGCGATCACTACTAACAACAGCAGCCCCCACAGACCAACCATAAGCGCTCTGATTCGTTCCGTTTCTGAGACATTCAGATCATTGGTCAGTGAATTTTGGGCTAATAACAAACGTGACCAGGGGAGAGCTCGACGG
The DNA here is from genome assembly GCA_964634815.1 of uncultured Pseudomonadales bacterium. Lineage (GTDB taxonomy): Bacteria > Pseudomonadota > Gammaproteobacteria > Pseudomonadales > Azotimanducaceae > JALZVT01. Next base: position 1,941 of record CAZWMD010000079.1, on the reverse strand, counting down.
AAAATTTCAGTATGTAACAACCCGCCCAATCGCCACTCTTTCAGATGCTTCCCATTAAGATCCTTTACCAATCGAATTCGATGACCGGCTGCCCGTAACCGATAGCCCAAATCAATATCTTCCACCGATGGATAGGGAAAACGCTCTACATCAAAACCATCAACATTCAGAAACTTTTCACGATCGACAAGACCACACCCAGACCAAAAGGTTTCTGCTTCGGTACGGGCACGGGAGTGGTAATAGTGATGGACAAGATTTTTGTACTGAGACAGAAAATTGCGCGCGCGGGGCGAAGTGTCGTAGGCTCCAATATAGGCCGCAGGGGCTGCCGATGTTTCAGTTTGAGCATGTCCAAGTTCTCGCTGAACAACCTCACCAGCGTTATCGGCCACAATCACATCAGCATCTACAAACCACAGATAGTCCCCTATCGCTGAAGCGGCTCCCAGATTTCGCGCACGGCCAGGTCCAGACTGCGACTTGGTATGCAGCAGATCAACTTCTGGAATCGCGGCAACCCGGCTAACACTATCGTCGGTTGAACCATCGTTGACGACAATAATTTCCAGAATCAGCCCTTGCTGACGCATTTTCACCAGCGGCTCCAGACATTCTTCGATCATGTGCCCTGCGTTAAACATGGGCATTATCACAGTGACAGATGGAACGCGGGTAGCTTCGGTGTGTTGCGGTAGTGGTTCGCTGCTATGGGTGTTTTCCGGAACCATAGATTCAGGCGATCTGAGCTTGCCCAGGACGACTCTTATAGTGATCTCGCACTAGCTCACCTTCAACGATTTCCTGATATTCAGGTTCGGTATTGACGTCAAGCGGATTAACGTCATACCCCAGAATCTGACGCCCAAGCAGCAGGCCCATCTCAATGGAATGATCTGCGTTATTGTAGCGGAAGGTTCCTCCCCGACCGACAATGTGAACGCCTTCGAGCTCAGCCAAAAATTCCTTGATTCGTTCTACTTTGGAGGCGTAAGTCATATCGTAAACGGGATACGTGTTCCGCGTACGAACAATATTCCAACCCTCAACTTCAGCGCGCTCGATAAAACCAAGTTTGCGGACCAGGTCTTCGATACAACGTTGTGCGACCGCGTCATCATCCATATTCCAGATGGTGTCGCCAAAAGTACAGAAGCACTCAAGCACCAAAGACGTGTGCTCGGCATCGGGCACCATCGCCTTGCTCCAGTTCTTCGGTTCATGCAAGCGACCGAACAGAATATCTTCGTCTTGCACATACAACCAGGTATCGATGGAAACCTGGTCTTTACGAAGTTGCAGATTAACGGTGATCAAGTCGCGAAACTCAAGCTCCCCTGCAAGTTTTACGGTCTCAGCGTCGGGAGCTGGTGTGGTGATACGGGCGAGCAAACCAAGGGGTATTGTTGACACTATGTCGGTGGCCACCAGCGTTTCGACTCCGGCGCTGGTTTCTACAGATACCTCTATGTCGTTTGGCCCTCTGTAGTTTACGCCACGTACCTCGGTGGCGAGTCGAACCTGGTTGCCGGCGCTAACGACATCCTCGGCCATGCGCTCCGGAATACGCACATAACCATCACGGGGATACATAAACTCTTCAATCAGACTGGTAACGTCGGTTTTTTTACGCGATAGCGCTTCCTGTAAGACGGTCCAAACCGACAGGCCCTTGCTACGCTGCGACACCCAGTCGGAAGACAGTTCATCGCAAGGTTTGCCCCACACCTTTTCCGTATAGCGCCGGAAAAACATGTCGTACAGCACTGATCCAAATTGTGCGGTATAGGCCTGTTTCATGTTTTTGATTCTCGGCTGCCATACCGTTTGATAAATCGTCGAGAGCACAAAGGCTACGCCTGCTTTGGCGATGACAAGGAGCCCCGCGTTTTTCATCACATCCATTATTTCTACGGGATACTGGAAGTACTTTCCTCCGTA
>CAZWMD010000078.1:0-17369 GCA_964634815.1 uncultured Pseudomonadales bacterium | reverse complement strand
CATCCAGAAATAGCCGCTCCTTACTCTTAAAGGCGGCATAGAAGCTGCTTTTGCCGATCTGCATGACGTCAAGCAACTGCTGCAAGGAGGTGGAGAGATATCCCTGCCGCCAGAACAACTCAAAGGCTGCTGCAAACGCTGAATCGCGATCAATTTCTACTGGTCTTGCCATAGGTTTATTATGTACCGATTGGTACATATCCACAACAACTTTTCAATTCCTAACGTTTAGCGGCACGCTTGGCGTATCCGAAACATTATTCGTCATCCTGTAGCTACCACGCCTGAGATAATCTGTAGGAAGATTTGAGCCAATTCTTTCACGACCGGAGACCCAAATGCCCGCAGCCTTCCGTCATTTTGCCCTCAATGCCGATAACGTTCAGCGTGCCAAAGCGTTCTATGAAACAGTATTCGAGTGGGAATTCACGCCTTACGGACCACCAAATTTCTACCAAATACTGAATGCCGGCGACGGCTTCATTGGCGCGCTCCAGGAACGAAGGGAACTTGTGAATGAAAAACCGATGTTCGGCTTCGAAAATACGTTTGGTGTCGATGACATTCGAGAAACCTTGAAACAGGTTAAGGTCGCTGGAGGTCGCACACTGATGGAGCCATTTATGATCGAGGGCGTTGGCGAGATTGCCTACTTCGAAGACCCGGAAGGAAATGTTTGTGGAGTGGCTCAGTACCTAACCGATCTATGGACCTAAAGCAGGATGTTGGCGACGGCTTTGACGTAAGGTCGCTTGCGGTCACCTATCGTGAAGGTCATTCACTATCGGATCACACACACCCCTGGGCGCAATTGATTTTTGCCCGCAGTGGTATGATGAACGTAGATACCGATGGTCAGCTTTGGTTTGTCCCTCCAACCAAGGCTGTCTGGGTTCCCGCCAACGTCCCCCACCGTATTAGATTCAAGGGTGAGGTGGCGATGCGCACTTTGTATGTGTCTGAACGTCGAGCAGACGCTGTGCAGCGGCAGGTTCAGACCCTGGAAGTTTCTCCGTTGCTGCACCATCTCGTGGAACACATTCACAGGATCAAAATGCTGGATCCACAAATTCCAGGTCATGACCATCTGGCCGCCGTGCTGGTTGACCTGATACTTGAGGCGCCGGTACTGGATTTGGTGCTGCCATGCCCCAAGGACGCGCGAGCGGCTCACCTGGCTGAATATCTTCGCGAGAACCCAACAGATAAACGAGTTCTCAAAGAACTGGCAGCCGACAGCGGCGCTTCCTTGCGTACGATGCAGCGGCACTTTTCCGAACAGACCGGATTGTCGCTTGATGTCTGGAGACAGAAGGCGAGGCTGGTACATTCGTTCTCTGTACTAGCCGCTGGAAAGCCTGTCTCAGTTGCCGCGAGTGAGTCAGGCTTCGAGAGCAGCAGTGCATTCATTGCTGCGTTCAAAAAACACTTCGGAACAACGCCCGGAAAGATCCGAACCGGCGCTGGCTGACTAGCCCTAAGTCACGCGACCCAGCGCCGCCACATGCGCGGGCCGCGCACAATGCCGATCTCTGTAGGTAACCAGTTCTGGCGCGAGCTCCATCCCAAATCGCTCGGCCCAGCCAAGGGTTTGGGCCAGCAGCACATCCGCCATACTAAACTGATCACCAACGGCAAACTCTGAATCACCCAGGCGGCCACGCAGCACCCTATGCGTCTTCTCAAACTCCCAAAGTGCGGTTTTCAGTACAGCCTCAACGCGCTGTTCTTCCGGCAAAACAAACCTGTGCTTGCCCATGGTCCACAACGGCTGCTCAAAGTCAGTAAGAATGAAATAGCAAAAATCGTCGTACTGCGCGCGCAGAGTGCCAGACGCTGGCATCAGCTCCTGATCAGCAAGGCTTGCGACATAGTTCACAATGGCTGCACTTTCAGTCAGCACCAGCGACCCCTCCTGGAGTGTGGGGATCTTGCCCTGGGGATTGAGTGCGCGGTACTCGTCAGATTCTCGTATTTCAGGGGTGATTTCCACATAGTCAAACTGAAGTCCCGCCTCTTCCAACGCCCACAGGGCGCGAAAAGAGCGCGACTGTCCACTGCCGTAAAGCTTGATCATTCTTTTTTTCTCTCTGTTATCTTTTGTTCAGTTCCAGCTCATAAAATCGAGAATCAGATACCCGAACCTAAAGGTCCTACAGTAACGTAGAACAAACTGGACGCAGGATGCACGCTTTCTCCACATTTGCTCCACGCTGACACCAAACTAGCGCATCATTATTTAGGTTCAGGACAATGAGTCCCCAGGGATCATCTCTCAATTAGTCAGGATAACGCACAATGAGAACAAGACTCTCCCGAATAGGCCGGTTGGCACTCATCTCCACGCTTTCTTTTACCACCGCAGCGGCAAGTGCTGACGGGCAACGAGAAGGCAAGCGACGTGGTCCGCCACCGCAAGCCTTTGAAGCCTGCGCCGAACTGGTAGAAAACGATGCCTGTGAGGTGCAGACCCGTCGAGGCGACCTGTTGAATGGTCAATGCCGTGTACCCCGTCGGTTCCTGCGCCAGCAACAAGAGACTGCTGAGGCAATAGACGAAGCTGACGTTCCTCTGGTCTGCGTACCGGAAAGACGTCTCCGACGAGGTCAATCAGAGCTAAGATAGAGGCCTCTCTATAGGGCTCCGAAAAAATGTCCGGATTGAAGTGGACGATTTCTCGCAAGTTACTTCTGGCGCTGGTCGTCATCAGTCTGGTCATTTTGCTCATGAGCGCCCTTTTTGGGCGCCTGAGTTTTCAGCGCGGCTTTAACGCCTATCTCACAGCACGAGAAAATGCCGTTGTGGAGCGACTGGCGGAGGGTCTGGCCCGGGAGTATCAGCGTAACAACAGCTGGGAGTCGATCAGCGCAAACCAGAGGCTCTGGCGACAATATCTGCAAAGCTCTGGACCGGGACGGCCAAGTCGACGCGCTGACGGCCGGCCGCTCAATCGGGAATTGGGGCGCGCCCCACGGCCCGATCGAGGCGCCGCTCTGCCCCCTCTACGTGACCGCCCAAGACCAGAAGGCAACCGAAGGTTACGTCCGGACACACCTCTGTTTTTGGGCGAACGTCTGGGTTTGTTCACTCCAAACGGTAACTACATCGCAGGTCGAAATTTCAGCGCTGGCCGCAAGAGGGCCGACTACCTGGTCACTCCTGTCTTCGACAACGACAACAAGATCGCTGAACTATGGTTACAGCCAGCTCCCGCGCCTTCTTCTGAGCTTGATATTGCGTTCGACGAAGAACAAAGACGATCACTCAGCTGGTTTGCCATTGTCATGCTGTTGTTCAGCGCAATCGTGTCGTGGATTCTTGCCAAACAGTTGACTAAACCCATCCGCAAGGTAGCCGAGGCAACACGCAAACTCGCAAACGGCGAATATGATCACCCGGTTGCCATTAGCTCAAATGACGAACTGGGCGAGCTGGCCAATGACGTGAACTCGCTTGGCCGGGTACTGGCTGCAAATCGGGAAGCGCGGCGTCGTTGGTTAGGCGATATCAACCACGAACTACGCACGCCTATTACAATTCTGAATGCTGAGCTGCAATCTCTAGAAGATGGCTTTCGGCCATTTAACGCAGCCTCGATTTCTTCATTACAAAGTGAAGTGAATCAACTAGCGCAGCTGGTTGATGATCTGTATTCGCTGTCTTCCTCAGACGAAGGTCAACTCGAATTCAAGTTCACCGAATTTGACTTCGGCGAGTTACTTAAGGAGCGCCTAAACTCAGTAGCAACGCGATTAGCCGACAAAGGGCTTGAACTCAAACTGGATTTAGCCAACAAGCCTCTAGTGCTAACAGCCGATGCCACTCGCATCGGCCAACTAGCCACTAACCTTATAGAAAATTCAATTCGCTACACCGACGCTCCCGGTACCATCCATATCAGTTGCACAGAAGATGACGACAGAATCCATTTCTCGATTGAAGATTCCAAACCCTCCGTCCCCGAAGATCTGCATGACAAAATTTTCGAGCGTTTGTACCGCATAGATAGCTCGCGCAACAGACGCGATGGTGGAAGCGGCCTCGGACTATCGATATGCACAGCCATCGTCGATGCGCACAAAGGCACCATCAAGGCCACCAACTCAGCACTTGAAGGTTTGCGCATAGACGTGACTCTTCCGAAAACTCTCACGGAATAAGACGATGGCCGCACTAAAACAGCATGTGTTGATCGTCGAGGACGAAGAAAAGATCGCTCAGGTACTCACTGAGTATCTGCAGGGTTCAGGTTTTGAAACCAGCCATCTGGATCGCGGCGACAGCGTGCTGAATTGGCTAACTCAGCATTCACCTGACTTGATTCTTTTGGATCTAATGTTGCCAGGAACCGATGGCCTAAGCCTCTGCACTGAGATTCGAAAAACCAGCATTGTTCCGATCATTATGCTCACAGCCCGCGTGGAGGAAATTGATCGCTTACTCGGATTGCAAATAGGTGCAGATGATTACATCTGCAAACCGTTCAGTCCTCGCGAGGTGGTGGCAAGAGCACAAGCCATCCTTCGTCGTATTGATATGTTGAAGAAAGATGAGGCAACCCGGAACGCTTCTGCAGATGATTATCGTGGCATTGAGGTTAAAGCAGAGAACTTCCAGGCCTTTCTAAACGGCGAGCCTTTGGATTTAACGCCTGTTGAGTTTCGTATGTTGCTGCTATTGGCGCAGGCCCCGGGACGCGTGTTTTCACGCAGCCGACTCATGGAAACAATCTATGAAGACGGCCGTGTGGTGAGTGACCGAACAGTTGATTCGCACGTTAAGAACCTGCGCAAAAAGCTGAAACCTGGATTTAATGATGAAGAAGTTATCCATTCCATCTACGGCGTTGGTTACAAGCTGGAATAGTAAACTGTCAATCTCTCCTCTCTTCGTCCGCTTTTTCTACACATTTTGGTCGGACACTCCACGCTTCAAGCCAATGGAGTATCTGGATGTTCAAGTTTTCGACACAAGTTTCGCAGTTGGGTCTAGTGACCTGTTTATCGTTGTGTGTAAGCGCAACCCCCAGCGTATTTGCGAGCGCAAAATTTCCAGATCGCGCACCAAGAGGCGCGGAAGTTCATCAAATTCCAACTATAGATGGCAGTAACAATAACCGCGCCAATCCCTTAACAGGTGCTACGCACACAGATTTACGCCGCCTGGTAGCCCCTGCTTACGCTGACGGCGTGAGCGAGCCCTCAGGATCTGCAAGACCAAGCGCCAGAGCGATCAGCAACATCGTTTCTGCACAGAGCGAGCAGATCGCCAACAGCCGCAACGCATCGGACTACCTTTGGCAATGGGGTCAGTTTCTCGACCACGACATTGACCTAAGCGAAGGCATAGATCCGCCGGAGCCGTTCAATATCAGCGTTCCAGCCGGAGATGTTCACTTTGATCCAGCCGCAACGGGCACCGTTGAGATCGAGCTCAATCGAACTATCTACAACACCGACAGCGGATCAACGCTTGATGCACCACGACAGCAGATCAACGAAATTTCCGGGTGGATCGATGGCTCGGTTGTCTACGGTTCAGACCAGGAGAGAGCCGACGCTCTACGCAGGCTCGATGGCAGCGGTCGGCTAAAACTCAGCGCTGGCCGCCTGCTACCTTTCAACGAACAGGAACTGACTAACGCTGGTGGTACTGACCCAAGCCTGTTTCTGGCCGGCGACGTCCGTGCCAACGAACAGGTTGGCCTAACGGCCATGCATACGCTGTTTGCCAGAGAACACAATCGCTACGTTATTGAAACCGCAAAACAAAACAGGCGGATGACAGGCGAAGAGCTATACCAGGCTGGACGCCGTCATGTTGCAGCACTCATACAGGCGATCAGCTACAACGAATTCTTGCCCCTGTTGCTTGGACCCAATGCACTGCCAGACTACAGACGATACAGACCTTCAGCGGCTCGCGGCATATCCAACGTATTCTCAACAGCGTCGTACCGATTCGGTCACAGCGCACTAAGCGAGACCATTCTGCGCCTCGACGCTGAGGGAAACAGCATCAGTGAAGGCGATCTGGGTTTGCAAAACGCATTCTTCCGGCCTGATCTGCTTGTCAACGAAGGCGGTATCGACCCAATACTTCGAGGTCTCGCCGCCCAACGGTGCCAACAAATTGATATTTTTGTGGTCGACCCACTACGGAATTTTCTGTTCGGCGCACCCGGCAGTGGTGGCTTTGACCTGGTTTCTCTCAATATCCAACGCGGTCGAGACCATGGTTTGCCCTCCTACAACGACGTGCGAGCCGCACTGGGGTTAGCCCGACACTCAACGTTCGAAGAGATTTCGTCGGATCCGGAAGTTCAGGCCAGGCTAAGAGAAGCCTATACAACCACCAACGACATTGATGTTTGGGTAGGTGGTTTGGCTGAAGACCATGTGCCGGGCGCAATGGTGGGCGAGTTGATCTCGGCTGTTTTGACAGAGCAATTTCTCGCCCTGCGAGACGGTGATCGTTTCTGGTATCAAGCCGCTCTTCCGGCCCGCGAAGTTCGTGAGATCAACAACACCAGCCTTGCTGATGTGATACGACGAAACACCAGAATTGACTCGGAACTGCCCGACAATGTGTTTGTTGTGAAACCGGATCGTCGTCGGAAGTCTGCGAAACGCAGAAACTACGGGCACTAGGCTCTAGTGGCGTACCTTTTCTCCGGCCGGGTTATAAAACGGCCGGAGAGGTGCATCAAAAACGCTCAATCTGAAAGTAAACGAATTTCTATCAGGCGCTGAGTAAGGTACTCATCAGCCGTAATAGATTCAGGATAACGATTTGGGTTATCTGCACTGATACAACCCGGCAGCGTTGCAATTTCGAACTCTGGATTGGGATGCCAGAAATAGGGAATTGAGTAGCGTGATTCGCCGGTATACGCCTCGGGCACATTGACGACCCTATGGGTAGTAGAGGGCAATACATGATTGGTAAGGCGCTGCATCATATCGCCAATGTTCACGACAATGGTTCCCGGCAGCGTATCCACCGGAATCCACTCACCTGATCGGGTAAGTATTTCAAGACCGGGCTCTTCAGACCCAACCAGTAGGGTAATCAGATTAATGTCTTCGTGGGGTGCGGCCCGCAACGATGGAGTGTCGTGACGTTCGATTGGCGGATAGTGCAGCGGTCGCAGGATCGAGTTACCGCTTTGTGCGCCTAAGTGAAAAAAGCCAGGTTCCAACTGAAGATGCGCACCGATAGCGTCGAGCACACGAAGTCCAAGTCCATCAAGGGCTTCAAACAAGGGGTACACCCGCTCCTGAAAGTCAGGAATCTGGCTTGGCCAGACATTGGGGAAAAGGCTTTTGTGGTGTTGCTTGCCCTCAGGCATTTCACGACCAACGTGCCAAAACTCTTTGAGATCCGGATGCTCGCTATCTTTAGCGGTTTCGATCCCAAACTGGGTATAACCGCGCGCGCCCCCCTCTACCGTGGCACTTAGTTGTTTCTGTTCCAGAGGCAGCGCAAAAAACTCACGAATGGCCTCATAGGCGGTGTTAATCAATGAATCGCTAATACCATGGCCCTTAATGCCACAAAATCCAAACTCTTCATAAGCCAGACCATGCGCGCGCACAAAGTCCGGATCGCTGTCCATGCGCGAGATATCAAGGGTAGGTATTTCTGCAATCGTCATGGGCGCTCTGATCTACGTCTATTTAACAGGTCGCTAGGCCAGGTTTAGCTAGCCCAAATAAAGGAAAAAGCTGGCAATCGCTGCACTCATTAGGTTCGCAAGCGTTGCAGCCAAGAGCGCTCGAAGGCCAAGCGTGGCAATTTCCGGACGGCGGCTCGGCGCCATAACTCCGAGGCCACCCAGCAAAATGGCTATGGATGAGAAGTTTGCAAAGCCACAGAGCGCAAAGGTCACTACCGCGCGGCTATGATCGCTAAGACCGTCGCTACTGCCAACCAGATTAATGTAGGCAATAAACTCATTGAGAACCAACTTTTGGCCAATGAAGCTACCGGCATACACCGCCTCTGACCAGGGAATACCCAAGAGCCAGGCGATCGGGCTAAACAGATACCCCAGTATACCTTCAAGTGTGAGTTGCTCGAAACCAACAAGGCCCCCTGCCCAGCTGATGCCACCGTTCACCAAAGCAATGAGCGCCACAAAAGCAATGAGCATCGCGCCGACGTTAACCGCAAGCATCATGCCGCTGCTTGCACCCTGGGCCGCGGCATCAAAAATATTGGCCGGCGTCTCATCAACTGATTCAGTTGATGATTCGACAGCGGCATCCTCGGCACCACTTAACGCCGTTGAGGGTTGATCTGCCGTTGCCGAAGTTGCCGGATCAGCCGGCAGGAGCAGCTTTGCCATCGCCAGGCCACCCGGGGCCGCCATAAAGCTGGCTGCAATCAGATACTTCAGCTCAACACCAATCGCAACATAGCCTGCCATAGTGGCTCCAGCGACTGAGCACAGGCCACCAACCATTACGGCAAACAACTCTGAACGCGACATACCCGCCAAATAAGGCCGGATTGCAATCGGCGCTTCAGTTTGGCCAATGAAAATATTTGTGGCCGCCGCTAGCGACTCCGGTGATGAGGTATTGAGCAGCCGACTTAAACCGCCGCCAAGCACCCGAACGATCCACTGCATCGCGCCTACGTAATACAAAATCGAGATCAACGAGGAGAAGAAAATAATCGCCGGCAATACCTGGAAGGCAAAGATAAAGCCCATCTTGTCGGAGTAGGCCATATCGCCAAACATGAAGGCGATGCCGTCCTGAGCGTAGTTCAGAATCTGGGCAACAAAGTCGGTGATGTTCTCTAGAACCACTCTGCCACTGGGTACATACAGAACCAGCGCCCCGAGTGCCGCTTGCAGCAGCAGCGCAAGCCCCACAGTGCGCCAGTTTATCGCTGAACGCTGGGTAGAGCAGGCGAAGGCAATAGCCACCAGGGTGGCTATCCCCAGCAGAGAAATCAGAGCGCTCATCGAGTCCCTCTCACTCTAAAAGGTTAACTGTCTCACACATCGAGCCGGGCAACGAGCTTGTCGCGGACCATCAGAGCCGCCTACACTCAGTACATGACCAGTCTGCCCAATCTCGCCGCCGGACTCACCTGCATGCTGGTGTTTTTATCCTCGTGCGGCGGTGGCAGCTCGTCGGACTCGGCATCGCCACCGATTGAGCCTGAAACCGAGCCACCCTCCCAAATCGAGCCCAGCCGCGAAGAAATAGCCGCAGCCTCTCGGTTTACGGCCCAGGCCACCTTCGGCTTAACCTATGAAGGCATTGTCGAAGCGGCACAATTGGGCAACGAAGAATGGTTAGAAAGGCAGTTGGCACTCGCCCCCACCCGGCACACACCCATCGCTCTCGACCTTGTGTCTCGCCGTCAACAGGGCGAATTTGCCGAGATCGAAGAAGACGTTGAACTGCTTGTTACTTTTCGTCGTTACAGCTGGTGGCATAACAGCATTACAGCGCCAGATGAAGTTCGCCAGCGCGTCGCCCTCGCACTCAGTGAAATTTTGGTGGTGTCAGATCTCCCAGACGAACTGCTGCTCAGTCCGCTTGCACTAACTACCTACTACGATGTGCTGCTGGACGGCGCCTTTGGCAACTTTCGCGATCTACTAAGAGACGTTAGCTTGCATCCGGCGATGGGGTTTTATCTAAGCCACGTCAACAACGCCAGAGCCAACCCAGAGGCCAATACGTTTCCCGACGAAAACTTCGCCAGGGAAGTCATGCAGCTATTTTCAATTGGCTTGTTCGAACTGAACAACGACGGTAGCCAGCAGCTCGCCGCTGATGGCTTGCCAATACCTACTTATAGCAGCATCGATATCAGAGAGTTCGCCAAGATATTTACCGGCCTGTCATGGGGCGGAGACAATGGATTTTTTGGCAACCCCGAGCCCAATTTTGTTGAGCCAATGGTCATGTTTGATGAATTCCACGAACCGGGTGAAAAGCGCCTGCTTCGTGGCACCGTTGTTCCAGCAGGTCAAACCGGTATCGCCGACCTGGATGCGGCAATAGATAACCTGTTCAATCATCCCAACGTTGGCCCCTTTATTGGGCGTCAACTCATTCAGCGACTGGTTACCAGCAATCCGTCTCCCGCCTACATCAATCGGGTGGCTACGGTATTCAATAATAACGGTGACGGCGTACGCGGCGATATGAAGGCGACCGTGCGGGCCATCTTGCTTGATCCAGAGGCTATCTCGCCTACTGCGCCCGATATCGATGGCAAACTCCGCGAGCCCCTGGTGCGCAGTGTGGCGTTACTTCGTCAGCTCAATCCTGAAAGCAGTGATGGCCTGTTCTTTACCAGCGGATTTTTTACCGGGTCCTTGATTGGCCAACACGCGCTGTCATCACCCAGCGTATTCAACTTTTTTCTGCCGGATCACATGCCAACCGGACCATTGGCAGCTGCTGGACTCTTTGCGCCAGAACTGCAAATCACCAACAGCACAACCATCACGGGTGTCACCAACCTGGTGGATATCGCTGTAAACGGCAATTTTGTGTCAGACGTTGAAGCGCCATTTGTTCCTTTCACGCTCAACCTTACAGAGTTCGAAACCCTGGCCACTGACCCAGATGCTCTTATCGAACGCCTTGATCTGATCTTTACCTACGGACAAATGGAAGAGGCAACCAAAGCACACATAGCTTCAGTCATCGGACTGTTAGACGACATGGCGCTGCGCGCCAGAACAGCCATCTACATTACGCTCATTTCCCCGGACTACGCGGTACGTATCTAATGAATCGATCTGAGCTAAACCGGCGCAAATTTTTAGGGCACAGCTGCGCCCTCGGCATAGGCAGCACTGCAGGCGTCACACTAACAAGCAGTCTGCTACAACTGGGACTAACGCGAAGTGCCGCAGCAGAAACTGCAGGTGGTCCCGACGACTACCGAGCGTTGGTGTGCATACTTCTCGCGGGCGGCAACGACTCGTTTAATATGCTCCTGCCAAACGATGCCGACCAATTCGCAGAATACGCATCTCTCAGATCTGATCTGGCGTTACCGCAAAGCCAACTGTTACCGCTGGCGGGCGCCACATCTGAAGGGCGCAATTTTGCGCTCCACCCGGGCATGCCTGAAGTGCAATCGCTCTATGCCAGCGGCGATCTGGCCATGATCGCCAATGTAGGCACATTGATCGAACCGGTTGATGCTGCCGCCATCGAGTCTGGCGCCCGAATCCCCCTGGGTCTGGCTTCTCATGCTGACCAAATTGCCCAATGGCAAACCGCACTACCCGACACTCGTTCAGCTCAAGGTTGGGGGGGCCGCATTGCCGATCTGCTTGGCAACCAAAACGCCGCAAACGGTATCTCAATGAGCATTTCGCTATCGGGGACCAATTTATTTCAAGCCGGCCAAGACACGGTGGAATACGCGATATCCCCGGACGGCAACGGGGCGCAGGGCATCTTTGGCTACAACGATGGCAGCGACTTCGAAGAGTTTCGCCGCCTCACGATAGACGGCATGCTGGATGTCACCCATAGCAATTTGCTGCGTCGTGAATACGCCGAGCGGTTACGCCGCTCAATTACCAGCCAATCCGTGTTCACTGCTGCACTCGAACAAAGTAACGTTGCCCTGCCTGAATTCTCTGCCAATCCGTTTTCACGAGCGTTACGCCAAATCGCCAGAACCATCGCAGCCCGTAATGAACTTGGCGCTTGCCGGCAAACCTTCTTTGTACTGGCAGGCGGCTGGGACCACCACGACGATGTCATCGATAATCAGGCCAGGATGCTGCCGATCATAAGTCGTGGCCTCAGCGAATTCCGCGACGCACTAACGGCTATTAACGTCTTCGATAAGGTCACTACCTTTACCTCATCTGATTTTGCGCGAACCCTGACGTCAAACGGCAAGGGCTCCGATCACGGTTGGGGTGGCCATCACATGGTTATGGGCGGCGCGGTTAACGGTGGTCAGATCTACGGCGACTATCCTTTGCTCTCAGCCAACTCGCCGCTGGATGTAGGGCGTGGCGTGTACGTTCCAACACTCTCCATCGACAGCTACTTTGCAGAACTCGCGTTGTGGCTTGGCGTCTCCCCCACCGAACTCGACCGTGTGTTGCCTAACGTAGGGCGTTTTTATTCCCCTGGCTCATCAAGCCCGCCACTCGGATTCTTGCTGAGTTAAAGCTGAGGTATAGTTAAGCCAGCAAAGGGGAGTATTCAAATGTCACGTCAATCAAGCGCTACTGCGAGTGCACGCGCAACAACAAACGCGTCAGGTGCCGTCGATTGCTCTGGCGATAACGCTGAGGCTCAGCCTGATCAGGCGTTTGAACTGGTTCATCTAAGCCCCTGCATTGGCACCGAAGTACTGGGCATCGATCTGCGGGAAGGCCTGAGCGAGCAAACGATTGACTGGCTGTCTGCGCTGCTCGTTGAGCGCAAGGTTCTGTTCTTTCGCGAACAATCAATTAGTCAGGAACAACATATTAACTTTTCCAGACGCTTTGGTGAGTTGGAGGTGCATCCCTTTACCGACAACAATACCCGACATCCCGAACTTATCGAACTACACAATGATCGCGAGCGGCCGCCAAACATCAATATCTGGCACAGCGACGTGACCTGGCGGAGCACTCCGTCTTTGGGTTCGTTGCTTCGCGCGCAAGAGATTCCCTCTGTTGGCGGAGACACCCTGTTCGCCAACATGGAAGCAGGCTATGACGCACTGGATGAAGCGACCAAAGCGCAGATTGACAGCCTGGAGGCTGTTCACGATAACCAGAGCTTCCTGGATGGCATGAAGAAAAAGGGCGCAAGCCCGGAACAGATCGACGCCATGCGCGAGAAATACCCGCCGGTGACACATCCGGTAGTGCGCACGCACCCCGTCAGTGGTCGCAAGTCGATCTACGTTAACAAGGCATTCACCCGTTACATTGTTGGCATGAACAAAACCGAGTCAGACACCCTGCTCGAGAAGCTCATGCATCAGGCCTGGCTGCCCGATTTTCAATGCCGGTTTCGCTGGCGCAAAGATTCAATTGCTTTTTGGGATAACCGCGCTGCTCAGCACTATGCCGCCGCAGACTACTGGCCAGAAAAGCGTCACATGGAACGCGTAACGGTCGTTGGCACAAAACCCCTATAACAGCTTTAAACACCTTTCCGAAAACACTTAGCGGAGCCTTCATGCCCAGCGAAGAACTTATTGCCACTGCCCAAATGATTCGCGAAGCCCAGATGTTTAGCGGTGCAGCAACCGATGTGTCGCAAATGCGCGAGGCTATGGCGCAGGGCGCCCTACCGCTCCCCGATGGCGCCACGCGCAATGACTTTGAACGCAATGGAATAACACACTGCCATATTGCGGTACCGGATGTTCGAAATGATCGAGGCGTTCTCTATTTGCACGGCGGCGGTTACGTGCTGGGATCGCTGGATACACACGCAGAACTCATGGCACGGGTAGCATCAGCCTGTCGAGCACCGGTGCTTGGCGTGGATTATCGGCTCGCACCAGAACATCCTTTTCCAGCAGCGGTCGACGATGCACTGGCAAGCTACGAACATCTAATTGATGCTGGTATTAAGCCACAGTCGATTGTTGTCGCCGGAGACTCTGCTGGCGGTGGGTTGGCTCTTGCACTGATGCTCCGCTTGAAGGAACAGGGCAAGCCCTTGCCTGCCGGCGCTATCCTGTTCTCACCCTGGTCTGATCTCACAGCATCTGGTGACAGCGTTGCAACCCGACGCGAGGCTGATCCAATGATCACACCCGACTTACTTAATCCAATGGCCGCTCACTACCGCGCAGAGGTTGACGCGGCAAATCCCTTAATCTCACCCCTATTCGGCGATCTGAAAGGGCTGCCGCCATTGCTAATCCAGGTAGGCGATGCAGAAATTCTGCTCGACGACTCTACTCGCCTAGCAACCAGGGCAGAAGCCGCTGACGTGAATGTGCAACTTGAGATTTTTGACGGCGCGTTCCATGTTTTTCAGAACCAGCCTCATCTGCCAGAGTCTGTTGAAGCCCTCACTTCAGCAGGAAAGTTCTTTGACTCGGTAACTGGTGACTAGAATCTAGGTTAGTACGTTCTCACCACCGTCTTCCAACTGTTTCGGCTGCTGCCAGTAACGAAACTGTGGCGTCCAGTCGGCCTCGGTCATACCTGCGAGGCCCAACAGATTCCACATTGGCGAATACAGATCACCCGGACCAAACACGCTGGAAGAACGGCGCATGATTTTTTCACCAACACGTTCATACACCACCGCTCCAGGCATGTTTGAAGATCCATCCATAACAGTTTGCTCTTTGATGTAGTCACCACCGCCGTGGGACGCCAACCGAAAACGCCAGCCCCGGGAGTTGGCAAACTGGCGCTGCAGTTCCGGTTCGTCTTTAGACACCATCACGACAGACATGGCCGACTCAAGATGATCTACCAGCCCGTTAAAGCCATCACCCCATAGCGTGCAGTAACGACAGCTCTGGCCCATGTTGTGAATAACCAACAGCTTGTCGCGATCAGCAAACAGGTCCAGCAAGGTTGCTGATCCTGCTTGCGTCGAAAACTCGTAATTCGACACCTCATGAGCGCTTGCCTGTTTACGTAGCTCGTTAAGCTCCAGCGTCATTTCATACAGCTTCATTTCCAGTGCTGTAATCTTGTCATTTGCCGAAACAGAATCTGAATCTGACATAAGGCCTCCGGGAGTTGATTTAGAGGTGTACCAATCACTGCAGGTCCACCCTAAAACTACTCCCGAAGATTCTTCCTGTCATCTCATAGTTATCTCTAAACAACGTTTCAATCGCTCGAACATCTCGCGAATCTCATCAACCGACACTCGCAAGCCAGGCATAAAACGCAGCGTATCGGGACGGGCGGGATTGATCAGTAAACCCTGGCGAAATGCCTCATCGCACAACTGCGCCGAGTTCGCTTGCGGTAATTGCAGTGCATAAAGCAAGCCTTTGCCGCGAACCCCTCCGAGACCAAACTCTTGTGAGAGTTCTTCAAGTCCGGCCCGCAGCTGGATTTCTCTTGCTTTTACCTGATCCAAAAACCCTGGCGCCGTGATCGCCTGGAAAACACTGATACCAACCGCTGACATCAGCGGATTGCCGTTGTAGGTTCCTCCCTGATTACCAAACTCAAAGCAGCAGGCCTCATGTGTCGCCAACACGGCAGCAAGGGGTACACCACCACCAATCCCTTTACCCAGGGTCATAATGTCTGGAACTATGCTTTCGTGCTGATGGGCATAGAGCTCGCCCGTGCGGCCCATTCCGGTTTGTATCTCATCCAGGATAAGCAGAACGTTGTGCGCCGAGGTCAGGTCACGAAGCTCACGGAGATAACCCTCTGGCGGCACCACCACTCCAGCTTCTCCCTGGATCGGTTCAAGCATGATGCCAAGGGTTTCAGGAGTTATGGCCCGTTGTATGGCATCTATATCGCCAAACTCCACATGTTGAAACCCATCGGGCATGGGTGGAAACATCTCTTGCCAACCAGGCTTGCCACTGGCAGCCATCATGGCAAGCGTTCTGCCATGAAAGGCATTGTGAGTTGTAATGATTGTCCTGGCTCCGGGTTTACGGACCTGTCCCCATTTGCGCGCAAGCTTAACGGCAGCTTCGTTTGCCTCAGCGCCAGAGTTGGTGAAGTGAACCTCCGCAAAGCCGGAGTCTTTGGTTAACAGCCGTGCCAACTCAATTTGTGGGCGATTGTGCAGTGCCGGACTGGGGGTGATCAGACGGCGACTTTGGCGCGCCAGGGTGTCGCAGATTTCATCCGGAGCATGTCCCAGACTGTTAACTGCCCAGCCCTGAATAAAATCGAGGTAGCGATTGTCACACTCATCCCACAAATAGCTGCCCGCACCACGACTCATCACTGCCGCAGGCCGTGGGGTGATCTTCATTAGTGATCGGGGAGATTGTGAGACTGTAGTGGTTGTCATGGCATGTACCTCTGACCCCTTCTCTAGGGGGCGGTGGGCGACACCACGGAACCGGATGAGGCCGCCCAGTTAATTGGGCGGCTCCTTGTTGATCGCTGTTAGTTCAGCTTTAACATCTCACCACCCCAAATCGCACGCGCACGCGCGGCGCTCGCCAGGCGAGAGGCGCGACGTTCGAATACTGGCGCGGGGACAGTTCGACAGATAGGTGAGTTACAGATCAACATGCTATGAAGTCTAGGCATCTTTGCGCCCAGTTTCCATCCCCCTAACGTGAGCTACCCGACAGAATCTGTCCGCGGCGTGATTCGGTATAGCCCTGGGCTGCGGTATAAGCGACCTCGCCACCAATAACCACTGTGTCAATGCCAAGCGCATCACGTACGTACCGACTGCCATCGCCGGGCACATCCTTTACATAATACTCAGGGCCACGTCCGATAGTGTCCGGATCAAACACGGTGACATCGGCGGCAAAACCTTCACGCAACTGACCACGATCAGTGAATCCCCAGATGTTTGCAGTATCCAGCGTAATCTTCTTCACCGCTGCTTCGAGCCCCAGCATGTTCTGTTCGCGAACAAAATTGCTGAACAGATAGCCCGTATCGCCGTAGGTCGAGAACGACAGAATGTGTGCACCGCCGTCGCTTGCGCCAATGTGCACATAATCATCGTTGAGCAGTTCACCGACTTTTTCATTGTCGTTGTGACCCATGTCTGCCGCCAGGAAGTGCGCTTGCAGATCTTCTTCCAACGAAAGCTCAATCATCGTCTCAATCAGACCCTTGCCGCGTTCGCCGGCAATCTGTTCGAGGGTCTTGCCCACCAGCGCCTGATTGGCGTCAGTTTGCACCTGGCGTAACACCAGGTTAGCCCAGAGGCCAGCGATGTTGCTCGACTCCGCCTCAGCAATTAGCGCCGGGCGTCGTTCGAGATCTGAGAAGGCATCTACAATGCCCTGATGGTCATTGAATCGCATAATCCCATACCAGCTGGGCAGACCAATGAAGAGCAAGCTGGGTACTTCAAAGCAGAAGCTGATATCGATGGGCCGGGTTTGCACCTGGGGCCAAACTCTTGCACCCGCCGCCATTTGTTCACGTACCCGATTCATCACTTTCTCTACCGCACCTTTATCATCGGCGTTAACAAACAGGGGTGACAGGGTGGTGGTGATACCGTGTTTGAGTGACAGATTAGCTAACTGATCAACTCGCGCGACGGTGAGGTCAGCATCGTAAAACTCATGCACAATCTGTAGCAGCCGACCGTGCTCACCCAATACTTCACAAAGCGCATCAAGCTCACCTTCATCGGCATAGCGACTGGGAACGGGCTGTAGTTTCTCATCCATATCGACAAAGCTGGTTGATAAACCTATTGCACCGGCTTGCAAAC
>CAZWMD010000077.1:15756-17570 GCA_964634815.1 uncultured Pseudomonadales bacterium | reverse complement strand
CGCTGTGGTGTTGGCCGCAATTGTATTGAAGGCCAGATCCTGCACGTCACTCACACTCAGCGTGTAGTTGACCGCTTCTTCGAAGCCGCTGGTGGTGAGCGTCACTTCATCCGCCGCACTCTGCTGCGCTGACAGCACCTGAACGCCCTGGTCTATGCTGTAGTTGGCCAGCAGCTCAACGCTTGAGGTCATCGGTTCGCTGAAACGAAGCGCTAACGTGGTCGAGTTCACCACCGTGGCGCTCACCAGTGTGGGCAACACCGTGTCTGTCACCACCTCAAGCGTGGCCAGGTTGCTGATCAGGTTGCCCTCTGAGTTGCTGACAACAACGTCATACACTCCGGCATCTGCAGTCGAAACATTCGCTATCTGTAACGTAGCTTCGATTTCCCCAGCTATATCCGCACCGTCTCGACGCCATTGATAGGTTGGACTCGGGTTGCCATCAGCAACCACCACAAACGCCGCCGCCTCGCCTGCGGCCACACTCAGATCAGCCGGTTGGGTCACAATGCTGGGTGCAAACAGGCCAGGCTCAACAACCAGAACCGCTTCCTCGCTAGTGACGTCACCCTCTGAGTTGCTGACGACAACCGTATAGATACCGGCATTGAGAGCCGCTACGTTTACTATCTGCAACGTATCATCAGTTTCCTCCGGAATGTCAGCACCGTCTCTCTGCCACTGATAGGACGGAAGCGGATTGCCATCAGCAACAACACTAAACTCAGCCGTCTCGCCTTCGGTGACTGTCACATCAATAGGCTGAGTGGTGATGGCTGGCGCAAACAGGTTCGGGGCAACAACCAGAACAGCGGCCTCGCTGGTCACATCACCTTCTGAATTGCTCACTACAACCGCGTAGCTGCCCGTATCAGCGATTTCAGTAGATGCAATGCTAAAGCTCGCACTGGTTTCTCCAGCAATATCAGAACCATCCCTCTGCCATTGATAAGTGGGACTGGGATTGCCGTCGGCAACCACCGTAAAGCTTGCTGCCTCGCCTTCGGTGACAGTGACATCAGCGGGCTGAGTAACAATGCTGGGTGCAAACAGACCAGGGGCAACAACCAGAACAGCGGCGTCGCTGGTGACGTCACCTTCTGAATTGCTGACCACAACCCTGTAGCTGCCTGCATCAACGGTTTCGGTAGATGCGATGCTAAAGGTCGCACTGGTTTCTCCAGAAATAGCGGCACCATCCCTCTGCCATTGATAAGTGGGACTGGGATTGCCGTCGGCAACCACCGTAAAGCTTGCTGCCTCGCCTTCGGTGACCGTGACATCAGCCGGCTGAGTAACAATGCTGGGTGCAAACAGGCCAGGCGCTACAACCAGAACAGCGGCGTCGCTGGTGACGTCACCTTCTGAGTTACTCACTACAACCCTGTAGCTGCCTGCATCAGCGATTTCGGTAGATGCAATGCTAAAGGACGCTCCGGTTTCCCCGGTGATATCCACACCGTTTATCTGCCACTGATAAGTGGGGCTGGGATTGCCATCAGCGACAACAGTGAAGTTCGCAGCTTCCCCCTCGGTAACGGTGACATCAACGGGCTGAGTAACAATACCGGGTGCAAACGGACCAGGTTCAACTACTAATACAGCAGCGTCGCTGGTCACATCGCCTTCCGAGTTGCTGACCACAACCCTGTAGCTGCCCGCATCAACGGTTTCGGTGGATGCGATGCTAAAGGTCGCACTGGTTGCTCCAGCGATATCAGAACCGTCCCTCTGCCATTGATACGTCGGGCTGGGGTTGCCCTCAGCAACCACCGTAAAGTTTGCCACCTCGCCTTCCGTAACGGTGACAG
>CAZWMD010000077.1:7380-15656 GCA_964634815.1 uncultured Pseudomonadales bacterium | reverse complement strand
GAGTAATAATGCTGGGCGCGACCAGGGCAGGCTCAACAACCAACGCAGCAGCGTCACTGGTCACATCGCCTTCCGAGTTGCTGACCACAACGGTATAGCTGCCCGCATCAACGATTTCGGTGGATGCGATGCTAAAGGTCGCACTGGTTGATCCAGGGATATCAGAACCGTCCCTCTGCCATTGATACGTCGGGCTGGGATTGCCCTCAGCAACCACCGTAAAGTTTGCCACCTCGCCTTCCGTAACGGTGACAGCAGCCGGCTGAGTAATAATGCTGGGCGCGACCAGGGCAGGCTCAACAACCAACGCAGCAGCGTCACTGGTCACGTCGCCTTCTGAGTTGCTGACCACAACGGTATAGCTGCCTGCATCAACGGTTTCGGTGGATGCGATGCTAAAGGTCGCGCTGGTTTCTCCAGCAATATCAGAACCGTCCCTCTGCCACTGATACGTAGGACTGGGATTGCCCTCAGCAACAACGCTAAAACTCGCGCTATCGCCTTCAAACACAGTCAGATCGGCAGGCTGGGTAGTAATGGTGGGCTCTGCCGCCTCAATCTCGACCGTGACAACCGCCACTTCGCTGCTAGCCGAGCCAAAGGTGTTTGCTATCTCGACGGTGTATTCACCAGCATCTGCCGCTGAAGCAATAAAGCTGTATTGAGAATTGATAGCTCCGGCTATGGGGTTACCATCGAGTTGCCACTGGTAGCTTGGCAGGGGCACGCCAGTATTTTCTACAAAAAGCGTCACCTCATCATTTTCGGCGACCTCCTGACTTTGTGGCTCGGTCAGGATGACCGGGGCAACCTCTGGAAAGTGCAAGGTTGGGCCCATTCGCTGGCCATCACTTGCTATTGCCTGGGCGTGAGTAACTGAGAAGCCCTGGGCCACATGTTCAATCAGCGCAGTAACGTCGTAGTTGGGATCAAAGCCGCTATCGTCATTGCGCTTTTTCATCTCCTCAATGGCGTGCTCGGCAGAACCGGGCCCGCCGAGCGATATGTCCCAAGACGCCAGATTGCGCGAGGCATCAAAAAGCAGCGGTGACATCGTCAGTGAGGAGTTATCAATAGGTCCACTGAAAGGCGCCAGATGCACACCCAGTGAGCCGTCAATACCATCAGATGCAAGCTGCCAGTAGAGGTTGTAGTCAACCAGATCGAAGGTATCGGTGTTGATAACCTCGGGACCTGAGGCGCTACCAATACCGTAACCCGACGCCACACCAATCAGAGCGTCAAAGAAGAACACATTATCGGTGAGTGCCAACCCCGTACCCGTTGGCGTTAGTCCATTCTCGTCGAGCGCAATCGTGTGACTATCTGCAGGCACCCGCGCGATATTGTGACGTGCCACCAGTCGAATACCGGTAGATTCGTTAAACGAAAATAACAACGGGTGTCTGTTAGAACCCAGTGAATCGCCTATGACCCCGGAGTGTTCGAGAGTCAGTGTAGGCGCCGGGCCGTTAAATCCATCGACAAGCCGTTGCGGGCCGTTAGTAAGTACAGCATCGCCGTTATCGGATTGTTCTGCCTGGTGTGATTCAAACCAGTAATTACGCAAAACAGCATCGCCACGCAGCTGATTGGTAGACCAACCATGTGGGTTATCAGCTTCAGCGTAAAAATAGGTATTCTCGGTTGTATCTGCAATGAGACCGGTTGACTGTCCGCCATCATTCACTGCGATAAAGACATTGCTGTGCGACGCGGCATTGCCACCATTGTTGTTTGCCCGCGCATGCCCTGTTCCATCTCCGTCGAGCACGTAGTTATCTAGAACATAGTCTTGAACAAAGCGGATGTTTATCTGGGTATCGCTAACAATGTTGGTCACAAAGTTGGTGATGGCAGGTTCAGGAATAACCACAGTCTCGTCCAAATAACCATCGAACCAGAACTGCGTTACATTGAAGTTGCTGCCACTTTTTGCTTGATCACGAAAGGTTAGCGCATCGAGTCGAACCTGAGTGAACTCGCCGGCCCCTAGCCCTCGAATACTTATGTTGCCGCAACGCAAAAACTCTATGTGATCGGCTTCGAAGACAGAAACGCCAGGAGTGTTGTTCATAAACATCTCCCAGCCAATCTCGGAAACCGGATCAAATGCGTCTTCGACAATGCCGTATGAACCGTGCAATCGACTGTCCCGAAAGCCCACGGTTAGAAAGTAATAGTGGCCCTCGGCGGTTGGAGCAAGGCCGATTTTGGCGCGAGCACCAGGTTGACCATTGAAGATGACTTGTTGTTCGGAAGACGCTTGATTGAAATGGAAGACCTGGCCAGGGCCAGGATTAAAAAGCAGCTCAGCATCGTCGTTAAGGGCAATTTCTGCCCGAAAGCCAGCCGCGCGAAAGTGGCCATGAACGGTCAGGCTAGCGCCCGAATCAAGCGTTAAACGGCCTTCATTGTCCAGGATGAATGCGTCATTGGCTGTGCCGTCGCCGATCTCCTGAGCGTCCGATATGGTGACGTCATTGGTGCCTAAACCCAACACCGTGTCCATGAAGCCAGGAACACCATTAGGTGACCAGATACTGGGGTCAGACCAATCCCCACTGGCAATAGCCCGAAAGTCCGTCGCCCCGGCTGAAGCTGAAGCACACAGGAATATAGCTAGGATGAGAGAACGAATAGATTCCTGCAAAGCGAAGCCATGCCCTTCCTTAGCGGCATCGATACTCGCTGAATTGTACAGCCACCTTGACCAAATTTTTGTGATCTTTTTGTGATTTTACGACTTCTTGAGATGCCATTCGCGGAACCTCAGTCCACAAGAAGATTCAACGATTGTTCTACGACATGCTCGACAAGCCGCTTCGAAGCAATTTCTTAATGGCTGCAGAATCCCGGGTTAACACAGCTCGGATCAGCGCGACCAACAGCCTTGCCATATCACGCTGCAGGACCCAAAGCACAACGAAGTGAGTGATCGCGCCCAATAGCACGAGTAACGGCAAGGCAAGTCCAGCAGAAACCGTTGGTGGCAGCATATGGTGGGTCGCCGTAATCACGATAAACATGATAGCGGCAGAAAACAGACTCTCCCAGCCAATAACCACCTGTGTAGCCACACCAGTCTCAAGCTCCTGATCCACGTAGTAGGTACCCACGAGCCAGGAGGCAATAGAGCCTAGCAACATGGCACCGACTACCGCTGACACACCCCAGGCAACAGCCGGCGGGTGCAACAAACAGGAAACAGCCAGAGTTGTCAGGGCAATACGAGTGGCGAGTTCAGGCTTGCCACGGCCACGCAGTATGCCGCCATTGAAAATGGCCGTTGCGTTTCTAACCCCCACCAGCATCATTAACTGCATAGGCAAGATCGCGTCCAACCATTGATCCCCAAAAAGTAACGGCGCTGCAGCCGGCAATACAGCCGCGATGCCGATATACAGGGGGTAAGCGATTGCGGTAATAGCAACAGTACTTAAACGGTGCCACTGACGTAGTGCAGGAGCGTCGTTTTGCAACTTGCTGGCTACCGGCAAGGTGACGCTGGTCAACGGCTGCATCAATATACTACTGATGCGTTTGAACAACCGGCGCGACACATCAAACACACCCAGTGCCGCGGCGCCTAAAAAGGCCCCAATAAGTGCTCGCGGCAAGTTAGCGGTTAAGGCTCTCACCAACCGCATAACCAGTGTGTGTACATTGAAATGCAGAAGCGGGCGCAAGCTCGACCACCTTGGTGCCGCACTCGGTAACCAGCGAGAGGCAACAAACACGCCAACCACACGGAGGCCGGGCTGGGAAATCTGCATAGCAACCAAAGCCCAGTAGCCATAGTCAAGCACAGCGAGCGTCACACCAAGAATGACACTGCACAACGTAGAGCCCGCGGCAATAACCGCAATAGCCTTGAATTGAAGGTTACGCCGCAACTGAGCTGATGGAACGGATGCCGCAGCCTGAAGCAGTAAAATAGGGCATAGCACTGCGATAAGTGTTTCGACAATCGGCTGACCAAAGGCTTGAGCAATTAGGCCCGCTGTGGCCAGCAAAATGAGGCACAGCACCCCAGCAATCGTTAACTCCAGCAAAAACGTACTCGTCTGAGCCGACTTATCAAGCTTGTCTTGTTGTATCAGCGACTGACTGAGTGAGTCGCTGGACAATGCGGTAGGTATAGCCAAAGCGACCATCGCCATGGCAACCAAACCATAGTTGGTCGGCCCAAGCAGCCGCACGAGAACAAAGAAACCAGCAAGCCCAATAAGGGTGGTAGCAACTGTCGACAGCGTGCTCCAGGTCATCGCCCGGACAGCGCTGCCAAAGACAGGATTTTGGCCAGTGGTGTTGATATTTACGTCTGAGGTCATGATGTTCGAACGCACTCTACCCATGGCCAACCGTCAAATACAGTGGCGAATGCATCTTTGGCAGAATAGGTAACAGACTGCCCGAATGTCGTGTGAACAGTGTCACAGGACCACTACTACTGGCTGGCAAGAGGAGTTAGTCGTCGGTCAATCAATGAAGGCACCCAATATTCACCGTACTTCTGCTTTCCCCCCGCTCCGGGATAAAAATGGGCCCGTAATTCAGTAGTATGCTCACTTCCAGACACAGAAATTCGAAAACAAATCCAGGGAGCCAAACAATGTCTCGAGTTGAAAATAAAGTTGCCATCGTCACGGGCGCAGCCTCAAACCCCGGCTTAGGCCGAGAAGCAGCTATCACGCTGGCCAGAGAGGGCGCGAAGTTGGTCGTTACCGATGTCGATCTTGAAGGCGCAGAAAGCACAGCGGCAGCAATTCGCGCCGCGGGCGGTGATGCCATTGCACTCGAACAAAATGTCACTGATGAAGCCCAATGGAAAGCGATCGTAGAGCAAACCGTTGCGCACTTCGGAAAACTGGACATCCTGGTAAACAACGCAGGAATCGCTGTACTGGTGCGCCTGGAAGACATGACGATCGAACAGTGGAATCGTCAGATCGAGGTAAACCTGACCAGCATTTTTCTGGGCTGTCGAGCAGTCATAGGCGCCATGCGAAGCAATGGCGGTGGGTCTATCGTCAATCTGTCTTCTACTGCAGGACTGGTCGGTATGAGCACATGTGTCGCTTATGGTGCCGCAAAAGGTGGTGTCAGGATCATGTCAAAATCTGTTGCGGTCGAATTGGCTGCCGACAACATCCGCTGTAACTCAGTGCATCCAGGGTTTATTTGGACCAACATGCAATCTGCAGCATCTGGCCAGACAGACCCATCAGAGTTGCAACTAAGTTCAGAACTGGTGCCCTTGGGCCGAGTTGGCTACCCTGCCGATGTTGCAAACTGCATTCTGTACCTGAGTTCTGACGAATCAAACTATGTTACCGGTGCCGAATTCACCGTTGATGCCGGAATGACAGCGCACTAGTTTTCCGAATCTACAAAGACCAGTCTCCCGGCCAGGAAGGTCTGGAGCAAGGAGGAACTGTGGCTTCCAACATAAATCGTCGACACTTTTTCAAAACAAATGCTGCGATGGGTCTGTCAGCAAGCGCGGCTGTCGTTACTCCAAAGATGGCCGCTCTCGCTACAGGCCAGCCTTCACCCAAACTCTATTACGGCCCAACTCCTGGAATTGCAAAACTCGATTCCAACGAAAACCCCTTTGGCCCAAGTCAATCCGCACTAGAGGCCATGCAAACTGCGACTCACCAGGGTGCGTACTACTCGGAGGACTCAATCCCCTGGCTAAAAGCGATGATTGCGGAACGACATGGCGTCACTCCTGACCACATTAGCCTGGGCTCGGGCTCAAGTAGCTTACTGTGTTCGCTATCCGTCGCCATGACAAAAAAAGGACATATTCTAGCGCCTGACTTGTTTTGGGATACAACGGCCCAGGCAGGCGTACGCCAGGGTGGCAAAATCATGCGCTTACCTAAAACGCCAAATTTACTCCTCGACCTTGATGCTATGGAGCAGGCCATAAATCCTAGAACCGGGATGGTCCATATCACCAACCCAAACAATCCAACCGGGCAACTACTGGATACCAACAAGTTGCGAGACTTTTGTTTGCGGGCAACCAAAAAGACAACGGTGCTGGTCGACGAGGCGTATAACGAAATCACTGATAACCCTGAATTCAACTCGATGATTCCGCTTGTAAAAGCAGGCCATAACCTGATTGTGGCGCGGACATTTTCGAAGCTCTACGGTCTGGCTGGCATGCGTGTTGGCTATATGATCTCTTCGCCGGAAAATGCACAAATGTTGAGTCGTTACGGCATCGGTGACTACACCCTGAACCAGGCCGGATTGGCTGCCGCTATTGCCTGCTACAACGACACAAAATTCCTGGCAAAGTCCAAGTCTCAAATACTTAAGGCGCGCGAGAGTTTGTCAGCGGCAGTTCAGTCGCAAGGCCTTACTCACCTTCCATCACAAACAAATTTCCTGTTTGTTAATCTGGGCAATCTGAATGCCGAATCCTTCAGGCAAGCTATGGCGAGCAGAAACATTTGGGTCAGGGGAATCTACCGGGACTACACAAACTACTCGCGCGTCAGCACCGGGCTACCGCAAGATGTAGATCGCTATATCAAAGCGCTGCCCGAAGTTTTGGCACAACTACGCTCCAAAGCAGCGTAAACCCCAGGAGATAACCATAGACATCAACATTCGACCTCTCATGGAAACTGACCGCGACGCCTGGACCAGTCTTTGGCAAGCCTACCTTGAATTTTATCGCACAACCCGTCCCGCAGAGATTTACGATACGTTGTGGCAACGATTGCTGGGCGATCATCCCTATGATGGTCATGGTCTGATCGCAGAAATTGATAAGGAACCCGTTGGTCTTACCCACTACTACTTTCAACGCCATGGCTGGTATGAAGAAGAGGTGACCTATCTGCAAGATCTATACGCAATGCCAGCAGTACGTGGTACCGGCGTAGGTCGCGCACTCATTGAAGCGGTGTATGCTGCCGCTGATGCAGCAGGACGACCGCACGTCTACTGGATGACCGAAGAAAACAACAGCGTGGGTCGACAACTTTACGATCGCATTGGCGTTCATACGCCCTTTGTTCAGTATCAGCGTCCCAGATGAAAAGCTATTAAACGATCGTTTATCGACAAACCGTCCGACATCACATCTGCCTCTCCACGTCTCCTCTACAAACTGTAAATTCACTGCAACCGACTCGACAGGACCGAGCGTTGAGGTTCATATTGAACAGGCTTAGTGGAAGGCTCATCATCAAGGAGAGGCAGCCATGTTCAAGGATCTTCTATCGGCATTCTCAAATCTACACCCCGTTGCCATTAGTTTTGGAATAGGTATTTCCTTGATAGCCCAGAGTGCATTCGCTCTGGAGTGCGACGCACCACTCGATCGCGCCGCCTTAACTAATGCCATAGCTACCGGACACCCCGAATGGTTTCAGAACATTCCGGTTGATCTGCGAGAACAAGCGGCAGAACCAACCAGCCAACAACGCCGATGTGAATTCTATCGAGCAGCTAGCGGCATGGATGGTGCGCTTTGCATCGATATCGAACCAGATCGGCCAGCCGCCGATGCTGTGTTCTCCCCCGCAGGATCCTTTGGTGACAATCAGGTAGATCGCGTCGTCGAATTTGTCCTGTCTGCTGCTAGCAACACTCTGGAGTGTGAGAACGCTCGTACAGTACTGTCGCGAGCGCTTGTTCAGGATTTTGTACCGGTAGAAACAAATTCTCCGCCAGGACAGGTATGTATCCGGGATGTTTTACGTCCGCCCTTCCTTATAGATGCACAAGCAGACGTGCTGGACAGCAACGGCGCAGAAATCTCTGACGTTGCACTGGCGCAGAGCACACCTGGATGTTTTGAGCTGGCAGCAGCTCTTCCTGCTGGTGCTTATCCAGTAACTCGCTTCGAGGTGACCACCTTCGATGGGCAACTGGTTGACCTGGGAATGACATCTCCACTGTTTATTGAGGGCGTAGCCAGTACCACACGCGCCTGGTTTGTGGACGCAGATGATAACGGGTTGAACCTGGGCTCATTCGAATCACCCTTTCAGTCATTCTCTGCACTGAACTCTGCACAAGGTAGTGAAAATGGTCCGGCGATAGGCGATCTGATTTTTATTGCGGGTGGTGAGTTTGATGAACCTGTCCGTCTGTTAGATCGACAATGGATTTTGGGTACGGGCACAGATTGGCTGCAACGATTGGCAGAGGCGGGTATTACCCCTCCAGCCGGCCTGGACAGCTCCACCGCGCCAAACGGCAGCACCAAGACAAGCTTGAGAGCCTTTGGTGCCGGACCATTC
>CAZWMD010000077.1:0-7280 GCA_964634815.1 uncultured Pseudomonadales bacterium | reverse complement strand
TCAGTGTCTGCACTGATTGAAGATATGTTGATCGTAGGGCGCCTAACAACCGGATCAACCTTTTTCAATGACTTCGACCGGCTTTTCCGTGTAAGTGCCAGCGGCGACGCACGTGTAGATTTGTTGGTTCGAAATGCAACGCTGCAGCATAGCCAGTTTGCCGGTGCTGAATTTGTGGTCGCAGATACAGCAGACTTGAATGTCACCCTTGAAGACGTTGGTATATCAAATTTTGAAAAGCGATTTGTAGATCCAGCACTTCGCGTTGCCAGTTTTGAGGGCGATGCAGACATTGAGGAAGACTTTCGCCTGCAATTTCAGATGCGCGACACTGCCGCCAATCGAGGTTCTGGTGAGTCCAGCACTTCGTTTATCCGAAATCCAGGAGCTATAGGGATGCTCTTCGATTTCACCACCGGCATGGGCCAAGTCGATATCGATGTTAGCGATTCGAGTGTTCGCGCCTTACCCATTAATGGTGTGTTCCTGGCTGGCCATCAACCAATGGTGGTGCGCAGCGGCGCAGATATCCAAATGCGTATGCGCCTTTCTGAATCAGAGCTGTGGAGCGCTATAGATGGCGGCGCATTGGTTGCAGAGTCGGCAGGATCCTTAGATCTCACGTTGCAGAACAACCGCACCTTTGGTGAATTCAGTGGCTTTGGCCTTGATCTTTCACTCGCAGGCTCCGCGGCGGCGCCGGCTGACCTGTGCCTGGACCCAAACGCGAACACTTTTGTTGCCTGGGACCCAACCAATGGCGATATCGCCCAGTTTGCAAGCGATGCAGCAAGTTCGCTTCGCCTTGCCGGATATGCGGGTAGCTCCAGCGGCGAAGCATTCGGAGGGAACGCATCAACTGATATCTTTGACTGGTTAATCGAGCGCGGCAACACACCATTCACGTTTAACGATGACTTGGTGTTCAGCGTCTCTGCGCAGTCCTTGCCAGATATCAGCTCCACCGATGCTTGCTCGCCGCCTCAGTTTGGCGAGAGGTAGGAGGCAGCGCTACGTCAAACGCCCTAAAAGGCAGTAACTCGCAGTAAGTAGTTCGACTCAAGGCAACGTGGTAAATTGCGCTCCACCTCTAACAAGCAAGTTTACCCTTTGCAAAACGTATCCAACGCCTCAACCGCAGACCGCCTGGTTATTCCTCGTCCCGATGATTGGCATGTTCACCTGAGAGATGGTGACATGCTCGCAGATGCGGTCGCTCACACAGCGCACCAATTTGGTCGCGCTATAGTGATGCCAAACCTGAGCCCGCCCATAACAACCGCTGCCCAGGCGCAAAGCTATCGACAGCGCATCCTGGATACCTTGAGTGATGGCGTAGATTTTGAACCCTTGCTCACGGCCTATCTGACTGATAGCACCTCTGCTGACGAGATTGAACACGGGTTTGCTGAGGGCGTTTTCACCGCCTGCAAACTCTACCCCGCCAATGCCACCACTAACTCCGCGCATGGCGTTACTTCGGTTGACCTCATATTTCCAGTGCTCGAAAGAATGCAAAAGATCGACATGCCTCTGCTTATTCACGGCGAGGTGACTTCGGCTGAGGTTGATGTGTTCGATCGAGAGGCAGTGTTCATTGAGACAACTCTTGGGCCATTAAGACGTCAGTTCCCAGATCTCAGAATTGTGCTCGAGCACATAACCACCAAAGATGCCGTTGACTTTGTGCTTGGTGAAGGTCCAAAAATCGCGGCTACAATCACCCCTCATCACCTCGAGATCAATCGCAACGCGATGTTTGATGGTGGCATTCGACCACATATGTATTGCTTGCCCACAGCAAAACGCGAGTTGCATCGCCAGGCATTGCGTAAGGCTGCCACCTCCGGCAACTCAAAGTTCTTTCTGGGCACCGACTCGGCGCCGCACAGCATAGAGGCCAAGGAGTCTGACTGCGGTTGTGCAGGAATATTTAATGCCCCCTTCGCGCTAGAAGCCTATGCAAAAGTATTTGATGAAGAAAACGCGCTGCATAGCTTTGAAGGTTTCGCCTCACTAAACGGACCCGCATTCTATCGCCTGCCAGTGAACACCAGAAAAATTGCGCTCGAACGCCAATCAGTTGCAGTTCCAGAGAGCGTCCTGCTAGGCAATGATAATGTTCGACCATTTCATGCCGGCGCAACCCTCCCCTGGCGTTACCTGGGCGATGGCTAGAACACCATATACCTTTCAATCAAACCATTCTGACTAAGAAGATTTTCTCCGCCATGATCATACATAAGAGCCCTTTGCCCGACGTAGAGATTCCCAACGTTTCAATTACCGCGCACGTTTTGCGGCGCGCAAAAGAACTCGCTGACCAGGTAGCAATTCGAGACGCCAGCGGCAATAGCGCATACACCTATACCGAGCTAAGTGACGCCATTCATTCTCTGGCTGGAGGTCTGGCCGCTCGCGGCGTAGGACCAGGGACCGTCATTGGCTTGATGGCACCCAATCTCCCGGAATACGCAATCGTTTTTCACGGGGTTGCCGTTACAGGAGCTGCAGTCACCACCATCAATCCTACCTACGGCGCGAAGGAAGTCAGGCATCAGCTTCAAGATGCAGGCGCGAAAATACTGTTCACAGTCGCGATGTTTGCGGACACGGCGCAAGCCGCTGTTGAAGGCACCGGAGTCGACGAGATTGTCATCATTGACAGCGCTGTTCCCGGCACAACAGCAATGGCAGAAATATTTGGTGATCCGATAGAACAGGTCCCTCTGCACCCGGAGACGCATACGGTTGTCTTGCCATATTCATCTGGAACAACGGGCCTACCAAAGGGGGTCATGCTCTCGCACAAAAACCTTGTAGCCAACATTCAGCAGTGTATTCACGCTATTCGCTATCAGGACAATGAAGTTGCCCTGGCGGCGCTGCCGTTCTTTCATATTTATGGCATGCAGGTGCTGATGAATGGCCTTATCTGCAACGGGGTTATGACAGTGACCATGCCACGCTTTGATATGGTTGAGGCTCTGGAGGCAGTTCAATCCCTGGGTATCACCCGATTTTTCGCCGTACCGCCCATTGTTATCGGTTTGGCCAACGCACCGATTGTTGACCAATACAACACTTCTTCTATCCGGCAAGTGTTTTCGGGAGCCGCACCCCTGGGTGCAGAATTGGCAGCCCTGGCATCAAAGCGTCTGGGGTGCGAAGTTGTGCAGGGCTTTGGTATGACCGAGCTTAGTCCGGTGAGCCACTCTACCGTTGAAGGAGACTACCGCCCGGGTACCAGTGGCGTGACCGTATCGAACACCGAAAGCCGGATTGTGGATCCGGATACTGGAGAAGATCAGCCCATTGGCAAACGCGGCGAACTCTGGGTTCGAGGGCCACAGGTGATGTTGGGCTATCTGAATCGACCGGAAGCCACGGCCGAGACTATCGACGATGATGGTTGGCTACACACTGGAGATATTGGGATTATTGATGAGCACGGGCACATGTCGATTGTTGATCGCATGAAAGAGCTCATCAAGTTCAAGGGGTTCCAGGTAGCGCCAGCAGAACTCGAGGCCTTACTTATCACACACCCGAAGGTTGCCGATGTGGCTGTGATAGGGATTCCAGATGATGAAGCCGGTGAGCTCCCCAAAGCCTTTATCACTGTGCCACCCGGCGAGAGTGTCACACTTGAGGAAATCCAGTCACTGGTATCTGAGAATCTGGTCAGCTACAAGCAGATCCGATCGCTAGAGGTAATTGATGCCATTCCCAAGAGCGCTTCAGGAAAGATCTTGCGCAAGGACCTCAGAAATCTCTGATGCTGACCGCCTTCCCTGGCAGAGCAGCTGGGCGCCGACGTGCAAGTAAGCGCCCGATATGAATACTAGGAGGTTCGGCGTTAGAGCTATGTCATCTGCTTGACACAACTCAGATCTTAATGAGAAAAAGAATAAAGACGGCGAGAAACCCGTTGTTTGCGATCAAACTTTTCGCCCGCCCGATTGGAAACAGGAAAAGCCGCCTCGGGTATTGGCTTGTTCAAAAAGGGGCACAGCTTCTCCCAACCATCCCCCATAGCAAGATTCATAACAAGCAAGCGTTCTGCAGGGACACAGTTTCGAACAGCATTATTGTGATCGAAATACTTCGCTTTGTACGCATACTCTCTCGGCTCGACTGAGCCATAGCACAGGTTGCGCAGGTTCGTCCGGAACTCATAATCTCTCATTCTCTGACGAGCATGCCGATTTCCTGCAAACGACAACATTCTCTGAACAGCTCTTGGCCTGCTAATTGGCGATCTCTCCGAGAAGTGCTTCCTGATACTTTCATACCAAGAGTCTGCATCTCTAACCGTCAATACGATCTTACAACGGGGATAGGCTTCCGCTAACTCCCTGAAAAAATAGGCAGACGGAACATCTGAAACAGCCTGGTAGTCGTCATAGATCCGAAAATCTGGCTCAGATTCTCTACCAGAAAGCACATTGAAAAGTCTGTTTTGATCGTAGTGAAGGCTTGTATAGCCAAGCCGCTGAAGAGCATGGTGTATCGACGTCGTGCCCGTCTTGCTCAACCCCGCACACAACACTTCCATATCTTGCCACCAGTTTCTGAAAAAATTGACGACAATCCCTGTCACCCCAACTATAAACGAGATCAACCGAACACCCAAGAATCAAACTATCGCGACATAAACAGGCGGTTATCTTCAGGAGTCTCTCTGGCCTCTGCCAGTCAATTGCGTCACTTTCTGATAGGCGGTATCCAGATAGTAGCTGCACCAAAATACGATACCTACCCACTTAGCCCCATCTTCAACTAAAAATCGCCAATGGCCAATCCTCTTTAACCACGGGTCGAGAACAATGTCGATAAAGACAGAAAGTCCCAGAAACCCAACCGCCAGCAGAAAGAGAATCAAATTCGACTGCAACAAGATGTCCTTGAAATGAATCGCATAGACAGCAGCCGCAACGCCTATAAGGGCATATACAACCCCTTCATTTAGCCCAAGATAATCTCTGGCCAAAAACTCGTGAACCAAAAACAGGTCGTCCAGGAGCAAATACGTGGTTAGCACAGCGGAGAAAGCCAGAAACGGGTAGTCCTTTCTTGCGCCATTTCTTGCACCATTTCTTGCACCGTTTGAGCGAAGCACCGCCGCCGCGAACGCACATGTTGCTGCAGCAACACACCACAGCAAAATGCCCAAACTCGAAAGGAAGCCATAGAGGGGATGTATCTTCCCGATCGCTGAGACATCCTTCGTCAACGTCGATACGTTAAGTTCATGAACAAAAGCAGAAACCATCACGGCAACAAGCACTGCCATTGCTGGCAACAGAATCATCAAAATCTGTCGTATAGAAGTCTTTTTCCATAAGACGAAGAGCAGCTTTTCTATCGACATCATATTCGGTCGGTGTCCTTGCAGTGTTTTATCGCCTTTTACCCCTGGCAGATATTCTCTGCGCACCGGCCAGCTGGCGCTCGAAAATACCGAGAGTTGCCTCTTCTGGCCAGGTATTTTGCGGCCGACAACCCAGACCACAACAACAGGCTCAGTACCAAGCGATTTTGTCGTCTAAGGCGCCTTTTCAAGAGAACTTGTCTGTAGTTACTCGCCAGTAAAGACATTACTTTTCCGAATCTAATGGTTTACATTATCTAGCAGTTGGCTTGTGGTCTTGATAAGACACCAATTCGATCCCCGCCATCACAGACCGGCAAAGAGAAGCACAATATGAAGAAGTTTTTGATAATAACCCTGGCTTTGGCTGCTGCAGGCTTGTGGGTCTTCTCTCAATATTGGTACTACTTGCCCGGCATCATCTCCGCAGTAGTGAATCCGGTGGCCGAGCACCGGGACGTTCAGTGGCAAACCGGGCCAAATCAGGCCCAAAGCAAAGATCAACCACCCAATATTGTGCTGATTGTCGCGGATGATCTCGGCTTCAACGACATCACTTACTACAACGGCGGAATCGCTGGTGGTACTGTGCCCACACCAAGTATTGATGCCATTGCAGCTGAAGGCATTCACTTCACCAACGGTTATGCGGGTAATGGTACCTGCGCACCATCCCGTGCTGCCTTGCTCACTGGGCGTTTTGCCACCCGTTCAGGATTCGAGTTCACCCCAGCTCGACCCGAGTTCGCGCGATTGACTGCGGGTGATGGATACATCGCCGAGAACGCCAAAAACTATCCTCCAAGCGATACGCTTGGATTACCCGGCAGTGAACTGACACTGCCGGAACTTCTAAAAACACGGGGATACCATTCTGTGGCTCTGGGTAAGTGGCACCTCGGGGAAGCCGAAGGTTATCGCCCACTGGATCAAGGGTTTGATGAGTTTCTAGGATTTTTACCCGGAGCCGCCCTGTTTATGCCTGAGGACGACAACCAGGTGGTTAACTCCAAACAAGATTTTGATCCTATCGATCGATTCTTGTGGCCGAATCTGAGTTACGCAGTTCGACACAATAACAGCGGGCGATTTCGGCCTGACTCCCACATGACCGACTATTTCAGTCGCCACGCGGTCAAGGTAATCGAAGCCAACCGCAACCGGCCTTTCTTCCTGTACCTGGCTTACAACGCGCCTCACACCCCATTGCAGGCAGAGAGGCAGGATTATGACGCCCTCGCCCACATCGCAGACCACACTGAGCGTACCTACGCAGCAATGCTAAGGGGTCTCGACCGGGGTATTGGGCAGGTTCTTGAATCCCTTGAAGTCAACGGCATCGCCGACAACACCATCGTTATCTTCACCAGCGATAACGGCGGCGCTGGCTATGTAGGACTACCCGATCTGAACAAGCCCTACCGAGGTTGGAAGATCAGTTTTTTTGAAGGAGGCATCCACACCCCCTATTTCATTCGCTGGCCCAGGCGGATCCCAGCGGGGAGCCAGTATGATTCAGCGGTCGCCCATATAGATATTTTCTCAACGGCGTTGGCGGCTGCAGGTGTGGCTCAGCCACAGGACCGAAAAATCGATGGGGTTGATATACTCGACTATGCTGTTGCCAATCCGCGCCCGCTCCACCGACCGCTGTTCTGGCGCACCGGCGGCTATAAGGTTGTCCAGCAGGACGGTTGGAAGTTACAGCTCCAGGAACAAAATGGAAAAACCTGGCTACACAACCTAAACGTTGATCCTACTGAGCAAACCAATCTGAGCCAATCTCATCCCGAGCAACTAGCGGAGCTTACAGCGCTGCTATACAGTCTCGATGAGCAGATGGCTGAGCCACTCTGGCCAGCCCTGGTAGAGACTCCCATCGCCATCGATCACACTATCGACAAGC
>CAZWMD010000076.1:0-18448 GCA_964634815.1 uncultured Pseudomonadales bacterium | reverse complement strand
CAATCACTCCGGTGCCTGCGTCTCTTACCCCGGCAGCAATGCCTAACAGTTCTGCCCGTTCAGCGGTGAGCGAGGGTGTGGGCTCACCGGTGCTTGAGCGGTGGTTCAAGGTGCGGGAACTGGAAAACCCCAGCGCGCCGGCCTTGATGGCTTCGGTGGTGAGCGTCCGCATCTGGGCGATGTCATCCTCGGTTGCGGGCTCACGATCAGCCCCACGCTGCCCCATAACAAACACCCGCAGTGCGCCGTGGGGAAGCTGGGTGCCAATGTCCATATCAAAACGCCGCTCGGCAAGCACATCCAGATAGTCAGGAAAACTCTGCCAGTCCCAGCTCAGACCCTCATGCAACGCGGCACCGGGAATGTCTTCTACCCCCTCCATAAGCTGGACCAGCATGTTGTGATCGGTGGGTCGCACCGGCGCAAAACCAACGCCGCAATTGCCCACCACCACCGAGGTCACCCCGTGATGGGATGAGGGTGACATGCGTTCTGCCCAGGTGGCCTGGCCGTCGTAGTGGGTATGAATATCAACAAACCCCGGGGTAACCAGCGCGCCGTCAGCATCGAGGATTCGGGCGTTTTTGGAGGCAAGACCCGGGCCCACCTCGGCAATACGCCCGTTTTCAATGCCAACATCCGCCGTACGTGCTGCTGCGCCCGTACCGTCAATCACCGTACCGCCACGAATAATGGTGTCAAAGCTCATAGTGCCCCCCTGATTGGCCTATCCCTTAGTCTATGCTTTTTTGCCGGTTAATCGCTATTTGCGCTGATCAGACCTGGCACGCGCTTACGCCGCCAGCGGTTCCCGCGGAAAGCGCACTTCGTTCCCCTTGCCCGGGTTTTCCGGCACATTGAGCGCCAGAATCAGTGAGCAACAGGCAAACCCTGCCCCAAGTAAAAACACCAGAGCTGGTGAGGTGAGCCAGACGTAGCCCAGAAGCGCGGGAATAACCACCGCGGCAATGTGGTTAATAGTGAAGGAAACGCCGGCCGTACCAGCCATGTCTTCAGGATCACCAATTTTTTGCAGGTAAGTACTCATGGCAATAGCCAGGGCAAAGAACAGGTGGTCGATAACGTAAAGT
Organism: uncultured Pseudomonadales bacterium; assembly: GCA_964634815.1. GTDB lineage: Bacteria > Pseudomonadota > Gammaproteobacteria > Pseudomonadales > Azotimanducaceae > JALZVT01. The sequence goes on along the minus strand of CAZWMD010000076.1, from coordinate 17,357 downwards.
ACCGCAGCAAGGGTTGCCTCGTTCACAAAGGCGTAGCCGGTGAACACAACAATCAAGCCAACGTATTCAATGATCAGCGCTCGACGCTCACCAATACGACCAATTAGCGCGCCAATACGTTCGGCAAACAGATAGTTAAAGACATGGTTAATCAGATACAGAAGCGCAATCTGCGACACGCTGTAGCCAAACTTCTCAACCATCATAAAACCGGCAAACACCACAAAGATCTGCCGCCGCGCACCAGAGAAAAACGTGAGGGCATAGTAAAGCCAGTATCGACGGCGCAGAAACAGCTCCATGGTTTGGGTGCTGTCCGAACTGAACACCGGAAAACTCACGCGCATGTACACCGCCATGCCCAGGCACACACCTCCCGCCAACAAATACACCCACACATAGTCGATGCTCATCCACTCAAACAGCAGCCACAACGCGGCATAAACCAACAGCGAGGTGAGCGCGCCTGCGGCAATCATTCGTCCCAGCAGTTGCGGCGCTTCGTCGCGATGCAACCACTGCAAGCTCAGGCTCTGCTTCATGGTTTCAAAATAGTGAAAGCCAATGCTCATAAGCACCGCGGTGAAATACAACCCGTACTCCGTAGGAAACAAACCGGTGAGTGCCACACCCAGGCCCAGAACCGCCAGTGACACAATGGCAAAGGTTTGTTCACGCAGCACAAACAAAACAAACACCGCGGTAAACGCAAGAAACCCCGGCACCTCGCGCAGGCTTTGCAGAATGCCAATCTCAGCACCGGTGAACGCCGCCTTCTCCACCACAAAGTTGTTAAGCAAAGCAGACCAGGTGGCCCAGGCCACGGGCATGGCAATGCTCATCAGCAACAGCAGGCGAATTCGTTCGGCGGGCGTTTTCATATTGATCAGTACGTCTCTTCAACGGTTTAAGTGTAATCCACTAGAGGTCACAATTAACGCCTAGCGACCACTAAGGCCCAAAGTCATGCCCCCGTCCTCTTCAGAGACTCCTACCCCCGACTCAACCCAGATTTTAGGCGCCAATGCCGCCCGGGCACAGGCGGATTCGGCCAGGCTCACTGCCACCCGGGAGGCCCTGCGGGCCAATACGCTGCAAGACGAGGCGACCCTGGTCAAATCGATGCTCAAAAACTACCCCTTGAGCCAGCGTGAGATTGGCTGGATAGAAGCCGAAGGCACCCGGCTGGTTCGAGATTGCCGGGCCCGGGGTGATGACAAGTCCATACTGGATGCGTTTTTGCAGCAGTTTGGCCTGTCTAACAGTGAGGGTGTGGCGCTGATGTGTCTGGCTGAGGCGCTATTGCGCGTGCCAGATGCGGACACGGCCGATGAGCTGATTGCCGAGAAGGTGCTGGCCGGCGACTGGGACGATCACCTGCGTGCCTCAGACTCTGTGTTTGTGAATGCTTCCACCTGGGCGCTTATGCTGACGGGCAAGGTGATTTCGCTGAATCCGGATATGGTGCAAGACGCTCCGTCCTGGTTGGGCGGATTGGTGGCGCGCGCCGGTGAGCCGGTGATTCGTAGCGCCATGCAACAGGCGATGCGCATACTGGGGGGCGAGTTTGTTTTGGGCCAAACCCTCAACAACGCCATGAGTCGCGCTGAAGGCATCTGCTCTTTTGATATGCTGGGCGAAGGTGCGCGCACAGAAGAAGCCGCCCAAACCTATTTTGACGCCTACGCCCGGGCAATCGAAGAGCTCGCCAAAGAGGCAGATGGCACGTCACCAGAGTCTGGCCATGGCATCTCTGTAAAACTCTCGGCACTGCACCCACGTTACGACTCGCTAAGAACCGCAACCGGTTTGCCCGTGGTTATCGAACGGGCCAAAACGCTTGCCCGCATGGCCGCAAAAGCAAATCTTAATTTCACGCTGGATGCCGAAGAGGCTCACCGTCTCGATATTTCGCTGGATTTATTTACTGAGCTTGCCCAAGACCCGGAAACTGCGGGCTGGCAAGGCCTTGGTCTTGCCGTGCAGTGTTACAGCCGCCGGGCGCTGGATGTGATGCACTGGCTGGTTGAACTGGCAGAACTGACCCACCGGCGTTTTATGGTGCGACTGGTGAAAGGCGCGTATTGGGACACCGAAATCAAACGGGCTCAGGAAATGGGCTTACACAGTTATCCGGTGTTTACCCGCAAACTCTCTACCGATCTAAGCTACCTGTCTTGCGCACGCTTTGTGCTGAACCACCCACAGCAAATCTACCCGCAGTTTGCGACCCACAATGCCCACACCGTCACCGCTATTCTGGCAATGACCTCAACGCGAAATTTTGAGTTCCAGCGTTTGCATGGCATGGGCGAGCTGCTCTACAGCCAGGCGGTTGCGCAATTCGACGATATGCCACCGGTGCGCGTCTATGCGCCAGTCGGTGCGCACAAGGATTTACTGGCTTATCTGGTGCGGCGCTTGCTTGAGAACGGCGCTAACTCTTCGTTTGTAAATCGCTTTCTTGATCAGGAAACCCCAGCTGAATTTTTATTGCGCGATCCCGGGCGCACACTGAAGAACCTGCCTAGCCTTACTCACCCGGATATTCTGCCACCCGCGCAGCTGTTTGGTGATGCACGGCCCAATTCGCCGGGCGTCGACCTGTTTGATACCAACGCCGGTCAGGAGTTGTTTGCCGCGGTTCGCGATTGGCAAGACAACCAGTGGCAAGCCGGACCCATTATTAGTGGCGACTTAACACGCGACTCGGCGAACACTCGAGATGTTCTTAACCCGGCCAAGCTGAATGTTGTAGTGGGTTCCGTGGCAGAGGCCGACCTCAGTCAGGTTGATCAGGCGATGACAAACGCCGGGCGCGCCCAGCCAGATTGGGACGCTTTAGGCGGCGCGCCGCGCGCGGCCATACTGCAACGCATGGCAGACCTGCTGATCGAGAACCGCAGTGAACTGCTTGCGCTGCTGCAATGTGAAGCAGGCAAAACCATTGATGATGCGCTGGCGGAAGTGCGCGAGGCTGAAGACTTTTGTCGCTACTACGCGGCACAAACCGCTGCCGAGTTTGCTGTGCCAAAAACCCTGCCCGGCCCTACCGGTGAAACCAACCAGCTGAGTCTGCACGGTCGCGGTGTGTTTGTGTGCATCTCGCCCTGGAATTTCCCGCTGGCGATTTTTCTGGGGCAGGTCGCCGCAGCACTGGCTGCGGGTAATTCTGTGGTGGCCAAACCCGCAGACCAGACACCGCTCATTGCAACGCGCTGTGTGCAACTTCTGCATGCCGCAGGCGTACCCGGCGATGTACTGGCCTTGTTGCCCGGCCCCGGTTCTGTCATTGGCGCAGCGCTGGTTGATCACCCGCTCACGGCGGGTGTGGCCATGACAGGCTCCACCGCAACGGCAGTAAGAATCAATCGGGCGCTGGCTGCGAAAGACGGGCCCATTGTGCCGCTGATTGCAGAAACCGGCGGCCAGAACGCGATGTTTGTCGACTCGACCGCCCTGCCGGAGCAAGTCACTGATGATCTGGTGCAGAGCAGTTTTCTGTCCGCCGGCCAGCGTTGCAGTGCCGTGCGGGTTTTGTTTGTGCAACACGAGGTTGCCGACCAGCAAATTGAGATGTTGAAAGGCGCAATGGATGAGCTACTGATTGGCGATCCGGCACACCCCGCCACCGATGTCGGCCCCATTATTGATGACGATGCGCGACAACGATTACAGGCACACATCACCAGCGCTAAAGCCGAGGGCAAACTGTTGCACAGTGCTGATACGCAATTGCCAAAAGCAGAAACCGGTTTTCACCTCGCACCCGCACTCATTGAGCTTAAGCACATAAACGAGCTTGAAACCGAGCACTTCGGTCCGGTGCTACATGTAATTCGCTTCCAGGCAGAAGAGCTGCAAGAGCGCCTGGAGGATCTGCGAGCTACCGGCTATGGCCTGACCCTGGGTGTGCATTCACGCCTGAATGCACGCGCAGAACACATCTTTCGATCGAGCCTTGCTGGCAATCTGTATGTGAACAGAAACACCACAGGCGCCGTGGTGGGTGTGCAACCCTTTGGTGGTAGTGGTCTCTCCGGAACCGGTCCAAAGGCCGGCGGCCCCCATTATTTGCACCGCTACTGTGTCGAGCGGGTGTATACAGACAATGTGGCGGCAAGCGGTGGCAACACCGATCTGTTTCGGTTAACGACGGCCTGACAGAGTAGCCCAGGCTTCAAGCTCTGCAGCCACCTTGGCGGCACCGCTGTCGGTGAAGTGTGAGAAGTCTGCAAAGTCATTGGGGTCACCGGCTACGCGCTCGGCGATGTCTACTACCTCTACTGCATACTCTTGTGCCAGCCCTCGCACCAGCGCATTGGCTGCCGCATCAAACTCAATCAGCACGGTGTCGTTCGCTCGGGGGTAAAACTTCTGCCAGGCCTGCAGAAGTGAGGCGTTCACTTCTGCCTGCCTGTGAAAGGCGTTGGCGTGGGTGGCAACGGCCACCCGGGCACCGGTTGCCTTGGCTGCACTAATCAACTCGCGCAGATGGGCTTCAAACAGCGCCAGGCGATCCTCAGGCGGGGCGTTCCACAGGTCTTGATCGCCCGCGTTACCCAGTGCACGACTGCCTTGATACTCGCGAATCCAGTCCTGCAGTTTTGTGGGCAAAAACGACTTGAGTACATCACGACTCTTAAAGGCCAGGCGTGAGACAAAGGGTTCTGCCCGATCTGCTTGTTGTGCCTTCGGCTTGTCAGCAGCAACCTCAATCAGATCCAGATAGAAGTGCGGCGTGGGGTACAACACCAGCATGTCCGGGGTGAGCGATTGCACCGGGTCCTGCACCAGCCGCGTTAGTCGCGTGAGGTTCAGGCCAAAACAGGAGGCGTTCACCACATTGATGGAAGCGCCGTTATCGGCAAACCTTTGTTCGAGCTGGTTTGCAATGTCCTGACCGGGTGACTCATAAAGCCCAAAGGCTTCAGATGCGCCGAGCCACACCAGCGTTTGATCTGCCTGGGTAACTCGTGGGGTGAGACGAAAGCCGTGTTCACCCAACTCAAAATGCTTGTAGCGGGCATTGGCGGCACAGCGAGACGTGCCGCGATCATCTGTCGCACGAATGCCCTCCAGGTGATAGTGCCCCCAGAACGGCGCATCAAATCGAATGCTGTCTTCGGCCCGGGCAATCAGCTCAAGCAAGACCACAAAAACCAGGCCAAAACAGGCAAGCTTCAGGAGTATTTTAATCATTTCACCCTCCCGAACTAAAACTGGAAGTAGATGAAGCTTTCAGACACTTCACCGTGGAATACAAACAAATAGAACGCCATAGCGTACACACCGGTGCGAATCATCGGGCCAATGCTGGCCGGCAACTTCTCGCGGGTGTACAACCACTCGATGAGCAACATAGGCAAGGCGTACTGCAGCAACGGCACAAAGAGTTCTGCGTTAAAGGCTTCACTCTGGAACAGGCCACCGGTCATCTCGCCGACCTGGGTGAGGCTTGTGGCGCGAAACAATATCCAGCCGTAGCAGGTGAACTGAAAGTACAAAAGTACTTTGAATACGTGAACTAAAAAGCCCGGTGCAAACATGGGCTTGATGTGAGCGATCCACCAGCGATGCACACACAGGCAGCTGCCCTGAAAGAAGCCCCAGAGGACATAATTCCAGGCCGCGCCATGCCACAGGCCACCCAGCACCATGGTTGTCATCAGGTTGGCGTAGGTGCGTACCGGCCCCTGACGATTACCGCCCAGGGAAATGTACAGATAGTCCTTCAGCCAGCTGGAGAGACTGATATGCCAGCGGCGCCAGAATTCCTGGGGGCTGTTGGAGGCGTAGGGAAACAGAAAGTTAAGGCGCAGCTCAATGCCCATCATCCGTGAGATACCGCGCGCAATGTCGGTGTAACCGGAAAAGTCAGCATAGATCTGAAAGGCAAACAGGTAGCCACCTGCCACCACCGTCCAGAACCCGGGGTCAGAGCTTGCAAAGATGGCATCTACATGCGGCGCCAGATTGTCGGCAACAAAGACCTTCTTGAAGAAACCAATCAGCGTAAGCGTCGCGCCGCTATAGACCTGCTGCAGATCAAATTTGCGCGCACTCGACAGCTGCGGGATCAGGTTTGTTGAGCGTTCAATTGGGCCTGCAACCAACTGCGGGAAGTACGCCACATAGACTGCAAAATCTACCAGATTGGTTACTGGCTTGTTGTCCTTGCGGTACACATCAATGGTGTAAGAGAGGGTTTGGAAGGTATAGAAGGAGATACCCACCGGCAGAATGATTTGCAATGACGGCACGTTCGCCTGCATGCCGACCGCCGCCATAACATCAACAAAACTGTCAAGAAAGAAGTTGAAGTACTTGAAGACCGCCAGCAGGCCCAGGTTGGTGACCAGACTCAGCGTCACCCAGCGCTTACGCACACTCTGCACATCGCTTGCGTGGATTTTCTGCGCAACGATGTAGTCAACAACGGTAGAGAACAGGATCAGCGATAAAAAACGCCAGTCCCAGAAGCCATAAAACAGATAGCTTGCCAGCAACAGGAAGATATTTTGCGCGCGCAGCCGCAGCATCCAGTAGATGCCGAACACCACCGGGAAGAAAATCGCAAATTCAAAAGAGTTAAATATCATTACGCAGGGCGCCTGGACCAGCGCGAAAGGTATAGCAAACGCGAGACAAAACCTAGGCAGACATTCACAGCCTCTACCGGGGTTTGTAGCAGATATGTAACAAGTGGCCGCCCCGTGAACTGAACCACAGTTTAGCCAGCACCGCGGCCGCTTAGTTGACCCGGGAGTTGCTATAGTTCGCCGCGCTATGACCCAGTCAAACCTTACACCCCCGCCAGATACCACCAATGCCCAGGCCGCTACAGGCGAGCTGGTATTTTTTGGCGAGGACTGGGGGCGCCATCCAAGCACCGCCCAGTACCTGGCACGAGAGCTGTTCGACGACTTCAACGTGACCTGGATTAACTCCATTGGCCTGCGTGAGCCGAGCCTGTCGCGCGCTGATATGGCAAGGGTCGTTGGCAAGGTAAAGCGGGCACTGGGACAGACCCAGCCGCCAACCGATGAGCCTGCCCCGGTTGAGGAGACAAGCGACCCCAATCATCTGTTGTCACCCTGGATCGTGCCCCTGCATCGCTACGCAATGATCCGCACCGCCAACAAGACGCTCTTTAAGCGTCAGTTTGCACAGTTAGCCCACTTGCAAAACACGCCCTATGCGGTGGTCACCGCCAACCCCGCCAGTTACTACCTGCTGGATACCCTGGCGCCCACGCAAAGCCTGTACTACTGCGCCGATAAATACGCGCATATCGCCGGTTTGAATCCAACTCTGGTTGAGCGTTTTGAACGCGAGCTGCTGGAGCGGGTAGATACCGTGGTTGCCACATCCCAACCCCTTGCTGAGGACCTGGCAAAACACCACCGCAATGTGCATTACCTGCCTCATGGCGTTGATTTTGAGCGCTTCAACAGTACCCTTCGCCACGAGGGCCATGAGAACCATGAGGGAGAGGCTGTTGACCCGGTGATTGGCTTTATTGGGTTGTTGGGTGAACACATCGATTTTGAATTGATTGCTGCCTCAGCCGCCGCGCTACCCGAGACAAAATTCCTGTTTGTCGGGCCGGTGGAACAGGGCGTTAGCCTGCCTGCGGCGCCCAACATTGAGTATCTGGGCGCGGTGCCTCAGGAAGCTCTGCCTGTACAGCTTGCGCGCATGAGCCTGTGCACCCTGCCCTATGCCATGACTCAGAGAAACCACTACGCCAACCCAACCAAGGTTCGTGAATACCTGGCAGCCGGACGGGCTGTAGTGGCGACAAACCAGCCTGGCCTCGTTGATATCCAGGGTGCGGTGAGTATTGCTGATGATACCGACACTTATATCAACGCATTGCGAGCCCGCCTGGCAGAACTGCCGGTTGATCGCGCCAGCATCGCCGAGCCCATGCGCGCAGAAACCTGGGCCGCCAGGGCCAACCGGTTGCGCTCTCTGCTTACTCCCTAACGGTGATCAAAAAAACTCCGTTCCTTGGCCAACCATATTGCAGAGCGCGAGAAATCGATGAAGGTGCTTTCATCCTCAATGGCTCGTTGGCCAGACGCTGCTCGCTCGGGTGTGGTCATCTGTAGCGCAGCTCGATCAAACCAGAGTTCGGCGTGGCCCAGATAGGGCTCAACCTGGCAGCCTCTTGACTCACGCATAGGCGCACAGAGTTCGTCATCTAACGCGCGATGAACCTGCACATAACGCTCAATGCCAGACCCCTGGGCCTGACGGCGAATGATCGGCCCGTGCGTGGTACGCCAGTAATGTTGGGCGCTAACATCGCTATGGCCAGCCCCGGCGCGCAGAGGGAAGTAGAGTTTCACCAGAGTGTTGCGTTCGTTCGCCAGCAAGTTTTCAGGCGTGGCATTAACCTGCGGGTACTCATAGCCCAACCACAAGGTAGACTGCGACAGATCAATAAACTCAGCCTCGTCCTTAATCAACAGTGCTGCTGCCTGGCGTCCCGCCTCAGTGGCGCCCGAGGCCACAAACGCGGCGCGGTTTTCAAACCAGACTTCCGCCACCCCATCCCACACACCCTCCATGCCGCCGCGTGCTCGAGCCATGGCGGCGTTCACCGGGTCGTCCAGGGTACGAACCTGGACGTAGCGCAACATATTCAGAGTCTTACTCACACTGGCAACCAATGGACCATGAGCGTTGCACCAATAGTCATCAAACTCCTGCGCAGAAAGGGACGCCTTGCGACGCAGCAGAAAAGTAACTCGAATCATTGGTTCTATCTCCGTGTTGAGACGGTATGATAACCGCTTCCTTGGTTATACCGAGTGCGTAAGTGCCTAGCCAGCCGCTAACCTCCGAATTCCTCAATAACATAGCCGCTTTAGAGGCGCTGTTTGAAAACACACCCGACGCCATCTTTGTGGAACGATTTGATCCACCCCTGGCGAACGAAGCGGGCTACCCCGGCACTGTAGATGGCATAGCAGACATTGTTTATGCCAACCCCAGTTTCTACCAGCTACTGGAACGTCACGACCTTGCCCCCGGCAAAGACCTCTCCCCGGACAGTCTGTGGGATCAGCTAACCAAAATCTTTGACAAGGACATCGAGCATCGTTGGTCCACCAGAACCGGGCAGACCATAGATAACATCCAGCTCGCTGCCCATCTGCCGGCAAGCGCGCGAAAAGATTTCCAACTGATGCTGTCAACCACCCCTATAAAAGCAGATGGTGTTGTTGTGGGCTGCTGGACTCGAATCACTGACGCCACCCCCGCCGTGGTCCAGGACGCAACCGAACAGCGCGCACTGCGACATATTGAAGCCTTTGTTCGAACAGAAAACGTACCCCTGATCTGTCTTGCCTTTGCCACACCATTGCCACCCCAGGTGCCGGCCCAGCAGTTAGGCATCGCCTACTTTGGCGCCACCGTAACTCATATCACCGAGTCTGCAGCTGCGCTGTTTGAGGGCACCCCCGAGTCCATCCTGAATAAAAGGGTTGCAGAACTCGAAAGTGCGCAGCCAAAGGTATTGCTGGAAAATGCCTTTCCCTCATCAGAAAACGGCGAGATGCTTAATCTGGGTGACACTAAGGCCCTCCTCGTCGAAATGGGGACAGAACCCAATGTTCTCACCTACAGAGTCAAGCCCACCTTTGTGTTCGATAAGGGCTATGCCATTGAAGCCTGGATTCGAGTAGAAGACATTACCTACGAAGAATTCAGAGCTCGCCGGTTAGAAACCCTTGAGCAAACAAAAGCCATGGCCATGGCTGCCGCTTCGCTGCATCAGTTTGAAACCGGTTACAAAGACGGCGAGCTTTATATCGAGGCAACAGGACTGGATGAGCTGAGACTCGCTCCGCTCCCAACCGATATTGAAGGGTGGCGCGAGGCACTCAGGCCAGAGATGACCACCATTTCAACCCACGAAATAAGGGATCTGTTTGAAGGCAAAATTACCGAACTAAACTTCATCCTGCGACTGCCCAACCTCGATGGTGGTGAAACCCATCTCGAAATCTGGGGGCTCGTGAATCCCCAGGCCCCTGAAAGCACGGCATCAACCCTGGGCCTCTACCGCGATGTCACCGAACGAGAAAAACTGCATGATCGTTTAAGTGAGAAAAAAACCCTGGAAGGGCTTGGCGTGCTCGCCGGGGGTGTTGCCCACGATTTCAACAACCTGCTCATGTCTGTACTTGGTTATGCAGAACTCATGGAGGCCGATCTCGTTGATGCCACAGATCGAGACGCTCACCAGTCGCAACAAAGCGCGCTACAAAATATCAGTGAAATTCGTACGGCCGCATTACGGGCTTCTGAATTGTGCACCAGCCTCCTGGCTTACGCAGGCCAGCACTTGATCGAAAAGAAGCCCCTTGATCTAACCGAGTTGGTACGCTCAACCGCCGAACTGGTTGATGTCACCATCGGCAAACGTGTGCCGTTGCTCATCGACCTCGACAATGAAATTCGAATTTCTGCTGATCGTGGTCAGCTCACGCGAGTAATCATCAACCTGGTGGGCAACGCTGCTGACGCGATGGAAGGCTACTCCGGCGCAGTGCGACTAAGCACCTCCACCTTGTTACTCAGCGCCGAAGAACGCGCGCTGATTGGCGACCAGCTCATCGATCCGGCCGAGCGCATGGCCTGCATCAGCGTTCGCGATGACGGTTGCGGCATGTCCAGCGAAACCAAACAACGTATCTACGAACCTTTTTTCACCACCAAAGATGAAGGCCGGGGCCTGGGCATGGCTGCTGTGCACGGCATCGTGAAAAATCATGGCGGCGTCATACTTGTTGAGAGTGCCCTGGGCCAGGGAACGGAGTTTCGTATCTGCCTGCCACTACTGGCCCGAACGCCAACGGCTGAGTACCCCATCCTTGAATCACCAGCCGAGGCCAGTATTCGCCGTCCACGGGTTCTGGTTGTCGATGACGAAGCGGGGGTAAGAACCATCGCCTCCGAAATGCTCAGGCACCTGAACTGCGACGTTCTGGAAGCAGACAGTGCGGAGTCTGCCTTCTACCTGTTTGGGCACCATGAATTTGACTACGCAATGCTTGATATCACCATGCCCGTGATGTCGGGCACCGAGCTTGCCGAACTGCTGCTGGAGCGCAGACCAAATCTGAAAGTTGTGCTCTGTAGCGGCTACACCGATAAAGACGTGCCCGAAGCGTTGCTTGCCCGCTGCGCATTCATACACAAGCCTTTTACGCTCAAGGAAGTGAGCGATACCCTGGGTCTTAAGACCGTGATGGGCGAACAGGCGGTGCCGGTCTAGTCCCTCTTCTAGTCTCTAGTTTTGCCGGTCAGTGTCTTCACTGCCTGACAAAATGCCGCAAGTGCTGCTCGCATATCTTTACGGCGTTGCTCGCCTGTAGATTCACTAAAGCAGAACGAAATGCGTAATTGATTAAGTCCTGCGCGGGGATTTCGCAGTTTTGCATCTGGTGGGTAAAAATCGTACATGGGAATCACCACCACCCCATAGTCTGCGACCAGCTGTTCAATAAAGGCATCGTCCGTTGTGACACTGTCTTTCAAGAAAGTGAAAACACTGAAAAATCCGGCCTGCGGTGTTGTCCAGTGAAACTCATCCGGCCAGGCACCAAGTTCTGCGTGCAGCCCTTCCAACAGCATTTGCCGATTGTCGCTGTAAACTTCAAGCTTGGATTCAGCTACCCCCCACAACGACTCCCGCAGCTGATAGCTGCCATTGCTGTTGCGTTCGTGAAGCAGCCCTTCAAAGCCACGCAGTGCGGCAGGGTTTTGAAACAGAATGTCCGAACTGGATTCGGTCAGCAGCAAGTCGGCAATGGGTACCTGCTCGCCATCGGCAATCTCAAGCGTGGCATCGCTGTAGATGAAACCGATACGCGGTCCGGGCAAGCCAATTTTGGAGCCGGTAAACAGATGCACGGTTTGCTGGGAGTCCATGGCAACAAAGGGCGTCGGGCGACCGCTGTCCTCCTGGGAGCCCGTCTGCTGGGAACTGTAATCAATATAGATGTAGGGCGCGTCTTCGAGGATCAACACACCAAGTTCTTTTGCTACATCAAGAATCTCTCGGCGGCGGGCATTACTGAAGGAAATCCCGGCCGGGTTATGCCCATCCGGCACCGTGTAATAGAAGGGAACAAAATAACCGGCGCTGCGCGCCGCAAGGATCTGCGCACGGAACTGCTCCGGATCAGGCCCTTCATCATCCATATCCACACTGAAGATCCGGGTAGACTGATTCAGCGCACTGCGCGCCAGAAACCCCGCATAGGTCGGTGCATCTGTGATGAAGCCAAGCTTTTCTCCAGACCTCTCGAACAGTGCACAGACCAGACTGATGCCTCCGGTCGCGCCAACCGTGGGTATCAGGCGGTCAGGATCAAGCGTCACACCCCAGTCATTGCCATACACAGAGGCAAAGGCCTCCCGAGTGCTGCGCGGTCCCAATGTATCGGTATAGGCGTAGGACTCCCGCAGAAATTCTGGCAGGGCGTCCTGGTCGTTATGGCCTTCAAGCGCCGTGAGGTGCTCGAAGTAGCCATTGGTGTGGTCAATAAACCCGCGCGGGTCCGTGACTTCAGGATGCGGGTAACCCGCGCCAAGGTGATGAATCGTCAACCCTTTTGCCTGTGCGACCGCTCGCAAATTCGGCAGTGACGCCGACATTTTCCGAGTCACCGACACCTCTTGGAGCCTGAGATTTTGTGCGTTTAGTGACACGCGACTTGGAACTTCCATCAGCTTTTCCGCTAAACTCTGTAAAAATTAACCAGATGAGGCTCACAGTTTAAGTGAATTCTCAACTGTGCTTTGTTACCTGCGATACCCAATAGCAACTTTAACGCCTGCAAGGCGTCAAAACATACACGGGCGTTAGCCTAGCCGACCCAAGATGCCGATGCGACCAAACCAAACAAAACTGAGCCCGATGACCCGCAAAACACGATTTGGCGCTGGATTGGCCGCCTGCATGCTCACGCTTGTCTGCGCTGCACCTAGCCTTGCGTCTGAAGATGACGTGCTGCCAGCAGACGAAGCCAAGAGCACAACGATTCCGGTTGCACCCAACATGGATCTGGCGGCCCCTCAGCCGACAGACGAAGAAACGCCGGTACCTACCCCCAGCAAACCGTCAAAACCGGCACCTACCGGTCAGTCCTTTGTCATTCTCGGCACCGAGGTTGCTCCGGCCACCTCCACACGTTTGGCCTGGGGTGCCCAGGAAACCTTTGAAGGCATATCAGCCAGCACACCCGTACTGGTAGTTAACGGCGCACGGTCAGGCCCCGTGATGTGTGTGACCGCCGCAGTACACGGTGACGAACTCAACGGCATCGAGATGGTTCGCAGCCTGCTTTATAACATCGACCCCAACAAACTCACCGGTACCATCATTGGTGTGCCCATAGTTAACCTTGATGGCTTTCGGCGTAACTCCCGCTACCTCACCGATCGCCGCGATTTGAACCGTTTTTTCCCGGGCAATCCCCGGGGCAGCTCAGCCTCTCGAACGGCCTACGCATTCTTTAACCAGATCATTTTGAATTGCGAAGTGCTCATCGATCTGCACACCGGCTCGTTTCATCGAACCAATCTGCCGCAGCTCAGGGCTAACCTGAAGAACGATGATGTGGTGGCCCTGGCTGAAGGCTTTGGCGATATGGTGATCCTGCACTCAACAGGCTCCAAGGGCACGCTGCGGCGTGCTGCTACCGAGTACGGTATTCCTTCTGTGACGCTTGAGGCCGGCGAACCTCTGCGACTGCAACGAAAAGCCGTTGATAGTGGCGTGAAGGGCTTGCGTCATCTGCTTAGCCACATGGAAATGTATGGCAAGCGCAACAAGCGCGTGGAGCGCGAACCCCACTACTACAAGAGCACCTGGATTCGCGCCGACAAGGGCGGGATTCTGTTTTCCAAAGTAAGCCTTGGCGAGCGCGTTAAGCCAGGCGAATTGCTCGGAACGGTCACCGACCCTATTACCAATGTGCGCTCGGAAATTACCTCGCCGTTCAAGGGCCGCGTACTGGGTATGGCCCTGGATCAGGTCTTGATGCCCGGGTTTGCAGCGTTCCGCATCGGCATTCAAACCTCGGAGGAAGAGGTTAAGGGCACTATTCCCGCACCCAAGGCCGCCGCTCAGGTAAGCATCGCACGTCCCTCTGTGGATGCCGCACAGCGCGCTCCCGCAGAACAACAGCTTGCGCCTGCGATAGACGCAGAGCCCAAGGGTGATGAACCGGTGGCTGAGGAATAGGCTGAGGAATCGCCGGGATTGAGCGTTAGACTTAGGTCTCGCCCAACAAACCACCAAACCGATTCAATTCGGTCTGTCGGTCACGCCAGTCCGGCAGATGAGCATCCATTAGCCCCTGAAAACGCTTGCCGTGATTCATCTGTTTGAGATGGCACAGCTCGTGAACCAGCACATAATCGACCAGCGCCTGTGGTAATTTCACCAGATGAGTATTCAGTGCAAGCTTGCCTGATTCGTTGCAACTCCCCCACTGCGAGCGCATGAACCCGGTTCGCCAGGCCGGCACGGCATTGAGCCAGTCGATCTTGTCAACAAACCGCAGCAGGGTATCTGCAAATACTGTTTTTGCTTCACCGGTCTGAAAGCGCCGCACCAGCCTTCGCACCAGAGCTTCCTGGTTTTCAATTTCACCGGGCAGCGTAACCACCAGCGCAGGATCAGTGTTACCTTGCGCGTTACTAAGGTTCGCTTCGGCGCGAGCGTCGTCATCAAAACAGATGCAGAGCTTTAACGGTTCGCCCCGGTGCAGTATCAGTTCTCCGTGTTCGTACGCCGGAGGACGGTACACCGGGCTTTCTTCGGCGACCCGTTGCAAGCGGTAGGCAAACCAACGCTCGTGGGCAGACACCAGCGCCTGCAACTCATCAAGTGAGGTACGCACCGGGGCCTCAAGCCTCACCCGATCAAACGCCTCAAAGTTAATGCCAATACGGGTTTTCCGTCGCCGGGTAAGCTCGATCTCAAAGGTGACCGGCCGATCACGGATATCACGCACAAACTGCTGGCCGTCCCAACCCTCAGTCATTTTCATCGCGCAGGCTAACCTCCAGGCTGCCGTCGTTTGCGTATCGGACAGTCACCAGCATCGGCCGACAGCACACCTGGCAGTCTTCGATATAGAGTTGCTCTGCCTGATCGCCAGCGTCATCTCCACCCTGATCGATGATCAGTTGCACCGGTTCTCCACAATAGGGACAGCTTGAATCTACCAGCGAGGTTGCAAGCTCCACTAGCGCACCATCACATTGCCGCCATCAATAATGAGCGCCTGGCCAGTCATATAGCTTGCGGCGCGCGAGGCGAGGAACACGCCTACGCCGCGCAGCTCATCGGGCTCACCAAATCGATCGAGAGTAATACCTTCAGCCTTGCGATCGCTGCCATCTTCGTCTTGCCACAACACCTGGGCAAAATCTGTTTTGAACACCCCCGGGCACAGTGCATTGACCCGAATATTGTCCTTGCCATATTCCGCTGCCAGATTGCGCACCAGCGCCAGATCGGCAGCCTTGCTGATCGAATAGGCACCCAGATGTGTCGACGGCAGAAAAGCGCCGTTTGATGAGGTAATCACAATACAGCCGTCGCGCTTCTTCACCATATCGGGCAGCACCATATGTGCCAGCCAATGATTGGATTTCACATTGGTCGACATGGTTTTATCAAACGCCCAGTCTGGAATGTCGGCTGATGGGCCATAAAACGGGTTCACACCAGCATTGGCCATCAGGATATCTATGGGGCCAAGCGTTGACCGGGTGAAATCCACAAGAGCCTCAAGCTGGTCTTTGTGGCCAATGTTACAGGCCATGCCAAAGGCACACTCCTGCCCCACCAGCTCGTTAATGGCAGCCGCTGTTTCGGCACAGGCCTCTTCCTTGCGACTGGAAACCACCACCTTGGCACCCGCCATAGCCAGCCCCTCGGCAAGCGCCCGGCCCATCCCCTTGGTAGATCCGGTCGTTAAAGCCACTTTTCCGGACAAATCGAATAGCGTCGGCTTACTCATTGGTTTTACACTCCGTTTTTTTGAAAGTATGCCACAGCCATGCCAACGCTCGTGCCCGATCGCAACGGTAACGAAACCGCTATTCCCGACGACGCACTGAGTTTTAGCTTTGTGCACGCCAGCGGCCCCGGGGGCCAGCACGTGAACAAGGTGGCAACCGCGGTAGAGCTGCGACTGCACGTGGCGCGAAGCGGCCTGCATCCGGCGGTTCAGGATCGGTTGCGCACACTTGCCGG
Organism: uncultured Pseudomonadales bacterium; assembly: GCA_964634815.1. Lineage (GTDB taxonomy): Bacteria > Pseudomonadota > Gammaproteobacteria > Pseudomonadales > Azotimanducaceae > JALZVT01. The sequence goes on along the minus strand of CAZWMD010000076.1, from coordinate 1,060 downwards.
TCAGCGGCTCACCAACAAAGACGAAATTGTTATCTTCGCCCAGGAGTCACGCAGTCAACTGCGCAACCGCGCTGCCGCGCTTACCCGTCTGGGCGAACTGATCCGCGACGCCAAGGTTCGACCCAAACGGCGAGTGCCAAGCAAACCCAGTCGCGCGGCAAAACGGCGCCGTCTTGATGGCAAGAAACGCCGGGGGGCAGTCAAGCAGAATCGCTCCAGGCCGAGGCTGGACTAGATTTAACAGGCTGCCTTCTTAGATTTTCTGGATGCATAGGCTGCCATGAGCTTCGGAAAATCGTCTTCGGCCGGAAATTTCTCGAAGCTGTGCGTAGCGCCAGTTTTTGCCCACGGAAGCATTTCGTCGGTGCAGGTTTCGATGTACGGCGAGAACGAATGCGCATCCTCCATTAGGGGTGCCCGGACATTAACAACATCACCAACGCCCTGAGGTCGTGTAAACAACCAGCTCTTGCAGTGAGGACAAAAATAGTGATCGGTGTCAGCCTGCAAACCGCCCAATACCGGGTCTCCAACAGTTATTCTAAATGCCGCTGATGGAAAAAGTTCTGACAGGGAGTAGGCACTGGCGGTCATTTGTTGGCAGCCTTTGCAATGGCAGGCCATGGTAATCATGGGCTCTTGGTTGACTTCAAATTGAACCTTGCCGCAGCGACACTCGCCAGTTCTGTGGAGCGCCATCTTCATCCTCCCGGGTCAATGAGTTATCCAATATTACACGCAACTGGTGACACCCTGGTGTCAGCAGCCAAATCGGCATCGAGTAAAACGCAATCCCTGGTCCACATTATAGTTCGTCCGCTATCGAACTGAGTGGCTCGTCAATTTTTGGAGGCGTTCTCGTAGATAACCTGCGTGGCCGACGCTTTGGCCACAATGTCATCTCCGGTGAAAAACGTACACTCAACGTAAATGGACTTACTTCGTTGTCGAATCACTTCCCCCTCCACGCGCAGTTCGCCACCGGTGACTGGGGCTAAATAGCTGATCGACATGTTTGTTGTGCCGAAGAACTTCCCATCTTCCAGGACGGTCATCGCTG
>CAZWMD010000075.1:3778-18767 GCA_964634815.1 uncultured Pseudomonadales bacterium | reverse complement strand
GCACTTTGGCAGTTTAACGCTCACGCCGCCTAACAAATCAATGGAACGGAAAATTTACCTAAGTCTTCGTTTGGCTACACCAAGCCTCAGCCTTAGCTCAATTTCCGCTCAATTCAGACGTTAGGCGGCGTCGCGAGACCTTACCAAGTTCGATTGCTTTCAAGCCCGGTAAGCGGACGTTGCGAGTATTGAGTTATAGTTGTGCTTTCGGCCAGAAGCGGACCTAGCGCCAAGAAAGCTCGAGTGATTCTCCGACCGGTAGCTCTCCCCACCGGGCAAGCAAACTACTAAGTTCTTTACGAATATTTCTTATGTTCTGCTCGCTCAGAATAGGGCTACTCACTTTAGAGTGAGAGCAGGCAGCATCAAGAACGCCGCGAAACGTAGCCAGGTCGGAAGGTTCACCCCACATTTCTGCCTCAAAGCATTCAACTATTCGTTCCGCTTGTACTAGCTCAACAATCTCATCAGAGGGTTTTTCCGCACGGCTAGAGCTGTGATGGCCACCCGCCGCGGCGAGAGCACCAACCTCCTCCGGGTGGCTTCCGCGGAACACGCGCCCCCAAAACCCAGCTTGATACTGAAGCTCAGATTCGACGACAAAGTGAATTGCGTCATGCGGAAACCAACCCTTTTTGGGGAAAGCTGCCTTCACTATTGAACCGTCGTATCGATGTGCCTCGATATAATCGCGGTCACTACCTTTTGTTATCTTGACGCGCATGCAGGCATATTGGCTGTAATAGAGGAGGTCAGCAATGGGTGCATTTCTGTCCTAAAAGCTGTCTCGCTGAATGTCCGCGATCGGATTTTAGTTAAAGCAATAGTTCCACACTAGGTCCAGCCCGTCTCAGATTGCTTTGATGTTTCGACAACACGCCGCCTAACAAATCAATGGAACGGAAAATTGACCTGGTCCTGCGGCTGGCTACGCCAGTCCTCGGCCCAGCTCAATTTCCACTTATTTCAGACGTTGGACGGCGTCGCGAAATCTTGCCAGGTTCGACTGCTTTCAATCCCGGAAAGAGGACGTTGTGAGGATTGAGTTCTAAGCATAATTCCCGTTAACTGTTGGCGGCTATGGGGTGTTCAACGTGGATACCAACAAGCAGCCTGCTCGAATTTCGTATACAGCACTTATGGACACCTCTTTGAGTATGTTTTCATGAAGCCAGAAGGATGTGGTCGCAACGCCGTTCGAATCATTTACTTCGTTCGCCAGACTGATCTGTCCACGCTCACCTTGAGAAAGATACAAGACGAATGACATGAACGGTCGATCCGATAAACGTAGTGGGGTTTCTACAACCAGTCCGCATAAACCATCAGTGCTGCAGTCACGGTCAAGCACTTTTGGAGTCACTTTGCTTAGTACATATCCTTTAGGATCACTGCAGATGGCTGGTTGATCTCCGTAGGCAGGCCAGACGAAAAGGGTGAGTAGCAATAGGAGAAAGGTATAGCGATTCATAGACTTCCAGCCACAAATTCTAGAACTAGCTTGGCACATTTTATGAAGATGAGGGCGATTTTGTATCCGTTTGCGTGAAGACGACTATCCAACTAACCGTTGCTTTCATCTTTCAGTCACAACAATGACTGCACGCAGAGTTTGACTCGTCTTAGATCGTCTTGATATTTCGACAACACGCCGCCTAACAAATCAATGGAACGGACGTTAGGCGGCGTCGATGATATAGTCTGATCAGAAAGGCCCTCTTTCAGGCAATAGCGAACCACCGGTAGAGGGGGAACTCGCAGATGACGGTTGCGATATGCTACTCGGTTACACTCATGCGGAGTCGCGATGTGGCAATTAGAGCTAGCGGCTCTTCACTCTAGCCTAGCGTTGGACCTAACAATACTCAGAGTTATTCGACATACTCCTCATATGAAAATCACTTCAATAGTTACGTTTTTGATATTGGCGGGTTGCGCTGACTCGCCTATAGATCTCGATGAGAGGCACTGGTCCCCGTGCGGGGAAGGTTGTGTTCGCTTGCCAATCGAACATGACGATGATTATCCACCCTACCTGTGCAAAACTGAGCAGGCGTCATACGTTGGACTATATGAAGGCGAGTTCATGGCGAGTGGTTATGAGGATAGTTCGGTCTGGCTGATAACTAAGGACCAAGTTCAGCTTGATGGTGGAGAGACAAACCTGAATTCCTGTCGTTATGAGAACGGAAGACCTGTGTTTTGCGAGAGTGATGGAGATGTTTGGCTGGGCGCTATCACTATTAGCGAAGACCGAGTATTTAAGCTAGTGGCGCCCAGTCAGTCTCAAGAGAGGCTTGACGGGTTGATCTCGTTCATAGGTCGGTGCGTGAAAGTGAAAGTAACGATAGCAACTGATAATTAAGATTGCTCAACGTCTCTCTGCTGGCCGAAAGCGGACACCTTGCTAGTTCGACTACACGCCGGTCAGTATCGAGTTTGCAGTGTCACTATTCGGATCGGCCTTGGTCGTGTACCGCACACGCCGCCTAACAAATCAATGCAGTCGGAAAATTGACCCGGTCTTCCGCGCTGGCTACGCCAGTGCTCAGCCCGCGTCAATTTCCGCTGATTTCAGACGTTAGGCGGTGTCGATAGGATATCGGAACTCAAAATGTCTTTTAGAAAGTTGCCGTATGCAAGCCGATGCCGCTCGATTCTGCGCAAGGCCCATGCCATTTTTCTACCATTAGAAATGAGCTACCCATTTGACCCCAGTCTTTGTTTGCATTGTATTTACCGAGACCGAGTATTCGGAAATGTTCTATCGAGCATTGGTGGTTTAGAAGTGGGAGACACGATATCGTTCTCTACTTAGTCGGGTGTTCAGGGGATTCGAATATGGAAATTACTAGCTTCCCATTCGGTATTGGCGTTGTCTTTGTCTATATCATTTTCAGCGTAATCTTGGCAGCGACACCAGTGTTTGTGTATTTAACACATAGACGCTTACGTCGTGTAGAGACGGAACTTCAGCACCAAACCCAGATGCTCCTCAAACTAAGCGGCCGCTAAGTCTGACCTAGCTGGCAGGTAGAGCAATCCTTCCGCTTCTAGTTTTAGCTGGCTAGTGTGTGTTAATCGGCTCCGTTATAACGTGGGCCAATGTCTGCTTTTTCGTGCCGTCTATCGTTGCTTCGCTCGGGAGTATTTTCGTAATAGGCTCTTATCAAGGCGCATCGTTTCAGTAGACTCTGGCATTCAATTTTCGCCGATTTCAGACGTTAGGCGGCATCAAAAGGCTGGTTCAAAGTGGCTCAGTCCTCATGGCGGACCATAGTGTTTCGTTACCCTGTACGCTTGAGCCTTTTCTTTGAATCAGTAACATTTAACAAAGCCCCTATGCACAGAATCGCCAAAAGGTCGATTGAGATAGATTGAACTGGCAAATTTTCTAGATACTGATAGAAGGAAACTCCCGGGGAGAAAGATGCCTTTACGCCAAACGCGTAATCCGAATTCCAGCTTAAAAGAGCATACACTCCACCTAGGCCGGAATAGGTAGCTGAAAACGATCCAAGTGCTACGCTAGGAACTTGCAGAGTCTGATTCAGTACGGAGATCCAATAGTATTTGTAGTTCTCTCTTATTACCGTTATTCCAGCAATAGCATTGAGAGCAATTACGGGTATATCTATGGCGGTATCCAACAGCGAAACAGACTCATCAAGAACTGAGCCTATGTAGTAAGAGAGAATAACAGCGGCTGCAGCGATTTGCAGGGTGCCCACTAGCCTTACCCCATTTTCGATGCGCAAAAAGTCGCGTTCTTCTCTTGCCCTTTCTAGTTCCTCAAGTTCATCGGACCGATTTGATAGTTCCTTGATTAAGGCGTCATAGTTTGGTGAATCTTTGTCGATGTGCTTTTTTACGTCCAGCAACTGAGTGACTGAATATTTGGAATAGTCCTGCAGGCTCATAGGTTTCCTTTGTCGAGCTCGAGTTGGCTTCGGGGCTCTGAAGCGGTTGATTCAGGCGATTTGCGCCAACCTTTATTTAGGGGCGGCGAGGATAGAATAGGTTTTGATCACAGATTAACACCATTGCCCATATGGGCAATGGTGTTTTCATAGCCAAAATCGGAGCTCCCGTATCCAAGAGTTTGCTTTGCGACGCGGAACTACATGCCGCCTAACAAATCAATGGAACGGAAAATTGACTCAGTCTTTCGTTTGGCTACGCCAAGCCTCAAGCCTGCATCAATTCCCGCTGATTTCAGACGTTAGGCGGCGTCGCGAAACTGCTCTACTCCGAAGTTCTTTCAAGATTCAGTCGCACGAGGGACAACTGACCGATTTCATTGAAATGCCCGGCGTTCCATATTTTGATAGGATATCCAGATTCGTTCCTGCCGCTTCGAGGCTATGCCTAGATGAGTAAAGAGACTAGCTATTTGCTAGCAATGACACTCATTGTGCTCCTGTTGTTTCAGCTTCTTCTTCTCTTTACCGCTGTTACGATTGACTCATGCCTATATGCTATTTGGGACCCGGTGCGAGGGGACTACTTCAGTCCTTATTGGATGTTTGTAGCAATAGCTGTGCTCATATCAGTGGTAACGCTGGTCATATTCTTCGCACAGTTTAGTGCTGCTTCAATTGCCGATAGGCTAGGTATTGGATTCCTCCTCATAGTTCTAGCCTACTGGCTTTACAATCTCTGGTGGTTGCATCGCACCTTTGAAGTAGAGCGTGGTTCGATCTCGCTAGCGAGCTATTATTCTGAAAGCTTCAAGGGCCGTTTGCCTCCGATCTGGTGGGACGATTATTTGGAAGGTCCTGCGGCTTGCCGGAAACATCTTGAGACAGCCCGGTAGTCGCTTTGCGAGGCAGGCTACATACCACCCAGCAAATCGTTGCACAGATATTGGTATACCTTGCAGGGCACTCCTGCGCGAAGGGGGACGGACCTTTGGCCCTGGTCAACGTTCGGCTACGCCGAGCCTCAGCCAAGCCTCAAAGGCCGCTCATTTCGGACGTTAGGCGGCGTCGAAATAGCAACTTAGGTGGTGGAGAGTACTCTTTGCGTACCAGTTAAGAATGACGCTATCCTGACGTTCAACCTAATAGCAGACTGTATGAGTGCTGATTTAGTGAGGTGCTCTTTCTAGTGAATATGATTGGCTCTTCAAACAGGCATCTCCGATACGCTGTCTCCCGTTCTATGGGTGCACTTTCCATCATTGGCTTTTTGTTGCTTGCTTGCATATCGAACCCCACTATGGCGTGTAGCGTTCGCGGGTACGCAGTGATGCCTTTGGTTGTGGCGATACCCAAGGATAGCAAAAGCCCCGCAGTTCTGGACGTTGCAGAGATTCGCATCACTCGTGGTGCGTACTCAACCGATGTTGGCTCCTGTGACGATGCCGGTATGATCGAGATAGTACTAGGCGAACTTGCAGCGGGTTACCACGTGCAAATCAAGGATGGGAACCTACCACCTGATTTGTTTCCTGACCACTATGTGATTCCTGGAGTGGGGGAGAAACAGCGATTGCTATTTCCCTGGTTGGACTGGCCTCGAAACCCGGCAACTCGGGTTACTGCCAGTATCTTGATTCGTGCGATTGACCAATACGGTAATCCGGGACAATCACAAGTTTTTGATTTGATTGTGGGTTACTAGCTCACACCCCTGTTCTGCTTTCCCTGTTGTGATAGCAAAGATAGTCGTTCTCGAACCTAAGCAAAGCTAGGGCTTTCGCTAGAACACTTTCAGTTGCCGCAGTTCAACAATCCGTGACTTACAAGTTTGGTGGACTCAAGACTCTCGAAAGTCCAGAAATATATATATGAGTCGTCGGTATTGCAGAAGAGGTGTAATCGGCCGTCTGGGTCCGTGAACCAAAACTCGTTAGATCGATCCCAGCGTTTTCCAGAGTGCAGTTGTTGGCGAGGTGGCGGCCCGAACGTTTTGTCATTTGGGTGTCGTCTCGCTACATTCCTAAACTCCTTGGCGGAGCTAGGTGGAGCATTGAGTTCTTTGTGACCCTCCACATAGCACTTGAGTTGATTGCGATTCTCAGCGCTCTTGCCTGTCACGCAACTGGATATAGTTAGTGCAGTTGTGATTAGCCAGAATATTCTCATGTTCCTTTTCCTTGCCAGTGGCAAGCTAAACATCTTGACCTAGTCTACGAAATCCTACGGTTACGTTGCCTGCGATCGAAGCGGCATTTTCGGCTGGCTTCGAGTTCCTGTAAGCATCTTCCTTGTAGGTGGCTGTGATTTGGCTAGTTTTCGCCGGTGATACCCCGGACTCGCCGAGGTGACTACTCTACCGGCAAATGCGGAACTACATGCTGCCTAACAAATCAATGGATTGGAAAATTGACCTGGTCCTGCGGCTGGCTACGCCAGTCCTCAGCCCAGCTCAATTTCCGCTCATTTCAGACGTTAGGCGGTGTTGTGATTATCTCAATATGTGTGCGGGCCCAAGCAACATTTCTTACTTTGTATATCGGTCGGGCCACCAACATTGAGCCGTTGGGTTAGGCGTACTTTCATTAGTCATTGAATGCAGGGATGAACCGTAGCAGGGGCAAAGGGATAATTGACTTCTCTCCCACGGTGACTTACAATTAGATGATAAGTAAGGAGTTGTCATGGCTGAGGCGGCAGTGACTAGCAAGGGCCAGATAACCATTCCGGCAGATATTAGACGCGCGATGGGCATTAAGGCCAAAGACCGCGTGGTCTTCACTGTGCTCCCGGACGGGACGACAGTCATGCGCGCGAAGACCAAGAGTGCAAAAGACCTTGCCGGCTTTCTCAAACCCAAATCTAAAAAGCGAGTGCCGACGAAAGATCTTGGATATTCCTAATTGGGTGCAGTCGATACCAATGTGCTGGTTAGACTGCTCGTCGCAGACGACAAAGCTCAACTTGGTGATGTTCTCGGTTTACTAGCCGACGCTGATCGTAACGGCGAGTCTCTGTTCGTTCCTGTTACGGTGATACTCGAACTCGAATGGGTTTTGCGTTCCAGATACGGATTCCAGAAAGATGAGATAGTGCTAACCTATATCGCTCTACTTGAACGCGAAGAGTTTGAGTTTCAGCATGAGGCGGCAATAGAGTTCGCTATCTTCCACAGTCGACAGTCAAACTCTGACTTCGCAGACTGTCTTCATGTCTCCCTGGCTGAGCTTTCTGATCAGCTTCCTCTTTATACTTTCGATCGGCGAGCCAGGCGGCTACCTGGTACCAGTTCACTGTCAGATTGATAAGTCGACGCTGACTCCGCCTAACAATTCAATGGAACGGAAAATTGACCTGGTCTTGCGGCTGTCTACGCCAGTACTCAGCCCAGCTCAATTTCCGCTCATTTCAGACGTTAGGCGGTGTTGCGATATGATTCCGGATTCAGGTGCTTTCTAATAGTGAAAGCCGGTATTTCGAATATTGAATTGTATGCCGGCTGGTGCTCGATAGCCGCTAGTGATTCTGCTCTATACTGGATCGTAGAGGACATAGTTAGTCTCTAGGTAGTCCCAATCCCCATTTTCTAGAACGAAAACTGAAACCTCTTCTACTGCCGCCCATAAACGTCCATTGACGGTTTCGTAGGTTCCCGAGACGACTTCAATGGAAGGTGTAATTGACGGGGGCGAACGTCGCGGACCAATTCTGATCGCTACAATTTTGGGGTGCTTCTTATGCTGATCCTGCGCATCCTCAATGAGAGAAGCAATTGTATGCCATTCGAGTTTTACCATTGTCTCTACGCAAACTTCACTTATCTCAGGACGACAATTGGTTTGATGGTAGGTTTTGTAATCTGTTTCTCCGTGCTGATCAGATCGAGGGTCCGTTTGACATGCTGTGAGGGCAAAGAGTAGTGCCGTGAAAGAGAAAGATGATCTAGTCAAGACGATTCCATGTGTGTGTTAGCGAATGCGACGTTAGGCGGCGTCCCCCGCGTGCGTCAACTGAAGGTCAAATATCGAACTAGATGGGTGCCTCTGAGCCCGAACAATCTACAGTGGTGATCTCGATACTGGCCATTTTTTCTAAGTAGACTCTTCATCGTATAAGGTCTCTCGCGTTCATCTAGTTGCCCAAGCATACTCATTCAGACATGCTAGATTAGCTGAGCAAGAAATAGGGGGAGAAGTATTGCGATGATCAACGCAAGAAGCAGACTCTGAGATAAGGCAGAATTGTGACTAAAGCGATTTACCTTTGCTACGTTGTGATTGTTGGTATTTCTGTTCCGATGCTTCTAAACGCGATTTTGGACTATCGATTGCATGAGAAAGAAGAGAAAAATAAAAGTACTTATAACCTGCATAAGCTTGCAAGCGCCGTAGATAAGAATCTTCCACGGAAAATCGATGAAATTACTTGGCTCGAAAGCGCGTTCGCGGAAGAGACAAATATCGTCTTTGATCTTAGATTTCTTGTCAAATTTACCAATTTGACCCACCAAACACTCTATCCTGGTGAGGGTCAGTTTGACTATCAGTTGTTGCAAGAAAGCGTCCGTTCAGACTTCGTTACGAGATGGTGTTCTAACGAGGTGTTGCTCGACTACATACTGAAGCTGGGTGGCGGAGTTAAGTATCGGTACTTGCCATCTACTAGAGAGAATTCGCTTGTCTATTCGTTCACCGTTCATGATTGTCCTGGCATCGGCGTTCCGGCGGTGGATTACTCAAGGATGCGTGATCAAAGTCAGTCTCGAGGTGCGCACTGGTGATAGGACCTCGCTTATTCTGGTATCAACTTTGAATCGAAAATAGGCATCCTTGCTTTTTCCAGATTGACCAAAATAGGTCTTCCTGGTTTGCTGGATTCACTGTGGTAGGCCCACGCTCGCGCTGCCTAAAAAATCAATGGAACGGAAAATTGACCTAAGTCTTCGTTTGGCTACGCCAAGCCTCAGTCTTAGCTCAATTACCGCTCATGCTAAAACTACTGGCCACCACCGAGCTTCGATTAATCGAACTGTAGAACGTACCTTACTTCGAAAACGCCTTCTCCTAGCCAATCTGGCTCGTCTTTTCGTGCTCCATCCGGGTACATTCCCTGTTTTTCGTAGAATTTGCGGGCGCGCACATTCTTTTCTAACACCCAGAGAAGCATACCCGTGCTTCCGCCTTTAGCGATGAGTTGCTTCGCATGCTCGAATAGTCGGTGACCAATTCCGGTCCCGATTCCGTCTGGCTGCTGGTATATATGAGTCAGCTCGCCGTACTGAGGGAAATCCTCAGGTGTCTCGTAAGGCGGAGAGACTCTTGTGAACCCTTGGATTTTATTGGCACTCTCAAGGACATGAACCGTTTGATCGGTGTGTTTGAACCACTCGGTCCACGTCTCCAGTCTTGCTTCTTTGGTAATCGGCGCAAGGATCGCTGGATCCAATAGACCTTTGTAGGCTTCCTGCCAGGCGAGGGCATGAATCTCCGCGATACGGGGTAGGTCTCGTTCCGTTGCCGGTCTTATCATCGCTAGATGCTACGCCTATTGTTAGATTTGCACCGTATTTCTGTGGTTCACTTTACGTTGCTGAACTGCTCGCCGTATATCTTGATTTGTTTTGAAGGTTTGGTTTAACAGCAATAGCCTCTGATAATAGAGTGAATTTGGTATACCTTCTTCGCTATTTTTATCAAGGTTGCGTGGTAGCTACGCCAGTCCTCGGCGCCAGGTCAATTTTCGCTCATTCTTCGAATTCGACAGCGTCTACGTTTGTGTGGAGTAGGCGAAGTTTCAACTGGCCTTCTTCCCGGTTGATTACTATTGTTCCTCGTCCGGTTAGCCGGCCCAGTCTCCCGTCCAGTGTTTTATCTGTCATAATCCAAGTGTATGCGACTGTTGCGGATTCTGACCCTGCGTACGTAACCCTCACGTTGTCTATGTTGTAGTTCTCATCGGGGCTGCTGATTGTGCCTTCGAATGATTGGCGAATATCGTTGAGCCCAACTAGGTCTCCGTCTTGGTTTCTATACATAGCTTTGGGGTGAATCAGGGGTTGCAAATTCCCAAAGTCTTTACTTTTGTTGGCTGCTACCCAACGATCCACGAATTCGAGCGCAGCTGTGTTTGTTATGGGCTCGCCTGCGGCGCTAGACGGCTGAACTGACGCACATGACGTTAGGACTAACAGCGTAAAAATCGAGCTAAACGCGTTTGATATATTGATGATGCCCGGCCTCCAGGGTGGATGTTGATAGGATAACTTCCCCAATATGATCTGTCGCCTAAGGGGCATGAGCTGTCTATCAATTATCCCTTTTAAAGTGGTGCTTTGAGACGCGGAACTACATGCCGCCTAACAAATCAATGGAACGCACCTTTAACCATTATTTTCGTTTGGCTGCGCCAAGTATCAGCCTCGCGTCCAGTTCCGCTTTAGAGTGGCAGACTATCAGCTAGTATTGTTAGATTCTTCGCAGTAATAATCGAGCCAAGTTGTGATGGAAGTATTTGAAGCGCTATTAGGAATATTGGGTTACTGGAGAATTTTGTTACCGATTGCGATCGCTGGACTTGGCGCGCATTCTTTTGGCCTTTTTCAGTCGAATGGAATACTCGAAGAGACGGTTCTCATTTTTGTAGGCTTCTTGGTCGGGCTTTTTTGGGAAAGCCGAACGAATCGAGACTCGCAAACCTGATTTCGGCCTTATCGAAATGAGTTTTTTGATCTCAAAGCACTCTCACCATCAACAGAGACTGAGTGACACCATGAACAGCTAATTCCGCCATGGAACGGAAAATTGACTCAGTCCCTCGTTTGGCGATGCCAGGCCTTAAGCCTGCGTTAATTTCCGCTCATTTCGAATGATCTCTTACGAAAATTGAGGCATTCGACAAATCTCTTTCGTCGTTGAGACTAGTGCATTCCTCTCAGCCATGAGTTCATTCTGGTTATCAACTATAGCCCTGGCTGCCGTTTGGCTTTCGGATACTGTTCCATGTGCATCTGCCGCGACTAGCACGTTGAACCCCAGCTCAATCGCAGTCGTACTCGTGCGAGCCAGGCAATATTCGCTCCATATCCCGCAAGTTATGAGATTGCGTACCCCCAGCTCATTCAAGACACTTTCAAGCTCTGTATCTTCGAAACCATCCGAGTTCACCTTGAAGACAATAGGGTCGCTCTTTTCCGGGGTGATAGTTGGATGTATCTCCCAGCCGTGAACGTCTTCCGCGTACGGTTGGCCTAAAGCTGCGCGTGTTTGGATATAGATTATCTGTAAACCTGCAGAGCGGCATGCTTTTGCAAGGGTAGCAACGTTCTCCAGAACCTTAGGTCCATCTTGTATAGGGGGAGTGATCTTTCCGTCGAAAGCTATCAGCTGCATGTCGATGATTAAGAGCGCTTGATATTGGTTCATATGTTGTAGGTTAACCTAGGATTGGTTGGTTTTTTCGCCTTGATAGTTCGACAACACGCCACGTAACAAATCAATGGATTTGTTACGCCTCCATGCGTTCCTTAAGAGTGTCTGTTCCGTACCTGCGATTATCTTAACTGAGGGGAAGAATGCGCTTTTAGTGCGCTTTTAGTGCGCTTTTAATGCGCGGAGGCGGACCTGAATGAATACTCTTCCCTCCATCAAATCGACCGCTCTTCACTATTGTCATCCCGGCGATCTGGGTGTTCATCTCGGGGCTACCTCATATTCACGATTGGTATAGAGCTGTTCGTAGGTCGCATATGTCCAGGTAATATTGGGAACAATGTGCTTCTTCTCTGTTTACGACAGGCGTTAGGCAGCATCGATATGCTAACCGATTGCAACAACATCATCTAAATCGAGCAAGCTAACGACCTCTGATGCTTCAAAAGTTCCTCGATCTTGGGAGGCGTTCACCTCCAGCATCCACCGCTTATCTTCCGTGGCTGCCCTGAAACTTTGGCAGATGGTTTAAGTATCAGTGAAAACTCCTATTCCCGGATTGTTGTGCCAGATACCCTCTGCTGGTGTATTGGCTGTTAGTGATGAGCATGCACTCAGGCGATTCCACTTCCTGGAACATTCTATGCCCAGATGCGGTTGGTAAACACAGGTGGGGTTTTGCAACACCTGATTCCGGTCAGGTTACATCTTTAGTCTGGTTGTCTAATCTGGAGAATCACACCATCGTTAATGCTGAGGAGATAAGATTGACCTGCTGTGAGTTTGTCGCGAATCACCGGAAGCAAACTTAGCCCGTATAGCGACCCTGGTACTTCATAATCATTGCCTTCGAACGAGAGAACTAGCTCTGGAGCTGTTGGGAACCTGGATTGTTCTCGGGATTTACGGCCATCGTAAATCTGGCTTGTTGTCACGAACGTTCCCGATTCCAAACAGTGTTTTTGCGACATCAACGGAATGAGTGTAACGAGGAAGTGAGAAACAACCAGGACGCTAACACAGCAAATTGCTGCCACGCCAGGCTGTCGAGCAGCGCCCCTAAAAAGCGCGAATTTTGATAATGGCCAAACCAGCTGAGGCTTGGGTAAAAGAAAGAAAAAGAATGCTGCGCCGTAGAGCAGAACAAATTTCTCCCATGGGAAAAGTTCCCAAACGGAGTAGTCAGCAACTGAAAAAATCATTGTTGATAGATTACACCCAGTCTGGCAGTTCACGCGGTGAAAAGTCGAGTTGCGAATTCGACAACTAAATCTTCTTTCAGAGCAGGATAGCACTATCGATTGATGTTAAGTTTGCCTCTTGGGAAAGTATGGCGTAAGAGAGGGTATGTCTTTGCCGAGAGTGAATTGGATACAGGCATGCGTTGAAGCGTTTTTGTTGCTGGTGGGTGTTTTGCTAGCCTTGATGGGTCAAGCATGGTGGGAAGATCGGGACGAGCGTGAGACGGTTCATGAGTACGCTGCGAATCTGAGCATAGAGGTTTCTGCTAACCAACAACAACTGCGGAAGGCGATTCTTAACCACGATGGCTACGCTAAAGCCGGTGTATCACTTATTCAGGCTATGCAGGGCGAGATTGATGCAGCGTTGTCTTTGACGATAAAGGAACATCTATCCAAGCTGGGGTACATTTCGGATTTTCGCCCATCGACGGCCTCTCTAAGAAACCTCGTTGGAAGTGGTGGCTTGGGGCTTCTAGAAAGTGCCGAGCTACAGCTTGCTGTTTCAAACTACTCCAGGCTGATTGAGGACCATAATGTACTGCAGGTCGAGAATTTGAAATTCTTTCATGATGAATACATCCCTTTCATTAGTGAGCGGGCTTCTTTGCTGGATCTTGAATTTATGCCAGCTTCGATGGGCTTGCCTAGAGACAGCAGGTTTGGATTTGAGATTGAGGTACTAACAGAATCCATGACATTCGAGAACCTGATAGTTCGGAGGATATCTGCAGAGGTGGATGCGAAGAAATTCGCTGAGCGTTTGCTCGAAGCAGCGGCGGATCTTGAGAGACTCTTGGCGATAGAGGACTTTGGTTAGAGAAGGTAGACGCCATATCGATTTAGGATATCGATCTTTGCGCGCAACTTTCGCACCGCCTTCCCAATCAATGGAATGGGCCTTTGAATCTGGTCTTCGTTTGGTTACGCCGAGTCTAAGCCCAGCCTCAAAGGCCACTCATTTAAGATGTTAGGCGATGTCGAAACGTCATTCGAGCTTAGGATCGCAGGTCGCTTCGATGATCTTTCTCGACCTATCGGTTCAACTAATTTCGCTTCCTAGAATCTGGGCTGCGAGTTCCTCGCTGGTCCGGAGGGAATTCACCTGAAGAACGGGGCACTTTAGCCGCTCCGCCCACGATAGATGCAGATCAAGACTTCGGATGGGAGCTTTAGCGGTATCGTAGGATTGCGCCCAGTCCATGAACTCTACGTGGGACTCATACCTATCTCCGCCGTGGTCAATCCTGTTTCCGTATCGGTGCCGTTCTCTGTCTGCAAGCCGCTTCATCCGGATATCGGTGTCCAGGAGAACGAGCACGGCCAGAGTAAAGCTCTCTAGCAGGGGGTCTCCCCAACTGCATATTGAACCCGATAGGACCCAGTCTTCGACGTCTTCAGTATCTCGCTTGATCAGCTCAATCCGCTTGGTGGGACAGCGTTTTTCGGTGAATGGCGTGTTTGTCTTGTGCCAATAGTAGCTGTCGGTGTCTAGGTGCTTGCAACCAAGCTGTCTTGCGATTGCCCGGCCCAGTGATGTGGTTCCTGATCCGGATGCGCCAAATGTGTGTATTCGATGGGCCAAGTGTGTTGAACCAATTGCCAGATAGGGCGCAAATATACTAATTCCTGCTGACATTGCACTATTTGGCGTGTCTCGAACATTAGACATGAATATCGATGCTGAATGTCGCTGCTAGATTTGATTACATCCAACCGGATCCCGCAGGCGATTGTCTTATGGAGCATATGCAGGAGAAACACGTCCATGTTCGTCTAAGCAAGTCATTCCCGGATACTTTGCTATTCACAGGAATCGCTGGAGCGGAAACTTGATCTGATCTTCGTTTGGCTGCACCGAGCCTCAGTCCAGCCTCTAAGTCCGTTCATTTCAGGCGTAGTCTAGTGGCTCTCATTGCTATCAATACGGGAGCATTTTGTTTGTTGGTACAGCTGACAGTAGATTCGGCATTACTCAACTTCCAGTACTATCCAATACATGGTTCCCGGCTGCCGGCCATAGTCGGCCCAGTAAGCAACTTTGCCGACACAGTCCATCGCAACGACATGTGTCATGTTGAACTTGGTGTACGCAGAGTAATCGTCTTTGGTGTCTACTTCTGCGCGTTGGTCAAATATCGTGCAGCCGTCCTCTACTTCGAAATCACCGCCCTCAACCGATTCACCGTTTACTAATAGCGGCAGGTTCATGCTGTATCTGATTGCATTTACGGTTTGTCCTTTCTTTCCCAGACGTCCATGCACATCTAACCAGCGAATGTGTTCCTTGGTTATCACTATGCCTAGATCGTGTGCCTCGGCTTGGCTTAACAGCGGTCATCACTTCGTAGTCTATTCTTGAACGTATTGGCGGACAGCCCCAAGAAAGAATCTCTGAGTG
>CAZWMD010000075.1:0-3678 GCA_964634815.1 uncultured Pseudomonadales bacterium | reverse complement strand
CGATCCTGGTAGCGAAGTATCAGTTGGAAAAGTTAGATACATGAACCCACCAGTTCGGAAGGCGCCTGGCCTTAATATGCCGTTCTCATATTGAAAGAAGACAAACTGATTTCGGTCGCAGTACGATTCGATTTCGCGTTGAAGAACGTTGTTCTTTAGTTCGCGAACACGCATAAGGTCTCGGGCATAGGTCTGGGTATTTTGATGCAGCAAGTCTGCCTGGTACCTGCTGCCGGACTCCAAGGCATTGACACAATCGCTCTTTGCCGAATGGCTCCTGGCTAAGGAGATGCCAAAAGTCTCTTCTATGGCTTGGATAGCGCTTGACGTAGCTGTGCTGGTGTAAGGGAAGCTGTATGTGGGCTCAGCAGAGCGAACGTCTAGTCCGAGGAGGAAGGCGGCAAGGATCAGAAAACGAATCTTTTTCACTATTCTTGTCCTTTGACCTAATCTCTCTGGTTTTTGGTACCGGTCAATACTTCAACTGGATTGGGTATTTTGTGAAGAACCAATCTAGCGGGTGAGGGGATCGGTAGCCAGCTTTGTTCTGCAACTTGCTTCGATTATTGACTGAGTCAAACCATCAGAATTAGCTCTACTCATATTTGGTCGTCGCTCTCATTGGTTGCTGTGCCTCATTCGCCTCCGCCGTCACCACCTCCATCATCACCGTCAAAGTTGGAGCCTCCAGGAATGAAAATATAGTCACTGTTCGGCCGATTGATATCATCGTTCTTTGACTTTCTTGACGGTGTGGGATTATTGGAACGATAAGCTGCGATTGTCATGGTTGGACCTACCAGCGGTAGTAGCCAGCACATGGCAATGACGATCAGCCTTTGAGTTTTTGAGTAGTGATCATCCCTGATTGCGATGATCGTGGAATAGGCCGACTGCGCGATTAGTAACGCCGCGACAATGCCAAGAACTACAAAGACAACATCCATATAGCAAACCGCTTAACAATTTTCGGTGGGTTGGCACTCTTCAATATCAAGTTCGAAGCGCAGTTATTCGAAATCGCTCTGCTCATGCATCGCTCATGCCACCTAACAAATCAGTGGAATGGAAAGACATCTACCATTCAACTCTTTGGGCGATAATCGATGACGCGGCGTTTTCGGGTGACGTATGTGTTGTATCCACTTCGTAGTCGTACACCATACCCTGATGTACAGATTGATATTGGCCTCTAGCCTGACCTATCATTCGATCTCCACGCTCTAGTTCGCGTCTTTCCAGCTCTTCGAGATCACAGTAGACGCCAACGAAAAAGACATCGATATCAGATAGTAGGCTGTTCCAGTCCAGTCGTAGTTGTTCGTTTAGAACCACCTCATCAAGAATCAAGTTGGTTCCGTTTCGTCCGATCGCGGCGGAGGACACCTGATGTGCGTACAGCGTTGCCTTGCCAAAACTTCCAAAACTGAGTTGAACCAAACCTTTGGTGTTTGTGATAAATCTAAAGCCGGCGTTGCTGTTGTGGTAGCGGAATGGAATCATTCGCAAAGCGTCATCAATCCCGGTTAGGAGATACGGCGTATTCAGCTGCGATTGAAGTTGCTGGGCCAGGCTTGATTTTCCGGCTGATGTGCAGCCATTCAGAAATATGATGGTCATGCAGTTGGCGGTCTATCGAGGGTCTTTTTAGGGTCTATAGGTTTGATCGCGTCAGTTAGTTTCAAATTAGAGCCGTTACGTTCGAAGAAAACGACTTCTTTGCTATCGAGGAAATCGATCGACTTCGTACTGTTCATCTGATCACCATCGCGCTTAACCGTGTGACGAATTCGGGCTGGTCTATCGGCATCGGTACCGTCATGTTCGTAGATGATTTCCCATTGAGCCATCGACTCTATTTCCACCGCGACAATAGCATAGCGCATGTTTTCGCCCTTTCCATCGCGGAAGAATGCTTCCACTAGTTCACCGCTATCGGGGTCAACAGTGGTTAACTGCACCGCGTAGACCAGATTGTTGGGATCGGTCCACGTTGTTTGTCGAATGACGGTAGCTCCGTCTGGGGTTGCATCGATCTCAGCTTGCATTGGGATACTGAAGCGTTGATCCGACTGGTAGTCCAGATAGTAGAGTTCGCCTTTCCAGGTGCCGCTTGTAGATGCGAGGGCCTTGAGAACATGTTCGTCTGCCAGGGCGCTAGTTGCCACGAGCAAAAAAAGCAATCCTGCGATGCTATTTTTCAGCATGTGGCACTCCGATGGGCTTCAGAAAAAACGATTTCAAAGATACAGTTAAGCGGAAGCGACATAATGAAATATTGGCGATCGCTTTGCCAACTTTTGCACCCTTCTTCGGGTATATCGGTCGCGCCGCCTAACAAGTCAATGGAACGGATATTTAATCTAGCGTTTTGTTTGGCTAAGCGGAGCCTCAGCTCAGCATCAACGCCTGATCGTTTTCGATACCGGGTGATGCCATAATTGAATTAGCCCAGCTCTCAGACTATGTTGTGTTGCTGGCAAACTCCAGTAAGGTTGCCAACAATCACCTAATACGTTTGGTCTTAGATACGCTAATGAATTTGAATCAAGTTACCTTACCCGTTAAGGATATGGAGAAATGCTCGTCTTTCTATCTAAGATTGGGATTCACGCAAATCGTAGATACTCCGCACTATGCCCGATTTGAATGCCCGGTCGGCGGTGCAACATTCTCTCTGGTTGTGGATGAAGAAGAGTATTCAAATGGTGCAACCATTTACTTTGAACATGAAAACCTTGACGAGTGGGTGAGCGAACTCCAAGAGCGGGGTTTCTATTTTGACCAAGAGCCCGCAGACCAGAGCTATTTGTGGCGCGAAGCGATTTTACATGACCCTTCTGGCAACAAGATCAAGCTCTATTGGGCTGGGGAAAACCGGCTGAATCCTCCCTGGCGCGTGACAAAAAATGTGTAGTTATCAGGCTGTCCTTTAGAGACTCAGTCAAGAATCAGGCAGGCTAGTTGCTGCCGCCAAAGCCTGGATTTTGGGCATAGAAGCGGTTTTATAAAGCGCCAGGGTGATGGCCTATGTGCGCGGGCGACTTGAACCTCTGCTCCGATAACGACGGTTCGAGCGTTTTGAAGTTGGTCTGGCTGCCGGAGTTAGTACTTTCTTTGGCGGTCCCTTTATTACTACATCTGATCTTGTCTCTGAGCTTTGGTTCTGTTCGAACGCGGCGAGCGATGCTTGAAGGCTGCTACTCAGCGCCGTCGTTGGCACGTCGGCTTTGTTTGTCGGCCCTATATGAACTTCTTCGACAGTTGTTTGCCCGATTGGAGGAGTATTAGAAAAATGAGTGACGCCCTTTTGATCTACCCAGCTTATGATCTCGCCTGCCTGTACCGGCGTTGCCAGGCTCAGATATCCGATTACAAGAAAAGACAATATGTAATGTCGCACGACGTTCTCCTATGGGAGATCTAGTTATGGGAGATCCAGTTCGCATTCTGATGCGAAAAGATCTATTGCGACCGGTTTTAAAACCGTTAACGCTCCGAAAAGTGAACTGTGACACAGACAGCATTGCGTAGTGTGTGGCGTTGTGAAGAAAGTGTATCGACACACCCCACCAAGACATCCATGGTGAAAACCATGATCAGATTGGGCTCATTTTGTAAGAGATTTGCATGATATTGGTTATTCTGGGTGTTCCTGCATTGCTTGCCACGATCTGG
>CAZWMD010000074.1:2191-19114 GCA_964634815.1 uncultured Pseudomonadales bacterium | reverse complement strand
CCAAACGGCAACCCAAACGACACGAAGAGTCGTGCGGCAGCAGAACTTGTGCATTGGCCCAACTACAGCAACAAACAACCGCAGTGGCTCATCTTTTCCGATACTTTGTCGGTGCGTCCCAATGTCATCGACGACAAGCTCAGGTTGCTTAAAGACCGTTATATGCTGCGCATCGCTCCGGCCTTAAATCGCGGCTAGAGAATCGCTGCTAGGGGGTAGAACGGCTAGGTTCTAGGATGATTCGGGGCGATACCAAATCGGAGAACTCCAGGCCATTTCCCGAATCTTGTCCGGATACTCGCCGTTGCTGCAAACCTCCGGACGGTTTTCGGGAGCGATCTTTGCGCAATCAAAGGTATGCCAGCGAGGGCTTTCTGGCTCAAGCACCCGCAGATAGTAGTAAGCGGATTGTGCGGGATCGAAGGTTTCATCTGTGTACACCGTGCATAACGTTGCTGCCGCAGCCTTGCCTTCGCGTGGCTGCGCAATCGGCACAACCTTGGTGTGCATGGATCCATCAACAGCAACCCAGCCTTTGATCAACTGCAGTTCGTTAATGTCACGACCGTCCGGATCTTTGGACGCGTGGGCGAGAAATCTCGGTTTTGCTTCTTTTGCTGAAAGACCTTCGGGGCGGGATGGAAGGTCTCTACCCATGGGAACCCCAGCCGCATAGCCTCGAGCATCCCGATCCGGTTGTTCACACAGATCTTCTGCAAACGACCAACCAGCAAACAATCGCGGTGCGATACGCGGCCCAGAGGTACCAAAAACTTCTCGGGCAAGCATTGCGTCAAACACGGCATTTCGAGTGTTCTCTCGCGCCCAAACGCCTGCCAGCCCTCCAGGATTGCCGTCGATACCGCTGGTGAGAAGCCCTGGTTCCAGCCGCTTGTCTGGACTTGATTCCCCGGTTACTGCGCCCTGCCAGCCAGATTCCTGAACGCCCCCCGGATTGGCGGAGTGGGTGTCGGTTGACGCAATAATGCCCAGCTTCACTGGATTAAAACCAATATTTTGCTCTTCAGCCAAACCCACCACTAAAGCAGAGCGTTGAAAATCGGTGGGGTGAATACAACCCGCACCAAGCATTCCATTCGAGCCAGTAGTATCCGGATCACATTCGACCGTGACTTCTGATGCGCGACCTACTTGCAACGTACCGGAACTGAAATCACGAGTAGCGTAGGTTTTGTTTTCGCCCATTCGGCGAACCGCCTCAACATCACAAAGTTCATCTGGCGCACCAAAGACACTACTCAATCCATTGACACATTCCGATCCACCCTTGTGCTGAAAAATCTCCATAATTGGCTCGCGCTGTAATCGCTTCTGCGCATAAGCCACCTTTGCAGCATCCGTATCTTCAAGTTTGCGGTACGGCGCCATTCGGCCATTTGCGAGGTTGGTGTTATGCGGGATCGTCAGATAGTCGCACCCATCTTCCTCTTTACACGCTGCATCCAGCCCTGCCCAAAGCTTGCTGTCTATAGGCGCATCAACGTAACTCACCGGCGAGGCAACCACGTTTTCGTCTCGAAAGATAACGTTGCGATGATAGTTGGATGTGCCTGGCGTGCCCGTGTATTCATAGGCGACAAAGCTGGTGAATTCACAAGGGGTATTCGCTGAATTTGCAGCCTCCTGTACATCTTTCCACGGCCCCTTCGCGTACTCCGGGCAGCGGCTGCCATCTTCACCACACACCACCGGATTACGCTCAGGGGTCTCCGTAGTGACAATTGCACCCAGCATCAACATGCCTTGACGCTGATCGGCACGAAACTCGGTACAGAACCTGGTGTCGTAAACCGGCGATCCCGCTGTACGGCAGAGGGCGCGCTCACCCAGGAACTCGCCATGATCGGTCACCGCCAGAAAGTCCAGTGGCCGGTCGATACGAGCGGTGCCCTGGGGTGTGCCATCCTTGCCAATCGGAAAAAACGGGATAGATTCACCCCGTGCGTAGCGTTGTGCATCAGCTGGTGTTGCGCCTGTTGAGTTGGCCGCAGCATCAAAGGAGAAACTGGTGTGGACATGCAGGTCACCAAACAGGGGCTGCCCTGTGGCCACACTATTGGCACAGTTTGATCCCTCGTCTTTTACCTCGCCTGCTCCCTGGTTCGCCGCCTCAGCAGCAGCCACTGCCGAATCCCGGGTCTGTGACGGCTCTTCAGATTCGCATCCTGC
This sequence comes from uncultured Pseudomonadales bacterium, assembly GCA_964634815.1. Lineage (GTDB taxonomy): Bacteria > Pseudomonadota > Gammaproteobacteria > Pseudomonadales > Azotimanducaceae > JALZVT01. The sequence continues at coordinate 16,924 of CAZWMD010000074.1, read as the reverse complement.
AAGCCCAGCCAGAACCACACAGCCATACAGTACCTGCCGCAAAGCCGCTCGTATCAATCGACACCCCATAATTCATCCCCATGTCTATCTCGCGAGTGTACTACTGCCCGGGCCAATACGCAGTTATCTGACGCCTAAGGTAGACTGTTCGCCACACAGGTTAACCAGGGGAGAACCAATCATGCTGCAACAAGCCAGTGACCTGCTCGAAGAGGGGCAGGAGTTAAAGAAGCTGCTCGCCTCTCTGCGTGATGAGGAGTGGAACGCACCCACGCCCTTTAAGGATTGGACCGTTAACAAGGTCGTACAGCACCTGCATGGCGCTGACTGTGCCGCCGTCATGTCGCTCACAGAGCCAGAGAAATTCAAGGAAATGCTGAAAGACCCAGGCGAGATTAATCGGACGATGAATCCAACGATCGAAGGACAAGCCTTGTTCGATCGCTGGTGGTCATATTTTTCCGAGATGACAGAGGCTCTGGGAGCAAGCGACCCCAAGCGGCGCTGCCCCTGGTTTGGTCCGGATATGGGCGTAATGATGTTTACCACCGCTCGTCAGATGGAAACCTGGGCCCATGCTCACGATATCTATGATCTTAAAAAGATCGATCGCACCCACACCGATCGGATAAAGAACATCGCTGAGATTGGTGTTCGTACCTATGGCTGGACCTTCGCCAATCGCAAACTTGATGTGCCCGGCCCGGCTCCCTATGTTCGACTGACCGCCCCAAGTGGAGCTATCTGGGAATGGAACGAACCCACAACGGATAACTCGATTGAGGGCGAGGCAGTAGATTTTTGTCACGTCGTCACACAGGGACGCAATATCGCTGATGTTGGCCTGGAGGTGACGGGTGATCCCGCCCAACAATGGATGGCCATCGCTCAGTGTTTTGCCGGTCCACCGGAGACACCGCCTGCACCCGGCAATCGAATCTGACGCACAGGAGTTAACCTGCTTATGCACGCTGAACAGATTCCTCGTCCTCAGGACCTTTGGCCGCCGGCCCCCGCGTTGCGGCGCAGCACACCAGGTTTCGAATTCCGCGGCGGACATTACCGTGGCGAGATGGTCGCACCTCCCCAGGCTGTGGGTAAGCGCCCGCTAATACTTGTTATTCATAACTATCAGGGCTTGAAGTTCTTCGATGTAGATGTCGCTGAGTACCTTGCACGAGTAGGCTACGTGGGCCTTGCAATAGACATGTACGGCGAAAACGTACCCGCTGATGAACGCGACTTCCCAGAGGATCCAAAGGCAATACCCGCCTTCCAGAAAAAGTGCTTCGAAGCTATGGTGGCACTCGATCACGATCATGAGTACTTTCGCGCGTTGCTCAATCGATGGATCGAAGAAGGTTTGAATCAGGATTGTGTGGATCAAAGCCTTGCGCCTGCGGCCATTGGCTACTGCTTTGGTGGCATGGCCGTGATCGAGTGCGTGCGCGGCGGGCTGAACGTTTCTGGAGTCGTGTCATTGCACGGTTTGCTGCAAACCGGAGAAGACCCAAACCCGGCCGCGAACGGCGCGCTGCGCCCTACCGTGAAACCTGCACCCAACAACTACACAAAGGATGCCGTGGTTGTGATTGAAAATGGTGCGAATGACCAGCTGGTGCCAGATGCCAGTAAACAACGGTTTTTCGAAGAAATGAACGAAGCTGGTGTTGACTGGGTGTTCAATCACCACGCACACACACCCCACGGTTTTGCGCTGCCACCAACTATTGGTCCTCCGGGTCGCCTTTACGAACCCGCAGACCGCCGCTCTACGGTCTCAATGCTTGGTCTGTTTCGTGAGCTCTTCCCTGGGGTTACGCAAAACCACGTGGCCCACAACGCCGCCGGCAGCGCAATCCCCGGCTAAGCGAAATCAGCCACATAGGCAGCCACACAAATCGCTACAGAAGTTTTACCCCCCTGTTGGGTATAATCAGCTCAAAGGCTTTGAAATCGAAGGGTTACAGTGAACTCAACAGTTAACACAACAACAAATAACCTGTCCGCTGAGCATGTGGACGTGCTCATCATCGGTGCGGGAATCTCAGGTCTGGGGGCAGCTTGCCATCTGCAGAATGAGACCAGCAACAAAAGCTATCTCATACTGGAAGGTCGCGATTCTATCGGTGGCACCTGGGATCTGTTCCGCTACCCCGGTGTTCGCTCAGACAGCGATCTGTACACCTTCGGCTATGACTTCAAACCCTGGCACGGTCAGCCGATTGCCCAGGCCGGCGAAATTCTTAACTATCTCAACGACGTCGTTGACGAGAACAACCTGGCTGAAAACATCCGCTTCAACCAATGGGTAACAAATGCCGACTGGTCAACCGACGATGCCCGCTGGAGCGTCACCGTGCGCGGTACTGAAGGTGAGGCAGAGAAGGTCTACACAGGAAATTTCCTGTTCATGTGTCAGGGGTACTACAACTACGAGGCCGGCCACCTACCAGATTTTCCTGGCCAGGAAGACTTCAAGGGTCAACTGATTCACCCTCAAAAGTGGCCAGAAGATCTCGACTACCGGGGTAAAAAAATGGTGGTCATTGGCTCTGGTGCTACTGCCGCCACCATTCTTCCGGCGGTCGCCGAAGATGTTGCCCACGTAACCCAGTTACAGCGTTCCCCCAGTTATTACATGGCTCTCGACAACAGTGCCGAAGATGAAGTCATAGAAGAACTGCGAGCCATCGATACTCCGCTTGAGTGGATTCACGGCATCAAGCGTCGCAGGATGCTTGAGTTTGGACGCGAGATGACCGCTCGCTCGATGTCAGAACCTGATGAGGTACGCGCCGAACTTCTCGACGCTGCAAGAGAGGCACTACCAGAGGGTTACGACGTCGAAAAGCATTTCGCCCCCAGTTACAGCCCCTGGAAAGAACGTCTTTGCCTGCTACCGGATGGCGACATGTTTGCCGCAATAAAGTCCGGCAAGGCTTCAGTGGCCACTGATCACATAGAACGCTTCACAGAAACGGGTATCCAGCTCAAATCAGGTGAGTTTCTTGAAGCCGATATTATTGTCGCTGCAACCGGTATCGAGTTATGTGGTTTGGGCAACATCTCCTATACCGTTGATGGCGTGCCAACGGATGCCGCTGATAAATTCACCTATCGAGGCGTGCTGATATCTGACATGCCCAACCTGGCATGGATATTTGGCTACATCCGAACCTCGTGGACGATGCGCTCAGACATGATCGCCCACTACGTCTGCCGACTGCTCAATCACATGGATGAGTTAGGTGTCGCGCAGTGCACCCCAAAACTGCGGCCTGAAGATCAAGGTATGAACGGCAAAGGCTACATCGATCCGGAAGACTTCTCTCCAGGCTACATGCGTCGCGGCATTCATCGATTGCCCAAGCAAAGCGATTCCGGTCCGTGGACCAATTCTCAGGACTACTACTCCGAAAAAGATGAACTGCCAAATGCGCCCTTTGACGATGGCGCTCTTGTGTTCAGCAACCCCAAATCAGACAACACCCAAGCCGCCTGATCTCGTTCACCAACACATTCAGTATGGAGCCTTAAAGTATGAACAAGACTATCGGCGACGTTGAGGTAACTGACCTTGGTGACTTTGTCGCTCTGGTCGAAATCAAACGCGGTCCAAACAATTTTTTTGACGAAGATCTGATACGCAACATCGCTGATGCTTTTGATGAACTGGATGAGGATGCGGCCTGTCGAGCAATAGTGCTTGCCTCCGAAGGTAAACACTTTTGTGCCGGTGCCAACTTTGGCTCAAAGGAAGACCGATCGAAACGCGTGGAGCGAAAACCTGAGGAAGGTAATCCGCTCTATCGTGAAGCGGTGCGACTGTTTGGCAACAAAAAGCCGGTTATCGCAGCGATTCAGGGTGCAGCGGTCGGCGGTGGCTTTGGTCTTGCGATGATGGCTGACTTTCGTGTCGGCTGTATTGAGGCACGATTCACCGCCAATTTTGTGAAGCTCGGCTTTACCCCTGGATTTGGCCTGACCCATGTCCTGCCCCGAGTTATTGGCCAACAGGCCGCCCAAGACCTGTTTTTCACAGGTCGCCGTCTCAATGGCCAGGAGGCCAAAGAGGTAGGCATTCTGGACCAGCTTGTGCCTCGGGATGAACTGCGGGACGCAACGATCGCGTACGCCAAAGAAATTTCAGTAAATGCGCCACTGGCACTGCTGTCTATTCGAAACACCCTACGCGGCGACCTGGCGGAAGAGGTCAAAAAAGCCACCGATCAGGAAGGCATTGACCAATACCATTTGCAACGCACCAACGATCACAAGGAAGGCGTGAAGTCCGTTGCCGAGCGCCGGGCCGGGAACTTTACCGGTACCTAGAGCTTCAGCAGCTGTTTGCCAAAGTTCTTACCGGAAAAAAGCCGGAGCAAGGTTGCTGGAATGTTGTCGAACCCTTCCTGAATGTCTTCCTTGTAGCAAATGTCACCCCGCTCAATCCAGCCCTTGATGCGCGCCCGTGCGGTTTCGTATTCGTGCTCGTACCCTCGTAACAAAAACCCTTCCATCGTCGCCTGACGAAACACAATATTGAAATAGTTGGTTGGTCCCGGGGGAAGCGTGCTCTCTTCATAACGAGATATCCCTCCACAGATCACCACCCGTGCGTGGTGTGCGATACGCCCAAGGGCTGAGTTGAGGATGGGCCCACCCACATTGTCAAAGAACACATTTATTCCCTGTGGCGCGCACTCCTTAAGCCGCTGCTTGACCGCTTCATTTTTGTAATCAATCGCTTTGTCGTAGCCCAGTTCATCCACCAGCCAGGCACATTTCTCAGCACCTCCGGCAATGCCAATCACATGGGTACCCATGAGCTTGCCAATTTGCCCCACCATGGACCCTACAGCCCCTGCCGCGCCAGAGACCACAAGGGTGTCACCTGGCTCTGGTTGACCCGTCTTCAGCAGGCCAAAGTAAGCCGTAAGCCCTGTGGTGCCCAGCGGTCCCAGCCAGGCACGAAGGTGCTGATCATTTGGCACAACCTGAACGTCGCGGGGTTTAACCAGGGCAATCTGCTGCCAACCAAGGCGGCCCATAACCTTGCTGCCTACCGGCAGCTGCCCGGTATTCGACTCAATCACCTCACCAATGCCACTACCGGGCATGAGATTGCCAACATCATTGCCGCTGGCATAGCCAGCGACGTTCTCAAGCTGCCCCTTCATGGCCGGATCAAAGCCCAGATACTCGGTGCGCACCAGCGCCTCACCAGCACCCGGACTGCTAACCTCACTCTCAGCGTACTTGAAGTCCGTGAGTGCCAACGCTCTACCGCGCGGGTTGCCATTGATCAGCCACTTAGAATTTTTCATGCCAGCTCCTTTGTGTCGTCGACAATCGTACCTGAGACACTGTAATCCGCGGTAGACTGGTTCCTTGAATTCAACGCCGTAAGTGACCGTGTCTTCCAAATCCAAGAACTCGCCCAGTGCGACAAAAAAAACCAAACAAACAGACTTTCACATCGCAAATCAGAGCATCGCGCCAGGTGAGCGCCGGCAATTCGATTTACCAGGTGCTCAGCTCTACACTCATACCCCGCTGAATACCTCAGTTGAAGTTATCCATGGCAAGCGTCCAGGACCTACGCTGTTGATTTGCTCCGCTATTCACGGCGATGAGCTCAATGGCGTAGAGATTATTCGGCGCCTGCGCACACTGCCCCGATTGAATCGCCTTTCCGGAACTCTGGTACTGGTACCGGTTGTTAATCTGCATGGCTTCATTAACCAATCCCGATACCTGCCGGATCGACGAGATCTGAATCGCTGTTTCCCGGGCAGCGAAAAGGGTTCACTGGGTTCCCGTATTGCCCATGGGTTTTTCGATCAGATCGTGCGCAAGTGTAGCCACGCGATCGATCTTCATACCGCAGCCGTTAATCGCGATAACCTGCCGCAAATGCGCGCAGACCTCAGCACACCAGGCGTCGAAGAAATGGCTCTCGGGTTTTCCATACCCGTGATCATCAACTCGGGCCTGATTAAAAAAAGTCTGCGCGCAGAAGCCGGGGCTATCGGCATTCCGGTTGTGACCTATGAGGCAGGCGAGGCATTACGCCTGTCGGAAAAAGCTATCGTGACCGGCGTTCGAGGAATCACAAATACCATGCGCAGCCTGGGTATGCTGCCGTCTCGACGCACCAAGTCAGCAGTGAGGCAGCCAGAGATTGCTCGATCTTCGACATGGTTGCGCGCGAGTACTGATGGCATGTTCCGCCCATTGGTAGAACTTGGGGCACGGGTAAAAGAGGGCGATGCCCTTGGTGTGGTGTCATCTCCTTTTTCATCAACCGAAGAAGTTATTGAGTCAACAGCAGAAGGCATCGTCATCGGCATGGCGCGTCAGCCGCTTGTCAACGAGGGAGAAGCACTTTGCCACATAGCGCGCTTTAAGGAAGTCCGCATGGTGGAAGAAAAAATCTCGGCTCATGAAGACGTGATTGAAACCGACCCTCTGTTTGGAATCGAACAGGTAGACGAAGTGCAACGCACTTAAAGCTCCTGGCGTTTTAGCAGAACTCTAGTAGAGCTTTACTACATCAAGAACAATTGACGACGACGCATCCTTAACCGCAGGCATGGTCAACAGCTCACCGTTGATGAAGTCGCCGAAGGCAGCCAAATCTTCGGCAACCACCTCCAACATAAAATCGATGGTGCCTGACAGCATGTGACAGCGCTGCACGTTGGGATGCTCAATAACGGCAGTTCTGAAGTCTTGCGCCAGCTCGTTGCGAGTTCGATCCACATTAACCGACACAAATGCGCGCACCGGCTTACCGAGGGCGGCATCGTTTACGTTGATGGAGAAATTCTCGATCACACCGCTCTTTACCAGCGCCTCCGCACGCCGCTGGCAAGCACTCGCAGACAGGTTGATCCGCTTCGACAGCATAGCCCAGCTGATCCTCGAATCTGCTCGCAACTCGCTTAGTATTCTTTCATCATATTTATCTAACACAGCTTATTCCTGCGTAATTTTAAATAATAATACTATATTCCTGCATGATTTCCGGAATTATCTAACATAAACGCAGCCTCACTGCTTGGGATTTTCACTAGTATTTAGCTCATAGAAATAGACCAGCAGGCACCGCCGCTATGAACCAGAAAGTCACCCAGTCCAGTTTTGATGCCCAGGACGCCACAAACGCCAGCGCCAGCGATCACCCCGCTGATCCTAAAACCAGCGTTCGGCGTCGTTCGCACCTCAAAAAGATCGATCATGTTTCTTACGCGGTGGCCAAGGGACAGATCGAAAAGTGGGCCTGGTTTCATATCGAAGTTGAAGGCGGCACGCTGATCAAGCGCATCGACGACGCCCGTCCCGGCGACCCCAACAGCAGTATGAAAATCTGGTGCATCGACTTTGGCGACTTTGGCATTGCCCTCATTGAAGGGATAGATCGAGCCAAGAAGTCTCAGGTCACCTCCTTTGTCGACGTTCACGGCGATCACTCGTGCCAACACGTCGCCTACGACTGCCATAACCTGGACAACTTTATTAGCCACATGAAATCGCTTGGTGGCCATCCGCGCGGTGATGTTCTGGTACAGGATGACGGGTTTGGCATTCTCAAGCAGATGTTTGCCAAGGGTTACGCGTCGGGCCACGCCGGTGAAGCCACCTTCCCTGAATATTGCGAACGGCCAGAGACTGGCGCTGACGCCAAAGACGTTGAGATCACCTTCTCAAACAAAGCGGGCGGTCAATTCTATAAAGAAGTGCAAGACGCCATTGATTCCGGCGACGAAGAACCTTTCTTTGATTTCTCGCATATGCCAGACGACTGGGAAGTTCCCGAGGAGTTCAGCAAGCTCTGATTGCGGGTTCAGTCCGGGATATAGGCGAGGAACGACGCGCTCATTCGTTTCACGCCACCAACATGAGTGTGGCGAGCGGGCCGCTGCCCTTCGTCGGGGAACTGAGTTATCCAGATGGGTTCCAGGGCAGCCCTGTCTGCCGCCTGGGCTAACCAGAATTCCATTTTGGTGACATGTTGCCAGCCACCCCCTGCGGCAGTAAGCATGAGCCCGGCATGGCGAAAGATATTCTGATATTGCGCCTCGATTGCGTCGGGTACGTCGCGAGTGTGGGGATTGAACGGCGCAATCACACTGGATGCAACGAGCGGTCCGGTTTTGCATGCCACCGGAATCGCAGTCTGATGCGCCAGCCCTTCTATCTCGATACTCAGGCGATCGGTGGCCCGATCACTGCCTTTTGTTGGCCCAACTGACATGGTTTTTCCTCTTATCCGGCTATCTAAGAAACTGACAACTCAATTTTTCCCAGGGCTCCGTAGTCTGCAACCAGCTCATCTCCGGGCTTAATCGCGATCGGACGAGTGAAGGAACCAGAGAGCACAAACTGACCGGGCTCGAGCCCAACGCCATGCTTTGCAAAGCGTTTGCACACCCAGCAAATACCGTTCGCGGGGTGTTCCATCACAGCCCCACCCAGACCGCTCTCTTCAACCTCCCCATTTAAATACAGAAGCGCACCGGCCCATCGCAGGTCTACCTCATTGGGCGTAAAATGATGATCCGAGGGGATGTAACCTGCATTGGCTGCATTATCTGCAATGGTGTCAAATACCGTTCGCGTGTAACCGCTGTCGGGGTCCGTACGAGTACTGCGAGCTGAAATCAGCTCCAGCGCCGGAACAACGTAGTCTGTAGCAGCCATGACCTGTTCAGCGGTGACGTGTTCGCCATACAGCGGCTCCTTCATAACAAAACCAAATTCCGCTTCAATGCGAGGATCCAGAAAATCTGCCGCGTGGATGGTTGAGCCACTGGCAAAATGCATCTCATCAAGCAGCACACCAAAATCAGGCGTTGTTATATTCATGACCTGCTGCATTGCGCGCGATGTCAGACCGATCTTGTAACCTGTGATCTTTGCTCCACGCTGAAGCTTCAAAGCTATCCACGCCTTCTGAACTGCGTAAGCGTCGTCCATATCCATATCACGTAACCGAAGCGTCAGCGGCTTTGTCTGTTGCCGTGTTTGTTCAGCCAAATCCAGCTCTGCGGCGGCCGCGGCTATCTGCTCTTCAGTCAACACAATCAGTTTCATCCTCTGCTTTCACATCGATGGCCTCATTAAGTTCCGCAAGCAAGCCATATAGCGTTGCAAGCTTGTCGCGGCCAAATCGCGCCTCGATCTCACCATAAAGTGCCTCCGAGTCGGGGCCTACAGCGCGAAATTTTTTTCGCCCCGCAGTAGTCAGCGCAAGCTTGGTACGTCGCTGATCCTCCTTATCCACTTCGCGCTTAATAAGACCGATGCGCTCAAGTGTGGCAAGAATACGGCTGAGGCTCGGCGCCAACAGCAACGCCCGGCTCGCAAGCTCACCGGCATCCATTTTTGGCTCGCTCGCCAATACGCGAATCACCCGCCATTGCTGTTCTGTGAGGTCGTGAGCGCGCAGCATAGGTCGGAAATGTGCCATTGCCGCCTCTCTGGCTCGCAATAGCTGCATCGGCAAGCTGAGCTGAATGTCGCGCAAGCCAGTCATGGTTAGCGCGATGCACCAGGCAGAGAATCGTCAACCACCGGGTGCAGAGCAACGGCATTCTCCGCCAAAACGGTGTTTGAAAGCGTGCCAATACCTGGCACCTCTACCTCTACAACATCCTGAGGTCGCAGGTATTTTGGCGGATCAAAGCGCGCGCCCGCACCATTGGGTGTACCCGTCGCAATAACATCGCCTGGTTTTAAGTGATAAAAAGACGACAAATAGCTCACCAGATAGCGAAACGGGAACATCAGGTTGCCCGTCACGTCATTCTGCCGTTCCTCGCCGTTCACTCGAGTAATCACCTGAAGCTCTCCAAAGGGATCCAGCTCATCCGCGGTAACCAACCAGGGGCCAAGCGCGCCGGAACCTTCAAAGTTCTTGCCCTGGGTTACGTTGAACTTGGCGTGTCGCAGATAATCTCTAATCGAACCCTCATTCATGATTGTGGTGCCTGCTATGTGCAGGTGGGCATCTGCTGCTGCAATACGTCTGCCCCCCTTGCCTACCACAAGTACAATCTCGCCTTCATAGTCGAGCTGGTTTGATTCCGGCGGATCAAGCAACGCTTGCTGATGACCAACCAGAGATTCACGGGTACGCATAAAAACACTGGGATACTTCGGCAGATCGCTTGCGTCCTTGTACTCTGCGTTGCGATTAGCGTAGTTCACACCAATACAGATGATCTTTTCCGGATTAGGCAGGGTTGGAAGAAAATCGATGTCTTGCAGAGAATAGTCGGCATCAATGCCTTGCCTCACAATCTGTGCCAACTCGGATTGCAGATCTGGCAAGGCACCCGCTCGCAGAACATCACGCAAATCGTTAAATTGCGGGAATCGGCCCGCAAGATCGATCACACCCGGACCGGCGACCGAGCTTCCGTCATGCTCATCAACTAGCGCGCCATAAGAGGGCTTGTTGTCTCGGGTAAAGCTCAGAATTCTCATTGGGTCTACCTGCTCGCGGGGTGCAAATAAGGGTTCGCTTCATTTTAGTTAACATGTTAAATTAAAACCCCTGGCAATTACCAGCCCTAATCAGGAATTCTTGTAATGAGTGATTTTGAAAAAAACCTACAGGACACTGAGCGTTTTATACAGCGCTTCAAGGATCAACCGCTGGGACATACGATCAATGGCGAATCCGTTCAAAGCCAATCCGGCGAGACCTTTGCTAACGAATCCCCTATTGATAACTCTGCATTGGGCCTGGTCGCCGCCGGTGACGCCCGCGATGTAGATCTTGCCTGCAAGGCTTCTGAAAGCGCGTTCACCCAGTGGGCGGCCATTAGCGGCGCTGAGCGACGCAAGATTCTTCATAAGGTTGCTGATGGTATTGAAGCCCGGGCGAACGAAATCGCGCTGGTTGAAAGCTGGGATACCGGGCAACCCCTGCGCTTCATGAGCAAAGCCGCCATCCGCGGAGCTGAGAACTTTCGATTCTTTGCTGACATGGCCCCTACTGCCAGAGACGGCAATGCAATGCCTGCGGACGCCCACATTAACTATTCGATTCGGCAGCCGATTGGTCCTGTTGGTGTCATTACTCCATGGAACACGCCCTTCATGCTGTCTACCTGGAAGATCGCACCCGCTCTCGCGGCAGGCTGTACGGTAGTCCACAAACCAGCAGAATGGTCACCCTGCAGCGCCGCTTTGCTATGCGAAATCATGCACGATGCTGGATTGCCTAAAGGGGTCATGAATACTGTCAACGGCCTTGGTGAGAGTGCTGGCAAATCTCTGACCGAACACCCTGCAATAAAGGCCATCGCCTTTGTCGGAGAATCTGTTACCGGCAGCCACATCATGAAACAAGGTGCAGACACGCTGAAGCGCGTGCACTTTGAACTGGGCGGGAAAAACCCGGTTATCGTTTTTGATGATGCAGATCTGGATCGCGCGCTCGATGCCGTGGTCTTTATGATTTACAGCCTGAACGGTGAACGCTGTACGTCTTCAAGTCGGCTACTGATCCAAAGCTCAATCAAAGAAGAGTTTCTCAATCGTCTCACTGCGCGGGTTAACAAACTCAAGGTCGGACACCCGATAGATCCGACAACTGAGATCGGTCCTCTTATCCACCCCCGGCACTTTGAGAAGGTGTGTAGCTACTTCAAAATCGCTGAGGCCGATGGCGCCACCATCGCCGCTGGTGGCACACCAAAGCCCCTGGACGGCAAAGGCAATTTTGTCGCCCCTACTCTGTTCACAGAAGCAAAACCAGACATGCGCATCGCCCAGGAAGAAATCTTCGGACCGGTACTTACCGCCATTGAATTTGCCGATGAAGCGGAGGCGTTGCGTATCGCCAACGGTGTTGATTATGGTTTGGCTGGCTATGTATGGACCGGTGACACAGGACGCAGTATCCGTATGGCCCGCGATCTCGACGTAGGTATGGTGTGGATAAACTCGGAGAACAATCGCCACTTGCCCGCGCCCTTTGGTGGTATGAAAGCCAGCGGCATCGGACGCGACGGTGGGGACTACAGCTTTGAGTTTTACATGGAGACCAAGAATGTCTGCATTGCGGCAGACACTCACTCTGTACCCAAGCTCGGAGCCTAGCCAAATGAGCCTCTACCAGGTCCAGAAATTTCTGTATCAACTAAACCGCGATGACAATCTGAAGGCCAGTTATCGCAACGATCTGCCCAAACTGCTTGGCGATTTTGAGCTTACTCCGGAAGAATCCAGGGCCCTTGAAGAGGGCGATATCGGGCTGCTCTACGTATTAGGTGTGAACGGCCAGATTCTCATGCACTTCGCCGCTTTTCTGGGCATTGAGTGGTTTGATTACCTTCAACTCATGCGTGAAGGTGTTAACAAGCACGGCCCCGTTCGTGCTGGCGTCTACGCCATGACCGGTGGTGGCAGCAGCTTTACTGCTGAGGGCTAGAGACCTATGCAAAAAAACAGCGAGAACAAACTATGAGCCTTGTTTATGCAGGCCTGTGCAGTCATGCCCCCGGCATCACCGGTCGCGCTGACATGATCGAGGATACCGCTCAGCGAGATCGCCTGTATGCGGCCTTCGCACAACAAAAAAGCGACATCGAAGCCTCCGGTGCTGAGGCTTTGATCGTGATTGCCGCCGAACATTTTGCCAACTTCTTCATGAACAACATGCCAGCCTTTTGCATCGGCACAGGGGACGTTCACGATGGCCCCATCGAAGATCCGGACTGGCTGAAAATCCCCAAAACCCGAATTCCGGGCAACAGTACGCTGGCTCTGAAAATCACCGAGCAGGTGATGCACACCGTTGATGTTGCCTACGCTCAGGAGTGGAAGTGCGACCACGGCATTATGGTGCCATTGCACTTCCTCACCCCGGATTACCAGCTGCCTGTCATTCCGGTAAACATCAATTGCCAGGGGCCGCCTCTCACTCCGCTGAGTCGAGCCTGGGCTTTTGGTGAGGCTCTGCGGGCAGCTGCCGACAGCGTGCCAGAAAAAATAGCTATCATTGGCACGGGCGGCGTATCCCACTGGCCGGCAACACCTGATTCCGGAAAGATCAACGAACGTTGGGATCGGGAGTTCCTTGACCATCTGGTGAGGCAGGACAAATCTGCCATGCTGGCCTATAGCGATGCACAAACCTATGAGCAGGCGGGACAAGGAGGGTTCGAAATTCGGACATTCATCTCCGCCGCCGCCGCCGCTGCAGCACCCGCCAATATCGCCTTCTACGAGCCGATACCGCTTTTTGCTGTGGGGTGCACCGTAGCGCACTTTGAGCTGAGCTAGCCAAAACGCCTGGCCAGGCGACACCAGACTACTGGCAGATGCACGTAGTATGCTTGGTACATGACAGATAAATCGCCAGAAGCCAGCAACGGCCTGCTGGCCCGACGAGCCTTCCTATCGGGCAGCGCCGCAGCCACCGTCACAGCGCTTGGCAGCAGCACGCTGCAGGCAAACGCTGACTCCAAGTCTGCGGCCCAGCCTCGCTTACCTGGCGGCGCCATGCGCGGCTACGGTCAACCCGCCAGCTCAGAGAGTGAGGTGATTCGCCAGCGAATTCGCTCGCAGCCAGGCACGACAGGCAGCGGCGCATCTGCAACGCCTCTGCAGCATTTGCAGGGCACGATCACGCCGTCAGGCCTGCATTTCGAACGACATCATTCAGGCGTTCCACAACGCAACGCCGACACCCACAAACTGATACTAACGGGCGCGGTTAAGCGCTCGCTGCGCCTGGATCTGGATGCCTTGCATCGCTACCCGATGGTCACTCGCAACCAATTTTTGGAGTGCTCCGGAAACAGCGCGCCGGCACTGTCACCCCAACCCCTGCCCTGGGATTGCGCTGACATTCACGGTCTGGTTTCCGGCAGCGAATGGACGGGCGTCCCCCTGCACTACCTGCTTGAAGAAGCCGGGATTAAGGATTCTGCTGCCGCCTGGGTGATCGCAGAAGGCGCAGACGCTGCGCGAATGAATCGCAGTATACCTCTCGCAAAGTGCCTTGATGACGCCATGATTGCCCTGTATCAGAACGGAGAACGTCTGCGGCCTGAAAACGGCTATCCCATGCGCCTGTTCCTGCCTGGCTTCGAAGGCAATATGTCTATCAAATGGCTGCATAGACTTGAAGTCAGTGCTGAGCCGGCCATGAGTCGCGAAGAGACCTCAAAATATACAGATCTCAGAAACGACGGCACGGCGCGCGGCTTCAGTTTTGAGATGGGAGTGAAATCCCTGATTACCAGCCCATCGCCTGGATTGACATTGGGCCCGCATGGCCGCTATCAGATCAGCGGTCTCGCCTGGAGTGGCGCAGGCCACGTTCGTCGAGTTGAGGTCTCCGCAGATGGCGGCGCTACCTGGGTAGATGCAAGCTTCACAGCTGACCCCGAATCGCTGGCGCTGACCCGCTTTCAGGCCCAGTGGATCTGGAACGGACAGCCTGCCGCATTAGTTTCCAGGGCCACAGACAGCGCAGGCAATACTCAACCCACACGCAGTGCCTGGATCACAACAAACGGTCAGAATTCCTTTTACCACTACAACGCCATGCAACTCTGGAAAATTAGTTCCAGTGGCGAAGTGAAAAACGCCTATGCAAGCTAGGGAAACATGGCTCAGATCCATCACTATCTGGCTGCTGAGTGTCTTATTGATCAGTGCCTCACTCACCTCAAGCGCAGAAGAAATCAGTGCTGCACAGGCCATGGC
>CAZWMD010000074.1:0-2091 GCA_964634815.1 uncultured Pseudomonadales bacterium | reverse complement strand
TGCACCCGCATTTCATCATCATTGAGCCAGACACTGTCAAAACCGGCAGACGCCATCCCCCGCTGCACACTGCCCAATAGCTCAATATCCTGATCAATGGTGTCGGTCATGGTTTTTTCACCGCCAAGGATCGCAACATGATCAAAACGATCCCTCGGTGGACGCTCTGCGGGAAGGGCAGATGCAGGCAAGGCCGACAACGTCAGCTTGTCAAAACGGCAGCGTTGCGGATCGTTAGCATCAGGCACCACCCGCATCACCCAACAATATTCGGGCGCGAATGACAAAATCACATTGGGAAACAGATTGAATTGCCAGACATCAGACAACTGATCATCAGTAAAGCGTTGATAGTCTACCCCCCAGGTGGCCAGAGATTCCTCTGTGGATAGCTTGCGCTTAGCCTCCTGCACTGCAACCCGAACATCAAGCACTCGTCCGTTGAAATCGTTGGGACGCAAGCCAAGGCTTTGAAGTTGCATACTCTGTAGATCAGTGGGTTGATCTGGCACAGGGAAACGCGGACTCACCGTTGCTCCCGGCACTTCCAATCCGGTGTGGCCACCTTCAAAGAGATGTACCAGATCGTTGCAACAGTCAACCATGCGGCGATGTTGCGGGTGCAAGAAATCAACGTGATAAAGCTCGCTAAAATTGTCTACCACCGCCTTCCAGTTACAGCGCAGATCAACACTTTGATCCTGAGTCAGGGTCATGTCCGTAAACCGGTACGGCGCAAGCATTTGTGCAAGTGGGCCCAGATAGTCACTTAGCGGCGGTGGGTTCTCTGCCAGACAAACAAAGACAAAGCCATCCCAGATCTCAGTGTGTACCGGCTTTAATGAACGCTCATCACAGGACACACCCTCAGCAAATCGCTCCTCATAAGGCACCGACTTCAATCGACCATCAAGCTCATAGGTCCAGGCATGATAGGCACAGCGGAAGTTGCTCGCATGCCCACGCTCCGCAGACACCAGCAGATTACCCCGGTGTTGACAGACATTGTAGAAACCAGCAACCGAGCCGCTGGCCGTTCGAGTAATCAAAATTTGTTCTTTACCCACCTCAAAGACGAAGTAGTCGCCGGCTTCCGCCAGGTCACTTTCAAGACCTGCCAATAGCCAGCTGCGGCACCAAACGTTCGACCACTCCGCCTCCATATAGGGTCGGCTGGTATATCGATCCACCGGAAAATTGGAGATCTTTTCCGGAGTTGAGGTGTGGTTAATGATTTGTCGAGTCAAGCTTGTCCCCCTTCAGCCACCACGGGCAATTACCACATACGGTCCTGGGCATACTCTGCGTACCCCTCATCGTAGGCTTGCACATCAAGCTCAGACTGGGTTTCCTTCAAAAACTGCCCCGCTGTTGGTAGTTCGGCCAACTGAGCCTCCGATGACCACAACGCGCTGCGCATCAAGGCCTTCGCGCACTGAAAATAGACCTCCGCAACGCTGACAACAATCACACTTCGCGGGAGAGCTTCTTTTTTCCCGGCTACCCGAAAAGTGGAAACGACTGCAGCATCATCGGTAAGGACGGCGGATCCGTTGACTCGAATCACGTTATTACAACCTGGAACCATAAACATCAGACTGACCCGTCCGTCGGTGACTATGTTTGTCAGGGTGTCTAGCCGATTGTTGCCAAGCCAGTCCGGTAACCAGAGCGTGCGAGCATCGGCTATGGTGACCACACTACCGATATCCCCCCGGGGACTTGCATCGGTGCCTTCGTCACCTACCGTAGAAACGATGACAAATCTCGACGCCTCTATCCACGCCCGATACAGCGGAGTTATCTGGGACATCACCTTGTCGAGAGCACCCTGCGAGGCCTCTGGATAGAGGGTTCTCAGCGCGTCCAGACTCTTGATAGTTTCCATTCTGCCTCCCGAGATAAGGAACTTATGTTTATGATTTCAAAGATTATTATTTTCTAGATTTTTTCTAGGTTCGCCAGGCTTATAGCTTGAGCGTGCGTGCTCCAGAACCTCATGCCGATAAAACGCGACCGTTTTAAATTCTGCCTTGGCATAGCGATCTGCCTGATCTGCAAAATGCGCTGACGCTGGATCACCACTTTGAC
>CAZWMD010000073.1:0-19159 GCA_964634815.1 uncultured Pseudomonadales bacterium | reverse complement strand
CACCATCATGCCAACAGCGGGTGATAGCTTAATCGAGCAGATTCTGCGCTATGCGCTGACTTCACCAGACGCTGTTGCCCTGATTACGCCAGACGCAACGGTGAGTTTTTCGCAACTGGCAGCTAAGGTTCATGCCATTGCGGGTCAACTACAGTCCGAGCTGCATCGTCTCCCTGACAAACAATCTGATTCAGATCTTCCCCCTCGCATCGCCGTTCGCTACCCCCCATCCGATGTGCTGGTTTTTGGTTTGTTGGGTGCTCTGGCAAGCGACGCCTGCTGTGTGCCCATTGCGGTAGACGCCCCCAACGACCGAGTCTTAAAGCTACTGAATGATGCCCAACCCTACCTGCTGCTGAGCTCTCTCGATGAAACAGGGCTCTTGGGTGACTGTGAAACCAGTATCAAGCAGATTGATCTGTTAACCACTAGCGCGCCGAAGTCGTCGAGCGGTCAAAGTACCCAATACTCCTTTGAGCGCAGCATTCCCCCGGCTCAAGCTGCTTTTGCTCTCTACACCTCGGGCACCACGGGTCAGCCCAAAGGCGTTCTTATGACGCATCAGGGCTTCGTCAATATGGCGCAGGTCCACCGGGAAGCGTTCACTCTGCAAGCAGGAAAGCGCGTCTTGATCTATGGGTCCCCCGTGCATGGAAACTGGGTCAATAGCTTGCTGATTGCTCTGGCAAACGGGGCCACTGCGGTAATAGAAAATGCAGACCAGCTGCTTCCGGGCCCGGATTTGCTGAACGTGTTGCACACCCAGCAGATCACTCATGTACATTTGCCGCCCTCCTCGTTAGCTGCCTTGCAACCTACTCCGTTACCGTATTTAGAAGTCATGACTCTTGGAGGAGAATCTTTATCACTCGATGTTGTGAACCCCTGGCTTGATGAAGCGCGAGTATTCAATTGCTATGGAGCCACTGAGTCCAACTGGCTGTCTTTTGCCGAAATCACGGCCGACCACCAGGAGTTGACGATTGGACGGCCCATTCAAGGCATGCAAGGCAAGGTTGTTGACGCCAATCTAAGGCAGTTACCACCCGGCGAAGTGGGTGAGCTCATCATGAGTGGCGTTGGCCTTGCTCAGGGTTACCTAAACGACACCCAGCTCACCGGAGAAAAGTTTATTCAGATAGAAGCTCTGGGAGAACGCGTTTGGTACCGCAGCGGTGATCAGGCGATAGAGCTTAGTGATGGGCGCTGGCAAGTGATCGGCCGCACTGATAGCCAGCTTGCGATTCGAGGCTATCGCATTGAACCGGGCGACGTTGAAACCGCGCTGATTACCCATCCTGCAATATCCCAGGCGGCTGTCTATGGCGTGACAACACACACAGACACCAGAGTGTTGGGGGCTACCCTGGCAATACCCAGCCACAGGTCACTCACTGTAGAGGAACTGCAGGCCTGGCTGAGTGATTTGTTGCCTACCTACATGATTCCAACGCGAGTCAGTCGGGTTGAACGTTTACCCTTACTTGCCAACGGCAAGCTTGATCGCAACGCCCTGGAAAGTCTTGCCGCTGAAGCTCTGCCCACATCCAGTGGCTCAGCGATACCAAGTACCGATCTCGAGCGTGACATTGCTCAGATTTGGCAAGTCTATACTGGTGAGTCTACGCCGCATTTAGACAGTGAGTTTTATAGCGCCGGCGGTGATTCGCTCAGTGCCGTCAGGTTGCTGTGGGATCTGAGTGAGAAATACAGCGTTAGTCTGCCAGCCAGTGTGTTTTTGAAAGAGCCGACGTTGGCAGCACTTGTTCAAGCGGTACAGCGGTCAGTTGCACACCCAAGCGTTGCATCAGCAAAGAGTCTAACCAGCGCGCCACTCACTGCAACCCAGGAGCGGCTGTGGATGGTGAGTCGCTACGCACCGGCGCCTGCCCTGTACAACGTGCCCTACCTCATTGAGCTCGAAGGTCGGGTAGTTGCAGATTATCTGACCTTTGCGATGCGCCATATTATTTCTCGCCATCAGCCGCTGCGTAGTCGAGTGTCTACTGAGAAAGGTGTTTTGATTCAAACAGTGACGTCAACCTCAACTGACAGCTCCCGCAGTAACGAGAGCCGTTTTGCCATTAACCACATTGATCTGACCGATGAAGAACGCACGGTTGCACTTAGCAAGGCAAAGCTAATCGTTGAGCGGGAAGCAAATCGACCCTTTGATTTAGAGAGTGACCTCGGGCCCAGAGCGTTTTTAGTAAGTCTCGCGAGCGACCAACATCAGTTGTTGTTGGTACTTCATCATGTGGTTAGTGACGGCTGGTCCATAGGAAATCTGTTTCGGGAGCTGAGCGTTTGCTACAACGCCTATGTGGCTAAGGGTTCTTCAAAGTACGATGAAAAGACTGTTGCCAACGTACTGCCCAGGTTACCGATCAGCTATTTTCAGCACGCTACACGATCGACAAGTGATCGATTGAGAACGGCAGATCTTGCGCATTGGAAAGACCACCTGAGCGGTGCTCCCAGTCGCATTCGCCTGCCGGTAGATTATCAGTACCCGGTTGCAGAAGACTACGCCGGGTCGACGCGCAAGATAAACCTTGATGCCAGGCTCGCAGATGAGGTCAAGCGTTGTGCATCTCACTATGGTGTAACCCCTGCAACGGTGTATCTGTGTGCCTACTATGTTCTGTTGTTTAAGAGTGGTGCCGGCGAAGATTTAGTAGTGGGTGTTCCACTCATTGGTCATGAGCAGGCTGATACAAAAAACCTGATTGGCCTGTTTGCTTCAGTTGTCCCCCAACGCTGCCAGCTCAATACCCATACGCTGATTGCGGATCTGCTGGCAGGCATCAATCAAAACTTGCGTCTGGCTGTTGCCCATCAGGATATGCCAGTAGGCGCAGCTACTGGCTCGGCCGACCCTGAATACGCCCCTGCACCGTCGCGACTGTTGCAAAGTGTGTTCTCGCATCAAAACGTATTGCAGGTTTCTGATGTTGATTTGCAGGGCACCAAAGCCCGCATGGCTCCGGTGTTTCCGAAGACGTCAAAGTTTGAGTTGCTGTTCAACGTTGAAAGACTGACAGAAGGCTGGGCGGTGATTGCCGAATACCGGACAGCCTTGTTTGCTGATGACACCATAGAAAATTTGTTGTCAAACTACCTATCGATACTGCGCTCACTGACGAACGATACCCCCTACACGGTTGGGGATGTCTATGCCCTGGATTCGGTTCCAGTATCAAATGAAAACTTGCTTGAACAGGCTGGTGCCTTCACTGGGCAAACTCTAGATGGCCTGTTCGCCGAGCAATGCAAGCGATCTCCCGACGCGCTTGCACTGGTGGCTGGTGACGACCGTTTTAGCTATCAACAGTTAAACGAACAAGCAGATCTATTTGCACAGAGCCTTTTGGCCAATAATGTACAACCCGGAGCGGTTATCGGTCTTTACCTCCCTCGCTCAAGTCAGGCCATGATTTCGATTCTTGGCGTACTAAAGGCAGGCTGCGTCTATTTGCCCTTACCGCCTGAATATCCAGCTCCACGAATCGCTCAGATGGTTCGATCGGCTGACGCAAGAGTCGTGGTCACGCAGACCGCCAGCGACCCAATCAACGATTCTGCGGTCCATCAAATCAGCTACGTGGATCTGATGGATTGCAATGGACAAGTTGCAAACAGAAACCTGGAGTGCGCAGCGTCGGGGCCAGACCAACTGGCCTACGTGATGTACACCTCGGGTACGTCAGGCACACCCAATCCGGTGGCCGTACCCCATCGCGGGGTAATTCGACTGGCCAGCAACCCTGACTATGTGAGTCTTGGCCCCAACACCAGGACACTGCAACTCGCACCCCTGGCCTTTGACGCCAGCACCTTCGAGATCTGGGGTGCCTGGCTCAATGGCGGCTGTTGTGTGTTGTTTCCGGAGGCTTCCGCTGATCTGGGATTGCTTGGCAACATTGTGACGAGCGAAGCCATTACCACGCTCTGGTTAACATCGTCGTTATTTAACGCGGTGGTTGACGAAAACCTCGCCGCGCTTGAGGGTTTGGAGCAATTGCTGATTGGTGGAGAGGCGTTGTCGGTTCGGCACGTATCAATCGCTCAGGCAGGGCTTCCAGATGTGCAGATTATCAACGGTTATGGCCCCACAGAGTGCACAACCTTTGCCTGCACATACCCTATTTTGGAAGACTGGAATCCCAGAGTGTTGTCGGTACCCATCGGCCAACCGATACAGGAGACGTCGGTACACATACTGGATAGTAAACATCGTCCGGTTGCGCCCGGACTTATTGGTGAACTCTATCTCTGTGGTGCCGGTCTGGCCTTGGGTTACCTGAATAATCCAGAACTTACCCGCGAACGATTTCCCACCATCATGGTGGGTTCCAAACAAGTTCAGGCTTATAAAACCGGCGATCTTGTAATGTTGGACTCAAAAGGTCTGCTGCGCTTCATGGGACGTGCGGATCAGCAAATTAAAATTAGAGGCTATCGAATTGAGCCTCAGCAGATAGAGCAGACCCTACTCAGCGATTCTGAAATTACTCGAGCAGCGATCGTTGTGCGAACAGTTTCAGACAGTCATTCGCTTGTTGCCGTTATTGAAGCTAGTACAACGGTCACGCCACAGACGCTGGGTTCAATCAAGGCCCGAATAAACAGCCAACTTGCTGATCATGAATGCCCATCAGACTATCTTCTTATCGACGAACTGCCCACCACAGCAAATGGAAAGGTAGACAAGGCAAGCTTGGTTGATTACGCCGACGCAACGCTCGCTGCCGCTTCAAATGAGCTCATCGGGGTGCCGGGGCTTCAATTGGATGAAACGGAAACCTGGGTAATCAAGCTTTGGGGTGAGTTATTAGAGGCTCCCGGGATTACCCCGAACGATAGCTTCTTTGACCTCGGCGGAAATTCCTTGTCAGCGATTCGTTGCAGGGAGCGTGTTCGTCAAACCTTTGGGATCGAATTGCCATTAACGGTGTTGTTTGAAGCAAGCACTGCCTTGGAACTGGCTGCAGTGATTCGTCAAAGTGCTTCTCCCCACGCGTTATCATCCGGTGATCCACAGAACCTGTTTTTTGTGCGCGCCACTGTCGACGACGCGCAGGGTTTTTCGAATTTTTCAGGCTATTTGGATCAAGAACTGAATCTCTATCCGCTTCAGGCCCCAGGTGCACCTGAAGATCAACCCCCTAACAGCAACCTCGCCAGTATCGCCGCAGCATACATAACCCAGGTTCAAAGGGTGCAAACTGCCGGGCCGTATCGGCTTGGGGGGGTGGCAATGGGTGGTCTTATCGCCCACGAGATGGCGGTCCAGCTAACCCAGGCCGGTCACACCGTTGATTATCTGTTGATCGCTGACGCCTGGTTTTTAAATCACGCGCAATTCAACTGGGAATCGAAGATCGCCTACACCAAGAAGCTTGCTGAACACACACCGGCTTTGCTAAGTCGTTGGCGAAAACGGCCAGGCAATAATCAGACACTCAATATCTCCGGGGAGACAATCGAACGGCACAGGCCCGGGGTATACCCGGGTCAGATCACCTTTATCCGCTCCAGCGACGTTACAAGAAAACACTTAAAGGATGAGGTCGCGCTGGGTTCTCCGAACATGGGCTGGGAGAAATTTGCCAGCGGTGGAGTTAACAGGATCGTACTCACTGGTACCCACATCAGCACTTTTTTTGGTGAAGGCGCAGAGCAGTTTGCTCAAACGATAAACCGCTCCTTTCCAGACCAGTAGATAATGACTCATACAGATTCTGCTAACGACGAGCTGCAGCGCAACTGGCCCCTCATCCTGAGTTCCGGATTTGGCATAGCCTGCAGCTCCATTGTGCTGCCCTTCTATACCATGAGCGCACTGGTTGGGCCGGTAACCGCTGAGTTTGGCTGGCAACGCTCAGACATGCTGTTTTGTCTTGCGTTTAGTTCGGGTCTGGGAGCGCTAACAGCACCCCTTGTCGGGGTCTTGATTGATCGATTTGGCGCTCGGGCCGTTGCCTTACCAGGACTTGTCGGCTTGTCGGCTGGGTTGATCCTGGCTGCTTCGGTTGATGGGCAGCTATGGCTTATGTATCTGGCTTACGCCCTGATGGCGATTCTGGGCAGTGGCACCATTCCGGTGACCTGGAGTCGGGCGATCACTACCAATTTTTCACAGCGTCGTGGTCTGGCACTTGGGCTGGCGTTGAGCGGTACCGGTATCTGCAGCATTTTTGCCCCGAGTTACACGGTTTGGCTCGCCGACAACTACGGCTGGCGAGTTGCCTATCTGGGACTCGCAGCACTCCCGCTGTTTCTGGCCTCCCCCATCGTGTTCGCCTGGTTCCATCCCGATCATGAATCTGGCGAGCAGGAGCTGGCTGCAGTTGTTGATCGCAGCTGGGGCTACACGCTGGCAGAAGCGTTTCGCCAGTACCGCTATTGGGCGCTACTGCTCTCCATTTTTGCCTTCTACCTGGCGGTGTCGGGGCTTGTGCCCAATCTCATTCCCGCATTAACAGAGAACGGTATCAGTCGCGCGGAGGCCGCAAGCGTCCTTGGCCTGTTTGGCCTGGCGATCATTGGTGGTCGCTTGCTGGTTGGCTATCTGGTGGATCGCTTCTGGGCACCCGGGGTCGCCGCAATCACAATGTGTTTGCCGGTCGTTGGCGCACTCCTGCTAACGGGAGAGCAAAGCTACCTAACAGCGGCGCTTGCAGTAGTAATGATGGGCGTTGCCGGAGGCGCTGAGCTGGATCTGATGGCATTTTTGGCGGCCAAGTATTTTGGTCTGAAGCACTACGCCAAAATCTACGCCATCCTCTACGCCGCACTGGCGATCTGTAACGGCTCTGCCAGCTGGATATTTGGGAAGATCTACGAAGCCACCCAAAGCTATGATCTGGCGTTTCAGGCCGGAGCGGGATTGTTTGTCTGTAGCGCGTTACTAATGTTGACGATGGGGAGCTACCCGTCCGCTGAGGATCAATCAGACTAAGAGTGTAGATTTAGATGTTCGCTTGACGGTGCGCGACGCCATCAAAGATCTCTCTAACCTCGACGATCGAGTATGAAGCTTTAGCGTCGAAAGTAACCAACGGCATCTCAACAACTCTACAGATATCGTTGAGTAGCTGATCTCTCGCTGCTCGTTTTTTCCGTTTATGTGACTTGTCGTTAAGCTCGACTGCGAACAGAACCTTTAGCGTGTCTGCATCACAGAGTACAAAATCGAAGTGTTTGCTAGAGATACGATTGAAGGCTGATTGGTATCTGGGTCTGGGGAGGCCTTTCAGAGGTTTGATCACATCGGCAACTCGCACCTTGCCAAATATTCGATAC
The DNA here is from genome assembly GCA_964634815.1 of uncultured Pseudomonadales bacterium. Taxonomy (GTDB): domain Bacteria; phylum Pseudomonadota; class Gammaproteobacteria; order Pseudomonadales; family Azotimanducaceae; genus JALZVT01. The sequence goes on along the minus strand of CAZWMD010000073.1, from coordinate 11,851 downwards.
TTTTCCCCCACTGCCTGGTCTAGTACACCAAGAAACGATCTTTCGGCGGGCGTGAAAAGTGGCGTCCTTGGTTCATAAGGTAGATCGATGGTAGCCGGTTTTTGGGACGCGCTGAGCTTGGCCCCAATTCCCATGATCAGGATGAACCCGATGAACAACCCGATGAACACAAGGGCGGAGATAACTAACCAATCCATGTCGTAAATCCCTGTATAGCGTCAGAATTCAGATTAGGGGACGAATCCAGATATTCCAAATCTCAGCATCTAAATCGTACAGATGGTTATAGTTCCTGTGGAATCTGCGCGAATCACCTATAAGGGTGAGTCTGGCAATGGGTTGCTCTTGGCTTAAGCGCACCCGGTTATTTCTTGACGAGATCTAACATGTAGGTTGCGGTGAAGTTCCGGAGGTCTCGGCGCTGATCCAGACGGAAATCCATACGGGCGATCACCCGTATCGATCTATTCTAAAGTCTGCTCTTTGGTCTGAACACTCGTTAGATAACAAACAATCTGTTTACAGGATCTGTGTAACTCTGCTGTGCAATTTGGAGTGAGAGGCGCTATTCTGTCATACATACAAGATGTGCAAATCTGAAGCACAGAAGCACGACGCTAACTAACCGGAATGAGCTAATTCTGGTTTGTTGGTTGCAGGGATGTAGTCGGCCTCTGATCAACAGGGAAGGTCTGGATTATGATCCAAAGTGTGTTGTTGACTGAAGAAAAAATCACCCCGCCACCAGCAATGCGGCTGCTATGGCTTGATTTCAATATGGGCGTCCAGCCCGCCGAGCTACCGGTTGGAATGCACGACCGGGCGGTTGTGTCTTACCACAAAGTAACTAACACAAACCCAAGCTCTGCGATTGAGGTTAAAAACGACATCGACGTCATTGTCGCTGATTTTGACTACCCCGATCGCAATAGCCTGCGATTATTGCGTCAGATCAAAAACGATGCTCCTTCTGTCCCCATCATAATGCTGACGCTGAAGCATTCAGAGGCGCTAGCCATCTGGGCTTTTCGCTCTCGCGTATGGGATTACCTGGTGAAACCGGTGCCCAACACCGAAGTCACACGCTGCTTCGACGGGCTTGCCAATCTCTTTGAGAATAAGAATGTGCAACCGAGCAGGCAAATCTGGATGCCTAAGGACTTCATTCCAGGAGAAGTTGCAGAATCACCACGGCGTAGCGAATCACAGCGACTTCTACCGGCCATCAACTACATCGAGCAAAATTATGCGTCGAAGATTCGAGTTGATCAGGTTGCACCCCTGTGCCAGATGGGCAGCTTTAAGTTCAGTCGCCTGTTCAAAGAGACCTACGGTGTAGGCTTTCGCGAATATGTACTTCAGTTTCGCTTGCGCGAGGCCTGCAAGTTGCTCGAGAGCCCGGATGCCATGATCACCAACATTTGTTTCTCCGTTGGTTTTAATGACGGTTCTTACTTTACCCGAAAGTTTCGCCAGTACTTTGGCGTAGCGCCGTCAGAAGTGGCTGGTGAGGCGTCGAAGATTGATATTAGTTGTCTGTCGTCACTGCTTCCTAACGAGCGTAGCGCGCAAGCTCAGGCGCCCGGGCGTTAACACTACGTGACAGCAGTATTTTTCTCGCAAAACTCTGTATTTGCCGTTTGTTTGGTAATCGCTTTGCTTACGGCCCCACTGTTCTCTGCCCAGGCGCAACCTGCGGAGGATGATGCGCAGGTGAAATCGATCTGGGCGTGCCAGCTCAGTGGTTCAACGGAAGAAGATTTGTTTCTCGTTGCCGACGGCAGCTCCAGTTACATAAAACTCTATGATGACCGGATCTGGGGTTCTTTCAGTCGCAGCGCTGATACCCGGCGTTGGGATTTTGGTGGTAACAGCAAAGAGTACTATCAGTATTCCATTATCCTTACTGAGTCTGGTGAGGCAATCCTCTATGACTTCGGCGATGCCGAATCAGGCTCTCTTCCAGAAGAAGCGATAGAATATCGCTATCAATGCCGGCGCGCTCAATAAATCAATCGCGCCGGTTCTTGCTCCCAAGAATAGTTCTACAAGTTGGCAAACTAATTCTAACGCCCCAGCTATCCGTCAGCTAACTTATGCATCCAACGTAAGGCAGGTATAGCTGCCTGCGGAAAGGTTCCGCTAAAGCCATTGAGGGTCAGCGGGAAAATGCTAAACACATATGTGGGAAATTATTATGAAGGATGCAATCCTTAAGTTTATTCGCGATGAAGAAGGTCTGACGACCGTTGAATACGCCATTGCCGGCGGATTGGTTGGAGCTGGTGTAATTGGCGCTTTTAACGCGCTCGGACTAGAAGTAGCCGTTGTTATTAACGCCATACAGGGCGCGCTAGCGGGCATTGTGATCGCGTAAAGTCCTTACGCGATGTCCGATTGGTCCGGCCTACTTGCTTGTAGGCCGGATCCTTTGGCGTAAACCGAGACGTTTATGGAACTACTTACTTTTTCGATAGTTTACCTCTTCGCGCATCTTCTAATGATCGCCAGTTCCGATCTGCGAGAACACCGGGTGCCAAACGTACTGATCTTGGGCGTGCTGGTTGGAGGCCTTCTTTTTTCACTGTTTGACGGTGGATTGCAGTCAATAGCTGGTGCTTTGCTGGGTGCCATGACTGGACTTGTGCTGTTACCAATGTACTTGGCTCGAGCCATGGGTGCTGGTGATGTGAAGCTGCTGGTGGCCTGCGGCATGTTTTTAGGACCCTGGGGAGTCCTCCAGTGCATTGTGGTTGCCTTCATCTTAAGCGCGATATTTGTCTCCGTCGCCTGGTCAGCCAAACAACTCAAACAGCTGGCCAGCGCACAACATACAGAACTGTCTAATTCGATAACGACAGATTCACCCCGAGAAAACCTTATGCAAGAAAAAGTACCCTTTGCGCCAGCGATTGCATTGGCAACCATGGGCGTTGTGTTTTATCAGTTGGGGGCTGCCTAATGTCGGAGGTACACGTTTCTAACCTACCGAATATTCCAGAAGTAACCTCCGGCTTCTCTCGCCTGGCCCCCCTGCCTGCGACTCTGGAAGACAGCGGTCTAAGCATTACTTTTGTTGCGGATCTGGTTGCCAAACACTTGCTTCAGGGTGGAGTGCTTAATCTCTCCCAGCTTTCAAATCGCATTGCGCTGCCGGGCAAATTGCTGGAAGAAATCGTGCATTTCCTTCGTACCGAGGCAAAAGTCGAAGTGCTGGGTAGTAAAGGTGGTTCGAGTGAGCTGCGTTATAACCTTACCGATCGAGGTCGGTTTGCTGCGTTAGAGGCGATGCAACGTAGCGGTTATGTGGGTCCGGCACCAGTGCCGTTACAGCAATACGCGCGGGTCGTACGACAGCAGAGTGTTCATGATTGCCGCATCACCAACGAACAAATGCATGATGCCTTTGCTGACGTGGTACTGGATGAAGAGCTTATTGATCAGCTTGGTCCATCCATGAACTCAGGGCGAGCGATCTTTATTTACGGCAATGCGGGTACGGGAAAAACGTTCATTGCGCAACGGCTTGCCCGTTTGTTCAAGGATGATGTTCTCATACCCCACGCGATTGCGATAAACGACGCGGTGGTCACGCTGTTTGATCCGGTGCTGCATAAACCGATTCACGTCGAGCAGAGTAACGATCTGAGTTTGCAAAATAGACACGATCAACGTTGGCTTTTGTGTGAGCGTCCCGTTCTGGTGGCCGGTGGCGAACTCACTGCTGATATGCTTGAGGTGCAGCTCGAAACTGGCACTAACGAATACCGCGCGCCACTGCAGCTCAAGGCTAATAACGGACTTTTCATTCTGGATGATATGGGCCGTCAGCGGGTGGCTCCAGAAGTTGTGTTTAACCGCTGGATTGTGCCTATGGAAGAACAGACGGACTATCTCAGCATGGGATCAGGACGTCACTTTGGCGTACCTTTTGATTTGGTGCTGGTGTTTTCTACCAATCTGAATCCCACCGATCTTGCGGATGAGGCCTTTTTGCGCCGCATTGGCTACAAAATTCGGTTTGATCCGCTGACCCGGGCTAACTATCGCACGATCTGGTGGCAGGTCTGTGAGTCCGAGCGTGTTCAGTGTGACGACCAGGTCGTCGACTTTGTTATCGAACAGCTGCATGAAACCAACAATACTCCTCTTCTGCCTTGCCACCCCAGGGATTTGATTGGTATCGCGACAGACCACATCGACTATCTTGGCTTGCCCCGAGTGCTAAACACAGAGCACATGCTGTGGGCGTGGCGCCGCTATTTTGTATCACTAACACCAGGCGCGGAAACACCCCGCGCCCTTAACGGGATATCAGTACCATGAGAAGACGAGGAGTTGTACTAGTTGTAGTTTCTCTTTTATTGGGAGTGTTTGCTGCAACCTCAGCTAACAGCTGGCTTAACACGCGTCTTCTCGCAGAAGGTGATAGCGAAGATGGCAAGCAACTGGTAGTTGCGGCGGCCTTACCTATCCCTTACGGCACCAAGGTCTCATCACGTCATTTGAAGATGGTGAAGCTGTCAGAAGATGCTATACCAGCAACGGCCATAAAACAGATCGAAGACGTGGAAGGTTTTGTCGCCAAGAGTCGTATTGAACCCAATCAACTGATCCTTGGCACGAGCTTTGCCGAACACAACGAAGGCAGCACACTCGCGGCGCTTGTAGCCCCTAACATGCGGGCAATCAGCGTGCGCGTGAATGACGTGGCCGGGGTTGCTGGCTTCCTTTTGCCTGGTAATCGGGTTGACGTTATTTCAACCAGTGGCGGAAGTCGGGTCAATTCGAAGGCGCGTGCCAGCGTGGTCCTTACCAACATCAAGGTTTTGGCCGTCGATCAAACCACCTCAACGGATGAAAATGAGCCGATTATTGTACGTGCTGTCACTCTGGAACTGACACCCGACCAAGCGCTGGATCTGTCTAAAGCACGAATTGAGGGTGATATTCAACTGGCTCTGCGAAATCCGCTGGACAACCAGGTGGCTGAAGAAAAGCCTGTTGTCGCGCCAGTCAAACCCGCCATTCGCCCGGTGAGAGTTGCACGTCGTGCTCCTCCAAAGCGATCAACGGCAACGACTATTGAGGTTATTCGTGGCACCAAAGTACAAGAAGAGAAAGCCAAACTGTAGCCAGCCAGGAACATCCTCCGACAACGGCAGAAAGCCGTTGACGAGAGTTTCCGAAGTATCCAGCAGTATCTAAAGGAACGACAATGAACTATTTGATCAGATTAACAGGACCGTTTCGTAAGCCATTGGGTCGGGTGCGAAGTAAAACGTTAGTCTGTTGTGCTTTACTGGCTGGGCTGGTTTGGGTCCCTTCTAGCCTGGCTGCAGACAGCCGTCTGCAGTCTGTTGAGACCGCTCTTGGTGGCGGTTCCAGTGAAAGCCTGGTGGTACCTCTGTATAAATCCCGTGTATTGCGCCTAAGTGCCCCAGCTGCCCGTATCTCCGTTGGTAACCCGGATTTAGCGGACATCATTATTGTTCGTGCTCGACAGCTGTATGTTCTTGGCAAGGATCTTGGCACGACCAACGTTCACCTCTGGGACCGCAACGATGAGCTCATCGGTACCGTAAGCGTAGAGGTTAGTCACGATCTTGAATCTTTGAAATACAAGTTACACGAGCTGCTGCCCGGCGAGAACATTGAGGTTTTTTCTATACAGCGCTCGATGGTGTTGCGCGGTCAGGTGTCAAGCCTTGCAAAAATGGATACCGCGATTCGCCTCGCCGAGGCCTACCTTGCCGAAGTACAGACCGGTGTTGAGGTTCAGGAGTTTCAACAGGAAGGAGACGCGGACCAAGGTTCCGGTGAGGTGATCAACATGATGCAGGTTGGTGGCGGTCAGCAGGTCATGCTTGAAGTCAAGGTTGCCGAGATTTCGCGTACCGAACTAAAGCGCATTAATGCCCAGTTCAATGTAGAGAAGACAGCGTCCAACTGGTTGTTTGGTGGCCTGAATGGCGGCGGTATCGTCCCACAAACCGGCGGTCTGCTTGCTGAGCCTCTATCACTTCCGGACCAGGGCCTCTTTGGTACCTTCCTGTCTAACAGCACGCTGTTCAATATCGCACTCGATGCGGCGCGCACTAACGGGCTCGCAAAAGTGTTGGCAGAACCAACGCTAACAACACTCACCGGTCAGGAAGCGACTTTTCTGTCGGGGGGTGAATTTCCTATTCCAGTTCCACAAGCCGCAGGTGGGGGTGGCAGCACAATTACCATTCAGTTCCGGGAATTTGGAATATCGTTGAGGTTTCTTCCGGTGGTACTCAGCGAAGATACGATTAATTTAAAGGTCGCAATATCTGTAAGCGATATTGTTGAAACCAACTCGGTTGTCGTAGGGCTAGACCAAACATCACAAACCTTCTTTGTCCCGTCTATTACCTCTAGAGGGGCGGAATCTACAGTTGAACTCAAGGAAGGCCAAACAATGGGCATAGCCGGCCTGATCAGCGAAGACGTTACGTCGAACATCACCCGATTTCCCGGACTTGGCCAACTGCCTATTCTTGGTGCTCTGTTTCGCAGTCAAGATTTTATCAGTGAAGAAACAGAACTTGTCATTATGGTCACACCGCATATTGCAAAGCCGTTGGCCGCAAAAGATATACGGTTACCTACCGACAGCTTTGTCGAGCCCAATGATTTGGATTTCTACCTGATGGGACGACTGCAAGGTAAGCGCAAATCAGCCGCCAGCTATGACGCAAACAGCGGTGTTGAAGCAGACTTCGGTCACCAAGCAAACTAAGGAGCTAACAATGAGCAACCTATTTCTTCAGGGTACATTGCTATCAACGGTTATCTTGCTTCTAAGCGGTTGTGAGACCTATGAGGTAGAGGAGCAGTTTGGAGAGGCGGTTCGGCATGTGGTGCAAGCCCAAAAAGCCAATCCGGAAACATCGGCAAACCCAGATCCGGATCCAATTGATGGTACGGACTCAGCTCGCGCGGGAGCGGTTCTTGAATCCTATCGGGAGGCAATCACTAAACCCGAAGACCGCAGCGACGAAGTGACCATCACCTTAGGAGGTACCAATGGCTAACATTGGAACCGGAAAGCGCCAAACCCAACGGTTAACGCGCAAAAACCGCGGCGTTGTCATCGTACTATTTACAATAGCTCTGTTTGCGATGTTGGCAATGGCCGGGCTTGCGATGGACACGGGCAACGTGATGCTAAATAACACGCGATTGCAGAATGCTCTTGATGCCGCGGCCTTGAGCGGTGCCACCAGCTTGTCGCAGAACAATGGCAACACGAATGAGGCGCGGTTGTCGGCGGCAGCAGCTTTTTCAGCCAATGCAAATGCTACGGGAAGTGGTCGACTTGGCCAGGCCTTTTCGTCCGGTCAAATTCAGCTCAGCTTTCAGTTCTCGAACTCGGTAAATCCATTTGTCCCAGGCACTACCCCTGCGGATTATCTTCGAGTGAGGGCGACAGGATTCTCGGTACCCGCAGGCCTCACGGGTCTACTTGGCATGAACGACACTCAAATCTCCAGCAGCGCGGTGGCTGGACCCAGCCCTGAACTCACGGAAGTCTGCAATATCGCCCCGGTTATGGTGTGTGGAGATCCTGCAGGTGGCGAATTTTTTGGGTATACCGACGGTCAGCCCGAGGTGTTGGCCAGTGGCTCTCTCGGGGGCAACTTTTTGGTGGGCCCGGGTAACTATCAACTCGTTCGTTTGCCTGGTAACACCGGTAACGCTGATTTGCGCAGGTCGCTCGCGGGCAGTTTTGATAACTGTGTGAATTTGAATGACACCATTGAAACCGAACCCGGTAATGGTGTTGGTCCTGTCTCCCAAGGTACAAACACCCGGTTTGGAATTTATAGCGGGCCGTTGGGAGGAACGCAGGCTGAATTTCCGCCTGACGTTATTGTTACCCAGGCTGATGGCAGCGTTGGTGGAGGCGGCAACGGCAATGGCGGTGGCGGCAATGGCAACGGTGGCGGCGGCAACGGCAATGGCAACGGTGGCGGCGGCAATGGCAACGGCAACGGCAACGGTAATGGCAACAGCGGCGGCGGTAATAACACCAGCAGTAGTGGCCTGGATTTTGATCCCGCAACCCGGCAAATATTCTTTAACGGTCAACCGGTTAACAGCGCGGCGGATCTGGAAGCAGCAGGTGCCTACACGTTCAACGACTACCGCAATGATATTAGTGCCGGCAACTTCACTAATGACCCGGATACGGGCAGTCCACCGGGGGCCTTCGGGCGTAGAACTATGGCTGTGCCCGTTGGCGATTGTTCCACAGCAACCAATGGTCAGGGTTCTGTGCCTCTGCTTGGCGTGCTGTGCTTTCATCTATTGCAAGACGTCGAACAAACTGGTCAAGGTAACAACATCTTTGGTCAATTTGTGGGTGGATCCTGCGGTGTGACCGGCGTGCCCGGGCAAACGCCCAGTGATGGTAACGGTCCTTTTGTTATTCAACTCTATAAAGACTCTGCCAGTTCAGCGTCATGAACGGTTGTCGCTCTCTCTCGACTAGAAACAAGGGCATTGCGGCTGTCGAATACGTATTCGTCTTGCCGCTGGTCATGTTGCTGATCATCGCCACGGCGGAAATCGGTCGAGGCTTTATTCAGTACAACGCATTGAACAAGGCGCTGCGAGATGGAGCCCGCCTGGGCGCTCAGGTAACCGCTCAAAACGCGGGTAGCACCGGGATACCACAGCTGGCGAACAGCGACGTCACCAACATTCGCAATCTTGTTGTATTTGGCAGCATCCAGGGTGGCGGAGCCAGCGTGCTGCCAGGCTTAACGCCTGGCAACATCACCGTTGAGTTGGTAGACAGCGACCTTAACGTCAGCGCCAACTACAACTACCAACCACTGTTTTCAAGTATTCCTACGTTTGGCCTCGGCAGCACAATCAGTTCAGCGTTCAATTTTCGCGCACGAGTCGCCATAAGGTCGCTCATACCATGAATATACGCAAACAATCCGGAGCCACAACGGTTGAATTTGCCATCATTGGTGTGCTGGCAATGACAACGTTGTTGGCCGTGCTTGAAGTGGGACGCGCGTTTTTTGTATACAACGCGCTCGAAGAAGTCACGCGACGAGGTGCTCGAATGGCAGCGGTATGTCAGGTGAACGCCAATGCGATCAACCGGGTAGCCGTGTTTAATGACTCCGGATCCAGTGCCGCTTCGCCGGTAGTTGCTGGACTGACCCCTGGTAACGTGGTGATTACTTATCTGAATCAAACCGGTGCCCCCCTCACCGATCCGGCAGGGAGTTTTGGTCAAATTCGATACGTTAATGTGAGCATACAAAACTTCACTCACAGTTTTTTGGTACCTGGCCTGAGTGCCGTGTTCGATACGCCCAGGTTTTCAACCACGTTACCGCGGGAGAGCCTTGGCGTCACTCGGGGTGAGGGATTGCAATCGTGCTAGTGGCGTCTATTTTTGGAAATTCAGGGTAACAATGTGAGTGCAGTACTAATCGCAGGCAGAAACCCGGAGCAGTTGGCCTTACTCGAGGAAAAAATCCTCGTCGACGGCGTGAACAACGTGACAACCCGCCAGGTTGTACTTAACGGTAACCCGGACCCCCTACAGGGCATCGCACCACCACCGCGCGCCTTGATTTTACTGTTAACAGATCAGTCAACCGCAGAACTGGAGGCGTTGGTTGCGCGGACGGAGACCTCGAAAGTGCCACTGCTGGTAGTGAGCGATGCTCTTGAGCCGGTGGCCATGCGCCTGGCCATGCAGGCTGGTGCGAGCGATTTTCTAAAACTCTCTTCAGACACCGGCCAGATTACAACTGCACTGTCAAAGTTGTTAATGGACTCAAAGCCCACTGCTGCCTCCCAGACCGGGCGCGTGGTGGCCTTTCTAAACACAGCCGGGGGTTCAGGGGCAACTACTCTGGCTGTCAATACGGCCTGTTTATTGCAGGATGACGGACAACAAAACAATTCCTGTCTTCTCGACCTTGATCTTCAGTTTGCTGGTTGCGCGCAGTACCTGGATCTGCAACCCCGACGCGGCCTGGTTGAGGCGCTGGAGCGTGCGGAGGAAATTGACGCGGTTGCCGTGCAGGCCTATCTCACTGAAGGAAGAGAATCCCCGCGGTTGATGTGTGCTGATATGAAAAGTACCGGTTTGGGCCGAGCCAGTTTGGCAGATCGGCTGCCAAAACTGATTCATTTACTGAAATCAACTATGCGCTACACCGTGATCGATGTGCCTAACCAGCTCAACAGGCTTGCTCTGGAAGCGCTTAGGCAGTCTGATCTTATTTATCTGGTTATGCAGCAGAGTTTGCCTGGACTTCGCAATGCATCCAGATTAATAGATCTGTTACAGGGCGTTCCGGGTATAGCGATGCCGAACATACAGCTCATCGTCAATCGGCATAGAAAAGGTTATGGACTGGAACTCAACGATATTTACAAAACGCTGCCATATCAAGATACCGTTGTGGTACCTAACGACTATCGCAGTGTGTCCGAAAGTATTGATACCGGATTACCCATTGCTGTCAATCAACCCCGCTCGCCCCTGGTGAAAGCTCTGGCACCCATTGTCAGAGATGTTACCGGCGAAGAAGTTGTGCCAGACGCTGGCAACTTCTTCAGTAAAACGGTATCGAGCCTGCTTAGGAGTTAACAATGACCGCTGAATACCAGTCAGATCTATCAGAATTCACCATAGAACAGCGCGATGCCTATCTAAAGTCGAGTTCAGAGACAGCGCCTGTCGATCACATCAGGCAACTCAAAGCTGAAACGCCGGGTGTGTTATCCAGTTTTGAAGAAGACATAAAGCGCCGTATTTACAACAAGCTTCTCGACATAGTTGATCTGCCGCTGATTAATAGTCTGCCTGCCGATGAGGCACGTCAGAAAATTCGTGAACTGAGCCTAGAGCTGATTGACGCAGAAGCCGAGCCACTGTCTTTTGACCGCCGGCAATCGGTGGTGTCGTCAATCGAAGACGAAGTGCTCGGGCTTGGCCCGCTGGAGCCCCTGCTTAAAGACAAAACCGTTTCGGACATTCTTGTGAACAACCACAAGCAGGTGTATGTAGAACGCCGCGGCAAGCTTGAGCTCACAGACATTAGGTTCGAGAATGATCGGCATCTCATGGGCATCATCGACCGGATTGTGTCCGGTGTCGGGCGTCGAATCGACGAGTCCTCCCCCATGGTAGATGCTCGGCTGGAAGACGGATCACGAGTAAACGTGGTCATCCCTCCCCTGGCCTTAGACGGGCCAAGCCTGTCAATTCGACGGTTTGCCGTTGAACTTCTTAGCATCGAAAACCTGATCGCTTTCGGCACAGTCAACGATTCAGTTGCCAAGGTACTGCAGGCCATTGTCAAAGGCCGACTGAACGTTCTGATATCCGGAGGTACCGGCGCCGGTAAAACCACGTTGCTCAACATCATGTCGGGTTTTATTCCAGCTGATGAACGCATCGTAACCATTGAAGACTCAGCAGAACTTCAGATGCAGCAGCCTCATGTGGTCAGATTGGAAACCCGCCCTCCTAATGTTGAAGACAAGGGCGCCGTGACGGCTCGCGACCTGGTTCGGAACAGTTTACGAATGCGCCCAGACCGAGTGGTGATTGGCGAAGTTCGAGGTGCTGAGGCGTTAGACATGTTGCAAGCCATGAACACGGGCCACGATGGATCGTTGACAACCGTACACGCAAATACTCCCCGCGATGCTTTGGGGCGGGTAGAAAACATGGTCACCATGTCTGGGGTTAACTTTCCCATGTCTGCCATGCGCGCACAGATTGTCTCTGCCATCGACCTGGTGATTCAGATCGTGCGTCATGAAGACGGCAAACGTC
>CAZWMD010000072.1:0-19272 GCA_964634815.1 uncultured Pseudomonadales bacterium | reverse complement strand
ATCAATGGGCAAGTACTGAGGCGTTTGATTCGCCGAAGGAGCCCGAGCGGCAACCGTTAGCGCTGTATTCTTGAGCTATGTAGCCGAATCAATAGGGTCACAGTAATGGGACAGAGCAAAGGGACTGAGCAAAGAAACTCGAGGTAGATCTTCTCACCAAGTTGTGACCTCAAGACTGCATTCATCTCTCACGATCGCATCTGCCTGACCTGCTTTCGAAACATCTCACTGCCAAGTACCAGCCCAGTATTCGTGCAATGCCGAATTTTTGCGAGAACTTCGACATCAATCGACTCTGCAACCAGCTTTCGATATTCATCCTGCCTAGACGGAGCATTTCGGCCTAGAGACAGATAACTTGGGTGCGGAGTTTGCATTGCCACATCCAATCCAAAAGCATGACAGCGATAACTCGACCAGCGATATTCGGCTGGATCGCTCACCAGGCCAGCACGTACAGGATTCAATTCAATGTAGCGCAAACAGGCCAACAGGTATCTTTCACTCTGCACCAGACAAGATTTAAACCTGCCATCGAATAACGTTCCTGTACGGCTGTAGCGAAAATTGAACCGGCGTACATAGAGCCGACCTACATACTGCATCAACCTAGATATGGAAGTATCTTCAGTCGGCGTAAGCAACAGGTGCATGTGATTGGTCATAAATACCCAACCGTGCACATCGACGCTGTACTTGTCCGCCCCTTCTTGTAGCCAGTGCGCATAAGCCTTCATGTCGCCGTCACTGGCAAAACAAGCCTGTTTATTGTTACCTCGTTGGATCACATGGACCGGCATACCAGAGGGACAGTATCTAGACGGTCGCGACACCGATGTAAGCTCCTATCCTGATGGAGTAAACGAGCCGAAGAAATTAACTGAATTCTGGCCCGGCACACATTAGCTAGAAGCTCATTCCGAAGTAAGCAATCGGCCAGATCGTATAACCGCTCAATTACAATCGAAAACAGATTTACTCTGGCATCCTACTCTGACCCCACCAATGGCTCTCCGAACAACGCCCACTCCAACCACAACGCTGTCCGCCGCGCGGCAAGTGCCGCCCTTTGCAACGCCGCTTTATGCGTTTGTTGGGTGTACTCGGTGTCTATGTTCACAACAGGCGAAGCCAGGATCTGTTTGCGTAACGGTCCGTACACACTGGTCTGGGCGAGCTGGTGGCCTTCAGCTATCCACAACGTTGGATCAAGCTCATTACTCGCAACCTCAGGTAATACCTGCGCATCAAGCACCTCCACGAGCTGGGCAACCTCATGCGGGCGTCGCCGGTTGCTAATCGCTGAATCCCAGAAATAGTGCAGGCTATCCAGCCGGCCCTTTTTCTCAGTGCCGGCGATTTTCACTTCGTTGCCGCCGCGGTCGCCCCGGGGCCAGCGCTTTTTCGAGAACACCGCTGACGTATGCAACGGCTGATGCACATCTGCAATTAAATGCAGTGCCCAGCTTAGCCACAGGCCTTTCTGCTGAATAGAGATATCGGGGTTCTGCAAATCGCGGCCAATGGCCAGCAGTGCAGATAACACATCCCTGGGGTCGTTTAGATTCGGGTTGGCCGTCGGGTCTTTAATCCGAAGTCTGCGATCGGCTCTGGAGAGATACACCGGCAGATTAATGTAGTGCCAGTTACCTCGGTGGTAGGCTTCAACCAGTGCGTCGCGCTTGCGTCTCGGTGCGTTGTCAAAACTACGAGCATGGTCTGGCCATGCGGCGGCCTGCCCCATTAGCCATTGCGGGTGCGATAGATCTCGGAGATTCTTGGGCTGGTAGGCCAAAAGATCCTGTACGTAGCGCGGGTGGGCTTCAAGCAGCGATACCACGCGGGCTTGCAGCTCAGGCGACATCTGCGCAGCGGCGGCCGCAGCGATGATGCGATGCCCGGACTCATTCCAGGCATAGCCTGGCCCGGCGCCAACGGCAAACACCAGGGTCGCTAACAACACTCTCACTCGGCTACAACTCATATCAGGCTCCGCGGCTTATCCAATGCTCAATCGGCAGGTAGTATAGGCCCGAGGGAAAAGACCACAGAGAGAGAATTTCATGCCCACCAACGCAGCAAAGCACACGCCCGTTATTGTTGGCGTCGCCCAGAACGAACAACGCATCACCAACTGGGAGACCCACAAAGAGCCTCTGGAGCTAATGTATGAGGCGCTGCAGGCAGCGGCTGTGGACTGCTCAAACCCAAAGATCATCGAGGCTGCTACCGCTGTACGCGTGGTGCGTGGTCGTTGGCCCTATACCAATCCCGCGGCCATTCTGCGCGAACGCCTCAATCTGCCCGGGGCTGAAACGGCCATTAGCCAGTTTGGCGGCAACTTTGTGCAGACGGTGGTGAACCAGACGGCGCTGGACATTCAAAACGGCACCCACGATGTGGTGCTGATTACCGGTGCTGAATGCGGTAACACGCAGGCCAAGGCCAAACGCGCTGGCGCCAAACTGCGCTGGGAAGCGCTGGGCGGTGCGCCGGATCGTGTGTATGGCGAAGAAGTGTCGATGGCGCATCCCGAAGAGATGAAGTGCCAGATAGGCGCCCCCATTCAGCTGTATGCGATGTTTGAAAACGCGCTTGGCCATGCGATTCACGGACCAGGTAAAGAAGCGCGAGCAGCTCATCTGCAAAAGGTTGCTGAACTCTGGGCCAGCTTCAGCGAGGTTGCCGCCAACAATCCTCACGCCTGGGTGAGAGAGGCCAAAACGGCAGAGTCGCTGCTTCAACCCACAGGTGGCAACCGCCCGGTCAGCCAGCCCTACCCCAAGTTCCTGAACTCCAACAGCAGCGTGGATCAAGGCGCCGCTCTGATTATGTGCTCCACAGAAAAAGCCCGGGAGTTGGGCATTAGCGAAGATCGCTGGGTATACCTTCACGCTGGCACAGATGCCCACGACACCTACCACGTATCAAACAGAGACAATCTGTACAGCTCGCCGGCCATTCGTCACGCTGGCAAACGCTGCCTGGAGCTTGCCGGTGTTCAGGCCAGTGAGCTTGGGAACGTCGATCTCTATTCCTGCTTTCCCGTTGCCGTGCAGGTTGCCGCACGCGAACTGGGGCTGGTGGATCGCACACCACTTACGGTCACCGGCGGACTGACCTTCGCCGGCGGGCCGCTGAATAATTACGTGATGCACTCCATCGCGACCACGGTGGAACTCAGCCGCGCCCAACCCGGCAGCAAAAATCTGGTGACTGCCAACGGCGGCTTTTTAACCAAGCACGCTTTTGGGGTGTATTCCGGCGATGAACCCGCGCAGCCTTTTGCACATGAAGACCTGCAACCCCAGGTCGATGCGGAACCCACTCGCGAACTGATCGAAGGCTTTGCCGGCCAGGCAACGGTCGAAAGCTACACCGTAATGTATGACGGCGACGGTCCGCGCACCGGACACATCGCCGCACTAACCCACGGCGGAGAACGGGTCTGGGGCAGCGTGCACGACAAAGATCAGGTGGGCGAACTTGCCGAACTTGGCGTTAACGGTGATGTCATCGGCCGGCCGGTCTCAATCGCAGATCACGTCGCTGAGCTGGGCTAAGTTTGGGGTTGACTTTCCTTAATCTGATTCTAGAATTAAATTATTAAGGAATATCAACAACTTATAATGCACATTTAAGTGTTGATTTAGCTAATCGGAATCGTTAAATTCATCCGCGTCTGTTAACGCAGACCGCTTGGCCGACGCCGAGTGGGTCGGTGACCACTAATAAGGGTCACCACCAGCGCGGCCAGGACAGCCGTTTTCCGGGAGCGCCACATTGGCGCCTCCCGGGTTTATTCACCGTCCTGTGCTTGTGCATTTGATGCGAACCGTTTGCGTAGTTAGCAAACAGATCGGCAAACTGATGGAGAGCAGTGATGGTTCTGACCGCCACAAAACAACGCCCTGCCGGCAAGAGTGCTCGAAGCGAGCAACCCAAGACGGAGAGTCAGGCCGCCACTGCTCGAGCCGCAACCTTACTGAAGGAAATCCTGGATTATCAGGAGCGGCTCAATAGGTTGTCCGTGCGCTCGGCCTCCGACGAGGACTATCTGATCAGCGCCTATCGGCGCCAGATCGAACGCCGCCAATTGCAACTGCAAGCTCTGCCAAAACCGTTAGAATCAGCGCCCAACCCCTGGCGCTGAGACCGCTTTGCCCCGCAAATCCAAGCCCGACAACACCGCCAAGACCGAAAAGCTCACCCACGCCCAGCGCGATAGCCTGCCCAACGCCGGTTTCTGGCGCCGCGTTGGCGCCATGATCTATGACAGCCTGTTGGTGATTGCTCTGGTGATGAGCCTGCTGTTGATTGCGGTTGCGCTCACCAACAATCGCATCGAGTCCGCGTACTCCCAGCCCCTGAGTATTGTGGCCTGTTACGGTTTTTTTGCGTTTTTCTGGCTACGCAACCGGCAAACCCTGGGCATGCTCGCCTGGGGGCTGGAGATTCAGCCCAATTCGGTGGCCGGCCCCGGTGGAGATCCCGTGATCCCGCCACTGTCGATGACCATGATCACCCTGAGGTTTGTTGGCGCCTGCGCCGGGGCACTGGCCTTTGGTTTGGGTTATCTGTGGATACTCATCGATAACCAGAATCGCAGCTGGTCCGATCTGCTGTCCGGCACCCGCATTGTCCGCCTGCCTAACCAATTCGCCGGAAACCAATAATTCCCAGCACCCAGCAGACCGTTATGGGGATAAGCACTCCAAGCCAGGCTGGAATGCCATAAACCATCGCCAATGGACCAAACAGATCCTGTAGGTACTTAAACAGCAAGCCAACAATCACGCCCACGCTCAGTCGCACGCCCAGGCCCCGCTCCCGCAGTGGACCAAGAATGAAGCACAGCGCCAGCAGACACAGCCCAACCACCGCCAGTGGCTGCAACAATTTTGACCACAAGGCCAACTCATAGCGCACCGGTCGCAACCCCTCGCGCTGCATATAGCCAACCTGATAAAACAGATCCACCAACGACATGCGCGCCGGTTCCAGAAGCGCCCTGGCACTCAGCAAACGCGGATCCGCGTTGCTGTGCCAATCGTATTGAGGGTAACGCTGGGTTTGTGTGCGGCCGTCCAGAAACAGAGTTTCACTCACATCGTGCAACCGCCAGATGTGCAGAATGTCATTGTCGGTTTCACGCGGCACGTAAGTCGCCCGTTCCGCCTTTCTTATACTGGTTAACGCGTTGTCGGCATTTAGCTCGTAAATCACAACCGTGCGCAGCTCACCCGAGTTAGCAATGCCGTCTACGTTGACGTACAACCCACCCTCTCGATACCAGTGGCCGCCATCGATATAAAAGGTGTCGCTGCCGGATTGCACCGCCAGCGTCTTCAGGCTGGTGGCGCGCGCCTCAGTGGCCGGTGCGACATACTCGCCAAGCACAAAACTAAACCCCAGCAACAGGGCGGCAGGAATACATACCGCACGAAAAATTCGGCCCGTGGAGTAGCCGGCGGCACGCATCACAATCAACTCACTGTGGTTAGCAAGCTGCCCCAGTCCGAGCAGTGCACCGATAAATGCAGCATAGGGCAGCATTTCGTAGGTACGCCTAGGCAAGGTGAGCAAAACATACTCAAGCGCTGCTGCCGGTCCATAGCCCGCCGCGTCTTCGCCCAGCTCATCAATCAGCGTAAAGAGGCTGACAATGCCCAGAAACGCGATCAGCACAATCCCAATACCGCCCAATACATGCACGGTGATGTGGCGTGTGAGCATTGGAAAAATTGGAAAGACGCTCATCTTAAGCCGCCGCCGGACGCTGGCCGCGTTGAAACAGCCAATAGCCCAGCCCCGCAAACAGCAGGTGCACCGGCCACAGGCCCACAGCGGTTGGCACCTTGCCATCATCAATTGCACCACGCAGCAACGTAAGCGTCAGGTAGTAGGCCAGAAACAATCCCATGGCCGGCAATACCCGGGCAAACCGTCCTTCTCGGGGTCTGACTTTGGCTTGCGCAAAGGCAAGCACCGTCGCCACCAACGTCATGATCGGCAGCGCAATTCGCCAATGCAGCTCTGCCATCTGATCGCCCTCACCCGACGCCCACAAATCCAGCGTCTTCACTGTTTTAATCTTCGCCTCGCGCCGTTCGATATTTGGCGTTTCTATACGCTGGCTGAGGGTGCCAAACTCAAGCAGTCGATAGTCACCAAAACCCGGTCGCCCTTCGTAACGACGACCGTGTTTGAGGCGCAGAAAGCGGCTGCCGGTCAGCGGATCTTCGAACTGACTGCCTGATTGCGCCCAGATTGTTGTCCGACTGCCATCCTCACGACGCTCACCAATAAACACGTTGCGCAGGTTTTGTCGCTTGTCATCCATCGATTCTGTGTAGGTCACCCGCTGGCCGCGATACAGCGAATGGAAGACGCCCGGCGTCAGCGCCTCAAATTCCCGGTTTTCACGCTGACTGATCAGCGCTTGATCGAGCTTTAGCGCGTAAAACGGAGTCACCAGCAGGCTCATGGTGCCAACAACGCTCGCCACCAGCAGGGCACACACCATGGCCCAGGAGAGGATTCGGGCCGGTGCTGCACCCGCGGCAATAAGTACCGTCATCTCGCTGTCGGCGTACCAGCGGGAGAACGTGAGCAGAACGGCCAGAAACAGCGCAAACGGCAGAATGAGCTGCAGAAACTCCGGCAGCCGGTAGACCATCAACGTGAAAAGAACATCAGCGGCGTATTTGCCGAGGGCCGCATCCTGCAGGTAGCCGATAAAACGACCCCCCAGGCCAATAAGCAGCAACACGAGCCCCACCA
The DNA here is from genome assembly GCA_964634815.1 of uncultured Pseudomonadales bacterium. Taxonomy (GTDB): domain Bacteria; phylum Pseudomonadota; class Gammaproteobacteria; order Pseudomonadales; family Azotimanducaceae; genus JALZVT01. The sequence continues at coordinate 12,489 of CAZWMD010000072.1, read as the reverse complement.
CCACAAAGACCCCAAGCAGTTCGCGGAACGCATACCTCGCGGTCACCATACAAGTAACACCTGCTTTCAATTAATATGAGGCCAACACACTACGACCATCTCGGCGAAGGGCATTATGAAGTATTCCGTAAAGACCGGCAGCATCGGCAAACAGCGTACCGATTGCATCATTGTGAGCGTGAGCCAGGCGAAGGCCTTGGCGCGAGCGCTAGGGGTAGGCACCAGCACGGCGCTTGCCCTCAATGATTTTGAGGACAAGCCCGGCAAAACGACCACCCTAATCCTTACCAAAGCCATCAAGCGTGCTCTGGTTGTTGGCGGGGCAAGCGGCAAACTCAGCACCACAGGGTTCCGAAAAGTGCTGCAGGCGGCAAGTACGGCTCTCCTGAGCATGCCGGGCAAGTCAGCGATCTGGGCACTGGAGCCGCTACGCCTGGATGGCAAAACCGCTGACACGGCGTGGCAAACGCGTAATGCCCTCGTCACTCTGAGCACCGCGTTTTATAGCTTCGATGCGCAGAAGCAAGAGGTCGCCAAGCCAAACATCAGAGCCATCGGGGTGCTGGCAACCGGCAAAACGGCCAAATCGATCCGCAGCGCCGTCACCACCAGCCAGGCGCTGGATACCGGTATGGCCCTGTCGCGTGATCTGGGCAATACGCCGCCCAATATCTGTAACCCAACCTACTTGTTGCGCGAAGCCCGGAAAATGGCCCGCAGCTCCAAGGTCACGGTAAAGAGTCTCGACGAGAAAGAAATGACCCGGCTTGGCATGGGCGCCTTTATGTCGGTATCTCAGGGCAGCGATACGCCCGGCAAGATGATCATCATCCAATACAAGGGCGGCAAAGCAAAAGAGGCACCGCATGTTCTGGTTGGCAAGGGCATCACCTTTGATACCGGCGGCATCAGCCTGAAACCCGGGCCAGCGATGGATGAGATGAAGTTTGATATGTGCGGTGCCGCAAGCGTACTGGGCACCACCCGTTCCGTCATCGACGCCGGGCTGAAGATTAATCTGGTAACCATTGTTGCCGCAGCAGAGAACATGCCTTCCGGCAAGGCCTCACGACCTGGCGATGTAGTATCCACCATGTCGGGACAGACCGTGGAGATTCTCAATACCGACGCTGAGGGTCGCCTGGTGCTCTGCGATGCCCTCACCTACGCCGAACGTTATAAGCCCAAATCGGTCATTGATGTGGCCACACTAACTGGCGCTGTGGTGGTAGCGCTCGGCTCCCATGCCGCCGCGGTGTACAGCAACAACGACAAACTGTCCGCCGAGATCATTGAGGCGGGTAATTACATGCATGACCGCGCCTGGCCAATGCCGCTTTGGGATGACTACCAAAGCCAGCTGCGCTCAAACTTTGCCGATATGGCCAATATTGGTGGTCGCGAGGCAGGATCTGTCACAGCTGCCTGCTTCCTGGCGCGCTTCGCCAAGGCCTACCCCTGGGCCCATCTGGACATTGCCGGTGTTGGCTACCACAGCGGTGCCCGCAAGGGAGCCAGCGGTCGGCCAGTGCCATTATTGTTCCAATACCTGCTCGATCAGGCGTGACACGGGTAGACTTCTATCTGCTCGAAGACGTCAGCATAATTGCCGCTGCGCGATTTGCCTGCCGCCTGGCTCAAAAGGCCGTGGTGGCAGGTCAGCGCGTCTATGTGCACGCTAACAGCGAGGCCCATGCACAAGAAATCGATGCGCTGATGTGGGACTACCCGCGGCAGCAATTTTTGGGTCATGAAATGATGAACAGTGACAATGCAAAGCCCCTGACCCCCGTACTTATTGGCTGGGGTGAAGAGCCCATCGGAGACGAGGTGCTGGTGAATCTGGCAGATCAGGTGCCAAAATTCATTGGCCGCTTTGATCGGGTTGCCGAAATCATTGTTGGTGAACGCAAAACCGTGGGCCGCGAGCGCTACAAATTTTATCGTGATTGCGGCTACCCACTGCACCACCATGAAATGAACAACTGGGAAGATTCCTGAGATGAGAGCCTGAGATGAGAAATCGCACATGAGCAGCAGTAACAGCAAATCCAACAGCCTGATGGGTGACCTCGAGTCAATTAAGGCGCTGCTTGAAGAAGAAGATCTCGAAGCCGTTCCTGAATCCTTAAGTCAGGCGCTGCATCCTGCCATCGAGGTTGACGCCAAAGAACAGTTAGAGGAAGAGATAGAGGAGCCGTTAGAAGAACAGATTGACGATGCCGCCTTCGATCTGGCATCCGACTTAAGCGAGCCTCTCAGTGAGCCGCTTAGCGAGCCGCTTGCAGACTCTCTGAAAGAAATACAGCTATCGAACACCTCGCTTGATACCTTGCTTGGCGAGGAATTTCATGAGGCCACCGCCGAGGTTATGGAACGCGCACGTGGCTTAATTAACCAACACGCCAATCAGTGGTCGCCCCAGCAAACTGATGAACTGGCTGATGCCCTTCGGGTACGCATCGACGGCGCTGTAGAACAGTGGATTCAAACCTCGCTGTCTGCTCACGCCGCTGAACTGCAACAGAGATTGCTCAATGCTGTGCGCACTGAACTCGCCCGTCACCTGGAAGCTTTTGAACGCACCTGAGCCTGGATCGCAGTCTGTTTGCCACCCGCCTCCACAGAGTAACTTATGGAAAACCAATTTAATCCCAACGCGATTGAGCAATCGCTCTACAAGTCGTGGGAAGACGCGGGCCACTTCAAGCCCAATGGTAACGGCACCCCCTACTCCATAGTGATTCCACCGCCCAATGTGACGGGCAGTCTGCATATGGGGCACGCGTTTCAGCACACGCTTATGGATTCGCTGATCCGCTATCAGCGCATGCGCGGCAACGATACCTTATGGCAAATGGGGACCGATCACGCGGGCATTTCAACCCAGATGCTGGTCGAGCGACAGCTCAACGCCGAGGGCAAAACCCGACATGATGTTGGGAGGGATGCCTTCGTTGAGCGCGTGTGGGACTGGAAGGCTGAGTCCGGCGGCAACATCTCCCAGCAGCTGCGCCGCATGGGATCGTCCCTCGACTGGTCCAGAGAGCGCTTCACACTGGACGATGACTACGCTGAGGCCGTGCTTGAGGTGTTTGTTCGGTTATTCGAGGAAGACCTGATCTATCGCGGTCAACGATTGGTGAACTGGGATCCGGAGCTTGGTACCGCCATCTCGGACCTGGAGGTCAACAACGAAGAAGAGAACGGTCACCTGTGGCATTTTCGCTACCCCCTGAGTGATGGCGCCACCACCCCCAGTGGCGAAAACTATCTTGTGGTGGCCACTACCCGCCCGGAGACCATGCTCGGAGACACCGCTGTGGCGGTTCACCCCGACGATGAACGGTTTGCCGATCTGGTGGGCAAAGAGATCGACTTGCCCCTGGTTGGCCGACGTATTCCCATCATCGCCGACAGCTATGTTGATGCTGAGTTTGGCAGCGGCTGTGTGAAGATCACCCCGGCTCATGATTTCAATGACAATGAAATGGGTAAGCGTCACGATCTGCCGCAGATCAACGTGTTCACCGATGAGGCCGCCATCAACACCCAGGCGCCAGAGGCCTATCAGGGTCTTGATCGTTTTGTGGCACGCAAACAGATTGTTGCCGACCTCGACGCTCTGGGTTTGCTTGAGAAGGTGGTGGAACACCGATTACAGGTGCCCCGGGCTGACCGCTCCGGCGCCATTGTAGAGCCTTATCTAACCGATCAGTGGTTTGTGAAGATCAAACCCCTGGCGGAACCGGCGATTGAGGCGGTTGAAAACGGCTCGATTGAGTTTGTGCCCAAACAATACGAGAACACCTACTTCGCCTGGATGCGCGACATTCGCGACTGGACGATCAGCCGTCAACAATGGTGGGGACACCGGATACCCGCCTGGTATGACGCGCAGGGCAACATCTACGTTGCCAAAAGTGAAGCCGCGGTACGCAGCAAATACAATCTCGACCCAGAGTTTGTGCTTACTCAGGAAGACGACGTACTGGAGACCTGGTTCTCCTCATCACTGTGGACCTTCGCCACCCTGGGCTGGCCCAACGATACGGCTGAGCTTGAAAAGTATCACCCCACAGACGTACTGGTTACCGGCCACGACATCATCTTCTTTTGGGTAGCGCGCATGATCATGATGACGCTGCACTTCACGGGCGAAGTCCCGTTTAAAAAGGTCTACATCCATGGGCTGGTGCGCGATGAAAACGGCGCCAAGATGTCGAAGAGTAAGGGCAACGGCCTCGATCCGTTAGACCTGATCGAAGGCATAGATCTTGATTCACTGGTTGCCAAGCGTACCGCCAACCTTATGCAACCAGAGCATGCGCCCCGCATCGAGAAAGCGACGCGCAAACAGTTTCCCGAAGGCATTGCGGCCTACGGTACCGATGCGTTGCGTTTTACCTATTGCGCTCTCGCCTCCACGGGCCGCGACGTCAAGTTTGATATGGGCCGAATTGAAGGCTATCGCAACTTTTGCAACAAACTGTGGAACGCCAGCAAATTTGTGCTGATGAATCTTGAAGGAGCGGATCTAACCGCCCCCGCTGAGAAATCTCTGGTCGATCGCTGGATCCTGAGTCGGGCCAGCACCATGCTGGAAGCGGCAGAGCAGGCGTTTGCCACCTACAGATTCGATTTGCTGGCTACAGCGGTGTACGAATTCATCTGGCATGAATTCTGCGACTGGTATCTCGAACTCACCAAACCCGTGTTGTGGGATGACGATCCCAAGGCCGCAGCCACCAAAGCAGGCGCTCAACAAACGTTGCTGCACGTACTTGAAACACTGCTCAAAGCCATTCACCCGATCATGCCTTACATCACCGAAGAGCTATGGCAGGAAGTCGGCAAGCAAACCGGACAGAAGCGCACAACGCTCATGCTTGAGATGTACCCACAAGCGAGCGAATTCACCAAGGACGCAGAAGCCGAAGCCGCTGTGGAATGGCTTAAAGGTGTGATTGAAGGTGTCCGCAATATTCGGGGTGAGGCCAACATAAAGCCTGGTAAGGAAATTTCGTTGCTGTTCCAGGGTGGCAACACATCCGATCGTACACTTGCCGAAACAAACGCTGCTTTGCTGAAACGCCTTGCCAAGCTGTCAGATATCAGCTGGCTGGAAACCAATGACGACGCGCCACCCCATGCATTGCAGCTGGTGAACGATCTGCGGGTGATGGTGCCGCTTGCCGGATTAATTGATGTCGCTGAAGAACGTGCGCGACTCACAAAAGAAATTGGCAAACGGGAGCAGGATCTAAAGCGCCTGAACGGCAAGCTTGGCAATGAAAAATTTGTGGCTAACGCCCCACCCGAGGTGGTGGAGAAAGAAAAGCAGAAAGCCGAAGACCATACTGCGGCTCTTTCAACCTTAAACGCCCAGCTCAAACAGCTCGATGAACTGAGCTAGGCCTCTGTTGCAAGCGTCCGCCTCTCACCCCGCCAGTGACAGGATAACCTTGCCAACAGTCTCGTTGCCTGCGATCAGTTTGTGCGCTTCACCGGCGTCCGCCATTGGCAGCTCAGCTTCAATGATCGGCTTTATCTCGCCAGAATCGATCAGCGGCCAGACACGCTCATACAGCGCATCCATTACCGCAGACTTGGCCGGCACGCTGCGTGCTCGCAGTGTGGAGCCAATCACCCGCTGACGTTTCATCATCATGAGGCCCAGATTCACTTCTGCTTGCAACCCGCCCATGAGTCCAATGATCACCAGCCGACCATCCAGCGCCAGAGCGGCCTGGTTGTCTGCCAGGTAGCTGCCGCCGACGGGATCGAGAATCACATCCGCACCAGCGCCTTGTGTGAAGCCCTTAACCGCCTCGACAAACGAACCGTCGTGGCGGCTATGACCGCCTGCGGCACCCAGCTCGACGCAGCGCGCTATCTTGTCGGCACTACCGGCTGTCACAAAAACCGGATTACCAAAGGCTCGGCACAACTGTATACCCGCCGTGCCTACACCGCTGGCACCGGCGTGCAGTACCGCTCGCTCACCGGGTACCAGTTGCGCCTCCATAAACAGATTGAGATAGGCTGTGGCAAACACCTCCGGCAGTGCGGCCGCCTCTACAAAACTCAGATCACCAGGAACAGGCAATACCTGCCCTGCCGGAGCAACCACCTGCTCCGCATAGCCGCCCCCCGACAGCAACGCACATACCCGATCACCCGGAGATACCCGGGTAACACCTTCGCCAACCTCAAGCACTTCCCCCGCGCATTCAAGCCCCAGTATTGGGCTTGCACCTGGTGGCGGTGGGTAAGCCCCCGCTGCCTGGGCAAGGTCTGCTCTGTTAACGGCACTCGCCCGGTTGGCAATCCGCACTTCACCGGCACCCAGTGAAGGCGCTTCAACATCCTGCCAATCAAAAGATCCATCATTGAGGACTATCGCTTTCATCAAGCTCTCCGGTTTTTCGTAAGAAACAAAATTGAATGTACTACCAGGCCATGCGCATCTTCACACCCGCATTGTGCAAGTCTTCTTTGATACCGCTGCAGGTATAGTCGCCAAAGTGCACCATCGACGCCACCAGTGCCGCATCCGCCTTGCCTTCGGTTAGCACCTCAACCAGATGCTGAGACTCACCGGCACCTCCCGAGGCTATCACCGGGATACGTACCGCTTCTGAGATCATGCGCGTTAAGGCTATCTCATAGCCTGCTCGGGTACCGTCAGCATCAATCGAGTTGACCACCAGTTCCCCCGCCCCAAGTTGTTCGCCTCGCATGGCCCATTGCAGTGCGTCGATGCCCATCGCCTTGCGACCACCATTGATGACAATTTCGTAGCCACTGGGCAATGTCTGGCTGGGTTCGACTTTTTGCACATCCATCGACAACACCACGTTCTGTTCGCCAATAGAGGTTGCGCACTGGGAGATCAGATCCGGGTTACCAACAGCTGCTGAATTGACGTTGATCTTCTCGGCTCCGGCCAGGCGAAGGTCTGTGGCATCCTGGACGGCCCGTACACCACCCCCGACAGACAGGGGAATAAACACCTGACTCGCCACGGCCTCAACCACGTCGAGAATAATCCCTCGCCCCTCGTGTGATGCCGTGATGTCATAAAACACCAGTTCATCCAGCCCATCGAGGTAATATTCACGCGCCTTTGACACCGGATCGCCAATATCCTTTGTGTCGACAAACTTCACGCTCTTGGCAAGATTACCGTTACGCACATCAAGACAGGCAATAAGTCGTTTACTGAGCATAAGACCTAAACCTCGCCGTTCCAGCTTGCAAAATTTGCGAGCAAGTTAAGCCCGACACGGCCACTCTTTTCGGTATGAAACTGAGTGCCAAAGTAGTTACCCCGACCGACGGCACAGGGAAACTCAATTTCATAGTCGCTAACCGCGTAGACGTCAGAACGCAGCAGAGGATCGGGGTAGTAGCCGTGCACAAAATAAAATTCCGACCCCACTTCAAACCCCTCAAGCAAGGGATGCGGCTGCACAAGTCGCACCTCGTTCCAACCCATGTGTGGGACCTTGAGCGAAGGATCATCAAACTTGAACCGGCGCACCTTGCCCGGCAGCAAGCCAAGCGTTGTGGTGTCTTGTTCCTCGGAATGATCAAGGGAGATTTGCACGCCAAGACAGATACCCAGAATCGGCACACCCGCGGCATAGGCATCAAGCAGGGCTTTGTCGAGCCCATTCTTGCGAACACTGGCCATGCCGCTACCGGCAGCACCCACGCCTGGAAAAATAATACGCTCGGCGCGAGCAACCTGCGCCGGATCAGCGCTGATCTCGGCGGTCAGGCCCACTTCTGCACAGGCGCGCTGTACGCTACGAAGATTCCCGGCGTCGTAATCGATAATAAGGGTCACAGGCATTCATGACTTTAACGAAGAGCGCGGATACTATCTCAGTTATGCAGTCCAACCAACACAGTTCAAACCAGGCAAGTTCAACGGACACAGATACGATGCACAAAGAAACCCCAACAAAACGCGGAGTTTTGCTGGTCAATCTCGGCTCACCAGACGCCCCCACCGTGCCCGCTGTACGACGCTATCTCAATGAATTTCTAATGGACCCGGAGGTTATCGACCTGCCCTGGCCCATTCGGCGCCTGCTGGTGTCGTGCTTCATCTTGCCAACTCGCCCCAAAGCCAGCGCTGAGGCCTATGCAAGCATCTGGCGAACGGCAGCCAGCGGCCAGACGCCTGGTTCCCCTCTGTTGCACTACAGCGGTGCCTTCACCGATAAACTGCGCACCACCGTGGCGGAGCGTGGTGCCGAGATTCCGGTTGCACTGGCGATGCGCTATGGCCAACCCAGCATTGCCGAGGGTATGAAGACGCTTGCACATTGCGAAGAGGTATTTCTTATCGCCGCCTACCCGCATCACGCTGATTCAACACGCACCACGACAATCAATGCGGTAACAGCAGAACTGGGGGCGCATCAAACCCTGCGAGTGATGCCACCATTTTTCACAGATAGTAACTACCTGGACGCCCTGGCGAGCAGTATCAGGGATCACCTGCCAGCTGCTGAAGACTATGACCACCTGCTATTCAGCTACCACGGGTTGCCAGAAAAACACTTAAGCAAAGCAGACCCAACAAACAGCCATTGTCTGAAATCTCCCAACTGTTGCGAGACAGCCTCACAAGCCCATGCCACCTGTTACCGTCATCAGGTATTTGCCACCACCCATGCAGTGTGCGAACGCCTGGGTATCACTTCGCAGCGCTACAGCCTGAGCTTTCAATCCAGATTGGGCAGAACCCCCTGGCTCACTCCATACACAGACGCCGTGCTTGCCGAGCTGCCAGGCAAGGGCGTTAAAAATCTTGCCGTGGTTTGCCCGGCGTTTGTCGCTGATAACCTGGAAACCCTGGAAGAAATGGGCATTCAAGGCCGCGAAACCTTTCTTCAGGCCGGTGGCAACCAGTTCACGTTGATCCCCTGCCTGAATGATCATCCTCAATGGATAGACACCGTCGCCAGCTGGTGTCTGGATCCCGATACGATCGACCGCGGGTGATCCTGAACACCACCTCCGGTCCGGTTCGAGGTCGCAGCGCGAATGGTGTTGTTGCGCTGCGCGGCATTCCGTTTGCCGAGCCTCCGTTAGGCGAGCTTGCAGATCTGCCCGCACGCCCCCATCCGGGATGGACTGAGGCACTGGATGCAACCGCTCCCGGACCTGCCCCCTTGCAGCCACAGCTGTTTGGTATGGGCATGCGATCTGCCACTCGCATCAGCGAAGACTGTCTGACCTTGAATGTGGATGCCCCTGCCCACAGCCCGGAACCTGCTGCCAAGAAATATCCGGTCATGGTGTGGATTTTTGGCGGAGGGTTCATCACTGGCGATGCGGCAGACCCACTGTTTGACGGCGCGGCGCTTGCAAACCGCGGCATGGTGGTGGTTCGGGCGAACTATCGACTGGGCGCCATTGGCCGCGCCAATCTTGGTCTATCAGATCAGCTTCTGGCCCTTAGATGGGTCAAGGAAAATATCGCAGCGCTCGGCGGTGATCCGGATTGCATCACGCTGTTTGGCGAATCCGCCGGGGCAATGAGTATCTGTAATCTGCTGACCATGCCCGAGGCCAAGGGGTTGTTCCATCGTGCCATCGCGCAGAGCGGTGCCGGCAGCAACGTCGCCACCCATGAGCAGGCTAATCAGGCCAATCAGTTGTGGCGTGATGAACGTGCTGGATTGCCAGATCCCAATGACCCTGATGCTCTGATGGATTTACAGAGCCGGATTGGCCGCAAGCTCCGGCCCCGTTTTGGCGGCATGCCATTTAGGCCCGTTGTTGACGGTATGCTCTTGCCTGAGCACCCCGAGCAAGGGGCTCACAGAGGCGCAGATATTCCTTTACTGATCGGTCACAACGCCGACGAACACCGTCTGTATATGAACCCGCGCCACCGCCTCAAAGACGGCGGCTTGCAAGCGGAACTGGGCACGCGATTACCGGCTGAGATCATCGCCCAACTCGCAACCTGGTATCCGGATCTGAGTGACGTCGAACGCCTGGCCGCAGTGGAAACGGAATTGCGCTACCGAGCACCGCAAGAGCGCTATGTACAGGCAAGGGAACAGCACAGAGCTGCACTTAATCTTGCGCCCAACACCTGGACTTACCGATTTAACTGGGCGTCACCGGCACTACGTGGCTGGCTGGGGGCCTGCCACGCCATCGAGATCCCCTTTGTGTTTGGCAATTTTGAGCAACGCACAACCGCCAAGTTTGTTGGTCCAAATCCCCAAGCCTTGAGTGAGCAGGTGCAAAACCTGTGGTGTTCTTTTGCCCGCAACGGCCAGCCACCGGTGGACTGGCTTCCCTACCCCAACGTGCTTGAAATCCATCCCGACACGCACTGCCGACCTCGCTCAGCCCTGGAAGACTTCTGGAATCAGACGCTTGCCGCTAACTCAACGTCAAACCCGGTGCGCGGGAAATAAACGTTAACCTCGCCGGCCCTGGGATCACTGCGCCGAATCACAACGGTAACGTCACTCAAGTGCAGTAGCGTGCCACGCACGGGGATACGACCGTAATCATCCGGTGTCACTTGCACCGCATCTCCAATGGCGATGCCATCAGTCGGTAGCGCTGCGCCATAGGCAAACAACTCGGGTTCGCTGGTGTGTCCACGCTCCAGCGCTGATTCGCTGGTGCTGTCAGTCGCACTGATCTGGCCCCAGTCAATAAAGGGTTGCATGTAGCGCTGCACCTTTGGAAAGTCCTCGAGCAGTGGTGCCACCACCGGATTCATGGAGACAAACCACAAGCAATGGTAAAGCGAAAAGTCAGCAATGCTTGGCGTTTTCCCAAACAAAAAGGCGTCGCGTAATCCGTCCTCAAGTTCACGCAGGTAATGCAGAAAACTGGCCTCAGCCAGTTGCGGGCTCATTGCCGCCATTTGTTGGCCGCCAGAGAGTTCTGCCCGATCTTTCATGAAGGCTTCAAGGTTATCAGCACCCAGCTGTTGAGCGATCACTTCCACGGCTTTGGGCTGAAAACACAACCCTACCGCCGTTCGAAACAGGGCGGAATCTGCCCACTCGGCGAAGCGATTCGCTGCAAAACCTGGTGCGTACAACGCGGTGTTCCCCGCCCGTGCCGCCAGGTGTTGAGAGATGATCTTGGTATCGCAAAACACATTGGCGCCATCTTGCAAGATTGGCGTTTTCCGATAGCCCCCAGACAGCTCCATGAGATTGGGCCGCGGCATAATGTTATTGATATGCACCGAATTCCATTCGAGCTCAAGGTAACCGAGCAACGAACGTATTTTTTCCGAGAACAGCGACGCCGGGTAGTGGTGCAAAAACAGATCAGTCATTCAGGTCTCCAAAGTTATTTCAGCCAACGCTTTAGTCGAGTCTGACGTTGTTTTAGGCCAGCGCCAAGCTCGCGATAAAATGCCTGGACAAGGGGTCGGGAAAACATCGATTTACGGGCGACAAAACGCACGGGCCGCACCAAGGCTGCGGCATCAGGCACCAGCAGTGTGGTGTTTTTCACGCTGAGTGTTTCTGCGACACCAGCGGGTACCAGCCCATGGCCAAATCCGGCAATCGCCATTTGCCCTACCGCAAAAAACGACTCCAGTGAGGTTTTCCGATTCAGATTGAGCCGACGCATATCGTCCTCAATGGATGCCCAGGCGCCAGAGCGAGATTCGATGGTCAGAACTTCCAGCGGATCGCCAGTGTTGTAGCTAATCCGCTTAAGTCCGCTGGGAATAATCACCATGGGTTCAAGGTGCAACACCTCGGATTGGACGTCTGTCTCAGCCTCAGAGAACCCGGTGCAGATACCCACCATGTATTCACCCGCGCGGATTCGATCCAGCACGGTTGGAGAACGCTGCGCATGAAAGCTCAGTTCAATACCCGGTAGTGCCTCACCAACCTGGGCAAAAATCGCTGGTCCCCAGCTTGCCAGGATCGCGTCACTCACTCCCACAATGATCTTGCCCTTGCGTAATGCGTTATCTTCCAGGAATACGCTGCGCAGCTCTGAAATCAGGGGCGTAACCCGATCAACCAGCCGGGTGCCATGGTGTGTCAGGGCAACCCGACGGCCCTGGCGTTCAATGAGCTTGCGATCATAGTGGGCTTCGAGTTTGGCAATCCGCTTACTCACTGCCGATTGGGAGATTGACAGAGCGGTTGCGGTCTCCATCATCGTGCCCGTGCGAGACAGGGCAACAAGGGTTTCAAGATGCTCAATCATCGCAAGAGCCATTCAGTCCAATTAGTGGACGATTGTATTCCCATCTGTCGCTTTTTTCATTGATTGTGCAGTGGCTTAATTAGGCCATGAGCCTTTCACTCATCATCATCGCCACGGTATTTGTCACCAGCCTGATCTCAGGCGTCATCGGCATGGCCGGTGGCATGATTCTGATGGCGGTTCTGGTGAGTCTGCTGTCTGTGCCTGCCGCGATGGTGGTACACGGCGCGGTACAGGCCACCGCCAATGGCTCAC
>CAZWMD010000071.1:0-20646 GCA_964634815.1 uncultured Pseudomonadales bacterium | reverse complement strand
ACAACGTACTCAGAAAATTGAAGTTACTTGGCCTCGACAGCGAGGACGACATTCCAGAAGAGAGCGAGCTTGCCAAGCTGGATGCCGACTTCGCCTTAACCGTTGGCGCAGTACGGCGCTTTGTCAGAGCGTTGAAGAAGGCCCTGTCTACGGGGTAGTCAAAGAGTTCTGGCTCTGGTCAATGATCAGTAGCCGGCGGCCGGCGCCAGCCACTCCAGACCAGAAAATTTGCCGAGCGAGAGCGTATATCCTCTGCAATAAGAACATTGATAGGCACCAGTACCAGCGTCACCAACGTGGCAAACAAAATACCAAACGCCAGTGATATGCCCATCGGAATAAGGAACTGCGCCGTTGTCGACTTTTCAGAGAGCATCGGCAGCAAGCCAAAGAATGTGGTGAGCGAGGTCAACATAACGGGCCTGAAACGGACCACACCTGCCGCCAGCACTGCCTCTAGTCGGGAATTGCCGGCACGCAGCTGCTGATTAACGTTGTGTACCAGCACCAAAGAGTCATTCACAACCACACCAGTTAAAGCGAGCATGCCCAACAGGCTCATCATCGACAGGGTGAAGCCCATAAGCCAATGCCCAAGCACAGCGCCGATCACCCCAAAGGGAATTACACTCATCACCAGCAGCGGCTGGGTGTAGCTCTTGAGTGGCAACGCCAGCATGCAGTAGATGGCAAAGAGCGCGAGCATCAGTCCCAATTGCAGACTGCTAAACGACTCCCGCTGCTCCCGCGCCTCGCCTTCCATCTTGTAGCTGATGCCCGGGTATTGCAGCAGTAGCTCATCGACAAAGGCACGAATATCACGCTGCAGTAACGTCATGTTGGTTTTGGTTTTTTCAACTTCTGCAGTGACGTTAACAGTCCGAAAGCCATCAACCCGATTGATGGAACTTGGACCAACGCCGGGTGTGATCTCAGCAACCTGAGTCAGGGGTACCTGTGAACCTGTAGGTGTTCGTATCAGCATATCTTGAAGCCGATCAAAACTGGCTCGTTCCGTTCTGGGAAAGCGAATCAGCACGCGAATGTCATCGCGACCTCGTTGTATGCGCTGCGCCTGGAATCCTTTGTAAGCCTGCCCTACCTGGCCAATAATATCGCTGCGAGTGAGGCCCAGAACGTAACCCTGGGGCTTTACATCAATACGCAGTTCTTCTTTACCGTCAGACAATGAGTCAGCGATTTCATACACCGTCGGGTACTCAGTAAGGTGCGTCTTAATGCGCTCCGAAACCAGCGACAAGGTTTCGAGTGAGTTACCTGAAAGCTGCACATTTACCGGGTCGCCAAAGCGGAAAGAGCCGGATCGAAAAGTCACCGATTCAGCGCCGGGCACTTCACCAATCTCGCGCCGCCACTCATTGATCAACTCGTTCACGTCGATTTCAATGGTGCGCTTCTCCGGTGCGATCAGCTCAAACTGCACCCGCCCCAAATGCGCCCCACGATCATTAAACTGCGACCCGGTGGTTGCAAGCACGTGCTTAATCATACTTTGGCCGGCATCAGCATCCGTGTACTTGGCTTGCATATCTTGAGCCACCGCCAACATGCGTTTGACCTGGCGGTCTGTCACATCAAAGGGCGTGCCAACCGGCATGGCAAGCGATGCAGTAACCGATTCAAATACAACCGAGGGGAAAAAACTGAATCGGGTCCAGCCGCTCATGATAAGCGCCACAACAATAAAGAGCGTTCCACAGAAACCAATCAGCACCGTGTAACGCGCTCGTATGGCTTTCTCAAGCAACGGCCGATAGACACGGATTACCGCCCGCTCAAAGCCATTGGCAAAGCGCCGTTGGGCGCGCTGCAAGGCGTTGGGCTCACCCTTTTCATCTGCCAGTGACAGCATCTTCAGATGCGCTGGCAAGACAAATTTCGATTCGATTAGCGAGAACAACAATACCGCTAACACCACAAAAGCGATGGGCCCAAGAATAGTGCCAAAGCGACCCTCTATAAACGCCAGGGGCAAAAACGCAACCATTGTTGTGAGCACGCCAAAGGTAACAGGGACAGCAACGTCATGGGTGCCGTTTATCGCCGCATCTATCCCACTTTCGCCTTTCTGCAGCCTCTGATAGACGCTCTCGCCCGTAACGATCGCATCATCAACGACAATACCCAGCACAACGATAAAACCAAACACACTCATCAGATTGAGCGACAAACCTATCACCGGCATAAGTGCTACTGCACCAAGAAAGCTCACCGGTACGCCTATGAACACCCAAAAAGCAATCGCCGGTCGCAGAAACAATGCGAGCAAGCCAAGCACCAGCAAACCGCCGTAAAAGCCACTGGAGAACAACACACCCAAACGATTCTTTAACTGCTGAGCATCATCATCCCAGTAGGTCAGTTGCATCCCCACAGGCAGGGAAGTCTGCTTTCGTTCTACATAGGCACGCACCACTTCAGAAATCTGCAGCGCACTTTGAGCACCAGTACGATCGATCTGTATGGCCGCAGCGGGCAAACCATTGAAGGTGGCATCAATGGCATCTTCCTGAAAACCGTCAACAACGCGGGCCACATCAGCCACGCGGATGATGGAGCCGTCTTCGTTGGTTTTAACAACAATGTTTTCAAATTCGTTTTTGCGGTACGCCTGCCCTTTTGATCGAATCAGTATGTCGCCACCGCGCGTACGAAGATTGCCTGCCGAGTCATCCAGCGAACTCGAACGCACTGCCACAGCGACATCGGCAATGCTGATCTCGAAATCACGGAGTCGATCCTGAGACACCTCAATGGCAATCTGATACTCGCGAACCAAACGCAGCCTCGCAAGGCTAATCTCAGGCTCACGCAGCAAATCATCGCGAACCCGTTCGGCGTACATCCGAATTTCATCTTCGGCAAACGCTCCCGCGATTACGACCGAGATAACGCCATACTGGCGTTGCGCCAGGCGTATCACGGGGCGTTCAGATTCAATGGGAAAGGTATTTATTGCGTCGACGCGAGACTTTACTTCATCAAGTATCTCTCGCGGATCGTAATCTGCATCAACTTCGATGGTGGTGCGAGAGCTTCCTTCAGCAGCCCGGGAGATAATCTGCTCCACCCCCTCAAGTCCTTCAAGTGCTTCCTCTATGCGAACCGCAATGCCCAACTCTGCATCTTCAGGCGTTGCCCCGCGCAAGGCCACCGACACCGAAATCACATCAGGGTCTGAGCTGGGAAATATCTCAACCGCCATGCGGTCCAACGCGGTGTACAAACCAAGTAGCACAATGGTGATGAGCAATAGATTTGCAGCAACGTCATTACGGGCAAACCAGGCAATCATTGGCCAGCTCCTGATGCACCGCCCCGGGTTTTATTTCTCATCGGCGGTTTTTTTAGTGGTTGACCTTTTTGGGGTCCGGTTTTTGGCGGTAGCGACGCTGTATTGCCCTGAGTAATTTTCACTGGCATACCTGAGCTAACCTGACCGAGTGGCGTTATCACCAACTGATCACCAAACTCTATCCCCTGGGCAACCAACGCGTCAGTGTCGTTTTGCCACAGAAGGTCTATGGGCCTGCGCATAAGCACCCCTTCTTCGGCGATATAAACAAAACTATTCTGGTAAACAGTTTGCACCGGTACGATGCGGGCATCGACCAACTGTCTGCCGCTCAGCGAAGCCGTCACGTACTCGCCAATTTTCAGTGGCCGACGTCCGTCATCAGTGGCAAACGGATTATCAATCTGCGCAACCACGTGCAGCTGTCGCGCTGTAGGATCTATTGCACCCTCAGTTCTGACCACCTTGCCGTACCAGGTCGTGCGCTGCCCAAGATCCGAATAGATTTCAACATCGGGCATATTTTTTGGATCAAGCGCGCCTTCAGGCAAATCGAAAAAACGCAGATCGGTGTTCCTGAGAGGTAAACGGACTTCGACCAGATCGGTGGCGTAGACATCGGCAACTGCAGTACCGGCATTCACAACCTGACCGATGTCGGCCCGCTGTTCTAGCACTCTGCCATCGTACGGAGCACGCAACGTTGTCCGCTCCAGATCAAGTTGCGCCTTGCTCAGGCTCGCCTCGGCAGACGCAAGGCGTGCCTGGGCTGCCGCCAATTGGGGCCCGCGCAATACCAGCGCTGAGGGTTCACCACTGTTGCCAAGTCGTTCCCAGTCGCGCGCTGCCTGCGCGCCACGCGCTTGTTCTTCTTCCACATTCTGCTGAGCATCTGCAAGAGCCGCCTGACTGATCTGCACATCCGCCAGGAACTCCCGCGGGTCAATTTCAAGCAAAATGTCGCCACGCGAAAAAAAACCACCCTCTCGAAGGTTCTCATTTATCGACAGGATCTGGCCACCCACCTGCGCAACCAATGCACTCTGAGTACGCGGTGCAATCGTGCCGTAACTCTCAAGCGAAATTTGATACGCACTAGGCTGCAGCGTCATTACCTCAACCGCGATGGCACGGGCAGGCGGAGGGCCGCCTCTTGAGCTTTCCGGCGGATTTTCCAGAATCAAAATCCCGATTCCCGCAAGAACAGCAAGCACAAGTGCTGGCAAGATCAACTTCTTCAACGTCTCACCCCGGAAACTCCATTATTTTTCTTCGGCCTGGTTTCTCGAATACCCAGCTTTGCCCACCCGGCAATCTCATCAAAGAGCACACTCATACGTTCGTCGGTGGCGTCATCAAAGGCACCGCCCAACGCTCTATTGAGGTCAATACGATTCTGCAAAGCACTTGCGGCCAGCCGAATCTGTGCGGTTTGGGCATCAAAGGCACGACGTTGACTCTCAAGTACCGTGGTAAATGAGACCAGTCCGGCGCGATACTGTTCAAAACTCAATGTTAAAGCGGCCTCAGCGTTGTCCTGGGCCTGTTCCGCGGCGGTCAGGCGCTCGGCCAGCGCCTGTTCCTGGCTGATGCCGTTCTCGACTTCAGCAAAGGCCGTAAACACGGCATTCAGGTAGGTCGCCTCGCTTTGTTCGAGGCGTTGTCGGGCCTGTTGTTCGTTGGCCGCCAGGCGCCCACCCTGAAACAGGGGTTGCGTCAGCGACCCGGCAAGTGACCAACCCAAGGGCCCGCCATCCAATAGATCATTGGTGTTAAACGACGCCTCGTTGTCTGACAAAGAAGACGTGATTGTAATGGAGGGAAAACGTTGTTTGTGGGCCACGGCCACCCGGGCGTTGGCCGCCAGCACATCAAGCCAGCTCGCCTGCAGATCTGGACGCCGCGTGACCAGCGTTGCCGGCACTTGGACGGGCACACGATCATGGAGCCTTGGCAATTGTTGCGCGGTTTCTATACGCCCGGCGGGATAGTCAGCAAGCAAGAGTTCCAGCGCCGCGCGGGCCTCCTGAGTAATCTGCCGTTGCGCTGCCAGATTCCCTTCTTCCGTTGCTACAGAGTTTTGCGCGAGATACACATCCAGCGCGCTGTTTAGTCCGCTGCGGTAACCGCCTTCAATAATGTCGAGGCTCTCGCGCAAACTTTTCAGCCGTTCAACCAGCAACGTTTCGAGCTCGGCAGCCTCAACGGCGGCAAAGTATCGCCCAGCAACGTCCGCCACTAACGCCTGCTCAGTGCGCACATAGTTGGCAAGCTCAGCAGCAAAGCCAAGTTGCGCCGCCCGTTGCGAGGCACGCAGCTCCCCCCAGAAATCGAGCTGCCAGTTCAGATTGAGAGACAGCGCATAGGTGTCGGTTGTGGTGCTTGAAAATACAGCGTCCGATACGGTGCGACGACGACTGCCGTTTGCGCCGGTGGACAGCGCAGGCCAAAGCGAGGCGCCGGCGATCCGTACGCCATAGACCGCCTCGCGTACCCTGGCCCGGGACTGTTGCAAGGCGTAGTTTTCCTTGAGCGCTGAGCCAACCAGCGCATTCAGGTCGGCTGATTCAAATTGCGCAAGCCAGGGGACCGAGGCGGAAACCGAATCGCCACCCCGCGCCCAACCGTCAAGCTTCTCGGGGTCAAGCGCCGCAGGGCGCTCGGGCTGTCCAACGCAGCCAACCACCAACAGCAATCCAATACAGCTCACTACTGAAGACAATGGTGTTCTCATACCCCTAAGTGTATACGTCTAGAGGCCCAAAGCGCAGAATGTCGCACGCTGGCAAGGCCTTCTGCTAAGGTTGCGCCCCTTAACTCAACCACCAATACAGGGCTATCCAATGAGCGATGTTGTCGCAGTCATCGAAACCAACAAGGGCACCATTCGCCTCGATCTCTTCCCGTCAGAAGCACCCGTAACCGTTGCCAACTTTGTCAATTTGGCCACTCGCGGCTACTACGATGGCTTGAAGTTCCACCGCGTCATTGCCGACTTTATGATCCAGGGAGGCTGCCCACAGGGAACGGGGACGGGTGGTCCGGGTTACCAGTTTGAAGATGAGTTTGATGCCAGCCTGCGCCATGATCGTCCGGGCCGCTTCAGTATGGCCAATGCCGGTAAGGGCACTAACGGATCACAGTTCTTCATTACCCACGTCCCCACTCCGTGGCTGGATGATGCACACACAATCTTTGGTACTGTCCAGACCGACGCTGATCAGGATGTGGTTAACAGCATCGGCCAGGGTGATTCCATCAGCAAAGTCAGCTTTGAAGGCGACACCGACGCCATACTCGCCGCTCAGTCTGAGCGTGTCAGTGAATGGAACGCAGCGCTCGGTTAAAGCGGGCTTTAAGTGAGCTGAAATGGATCCACTGTCGACGGTTGAGCTAAGGGTTCTGGGTGCACTGCTTGAAAAGGCAGTCACCACCCCTGATCAATACCCAATGACCGTGAATGCCCTGGTTTCAGCCGCCAATCAAAAATCCAGCCGCGACCCGGTAATGACTCTGTCCGAAGGCGAAGTGAAGGGCGCGCTGCAAACGCTGGAAACCAAACTGCTGGTTAGCGCAGATCCAAATCTGCGCGGCAGAGCGGAAAAATATCTGCAACGCTTCTGCAAGCCACCTTTTGGTGTCTATGACTTCGACGACAGTCAATACGCTGTTCTAACGGTTTTGATGTTGCGCGGCCCGGCAACGCCCGGCGAACTGCGCACGCGGACGGATCGACTGCATAAGTTCAGTGACAATCAGGCTGTGGTTGACACCCTGAGTAGCTTGCGCGATTGGACACCCGACCCGCTGGTGGTGGAGTTACCTCGCGAAGCCAACAGGCGCGATAATCGATGGGCCCAGCTGTTCGGCGAGGTCACGCAGGGATCGCAACCCGATCAGCCAGCGATCCAGCAAACGCAGCCATCGCCGAATCGCATTGATGCTCTGGAACAGCGCGTGGCTGCGCTGGAGGCCGCCCTCAAGGCACTGCAAAGCGCAGCTGGCGACTAACGCTGATCAAACCAATACCTAGGCTGTTGTGCTGCCGGGCGAAAACAACAGATCTCGCCAGCTGCCGGGTTGTCGAAACGCCTGAAACCCCGATTTTGACTGCGCGAGTCGATCTGCAATGACATAGGCGACCGCGGGGTGCACCGTCATTCCAATATGACTGCTGGGGACTTCGATGTTTTCGGTGATATGGCCTGATGCCGCTGACACCGGTTGCTCGCGACAGGTTCGCCAGTGAACCACCCCATCCAAACGACTGTAGATTGCGGTCGCAGGCACAGGCGGTGGGTCTGCCCGATCTTCCCTGGCGCGTGCCTGAATGGCGTCTTTAGTCATACCCGAAGAACGCTCAAACAATCGCATCACTAAAGGATTCGCTCGGCCCGTTGACTGTAAGCCAAAAGGACTGCCCAACGAGATAACCTGACGCACCTGGTCAGGATACTGTCGAGCCAGCTCGCGCGCGAACACGCCCCCCAAACTGTGACCAATAAGCGATATGGGTTGTTCTGACTTCAACGCTAACCGATGAAAACGCTTTCCTAAACGATCGATCAACTCAGGCGAACCCGTGTTTCTGCCTAACTGCCAGGGTCTGGCGTTGTAACCCAGGCCACACAGGAAGCGACGCAATACGAGCGTCGACAGATCAGAGGTAGTAAACCCGGGCAACACCAACACCGGATGGCCATCGCCCTGGGGTGCGGTGGCCAACAGCATCGGCAAACCGGCGGCAAATGCGGTCAGTTCGTATCCGGCGCGAACCGGTTCCGTCACCGCTGCCAACAACCCTGGATAGTCGCGGGATCGACTCGCTGATGGGGAAATCCCCTCGCTGCCCCATGCGCGTCTCGGTACTGCTTCGCTCATATTGCCGGGTCCAAACAAATGGTTATCACCAAAAAACTCAAATCACACAGTCCGGTTGGGCACCTGTTTTGTGACACACCCAGTATGCTTCTCGCACGACCTCCCTGTTGTCATCGGAGCGTAATGATCTCTTAAGCGCCATCATAGACCTTTTCCTTCGCCTCCTTCACAACTATTTTGTGCAATGCACAAAATAGTTGCTGCATTGCACAATAATTTGGTTTAAATTGTAAAGATCGCGTACCAAAGCATCGCAGTCTGATGCACCATGGCATGCAGGTTCAGGTGCCCAAGCACAGCAGTAGAGCCCGACTCGGCGGACCAGACGTCCACATTCAGCCAATCATCAGGGAATGCCAGGTGCTCCAACAACTCAGCCCGCTCGACTCAAGCTTCGTCTACATGGAGTCGCCAACCACACCCATGCACATCGCAAGCCTTGCGGTGTATGACGGCAAAGACTCGCCTTTAGCACCTCTGAATGAAAAGAAGATTCTGACCTTTTTCGGAGATCG
Source organism: uncultured Pseudomonadales bacterium (assembly GCA_964634815.1). Taxonomy (GTDB): domain Bacteria; phylum Pseudomonadota; class Gammaproteobacteria; order Pseudomonadales; family Azotimanducaceae; genus JALZVT01. The sequence goes on along the minus strand of CAZWMD010000071.1, from coordinate 11,934 downwards.
CCTTGACCAGTGGACCAAGACTCGCCAGCGACTAGTCAAGGTTCCGTTGGATGCGGACTATCCTTACTGGATCGAGGACCGTGAGTTCGACCTTAGCTACCACATAAGGCGCATTGGCCTGCCTCGGCCAGCATCTACCGAAGAGCTACATCGGCTGGCCGCGCGGATTTTCTCCCGGCCAATGGATATGACTCGGCCGCTGTGGGAAATCTATGTGATTGATGGCCTCGACAACATTGATGGTCTTGGCGACAACAGCTTCGCGCTGCTTGCAAAAACGCATCATGCTGCCGTAGACGGGGCCTCGGGCATTCACCTGATGGAATTGCTGCACGATTTACAGGCAGAACCTCGCCGACCAGAATCATCCGGTACCCCCAAGCTTACCGATCCCTACCCCAGTGATTTTGAGTTGATGGTGCGCACCGGCCTGAACAATCTGCGCCAACCTTTTCGATTTGCCAAAGTACTGGCGCAATCGGCTGGCGCCATTCGGGAAACGATCAAGAGCTTCAAGCCAAGCGATCTGCCCTCACCGCAACTGGTCCCAAAAACCCGTTTCAACGGCAAGGTAACCGCACAGCGCGTCATGCGCTGGTCCTCCTTTCCAGTGACCGAGATCAGCAAGTTAAGAAAGTCTGTTCCCGGCGCCTCAATTAATGACGCGATCATTACGGTCTGCGCAGGCGGCCTGCGAAAATACCTGGAAGCCAAACAGGAATTAAATGCGTCGTCGTTGATTGCAATGGCGCCCATCAACGTGCGCAAGGAAGCAGACAAGGCAGCCGCAGGAAATCAGGTCTCTGCCATGTTTGTGCCTATAGGTACCAACATCGCTGATCCCATCGAACGACTTGCAGCGGTCCGTCGCGCGACCCGCTCATCCAAAGAACTGGGCCAGGCGGTGGGCGCCAAGGCACTTACCGATTACAGTCAGTTTGTTCCTGCCTATACCGCAGCCATGGCGGCACGATTGATGGCAAACACGGCAGCCGCCAACAATCCAACGTTCAACCTGACCATCACCAACGTGCCCGGACCACAGATCCCGCTCTACTCCATGGGCGCCAGAATGACCAACAGCCTGGGCATGGCACCGCTCACCCAGGGCATGGGATTAATAATGCCAATTACCAGTTACTGTGGCGAAATCACCATTGGTTTCACATCCTGTCGCGACATAGTTCCCGATCCGGATTTCCTGAAAGCCTGCATCGACAAAAGCTTTAAGGAGTTTGCTGCAGCAGCCAAAACCGAAGCCAAGGTCGCAGCCAAGCTGGCCAAGTCTAAAAAAGGTGCAGGCGCTAAAAAGCGCGCCGACAAGGAGGAGAAGTAACCCCAATGCCCAGTTCTGATCAGAGTGCCGATCACGGCCACGAACAAACCAACGGCAACAAAATCGAGCAGGCCGTTGCCAACGACAAAGGCGGAGTTCGTGCGGGAGTTGCCCTCAACTCATCTATTGGTGTTGATAGCCAGGCCATCACAGACTCGTTTTGGCAAACCCTGCAACAAGGTCTCTCACAACCTCAGGCCGCACTGTCTGCCAACAAGCAGTTGCTGCAAGACCTCGGCGAAATTCTCTTTGGTAACAGCACACTGACACCTGAGTCCACCGACCGTCGCTTCGACGATGAGGCCTGGCGCGACAACCCGATCTTTCGCCGACTGGGCCAAAGTTACCTGGCCTGGGGCTCTGCGCTCGACAAATGGCTCGACGAAGTCGACATGGAGCACATGGATCGACAGCGCGCGCGTTATCTTATTGATGTGGCAAAAGATATCTTCGCTCCAGTGAATACGCTGCCAGGCAATCCGGTAGCTCTGCGCAAAGCCCGCAAGACCTTTGGTCGCTCACTGGTGCAGGGTGCGCGAAATTTTTATGACGATCTCAAATACAACCATGGCTATCCTTCCGCGGCCAAGCGCGGCAGCTTCAAGATTGGTACCGACGTCGCCGCCAGCGAAGGCGCGGTTGTGTTTCGCAACGAGCTGTTTGAGCTTATGCAATATCAGCCAAAAACCGACGAGGTGCGCGGAACCCCCCTGCTTTACGTCTTCAGTCAGGTCAATCGCTACTACCTGGGTGACCTCACTCCCGACCGCAGCCTGTTTCAGCAGCTGCTGGACGATGGCAATACCGTATTTGCGATTAGCTGGCGCAATCCCAAAGCTGAACATCGAGACTGGAACTTCGACACCTACGCCGGCGGGGTGATCGAGGCCATTGAGATCATCCGCGCAATCATGCAGGTGCCGAAGATCGATCTGATTGGCGTCTGCGCTGGCGGGCTTACCACAGCCGTGGCAGCGGGCGTACTCCAGGCACGCGGCGACGACTGGCTCAATACGCTTAGTCTTTTTATCAATGTGCTGGATTCAAGACCGGAGGACAGCGACTTCGGGTTGTTTGTCTCGCCACGATCAGTGAAAGCGCAGAAACAGATGGTCCGATTGAAGGGTCGTTACGACGAGAAAAACGTCTTCGAGATGTTTGCCCGTTTGCGACTCGAAGAGAACATCATGTCGTTCTTTCGCAGCAACTACTTACTGGGTGAGTCACCGCCCATTCACCCCCTTCTGTTCTGGTCTATCGACTACAGTCGGGTACCGTCGGGCTACTTCGGTGAATTGTTAGACATGAGCGTCGAAAACAAACTCGCAAAAAACGAGCTCCAGGTACTTGGCCAACGCATAGATCTGGGCGACATCAAATATCCAGTGTATATGCTCGCAGGCAGCACAGATCACATAACGCCGTGGAAGGCCTGCTATAGATCCACGCAACTCTTTGGCGGTGATATTCGCTTTGTACTCACGCACCAGGCCCACACCCAGACAATCTCTTCTCGACCCAATAACAAACACCTGAAATACTGGGACGCAGAATCGCTGCCCGAGTCTGCTGACGAGTGGGCCGCGAGCGCAACCGAACACGCCGGGCTATGGGTAGGCGACTGGTTAAACTGGCTAACGGACAGAGATCCGCAACCAACACAACCCGCACCCGAAGTATTTGGCAACAGCGAGTTCCCCGAAATAGACGCCGCCCCCGGGCGGTATGTACTGGAGAGCTAATCTGTGACGACCTTCATCATGCTGAGCACCCTAACCGATGAGGGTCGCAAAACTCTCAAGCAACGCCCCGCGCGATTGAAAGCCGTTAACAAAGAAGTCGAAGCCATGGGCGCCAGAGTGATGTCGCAGTACGCCGTGCTTGGAGGCTACGACTTTGTGAATGTGATCGAAGCCCCCAGTAACGAGGCAATGGCCCGCATCGCCATGGAACTGGGCGCCCGCGGCACCATGAAGATCACCACCATGCCTGCCATGGGCATTGATCAATTTGTCGAGGTGATGGCCAAGAGCGCCAAGAACATGCAGCGTGATGCAGCCGACGACAACGAGTAGCCTCTGTGTCGCACTACGTTTTATTAATGCGTTATCACAGCGACGGCATCAAGGCAGCACACAGCGATCCCAAGGCACTGTTACAGATTCACGAAGCGCTGGAGCGCTGGGAAGCAAAAATTATTTCGAGTCATGTGCTGCTGGGCGAATGGGACCAGTGCACCATTATCGAAGCACCCGATAACTTCAAAGCCTATCGTGCGACGCTTGCTCAGGAGTTCGGTACCACCGGCGCTACCGAGATCTTGCCGGCGATAGATTTGCCACTATTTGAGCGCCTGATGTCGCAAAGCGGCAAGACAGGTGGACCGCACAAATGGCAGATCCAATGGTGGGCGCGTCTTGCGCGTCGAGCCCTGCGTGGCTATGCCTTTGATCGCTGGAGTGATCGCTATTTCCAACCTTTCACAGTTACTGGCCAGGAAAAACTCGACACGCTGGAAGGACCCTGCATTGTCGTGGGAAACCACGCAAGCCACCTAGACCAGTACGCACTTCTGGGCGCACTACCGGAGCGCATTCGTTCAAATATTTATTTTGGTGCTGCTGCAGATCGCTGGTTTCTTAAAGGCCGCAAGGAAATCACTCTGAAGCCCTGGTACCAATCGCTTGCAATGGGACTCTACCCAATAGCACGCGGTGGTGGCTCCAAGGCACTCGAATACCCCAAGTGGCTGCTCGACAAGGGCTGCAACATGATGATCTTTCCCGAAGGCACTCGGTCACGCGGCAAGGACCTGGCAAAGTTTAAGCATGGTGTGTCTATTCTCGCGCTAGAGAAGAAGGTGCCTGTTGTGCCCATCTACATGACGGGCTTAAAGGCCATGCGCGCACCCGGCACCAAAACCATTAACCCTGGCCCAGTCGCAAGCCACATTCTTGATCCCATCTATTTCGAAGAAGACACAACCGTGCCCGAGGCAACAGATCAAATATTCACCGCAATGAACGCCGTTCATCAGCGCGTACAGGCTGGCGGCGACCAGGCTGCTCTGGGCTGCTCTGAATAACGCGCTAAGCGCAACCTAGTTCGAAGGGAAGTCGCCGTGCTCAAGTAGCAGGTTAACGGCATGGCCAACGCCACCTTGCTCGTGCGGCAAAGACACAAAGGTCGCCGCCGCCTTTACCTCATCATCCGCCTGGCCCATTGCCACGGCAGCACCCGCGTAACGAAACATCGCCAGGTCGTTTTCTGCATCACCAAAGGCGACAACCTGACTCGGTTCTATCTCAAGGTATGCACAGGCTGCCGCGAGTGCGGTGCCTTTCTCCGCCACCTTCGCGGTAATGGTAATAATGATTCGCCCCGTTGGGCCAATCGAATCAAAGATATTCACGCTGCTTAAGTACTTGGCTTGCAGCTCGTCCTTGATCCGCGCCACGGCAGCACTGCCCTGAATGGCACCTATACGCGGCAGATCCTCTGGATCCACTTCTAAGGTTGATACCCAGCTCATCTCTGGCCCCATCATGCTGGCCACAGGTTCGCCTTCAAGTTTAACTTGCACTGCGTCACCACCGGTAATGGTTGCGATACAACGTTCTTCGTTGCATATCGCAAACAATTCACGGGTAAAGCCTTCAGGCAGACGTGCCGAAAAAACGTCTTCGTCGGTCTTCGGGTCGTAGACCTGAGCACCGGAACAGGCAATCAGTGTGTTGCTTATACCCAGCAACTCCTGAACCTCCAGCGCTTTTTCTTTCCACCGGGCGGTGGCGATAATTATCGTCACCCCTTGCGCCGCGGCGGCTTTCAGGGCATCGATATTTTTCTGGGGTACAGACTCGCCGGCGAGCAGCGTGCCATCAAGATCTATTGCGTAAGCGCGGTAGCTCATCACTGCGACGTCGAGCCAGACGACAACCGCCTGGCTCGAAGCTCAACTTAAGCCGCTTTCTTTGCTGCAGTTGCGCGAGGCTTGCGAGTGGTTGGCTTCTTTGCTGCCGTTTTCTTGGCTGCGGTCTTGCGAACGGTCTTCTTGGCCGTCTTCTTTGGTGCATCACCACGGACAGCAACAAGAACTGCACGCGTATCTTCGAAGGCACTCTTTACTACGTCACGGCCGGCCAGCAGATCAGACTGAACACCAGCAAATATAGCGGCGTTGTAGCTCTTCTGTGCTTCGGTGAACTGGGGAATGCTACGGATCTCGCGAACCTTACGAACCGCATCTACGTTGGTTTCAATGTAGCGACGTACGCCACCCACCTGAATCGCAACAATGTCCTGGGCGGTCTTGCGATTGATCGCAAACAGGTCTTTGCCAAGCTGTACTGATTTTTCGATAACGCTCATGTGTAAATCCTCTCTGCACGTTTTGTTTGCACGTTTTTGGGCGCTTGCTGCACCGCACAAGAAGCATTGTGCACCGCAACATTGTGCAGCGCAACATTTTTTTGAAGTTTTTTTGTGCGCCGCACAACAAAACGAAGAAAGACCGGGGCACCCGACTGGCTAGCAACTCAGGCCTTGGGTCAGATATTCTATATATTATTGATTTAATTGAACTTTTATCAAAGTGATCCGCGAATTTTGTTGCGGCGCAGCAGATTACTCCGTACTCTGCCCGTTATGCACAAGCTCAAGAAATACCCTAATAGGCGCCTGTACGACAGCACCGCCAGCAAATACGTCACTCTGAAAGACGTTCGTACCCTGATCGGTAAGGGCGAGAGCATAGAGGTAGAAGACAGCAATGATGGCTCCGACATCACCCGGTCTGTACTGATGCAAATCCTCTCCGAACAGGAAGCAGAGGGCCACGAACCCATACTCACCAACCGGGCGATCGAGATGATCATCCGCCTCTATAGTGTGCGTATGGGACGGGTTCTGTCTCGCTATGTTGAGCAAAGCCTGCTCACGTTCTTCGAAAATCAGGACCGGTTTCGCAGCCGTGTGAGAGAGCTCAATGACATGAATCCTCTTGCCATGATGCGCAACATGATGGAAAGCAGCTGGGGGCTCAAACCTGGCCGGCGTCGTTCACAGACAGATCGAAACGATCCGCCAGACGACGACTAGAGTCGACGCTGTTAGGGTCGATGCTGTTCCTTGGCGCAAACAAATACCTCACCATCCGCCCTGCAACCTCTGGGTCGTAGAATCCGCCCTGTCTCCAGCCGCGAGCTTTGCAAAAGGCCAGATGGTTGCAAATCAAAACTACGAATAAACGTAACAGCAATTTTACGTTTGGGGCTGCGCACTCGGTTTACTGGAAATGCCCCTCAACTATGCTGTGGCAAATGACAGAGCTGTTGTAAATGACTGAACCAAACGTACAACTAAAGCCGGTCGACCTGTCGCGAGAAATCGACGAGCAGATTTCCCACCTCATCGAGCTGGTTGCAAACGCCGATTGCTTACCGAAGACCGAACCCTGGGCCGGGGCGACCGTGCTTATCTGTGCGCCTGGGCAAAACTGGTCAGAATCACCCAACACTAGTGCATACCCATCAAATGGCATGACCTGGGTCGTTACCGAATACGTAGAGCCACTAAGCTGGTGCTTCATGGAATTACAGAAGGTCTTCTCTGAGCGCATCGACTACGCCGGTTCCCAGGACGTTTACATTCATCTGGCAGATGCCGCGATCGAGTTCCTTGGTCGCAGCTCAGCAGGCGAACTCGAATTTCATCCCGATGCCCGAGCCAAAGCCCTGCTGCTATTTGTGTTGCAGTGCGCTCGCAGGCTTGTTGGCGCCACCAGCTAGGCTACCAACTACTTACAACTTGCCCACAGGGGCAATATACCCATAACGACTGGGTCACATTAACGTTCGTGGCCTTGGAGGACACGGACATCCAACATGCGCGAATCGCGCCAAATTACCGTTTTGCGGTCGTTATTTAAGACACTGCACCCGGTACTCACATCGGGGCTCAAATCAGAGCTCGAAAACAGATTGGCACCCGCCAAGCGGCTGCTGACGGGTGCCCAGGCGCCTGCGGAGGCACACCCTCAACAAGTCCCGGATACATCAACGGGCAACTCGACAAACTCGACAGGCCAACAGATCTCGACAACTGAGGCCATCACTGTCGAATCGAGCCCGGTAAGAGCCGAGCCCATGGGCAAAGGTGCCAAGGCTCGCCCCCCTCTACCCCCATTACCGCGCACGCTCACCGATGAACATCTGGTCGCCGAGCTGGAAAATGCAACCAGGCAGTACGAGGTGGCCGGAGTTGCACCCCGCAAGCCAGCCAGAAGTCGCCGACACTATTCCCGGGATACATTGCTTTCGCTGCTCGAGGAGGCCAAGGTACGCATTCAGGTACTGGAAACCGAGCTTGAGCTGGCGCGTGGAACTGAGGAACACATTCCATTGCTTACCGAGGAATGGGCTGACGATCTGCCAAGCACCCTGTCCCGCAAACCGGACTAAAACTCAGGTTCACCACATCCACCTGTTGGGTCGAGCATCGATCAGGCAGCGCTGGATAAGGTAGAGCGAAAGAAACGAATTGAACAAAGAAGAATTGCGGCTAGCCGTGGTGATTTATGGCGGCGCTTCGCTGGCCGTGTATATGCATGGCGTCACCAAAGAACTCTTTAAACTGGTCCAGGCATCAAAGACTGTGCGTGACCGGGTGGAAGCACAACATCAGGCCAGTCCTTCTGATTCATTATCGAACTCTTACGTCGCGCCTACCCTGACGCAGCCAAAAGATACTGAAGACCTGTACGCCAATCTGCTGTGGCGGATGAACCAAAGAAGTGAATTCCGGGTTGTCATCGATGTCATCGCCGGCGCCTCCGCTGGTGCTATTAACGGTGCGATGCTCTCTAAAGCCCTGGTCCACGATCTGTCACTAGACGCCCAGACCGAAGTTTGGCTGGACAAGGCTGACGTAGAACACCTGACCGACGACACGGTAAACAGCTGGCGGCGCATCTATACCCTACCGTTTCTCAAGGCGGTAACCCGAATGTTTCCGGCCCGCTTCAGAGCAAATTCGGAGACTCGCGCCAAACTTGAAAAGTTTCTGAGAAAAGCCTGGCTCGCACCTCCGCTGTCCGGCAAACGACTTTGCAATATCTTGCTCAGTGCTCTGCAGGAAGTGAGTAACACCCCAAATACAGAGGCCACAGCTGGACAGCAAAGCTCTCTACTACCCCACGGACAACGGCTCGACTTTTACGCCAGCATCACCGATCTGTTTGGCTACCCGCGTAGCTTCCGTCTTAACGAATCCACCGTTATTCACGAAGCCGAGCACGCTATTGCAGCACGGCTGGTACATATCGAAACAGATAAAGGCCGAAAAGCCAGCGATTTTCGTGACAGCAACAATCCGGCGCTGGTATGGGCTGCGCGTGCCAGTTCATCCTATGCAGGGGCGTTTGCGCCTTTCCATCACACCGAGCTGATGGAGGTGCTTAATGACCGCGGGCAAACCTGGGACCCAACAGACTTTTTACAGCGCAAGGTGCTACTGCAAGATACGCAACCGGCCTCAGATGTGTTTGACCCCGCAGATCGTTACTTTGTTGATGGCGGCATCGTAAACAACAAACCCTTTGCCGCGGCTCTGGAAGCGCTACACCATCGACCAGCCGACCGCACCATTGATCGCTGTATCGTTTATATAGAGCCAATCCCCAATCAAAATGACGAAAGAGACCCCAAACAATTCCTAAAGTTCTTCGGCACCATAAGAGCGGCTGTTTCAACCATCCCCCGCAATCAGCCGATACTTGCCGAACTCACCGAAGTCGCCGATCGCGATGCCAACGCCCGCATTAACCAACGGCTGGTTAATAAAAATCGCGTGCATGTCGACGCTCTGGTGGCAGGCAATCGTTCAGACCCAATGCAAACGCCTGATGCAGACGAACTTTCCCAGTTGCGAGCGCTAATGCGCTCGACTGCACGCAACGAAATGGGAGTTGCGTTCGATGCCTACAAACAAAGGCGAGTATGGCGATTGTCGGAAGGGCTTGTTAAAGAGTGGCAAGTCCTGTTGCCCGGCCAGGAGAGCAAAGATACAGAACTGGCGATGATCGAAACCATGGAACGCTGGCTCGAACAGGATTCTGCGGAAACCTCAGACCCCCATGGCACCTTCTTGCATCGTTTTGATGTCACCTACCGAATCCGCCGTCTGCAATTCATGATCAGATCGATCAACGCAAGGTTTGCAAAAATCGATGAGCACAGCCCGGACGGCGCCTCTATTGGGGAGTTAAAGCTACAGAGTTACGCCATGCTGCAAAAACTCTATGGCATGCGTCGCGCACAAAATCTTCAGAGCTTTGTGCTGGAACAGATCCGCACCGCAAGCACTGAGTTGCCTCTGCCCCCACGCACCGCGGTCACTATGCTACGGCTTCTGTCGCGCACCCTGCGTCTTCCGGTAATCGATCGGGAGACCGACGAGATGATCGTCGAACACTGCAAAATTCTGCACGACGTTCGGCTGCGCAACAGCCTGATTGCAGACTACGCGGGGTTTGCAATGTATGACGTACTGCTCACCTCAGGGGGTACAGAAATGCACGATACTGATCCGCTAACCCGGTTGCGGGTTGAACGCGTAAGCCCCGAAGACTCCAAGGGTCTGCGCGATCACTTTAAGGGGTTGCGCAGTAGTGACCTGATGAGTTTCGCCGGGTTCTTCAACCGAAGTTTTCGCGAACACGACTACCTGTGGGGCCGCTTGAACGGCGCAGATCGCGCCGTCGATCTGCTGTCAGGTGCTGCGGGCGATTTGCTGGACGACGCAGGCACAGCAGAAATGCGGCGCGCGCTATTTCTCGCGGTGCTTGATAGCGAACAAGCCAAACTCACACAGGCGCAACCGCTGTTGGCACGCCTGCGTAAAGAGCTCAGCGACAGCTAGCGTTTTGCGACCTGGGCTGAGCTGCTCGCTGACAGCGCGAACTGACCGTCATTCGCCTCAGCCGTCAGCAAGGTGCGACCGCTCTTCGACGTCTCACAGGTCAAGCGCTTGCCCACCCTGACACCATTCTCCCAGGCAGTGGCATTGACGTAGTAGACATTTGAGGTGTCTTGACGGCTGATGTAGTACACCCGCGGGAAGGTCACTCCAGAGAGGTTTTGGGCATTCATGGCTTGCACACAGTTTTGGTAGCCGCGCTGATCGGTTCGATCGCCGGCATTGGCCGTGGTGGCAACCCCAAGAGCGGCAGCCAACACCAGCCCTGACCTGAGCAGTGTAGCGATGGGCCATTTTAAGCTAGGGACAGAGCTTGGGACCGAAGAACGGCGATCTAAGGGGGCTAGAGAGGTATGACGCATTTTGATCTCGCTTTCTTTAGATGATTTTTAGTAGATGATTTTGGGGTCAACACAGCAGGATTTCCCCGAATGTGTTACCTAAAGTAACGAATAGACCATTGTTTTGGGAACTAAAGTAGCGTAGAACAAGGTTCTCAGGATTTTTAGGGGGTGCTATGGCGCAACCGGCCTACCAGCTCGACTGGAATCTAATCCGCACCTTCACCGCCGTGGTAAGCACCGGCAGCCTGAGCGCAGCGGCGAGTGCCCTCGAACTGACCTACCCCACTGTTGCCCGCCACATCAGCAGTCTGGAGGACAGCCTCCAACTGACCTTGTTTGATCGAAATAGCAGCGGCATGACTCCAACCACCGCGGGTCTGAGACTCGCCGCCGCCGCCAAGGACATGCGCAGCCACGCACTGGCGTTCGAATCCCTGACCGACGCACTACGTAGCGACCCTGGCGGTAGCGTTCGAATCACTCTGTCCGAATTCCTGACACCGCTGGCACCGCAACTACTGCACAGTCTCAAAGAGGCTATCTTTGAGACATCAGCCTGCCTTGAGATTGTGCCGAGCGTCAGCCTGATCAACCTGATGCAGCACGACGCTGACATCGCGTTGCGCCATATACGACCCACCCAGGCCGACCTTATCTGCCGTCGAGTGGGCAGCGTCGGCTTAAGCCTGTGGGCAAAGTCTGACTACCTCGCAAGCCATCGAAAGCTAAATGGACAGACTAAAAACTGCACCAGTGCCGACCTGCCGAGCCTTTCCTATATCGACGGCATGAGTCACGCCAACCTGCAACGTGGTGCAAAACGGCTTGGCTTTCCTATCGCGAGTGAACAGATCAACTACAAATCAGACTGTGTGTGGAGCCAGCTTCTGGCCGCACGTCAGGGCTGGGGGGTTGTGGTATTGCCCAACTATCTGGGCGCGCGGTACCCCGAGCTTGAGCGACTGGCAACACCCGCAGAAATCCCACCGCTCAGTCTGTGGCTGGTAGCACGCCAGGACATGCGCGAAAAACCACTACACCGCCAGACCTTTGACACACTGGCGGCACAGGTGCAGGCAAGTTTTGGGGAAACAGGCGATACTGGCAAAGCCGGAAAGGCGCGCCACAAAAACACGGACCCAGATTTTGCCTCAACCCCCACCAAAGACCCCGTCTCCCCCGGCTCAGCAAATAGCGGAACAAATGGCTAACCAAAACAGTGACTCTCTCGGTGACTCTCCCGGCGACTCAATAAACGAAGCCAGAATCACTGAACTG
>CAZWMD010000070.1:13551-20724 GCA_964634815.1 uncultured Pseudomonadales bacterium | reverse complement strand
TGAAACCACGGCTTTACTCTGGCACTTTACTCTGACCCCACTAATTCCAAGAAAAACGTTATGACATCGTCAGACAAGCCCAGCGCAGAACTTATCCCCACGGTTACCCAGCCGAGCCACAAGTTCGCGGACCCACAGATCACTGCAAACGGAGAGGCCCGAGCCTCTGTGAGCCTGCAGGCGCTGAACACGCTGTGGCTCAACACGGGTACTCTGTGCAACCTGGCTTGTGAGAGTTGTTACATCGAGTCCAGCCCAAAAAACGACGCGCTGGTGTATTTGAGCCGCAGTGAGGTGGCTGCGTATCTGGATGAAATTGTGGCTCTTGAATTACCGGTTAAGCAGATTGGTATTACTGGCGGTGAGCCCTTTATGAACCCTGACATCATCGACATTGTTGATGATTGTTTGTCTGCCGGACATCAGGTGTTGCTGTTAACCAACGCGATGCGTCCGATGCAAAAGTGCCAGGAGCAGTTACTTGATTTGCAAAAACGTTATCCGGCGCAGCTCGAGTTGCGCGTGTCGGTGGATCACTTCAACCAAACCAAACATGAAGAAGAGCGCGGCAAGCGGTCCTGGGAACCCATGCGTGCTGGATTGCAGTGGCTGGCAGCAAACCACTTTACTCTGACGATTGCCGGGCGTACTCGGTGGGGTGAGTCGGAGCAGGTGTTGCGCGACGGTTATGCGCAACTCTTTGACGCCTGGGGGCTACCCGTGGATGCTCAGGATCCCCTGGCACTCACCTTGTTTCCAGAAATGGATCCAGCGGCTGATGTGCCTGAAATCACCACAGCCTGTTGGGGGATTTTGGATGTGGATCCAAACGACCTGATGTGTGCAACCGCTCGCATGGTGGTGAAGTACAAGGGCGCCCAGCATCCTAACGTGGTGGCCTGTACGCTGCTGCCTTATGCAGAAGGCTTTGTGTATGACCGCGATCTGCGTAGCAGCCTGGCGCCAATACCTCTCAACCACACCCATTGCGCCAAGTTCTGCGTGCTCGGCGGTGGCAGCTGCAGCGCCTAGTTTTGGGGTCAGAGTAAAGTGCCGGAGTAAACCTGTGGTTTCGATGCCGAAACCACAGGTTTACTCCGGCACTTTACTCTGACCCCGCTAATCACTCTGATGCGACTAATTCGAATTCGGCGGGCATCTTGGTTTTGGCCAGGCGTCCCGGGTAGCCTTTGAAGTGCGGGATGCCTTGTTCGTGATCGAGAAACTCGTCGTCATCGGAGCACAGCACGGCGTCGCTGGACAGGAAGGCGCCGGCCAGTTCCACTTTGCCACGCAGTTCCGGGTACCACCAGCCGTGGGGTACGCGCAGGTGACCCTCTTTCATCGTGTCTTTAATAGCGAGCTGTGCGGTGACTTCACCGTAGGCGGTTTCAAGCTTCACCCATTCACCCTCTACCAGGCCTTCTTTGCTGGCATCGCTTGGGTGTATGAAGATACTTGGCCAAAGGCAGCGATTGCGCAGTTCGGGAATGTTGCGTTGACCGGTTTGGAAGAACGGATCTTCGCGAACGCCGGAAAATACGGCGTACGGGTAGTCTTCGGAGGGTAGTGGGCCTTCGCGATGGTAAGGCAGCGGATCGAAGCCCATGGCATCAAGTACCGAAGAGTAGAGTTCTACTTTACCGGAGGGGGTCGCAAAACCGGTTTTCTTGTATTTCTGAAATTCAGGATCCTGTATTTCCATAAAGCCCGACTGTTCGAACTCGGTAAAGGTTCGATCAGAGCGTGACAAGCGGTAGTCGAGCATGTCTTCCAGCGTTTCCCAGGGGAAGCGATTGCCAAAACCAAAGCGTATGGCCATGTCGCGCCAGAACTGAAAGGTGCTGGTTGCCTCTTCAGGTGGCTCAACGACCTTTTGCGAGAGCGACAGTCGAGTTGTCCAGCTCCAGCCGTCGGCGATGTGGTTGCGTTCGGTGAATACATCACCCGGCAAGACATAGTCGGCAAGCATTGCCGTCGGCGTCATGAAGATCTCGTGGGCAACAATCAGGTCCTGATTCATCATGGCTTTGTGAATCTGGTGCTGATTGGGATAGCTCATTAGTGCGTTGTTGCCCAGCGCAAAGAAGGCCTTGATGGGGTAGGGGTCTTCGGTGGCCATGGCACGGAAAATTTCTGAAGGATTAGCCATATGGCAGCCCATAACCAGATCAGCGTAGGGAAAGCCCCAGACTTTCTCCGTTCTGTCTTTGAGTAACTCGGCAGCCCGATAGGTGTACGCAGGGTGGTTGTCGAAGCCGAGCTGTTTGGCCTTTTGCTCCAAGGGCAACTCTTCGTGCAACGCGATTTCTGATTCCGGGATGTAGCTTTTGTTAAAGCCACCCAGGGTTTCGCCACCCATCACATCCAGATTGCCCGTGACAGCGCGCAGTATGGAGTGCAGCCGAATCGCCGAGGTACTTGATATTTGCATATCGGTGATCGGTGTCCACGGAATGATTGCGCCGTCAGCGCGTGCGTACATGCGGGCTGCCTCGGCGATCAGTTCGCGATCGACACCAGTGATTTCTTCGACGCGTTCCAGGGGATATTCATCAACCCGGGCCTTAAGCTCATCGAAGCCGGTGCAGTAGTTGGCGACAAAGTCTTTGTCGTAGAGTTCTTCATCAAAGATAACTTTGAGCCAGCCCAGACACATGGCTGCATCGGTGCCTGCTCGCAGGCGCAGATGTAGATCGGAGTTCTTGGCCTGGCCCGATACCCGTGGATCGAGCACAATCACTTTGGCACCCCGGGCGCGGGCGGCATTAATCTGATTGAAGATGGGAGTCCAGGAGTGTTTGCGCGGGTTGTGGCCAAACAACACGATGCAGTTGGTGTTGCCGAAGTCACCCATGGGGAACCAGCCGTAGGTGAATTTGTTCACGGCTGCGGTGTTGCCCGCACACAGCGATACCCCACTGGTCCAGTTTGGCGAGCCCAACAGATTCATAAAGCGACGATCTGTCGAGTGAGTGGTCTGGGTGTTCCAGCCTGAGGTCGAAACGGCAAAAGACTCTGGGCCGTGTTTATCGACGATAACTTTTAGGCGCTCGGCAATCTCATCCATGGCTTGTTCATAGGAAATTTCTTGCCACTGATCTGCGCCGCGCTCGCCCACCCGTTTAAGCGGTACCTGCAAGCGATCAGGATGATTGTGGATGCTGGGGGCAGCAACGCCCTTGTAGCAGATGTTGGCTGCAAGCATGGGGTTGTCGTGAGCGCTCACCCGCTTCACCTTGCCGTTTTCGGGTTCGGTACGTAGCTGACAACCAATGTCGCAGATAGTACAAACCGAGTACTTGGTGGCCGTATTCATAAGGATCCCCCCGGATTAGCTGATCTCTCGCTGGTCTTAACATCATTGAATTTGCACGGTTTGTCAAAGAACTGGTGGGGTCAGAGTAAAGTGCCGGAGTAAAGCTGTGGTTTCGGTACCGAAACCACAGCTTTACTCCGGCACTTTACTCTGACCCCACTAATCCGGTGCAGCCTGCTAGAGTAGGGATTTTTTCGGACCCTCTCATGCTTAACTATGAATTGACTGGAAAAGTGGCTCTCCTGCGTCTGGATGATGGCAAAGCCAATGCCGTAGGCCATGATTTGATCACGGCGGTTAATGATGGGCTCGATCGAGCTGAGGCGGAAGCGTCAGCCCTGGTGTTGCTGGGGCGAGAGGGCAAGTTTTCAGCCGGCTTTGATTTGTCGGAGATTCAAAAAGGTCCAGCCGAAGCTCAGGCGCTGGTTGAGCGCGGCGCGAAGCTTATGTATCGGTTGTTTGATTTCCCGCAACCGGTGGTTGCCGGGTGTACCGGACATGCTGTCGCGGCCGGCGCCTTCCTGCTGTTGTGCTGCGATACCCGGATTGGCATCGACGGCAAATTCAAACTGGGCATGAACGAAACCGCCATTGGCATGACACTGCCGGTGTTTGGCTATGAGCTGGCCAATCATCGACTCAGTCGACGGCACCTGACAGCGGCCTTTGTTCAGGCGCAGCTCTACGATCCCAAGGGTGCTATGGCTGTTGGCTATCTTGACCAGGTGGTTGCGCCGGATGCACTAGAGACAACAGCGCTTGAGATCGCAGCTCAGTTGGCGGAGCTACCGGGTGAGGCCTATGCCGCAAACAAACGTCACCTGCGTCGGGACGCACTTCGTGCCATTAAAGAAAGCCTTGCCAATGATTGAGTTTTACAGCTCACCCACACCCAATGGCTGGAAGGTGGCCATGGCGCTCGAAGAGCTTGAGCTGGACTATCAACTCAAGCTTGTTGATCTGAGTAAAGGTGAACAACACAGCGATGAGTTTCTGGCGATGAATCCCAATGGGCGCATTCCGGTGATTCGGGACACAGACACGGGTGTGTGTGTCTTTGAGTCGGGCGCCATACTCATCTATCTGGCCGAGAAAGCGGGTCGTCTCTTACCCAAGGATTTGGCCGGTCGCTACAACGTGATTCAATGGGTGATGTTTCAGATGGCGGGAATTGGTCCGATGCAGGGGCAGGCCGTTAGCTTTATTCGCTATTTCCCCGAGGTGGTTCAGCCTGCGATCGATCGATACGTTAATGAAACGAGACGCCTCTACGAGGTTATGGATCGGCAGTTGGCCAGCAACGAGTATTTGGCCGGTGAATATTCGATTGCCGACATTGCCAACTACTCCTGGGTACGCAGCCATAGGTGGGCTCGGGTGCCTGTGGATGAACTCGAGCATCTGCAACGCTGGATGGCGGCGATGCAGGCCAAGCCTGGCGTTATGCGGGGGTGTGAAGTGCCTCCATCACCCGGCAAGGCTGCTCTGGTGAAGAGTGGTGGCCAGAAAATTGTTACGCAATAGCAGCGCTTATTGGTATCACTCAAGTGCAGGCTTTCCATAGTGTTTGCGCATTTGTCCCAAGTTATCTGCACATTGTGTAGGCTCAATGGAGTCTCTCGCTTAAATTTACTCAGGTGGTAGCCATTCAATTCCAACGCATTCGAGCCCTGTTGCTTTTATCGCTGATAGTTTTGCTCGGGGGCTGCGCGTCTCTGAGTGAGACACCCCCCGCGAACTTCGATCTCACCGGCGACTGGCAGCTGAACTCTGCCCTGAGTGATTCACCCTCGTTGGCGGGCATCGTCCGGGGGCAAGCCAGTGGTCGCTCTGGTGCCCGACGCCAGGGTCAGGGGCAAGGTCGAGGCCAGGGGCAAGGCCGAGGGCAGGGCCGAGGTCGTGGCCAAGGTCAGGGGCGCGGCCAGGGTCAAGGACGCGGCCAAGGGCGTGCCAGCGGCAGTGGGGCGGGCGGGCCCGTGCCCGGCGGTTTCAGTGTCCCGGTTTTGCAGCAGAATCAGATGCGTATTGAACAGAATTTTGAATCGATGGGTATGGAGTTCAAGGGCGCGCCCTATCGGGATGTGAGTTGGGGCAAACGGGTTCGCGGCGGGCAGACCGTCACAGTTGGCTGGAACGAAGAGATTTTGCATATTCAATCCAAGGGTGGCCGCATGAAGGTCGAAGAGCGCTATCAGCTCAGCGAAGATGGACGCCGCTTGACCGTAGTGGTGGATCTAAACGGTGGCCGCAAGGGGCTTAGTTTTCAGCGGGTGTTCGAAAAGCAGCAGTAAGCCTGTAACCACAAATATTCGCATCGGCTGTCACGTTTTGGCGGGCTATCTCGTTTAAGGGGTAAGCCCTGAAAACGAGGAACACAGCGATGACAGACACTTCTTCCGTGTCAGCAACGAACGTTGGATTGCCGGTACCCCCTGGCCAGCGTCTTGAGGCTCGCCTGGTTCAGATACAGGCGTTGGCTGGTGGTCTGTTTTTCATTTTTCTGGTTATGCATCTGGCCAACACAGGCCTGGCGGTGTTTGGCCCCGAGGTATACAACGGCTTTCAACGCTCGGTCCAATCTGTCTACCAGTATCCGGCGCTCGAATTAGTATTGGTTCTTGGGCCCTTGGTAACTCATGCCATTGTGGGTATCTGGCTGGCCCGCATCCGTAAGCGGCGCTCTGGCTTGCGACCGCTGCGCTATAGATTGCAGAGCTGGGCTGGATTTTTTCTGTTGGCCGTTGTGTTTGGTCACGTATTGGCAACCCGCGGTGTGGGCTATTTTTATGGCGCCGTCCCAGAGTTTGCTGGTGTGTCATTTTCCATTTGGTGGCAGCCAGCGTACTTTTACCCCTACTACTTTCTTCTGTTTATGGCAGGCCTTTACCACGGCACAATGGGGGCGGGTGCTGTACTTCGGCGCCTGGGAAAGCAACCGGTGATACTGTCTGGGCGTCAACGAGGGATGGTTATGTTGCTTGGCGCCTTGCTGGTTAGCGGGTCTCTGCTTGCTTTTGGTGGTGTACTCTTTGAGATTGAAGACCCGCGTGATAACGACTACGCGCGTCAATACGCAGAATTTTTTGATCTGGACCTGGGTGGCGAGTAACCCTCATTAATTCCATGACCGAGGACAGCTTCGAGACTTACCGGCCCAAACTCTTTGGTATTGCGTATCGCATGCTGGGAGAGGTTGCTGCGGCAGAAGACGCGGTACAAGACACCTATGTGCGCTGGTCGCAGAGCGCGGCTAACTCCGTTGACAACATCGAAGCCTACCTGGTCACCATAATCACGCGATTGTGCATCGACAGTCTGAAGTCTGCCCGCGCGAGGCGGGAATCCTATGTGGGGCCCTGGCTGCCTGAGCCGCTGATTGGCGACCCAACCCCCGGGCCTGATGCGCAGCAAGAGTTAGCGGAGAGTTTGAGTTACGCGTTTATGCTGTTGCTTGAGGAGCTTTCTCCGGTCGAACGCGCCGTCTATATCTTGCGTGAGGCGTTTGATTTCAAACACCAGGAAATTGCCGAGGTTCTTGGTCGCAGTTCGGCATACAGTCGCCAGGTGAGCCGCCGGGCACATGCAAGATTGCAGCAACCGGGCAAACGTTTTGTGGCAAGTGATGCCGACAAGGACCAACTCTTTGAACAGTTTGTTGTTGCTGCGGCAAGCCCTGATCTGCAACCCCTGTTTGAATTTTTAGCGGATGACATTGTGGCGCATACGGATGGCGGCGGTAAGGTGCGAGCTGCGCTCAAGGTACTTTCCGGTAAAACCCGGGTCATCGAATTTATCCGCCGGGTATTGCCGCAGTTGGCGACCGGCAGCGAACTGGTTGCCTGTCGGGTAAACGG
>CAZWMD010000070.1:0-13451 GCA_964634815.1 uncultured Pseudomonadales bacterium | reverse complement strand
GTTTGTGGTACGCAACCCAGACAAGCTGACTGGCGATTCGAATAAAATTCTCTTGGGTATTGCCGCAGTTGGCGACCGGCAGCGAACTGGTTGCCTGTCGGGTAAACGGTCAACCGGCAATCAAGCAGCTCATAGATGGCAAGACCGTAGGCCTGGTGACCGTTCATATCGCCCAAGGCAAGGTGCAGCAGCTGTTTGTGGTACGCAACCCAGACAAGCTGACTGGCGATTCGAATAAAATTCTCTTGTAGCACCTTGTGCGGGTTAGTCGAGAGGCGACTCGGATTGCGCAGCTTCTATGGCTTTGTCGTCCCACTTCAGTGGGGCTGGTGTGGTGGCGCCGATCAGGTTGGCAGCGACTACCGAGCACAGCATGACAAATACAATGGGTGTAAGGGTGCCATTGTTGAACGCGCTGCTCAGTGCTCCCAATAACGCGCCAAAGGAAAAGGTGGCCATGCTCATCAGCGCGCCAGCGCTGCCGGCGAGTTTCTTGAAGTTTGCGAGATGCAAACCGCTTAACGTTGAATTGATCAATCCGGTTGAACCGACAACCAGCGCCAGACAGGGTGTGAACACATAGACTGATGGCGAACCCAGAAAGACCACCAGTGTGAGCACAATCACCGCACACAGTTGCAGGCGTAATCCAGTACGAAACAACGTGTACGGTGGAGTACGTCGCACAAGCCGTGCTGTGATTAGTGTGAATATCATCATGGTGAAGACATTGGCGCCAAAAAACAGCGGGAATCGCTCCAGGTCAACCTGATAGTACTCAAGAAAAATGAAAGCCGCGTTGGTGAGAAAAACCATGAGGGCTGAGCCCACAAATCCCTGGATCAATACATACCGCAGAGGCACCCGGACGCCGTCTACCCGGCGATTGAGAACCTCTGCGTACTGAGGAATCAACCGACCAAGGTTGAGTTGTCCGGACCGATGCTGGTTGGTCTCTCCGAGACCTGAGAATACAACCAGAATAAACAGGCCATACAAGGCCAAAAACCAGAAGATGCTGGCCCAGCCATAAGGCAGTAACAGCGTGCCAACAACTGGCGCAACCAGCGGTGCGGCCAACATCACCAGCATTACCAGCGGGAAGCGTTTGGCGGCTTCCGTTGGCGAGTAACTGTCGCGAACCATGGCGTTGCAGATTGAGGCGACCAGTCCACCGCCAAGTGCCTGCAAAGGCCTTAGCCACTGGATTTGCTCCACACTAATCGCAAATGATATAGCGATGGTTCCGGCAATAAACACCAGTAAACCGGTGAGTCCAATCGGCCGTCGCCCGAGCTGATCAGACAGCGGGCCACCCAGCAGCTGCCCCACCCCAAAACCAATGAGGTAGGTACTCACCGTGTAGTTGAGCTGCACAATGTTGCTATCAAAAGCCAATGCCATGGCTGGCAGAGCCGGCAGATAGGTGTCGATGGCGAATGGTGCTATTGCAACCATTGCGGCAACAAAAGGCAGGAACCAGCGCGGCGGACTGCTAGAAGAGCTTAGTGTGGAGATGTGGCGTGATCCTGATGGTGATGGGTACTGCGGCTCGCCAGAGCGTGAATGTCTGTTTGCGACACACCAGAGTTTACCTGTCTTTTGGCGGACATATTTGTTCCCGGATGCGTCAAAGGCTAAGGTCTGGCTGGAGTTTGTTGTAAAGGTATGGTGCTGTGTTGCTCGTTGTCGGCTTTTTGTTTGTAGCGCCGCTGCTGCTGACCTTCTATCTGGCCCGAAGGTACAGCCCGCCAGACCATAGTCGCTACGACCTCCCTGAGGCAGATCTGGTGATGAGTGATGCTCAGGTGAGTCGGGCTCATCAGGATGTGCTTGCGAAGCTTAAGCGCTTCACCGGCGCGCGCGCGCTGGGCATTGAACGGTCACGGGCGCAAATGGAGGCGCTGTTCTACAGGGATGTTGCCGCTGAGATCATCCCGGTAGATGTTAATGGGGTGCCTGGAGAATGGGTGCTCGCAGAAGGTGCAGACCCTGAGACAAGACTGCTCTATTTGCACGGTGGTGCATTTCGGGTAGGCAGCCCGCGCAGTCATCGTTATCTAACCAACGAACTCTCCAGGCGTTGCGGCGCTGCCGTTCTGGCCATCGACTATCGCATGATGCCCGAACACAAAATGATCGCCTGCCATGAAGATACTCAGACGGCGTATCGATGGATTCTTGCGAATGGACCCTCAGGGCCAGGCAAGCCAGATCATCTGTTTGTGGCCGGAGATTCCGCCGGGGGTAACCTCACGCTGTCGGTGATTGCCTGGGCCAGAGACCAGGGCTTGCCCCAGGCCAGCGGTGCGATTGCCTTTGCGCCATCAACGGACTCTACCTTCAGTAGCCCCACATGGTTGTCTAATCGAGGCAGCGACCCCTTTCTTGGACCTTCGCTGGGACGGTTACTGAGTATTCCAAAGTTCATACTGCACATTGGCAGCCGTTTCACCGGCGGAGCAGCACCCAATGCACCGGTGCTGTCGCCACTGTTTGGCACCCTTTCAAATCTGCCGCCAACACTTTTGCAGGTGAGTCGTGATGAAATGTTGTACGGTGATTCCCAGCGTTATGCCAACAAGGCACACAGTCAGGGTGGGGTCGTTGAGTTGCAAGTCTGGCCGACCATGGTTCATGTGTTTCAGGCCTTCCCGGAATTGCCCGAGGCAGACGATGCGCTTGACAGGGTGGCCAGATTTATTGGCCAGCTTAAGTTGGGGATGGCTTAACTGGGGATGACGAGTTAAGACGCAGAGCGTTTAACAAACAGGAGAGATCGATGAAACTGGGCATACTTGGCATGGGCGCCACAAACATTGAGGCGATTCAGCACGCAGAAACACTGGGTTACGACTCGGTATGGACGGCAGAAGCCTGGGGGACCGACGCGGTAACCCAGGCCACCTGGATTCTTTCGAAAACAGAAAAGATCAACGTGGGCACGGCGATTATGCAGATGCCGGCTCGAACGCCTGCTATGGCCGCCATGACCGCGATGAGCCTTGCTGAACTTTCTGGCGGTCGATTTATTGTGGGGTTGGGGGCTTCTGGTCCGCAGGTGGTCGAGGGCTGGCACGGAGTACCCTTCGGAAAACCCATGGCGCGAATGCGTGAATACATTGCGATACTCAGGCAGATCTTTGCGCGAGAAGGACGCCTGGAGTTTGAAGGCAGTCAATATCAGGTGCCCTACACCGGTCCTGGATCAACGGGGTTGGGCAAGCCGCTCAAGAGCATTGTTCGCTGTGAGCACGATATTCGTATTTTTGCGGCGAGCATTACGCCCAAGGGTATTGAGACCGCTGCTGAGGTTGCAGATGGCATTTTCCCCATCTGGATGGACCCGGAAAAGTTCTCTGTGTTCGAAAAGCCGATGCAAAGCGGCTTTGCCAAGGCCCAAAACAAGGGTCTGTCTGACTTTGAGGTGTCGCCCTTTGTGACGGTAGTAGTTGGCGATGACGTAGAGAAATGTATGGCGCCAATTCGCGGCAACATGTCTTTTTATATTGGCGGCATGGGTGCCCGGGACAAGAATTTCTATAACAACTACGCAAAGGCGCTGGGTTTTGAAGACGCTGCCGTCAAAATTCAGGATCTGTTTTTGGCGGGTCGTCGAGACGAGGCCGCTGCTGCGGTTCCGGCTGAGCTTATTGATGCCTGTCATTTGGTCGGCCCCGCCGAACGGATTCGCGAGCGCTTGCAGCGCTGGAAAACCGCTGGCAATCAAGGCCAGGTGGCCAACATGCTGCTGGGTAGCAGTCAGCCAGAGGCGCTGGAACTTATTGCCTCTGAGATGCTGTAACTCACTACCAGATAAAGGAACAGGCGCCGATGGCACGAGGATTTAAGAAAAGGTACCTGGCGGCTGCTGCTCTGGCCGTAGTTGTGCTGGGTGGGGGAGTGTTGGCATATACGCTTACACCGACGTTTCATCCAGGGTCACCTACAGAATTGCCGGAGCTTGGTCGCACCGGGCCCTATGCGATTGGCACTCAAAGTCTGTCGGTGCCGCTTCAAGATCGCCCACAGATCACGGCGAGCGGCACCATTACCGGCAGCGCCGACAAACAGCCACGCAGTGTGCGGCTCAGGCTGTGGTACCCAAGTCCAGTAGCAAGTGGCACAAAGGTCAGTTACGAACGCGATCTGTCGAGAAATCCTGACGAACCCTTGCCGGTTATTTTTCAGGGCATGGCCGTTGAGTCTGCGCCGGCCTATACCGATCAAAGCTTCCCGCTGGTAGTGATGTCCCATGGCTACGGCGGCTGGGCAGAGCATTTTAGTTTTCTGGGCGAACACATTGCATCCCATGGCTATGTGGTGGCATCCATCGATCACGCAGATCCTCGACCTGATGGCGCCATTTCCTTTGTGCTGTCCTTTGGTAGCGTGCTGCAAAACCGATCGCTTGATCAGCGTCAGGTCATTAGCTATCTGGTGGCAGAAGCGGCGTCTGCAACTGAGGGTTACGCGCGTTCGATCGACGCCACACAGATTGGCCTGATTGGCTACTCCATGGGCGGCTACGGCGCATTTCGCACCGCCGGTGCGGCCTATGACTATGAGGGCGAAGGGTTGGATAATTTGCCGCGCGATTCCATAGCCGCGATGCAGGAAGACAGTGCTGTTCCGCCAGCCATTCAGGCGATGATCGCCCTTGCACCCTGGGGTGGTGCGCCCTCGAATCGATCCTGGACTGCCGAGGCGTTGGCGGCAATAGACATCCCACTGCTCATCATTGGCGGTAACCAGGATGACGTGGTGAATTTTGATGATGGCATTAGATGGTTGTTTGACAGTGCCAGTAGCAGCGACCGACATTTGCTGGTGTATCGGGAGGCCAGGCACAACATCGCTGGCAACGCCATCACCGATCCCGCGTTTCCTGCCAACAAAAGTTTCACAACCGCCGAGTACATGCGTGAGCCGGTGTGGCGGACGGAGCGGTTGAACGCCATCAACCAACATTTTGTAACTGCCTTTCTCGATCTCAATTTAAAGGGGGATGTCGACAAGAGCGCCTATCTCACTCCACCCACAGTTGATGCCAACGACAGCCAGTGGCAGATTGGTTTTGGTGAACAGCTCAACGGCAAGCTGGCCGGAGACGCAGAGTCGTCACATTGGCGCGGCTTCCAACGCCGCTGGGCCGTTGGCATTGAACTGCACAACAAGGCTGCGGGTGAAGGCGCGACAGAATAAGGCCCTTAACGAAGGGCTTTTCTATCTCCATCAGCTTCGCTAGGGTACAAACCAATGAGGCACAAAGAAAACCTATGAAAACACTCGACATCCCCAATTTTGGCGAGCTTTTGGCAGAGCACCTGGGTGCTGTTCCCGCGGAGGCCTACCCGTATCTACTGTCCCAGCTCGAGCGCACAGCCGCAGAACGTTACCGCCAATGGGCGGATCAGGTTCCTGAGCATCGAGAAGGGCTGATGCGTTGTGCAGCAAGCGAAGATGAGATTGCTGATCGAGTGGAGGCGATGTTTCCACCCCAGGCAGAACATCGGGCACTGGTTGCCGACATTATTCCCCGGGCCAAGGCCACCTACTATTCAGCGTTTGAGCCCTACACACCCATCGAGCAGATGGCGATTCAGGCCAACGCGGAACGCCAGGGAGCAAATGCCTGGCAAACTATGAAAGCGAGCTATCCCGAGCGTGGCGCTGAGTTGGATGCACTGTCTGCCATTGAGCTGAAGAGTGCCGATTACCTGGACTCGGTATTGGCCTAGCGTTTCTTTTGGGCGCGCTGGAACCCCTTGTTTGAAGGGTGGTCCAACGGCTCGTGGAATCCATTGATACCTTTGTAGAGAGCTTGCAGCTTCGGCCCGGCAGGTTGACCTGGGATTTTGCCCGAAGCCCGGTAGAGGTTGAACCGCTGTTGCCCGACGGGCTGACCAGCCGTCTGCGTTTGATTACACCGCTGACCGGCAAACTCCTATTCCGGTCAGCGTGCGGCGGGCATGAAACACGGCTGTGTGTTGGCGGCGGAGCGCTGTTGCGAGAAACCGGCGCTCACTACGGACCGCTCGGTGAGGGCGAATCAGAACTTCGCAAGCAAGCTCAGGTTTTTGATTTGGAACTCAGGCTGTCTACGGAACCGGCAGCGCCTTTGCTTGCCGCACTACCATCCGTGATGCTGCTGTCGGACGATGTGGTTGCGTCGGGTTGGCAGAAATGGGCTTACGAAATCCTTGACGAAGCACAGTTGGCCCGTGTCGGGTCTGGTACCGCTTTGGTTGCCTTTACCCAGTTATTGGTTATGGCTTTGTTGCGTCAGTACCTGATTCCTCGTTCGGAGTTTTCCACGTTGTTGGCCAGCATAGGTGATGCGCAGATACGTCGTAGTGTTGGTTTGCTGCACAAGCGCTTTGAGCATCGCTGGACGCTGCAACAGTTGGCCCAGGAAGTCGGCCTGTCTCGCTCCGCCTTAGTGAAACGATTTCGCAGCCTCACCGGCTGCAGTCCGATGGGTTATCTGCTGCAGGTTCGTATGGATAGAGCCGAGGAACTGCTGGATCGAGGTGGCTTGTCAACCGCTCAGATCGCAGTGCGGGTTGGCTACAGTTCTGCGGCGAGTTTGCAACGCGCATTACGGAAGTCTCGTCGTAGTGGCCAGTCCCAGTAACCGGCAGTAATGAACTAAATCTAACGAAGTTCTCACAGCCCCTACCCAGGCGCTCTGTTTTCCCTCCGTTCGGCTCTATGGCCCCTGTAGTGTGAACTGCTACTTCTTCTGCGTGACCAACTCTCATCGTTTATGCAGGACTGCAATTTCTCATCTGCCAAACGACAAATGATCTACTTTGAATCAGGAGCGAGAAGAATGAAAAAAACCTATTTGAGCCTTGTTGCAGCTGGAGTGGCGCTGATAAGCGGTACAACCCAGCTGGCATCTGCAGACCCTTTTGGTGGTCAGAATGGGGGCGAGGAGTTTGAAGGGGCGGTGTATGCAATGAGCAACAGCTTCGAGGGCAATACCATTGTTGCCTACGGTCGTCAGGATGATGGCCTATTGTCGTTTATTGGAGAGACATCTACCGGTGGTATTGGGGCGGCGTTTGACGGGGGTGAAGGTCTGGATCCACTGATCTCTGCGTATGCATTGACTATTACCGACAACCGACAGTTTGTTCTCGCCGTCAACGCAGGCAGCAATACGGTTAGCGCACTGCGCATCGATCCTGACTTGGGTCTGACTCTCACCGACCAGGAAGCCGTCCATGGGGTCGGGCCAAACAGCATCGCCTATCGTGATGGTCGGGTATATGTTTCTTCTATCGATGCCGATGGCAGTTTCAATGGCGAACCGGATCAGGAAGGCGCATTAACAGCCTTTGTCCTGACGCCCGATGGTGATCTACAGCGGATGGAAGATTCAGTGCGGTTGCTAAACAATCGTCCCTCTGCTGTTCAGGTTTCACCCGACGGACGCCACCTGGTGGTGACCTCGATTAATGCTGGCTCTGCAGCACTGGCCTTTGACAATGATGACGAGATTGTTGTGTTTTCGATCGATCGTCAGGGAGCTTTGTCACCTTCGCATGTAGATGCCGCGACCTCTACCCGGCAAGGTAACGCTGAGAATCGTAATCTTCCAAGCGCCATTGGCTTTGAGATTGTTGAGGACGAGGGTGAGCAGTTTGTTGTTGTTACTGAAGCTCGCGAATTTCAGGCTGATGGCAGTCCTCCTGCATTTCCAGCCCTGCAGACCGGTTCGGTATCAACCTGGCGTCTTACGGAACACGGCATACTATCCCCGGTGAATCTGGATGTTATGGCGGGTAATGCTCCTTTTGATGGTGAAAGAACTGCCTGCTGGATCGAGTTTGCACCTGACCTGAATACCTTTTGGGTATCCAATGCACTCGATGCCTCGCTGTCTACCTATAGCTTTAGTTCAGGTGAAATTTCCCTTCTTCAGCAGACCGCAGCAACCGGCGCGCAACCCGATGACTCAGACCCCTTTGGTACCACTGACGGTTGGATTGACCTTTGGTCCAGCGACAATGGCGAGTACCTGTATCAGTTATACGGACTGGCAGGAACCATTGGGGTATTTAAGGTAGAAGCCGACGGTGGACTGACGCTACTGCAAGAAGTCACCGATCTGCCTGAAGCCAATACCCAGGGCATTGTGGCTTTCTAAGGACGTATCGCTAGCCGGAGGGCTAGTTGAGAACCTGTATCCAGGGGAAGAGCGCGTCGCTTTGGCGGCGCGCTCTTTTTTTGTTTCTCTCCCTTGCGGCAGGGGGTGTATGCCGCTGGATTGCCTGGTCGTCTCCGTGAATACTAACCCAGACGGATAACAACGAGGGCGGGACATGCAAATAGATCTAATGAGCAGCGAAGAGATGGCTGATCCTGCACTCACGGCTCATAAATTGCTCAGTGGGGGGCGGGTCTACCATTACACCGGCTTCAACCCACCGTTTTACATTCTGTCGCGCTATGAAGATGTTAATCAGGCGCTGCTTGATGCAAAGACCTTTACCGAAGGCCACGGCAACGGACCAACGTTTCAACCCCCGTTGGGGGTGCTTTCTGATGCACCCCATCACACGTTTATTCGAGGCTTGATTCAGCCGGACTTTCTTGCAAAACGAATCAGCGATCTAAAGCCGCGTCTCGAGGTTATTGTGAATGAGTTGCTGGATGCTGTGGCGCAGAAGCCGATCTGGGACTTGCACGATGATCTGTCCTTTCCGCTGCCAGTGATTATTATCTGCGAAATATTAGGCATTCCTACCAATGACATTGCTCGCTTTAAGCGCTGGGCAGATGCGTCTGTTGCCAGTATGTGTTCCGAAGATCCTACCGAGTATCTGGCCCAGCTTGATGAGATGCGCGATTATTTGCTTAAGCAGATAAATCTGAAGCGATCTGTAGAGGGCGGCGAAGACTTATTGTCGATCATTGCGCATGCCAGGTTAGATGGAGACTATTTGCCCGACGATGAAACGGTGGGGCTTGCGCAACAGATTTTTGTTGCTGGCAATGAGACCACAACCTCGTTGATTACCAATCTGGTGTGGCGGCTGATGACAGTGGGTGATCTTTGGGCTGATTTTTGTCGCGGAGCCATTGATATAGATGATGCAATCAATGAGAGCTTGCGGTTTGATCCGCCCCTATTGGGGCTGTTTAAGACCACTTCCCAGCCGGTGACGATTGGTGAGACTGAGATTCCTGCCAATAGCAAAGTGATGATGCATTACGGGGCTGCCAATCGAGACCCAGCGGTGTTTCCTGAGCCCAACCGTTTTGATCCTGCGAGAGCTGGCAAAAAGATGCTCAGTTTCAGTGTTGGATTGCATGTGTGTATTGGTCGGGAACTGGCCAAGCTGGAGGCGCGGGTTGTGCTTGATGCCTTGCGTGAGCGTTTGCCTAACCTAAAACTCGTAGATGAAGGCGAGCGAGTTGGCCCCTTTCTGTTTTGGGGGAAATCCAGACTTCCCGTCACTAGTGCCTAGGTCTTTAGAGTAGTTTGTGCCAACTTTGTGCCGTTTCCCTGCCAATGCTGAGGCGTTTTATTGATCTTTAGGTAGTGGACTTAAATTCAATCTCTGTGGCGTTAGGATCCGTGTATCTCACCGCGTTATAACAGAGAGCCTCATGACTTCAGATGCACAGACAAGCTATCCCCGGAACCCGGCAGGTATCCGCTGGACGTTTCGAATCGCTGCCATTGTGTTTCTTGGATTGCTGTCGCTAATACCTCTGCTAATTGTCGATGGCGTTGCGGATGAACGACGTCGCTACTTTTTTGAGGCTCAAAGTGCGCTCGGAGATAGCTGGGGGCGAGCGCAAAGCCTGTCCGGTCCGGTACTCGTTGTGCCTGTCACAATGCTGGCGCAGCCCTCGTCTATGTCAGAGATGTCAGAGATGTCAGATATGCCAGAGACGCAAAACGGCCGTTGGCGACGGCAAGGCAAGGACGCCGTACTGATCCGGAAACATCTCATTGTTTTGCCCGACGAGTTACAGGTTAAGGCGCAAATTGACCATGAAATGCGTACCAGGGCGATCTATGAGATCGCGTTGTTCTCGGCTGAATTGGATATCAAGGGGCGTTTCGAAAATCTCAGTGAACGTATTAGTGAACGACTGGAGAATAGCTCTGCGGAGGTCGACTGGGATGGTATTCGTCTTGTCCTGGGTATCAGTGACCCGCGAGCCATTCGGCTGGCTCTGGATTCTGCTGCGCAATCTGGGGCTCGGACAGACCAACCACTCCAGTGGAATTCCAGTTCGCTGGCGCTGGAGCCTGGCGAGTTTGACAACCTCCTTGGACGCAGTGTTCAGGCAAGTGTTGTGGTGCAGGAAAACACCCGGGACGCAACGTTCAATCTTGCTCTTGGTTTAGGCAGCACGGAGAGTTTTTCGATCGGTGCGATTGGTGGGACCACAACCTATGATCTGGCGGGGAGCTGGTTGCATCCGGGCTTTGGCGGCGCTCATTCGCCGGTTCGCCGTAGTGTCTCTGAGGCCGGGTTCACGGCTCACTGGCAGGTTCATGGATTGGCGCGAAGTCTGCCGGATGCCTGGTTTCATGAAGATCAACGGCGGGCGTTGTCCGGGCAGGAGATGAGTGTTGTGTTTCACAACCCGGTGATGGCCTATACCGCGATTGACCGGGGCATTAAATATGGCCTGGTATTTATAGCGCTCACCTTCTTAACCTTCTTTTGCATCGAACTTACAGTAGGTATAAGCCTTCATATTGTTCAGTACGCCGTGGTCAGTCTGGGGTTGATCATGTTCTATATGACCTTGCTGGCGGCGAGTGAACATCTGTCTTTTTTAATAAGCTACGGGCTCTCTTCGCTGCTGATTGTCAGTTTACTGGGAGCCTATACCTGGGCGATGACTGGAGTGAAAGGTTTGACAGGGCTGGTTGTCGCTGTACTGCTGATGCTCTACGTCACCCTGTTTGTGCTGTTGCAGCTTGAAGATTTTGCGCTGTTGGTGGGTACGCTGTTACTGCTTGTGGGTTTGGCTGCCTTGATGTTTGCGACCCGGAACCTTCATCGACAGGTCGCGAGTTGAAAGGGTTACAGCAAGTTACATATTTGGGGAGCCAATAGGGCTAGTATAGAATCTTAAGACACAGACCAACGCGGTAATTTTTAGCGTGCAGAAGCTTCTTCAGAAATACAAAACTCAGGTCTCGCTGGTGGCCCTGGTGCTCCTGGCACTGGGTGTCAACCTGGATGAGTTTGGCATAGATCTAAGGGCGCTTAGCAGTGCCGAGAGCACGACGCAAACTGCGCCAGCTGCGCAGGCCACGCCGGGTACACAGGCTGTGCCTAATGCAGCAAGTGCAGACCGCGACTTGCCACACTGGTCAAGCACTAATCCAGAGATCAATCTGTGGCACATATTTCGCGGTGAGATCAACCGTAAGGGAAAGCCCACTGGCTTCCATTCCAGGCCCGGTGGTCAAGATCCAGCAGATGCTCGGGTTGTCTCGCTCCGCGACAGACCCAATCGTCTGGGCGTCTATACCGCAAATGTCGAAGTGCGTGACGGCGGGCAGTGGAAATCAAAATTCTCCAGTTTTTTCCCGGACACTCTTTCTGAACAAGAGGTCATAGAGGTGATAGTGCACGCCTATAACAACAGCGATGCACCAAATCGTCAGCCCTGGTCCGGTCCCTCCGGGCTTGGCTTTCAGGTCCAGGGCTATACCACGTCCCGAGGCGGGATAAACACCGCGTTCCCGGTCTTCAACAGAAATCAGTGAGCTGGCGAGACATTTCATGACAACTGAACTGGAATTTTATATGGACGCACAAGGCATGCCCTGTGCGCGAGGTGCTGATGAACGGCTTGCGGTGTACTTGCAAACCGATCTGCAGGGCTCAACGGAGCTCACACAGGAATTGATCCGCCTGTTGGAAGATCCCGGTTTTGAAGGCGACTTTAATGGCAACGCTCACTGCGTTGATTTCAGGGAAAATTCTGTGTCGATTGAAGCGCTTCATGATGAGGCTGCTCCAGATCGTGTGCTCAGTCGCGAAGAAATGCTTGACTGCGCGCGCGCATGGCTTGGATTTATTTCCCCGCCTGCGCGTTAATAGCGTCCAGTAGTTCACCTACCTCAACCGAACCAGGTTTTTGCCTGGTGTGACTTAACCGCCAGGCATAGTCTTGGCAGACCACGTTAGCCGGGGTAGGTATTGCAAAGCGTCGCCCGAGTTCGCTGATCTCACCATTGAGATAGTCCACCTCAATATTGCCGGTACCTCGCATAACACTCTGCCAGGAAGAGCCTCCTGGCCGTGAAAACTCATCCATGCTGACCGTTGTCATTTGTCCGTACAGCGCCTTCATCTCATCCGTTCCTGCGCAGTCGATGCCTGCGGCCTCGTAGCAGGCGAGCGCCTCTTGGTGCAGCACTTTTGCTATGGCTTTACTGCCCTCGGCAAAATCAGTCAGCGCGCTTAGGGAGTTATTGAGGTTACTCAAGAGCTTGGCGTACTTCTTGCGCATGATTCGAGTGTCAGGCGCGGCGCCAAAGCCTGATGCCGATAGCGCATCGGTAATAAGCTCAACGTTTTGATCAACCCCGTCTGGGTAGCGCCCGGTATCCAACACACCGCCCACCTCTGTTGCGTTGGTTATCACGGTCCCTGCATCCAGAAACAGTGCTGGCAAGAACACCAGCATGGCGTACACGTTGGGAAACCTGCGCAGCGCCATTGCTTCGTTAGCCACGCCGTTTTGAGCGCAGACTATGGCCTGTTCTCTAACGCCTGCGCCCCGCAAGTCATCCAGTGCCACTGAGGTGTGTTGTGACTTCATGCACAGCATCACGATATCTGTGGGCTGCCAGATAATGTCCCGGGGATGTTCAACCGAAGGGATTTGTAACCTTGTGTCGATGCCCGGTGCTATGAAGTGCAGACCAGTATCTCGTAGCTCAGCGCCATGTTCGCCGCGAGCGATCAAGACAACGTCAAAGCCGGCCTGAAACAGCCTCGCACCAATGGTTCCGCCGATACCGCCAGCGCCGTAGATCACAAATCTCATAAGTTTCCCGGATGTTTGTCTATGTAGAGCTATCTGTGTGCGATGCACTCAATTTCTATGCGTGCATTGAGAGCCAGGCCGCTGGCGCCAAACGCGCTGCGTGCCGGATAAGTGCCATTGAAGAAGGTTTTGTAGACCAGGTTAAAGGCTGGCCATTCGGCCATATCAGCAAGCATCGCGGTACATTTGACCAGGTGCTCCATTCCCAGTCCCTGGGTCTCAAGCAGCGCCTTGATGTTCTCCATGGTTTGTCGGGACTCCGCCTCGATGCCACCCTCAACCAGTCCACCGCCAGGAATTGTGCCTACAGCGCCAGACAGGAACAGCCAGTTGTCTACCTCAACCAGGTCTGAAAAGGGGTAGCCGTTCTGCTGATTTGATTCGCTTGTGACAAACTGTATTGAAGC
>CAZWMD010000069.1:15387-21737 GCA_964634815.1 uncultured Pseudomonadales bacterium | reverse complement strand
CTCGCTGTTGGGCATGGCGCTACTCGAGCAGGCAATAATGGCGGATGGGCGCGACGCTGTGGCAACTCCACCAGTGCGTTGTCGCAAACCATTGATGAAGATCAAGCTAGTGATAGCGAGCGCGCGCACATTAACGAAGACATCAGTCAGCTCGCGTTTGGCCAGGCCTTCGAATGGCCCGCCGAACCCAACATTACCATTTCAATTACAAACGATGTCATTCAGGACGGGTTTAATACAACAAATTTCAAGGCTCTTCCCGGAGCTGAGCTTGATGCCAATGTGTTGGTAACCAACGATGGTCCAGTTTCAGCCGATAGCGATAGCCTGGCTATGGTCTTCGCGGTAGATCCTAATACCGAACTCTTTGTGGGTGATTTGGATGGCGGGGGACATAGTCTGGCATTTGTTGATGGCATAGCGCCAAACCAGAGCGGCCTGGTGTGGATCCCTGCAGATCACATCAGCTATTCCAGCGACAACGCGAACACCTTCAACTATGTACCGCCAAGCACGTTTGATTTTGACCCGAGCGTTACGCACTTTCGAATCACGCCAGCCGGCAGTTTGTTGGGTGTCCCTGGAGCTCCAATTCCCCAGTTTACTCTGCGTTATCGAGTTCGTGTTCGATAGGCAGATTTGACGGTAGTCACGGGCGATCCACCTTCACAATCATTCGAAACTGGTGGAGGATGGCGCTAAGCGAGGATCAACCAGTATCGCAATTCAAACCTTGGAGCAGCGAAAGTTGAATTTAGGATTCTGCAATTACTTGCGCCAAGTGCATTGCATTCTCACTCTTCAATATGTCTGTATGACTGGCATCAATCATTTTTAGATCTACGCCGCCGCTCGTAAGGTCATCCCAACCTAAGGTTGGACCGAGCCTTGCTATCTGTTCGGAACGGTTGACTGAACTAAGTACGAGTGTAAGTCGAGTCGCGATCTTCGGTGGGCGATAGCTGGCAACTGCTTCGCGGTGTGCTGCGCGCATACGTTGGAACGTTGCGTTCTGTCGTCGACGCCGGCCAGTTGGATCAATATGCGTCTTCTTCAATTCGTTTGAAGAGATTAGCGATTTTGCTTGCTGTTTGAGTCGTGTAAGCAAGCGATTCAGAAACTTCCAAGAGGGTTTGACGTCAGTAGTTTCTAACCAGGTGTCTATTATTACTACCTGACTGCAGGTCTCCCCTGATCTCTCTAGCTGCGCGGCAATCTCAAATGCGATAGAGCCACCCATCGACCAGCCCGCAAGCTTGTAGGGTCCCTTGGGCTGAATCCGGCGAATTGCCTGCAGGTACTCTTGCGCTATTGCGCTCAGGTTGTCCTGTGCTACTTGTCCTTCCATGGTGCCGCGGGCCTGCAAGCCGTAGACTGGGTAACCCTCAGGTAGGTGCCTGACCAAATCTTCGTAACCTAATACGTGTCCACCCAGCGCGTGAATAAGGAATAGCGGGGTGCCGCTGCCTTCTTTGCGAATTTGTACTAGCGGGTTCCAGCTGGTAGGAGCGGAATCCTGGCGAATCAACTCGGCAAGCTGCTGAATAGTGCGAGCGCTGAAAAGGGTCGCCAACGGCAATGAACGTTTAAAGTGCTTGTCGATTCTATCCATCAGCCGAACCGCAAGCATTGAGTGTCCACCCAGATCGAAAAAGTCATCGGTTGTACTAATCTGCCCACCGAGTAGCGATTGCCAAAAGTGAACCAGCCACAGTTCGATTTCGTCACTTGGAAGTACAAACTCTGCCTGGTCTTGGCGCGTCGTAGTCAAAGTGGGGAGTTGCGCTTTGTCCAGTTTGCCGTTTGCGGTTTTTGGAATAGCTTCGATCAGTTCAATATGTGTTGGGGTTAGGTATGTTGGCAGGATGCTAACTAGATATCTGCGAACAGTAGCTTCGTCGAGGCTCTTTTCTTCGGGTACAACATAGCTCCACAGCTGCGCGTCTGCATCTGTGCTGTTGAATTTGGCAATAGTGATTGAGTCGCGAATGCCTGTATGTTTTTGTAGTTGTGTGTCGATCTCGCCGGGTTCTATGCGATGCCCACGAATCTTCACTTGATTGTCAATTCTGCCCAGAAAATCCAGGTTGCCGTCAGGCAAGCGGACGACCCTGTCTCCTGTACGATACAGCCGTCCGAAGTTGGGAAAATCAGGATGCTGTATGAACCTGTCATTGGTCATTTTCATACTACCTGCGTAGCCTACCGCCAGACCATGACCACCGATATAGAGCTCTCCAGGCACGCCAACTGGCAGGGCCTGTAGTTTTGAGTCTAGTACCAACGCGGTTCGTCCTGCGATTGGTTGCCCAATTGGAATGCGTTTGATCGCGTCATCAACTAACTCTGTTATTGGGTAACAACATGCAAACGTAGTACTCTCGGTCGGTCCGTAGCCATTGATGAATTGTGTGTCCGGCAGAGACTTCTGAGCCCTCCTAACATGCTCTACCGAGAGCGCTTCACCACCGGTCAGTACCCGCCTCAGGTTAGTCAGTGCTTTTGGTCGCTCATCTATTACGGCATTAAAATATGATGCGGTTAGCCATAAAGTAGTCACACCTTCGCGGAGTAGAACCTCTTCCAAAGCCTTAACGGTTAGTGATTCTGTAGGCGCCAGTTCAACTCGGGCGCCGTTGAGCAGGGCACCCCACAACTCGAACGTAGACGCGTCGAAAGAGATTGGTGCTAACTGCAAGAACACTTCTGAGTGATCTATCGGTAGATTTTCACGGTCTGTAACCAGACTAACAACCGCTCCGTGCGGAACGACTACACCCTTAGGTTCTCCTGATGTGCCTGAAGTGAACATGACGTACGCAGTTGTACTAGTCGAAGCAGGATTCAGCAATTTGGCTGCTTCACCCGACCTGACTGATGAATCATACAGAGTGGATGATTCAATAAGTTGCAATGGCCAGGGCTCAGCACCCTGTAGTACTTTATCCCGCAGAGCTATGGCATGTTGCAGCTCGCCCAGGCCTGCGATCAACGACTTTACTTTTGCTGCTCGTAGCATTCGCTCTAGCCGAGGCGCTGGGTTGTCTTCTGGTAGTGGAAGGTAAGATGCTCCAACCTTAAGCACCGCCAGCATTGTGGATACCAGATTGATCGATCGCGACATGTAGAGTGCCACTGTATCGCCGGGGCCTATACCGTTTTTAAGCAGATTCTGCGCCTGAATTGTGGATCTGGCCTCAAGATCAGCATAACTTATCGCTTCACCATTACGTGTAACTGCAGTAGCTGTTGGCGAGCGCAATGCCTGTTGAGCGAATAGTTCATTGATGCTTTGTGAAGGTTCGGTTTGAGCAGGCCGTCCCTCCCTTTGCAAGGCACTTACAAGCTTTGTCGGTGACTGTAATGGTAACGACAAGCACCGTTGAGAGGAGTCTGCCAACATGCCTTCTAAAACCCATCGATAGCATTTAAGCCACCGCTCGATGTTGTCTGCAGAAAACACTTGCGGATTGTAGGTGGCGAGCACAGATAAAACGCCATCGGTTTCGGTAACGTTCACACTCAGTTCAAACTTTGGCCTACTCCGGCTGCGTTCTAGTGGTTCTGCAGTGACATCCGGAATCTCTAGCCCGATCTCTTTTTCGATACCCAGTAAAGTCGCAAACGTCATCTGTACTAATGGTGAATAAGAACTGTGACGCTCAGGTGCGAGCTCTGCAACCAGGGCATCAAATGGCACGCGCTCATGCGTTAAAGCTCCCAGGAGTGTTTCACGGCATTGCATTAACACATCTAAAACAGTGGCTTCATTTGCGATTCGAGCCCGGATAGGTAACGTATTCACGAAGAAGCCAACTAGCCCATAGAGCTCTTCCTCAGAGCGACCTGAAGAAGGAACGCCTATTACAAGATCATCAACTTCGCTGAGTCTGGCTACCAGTATTTGCCATGCGCTAAGCAGGGCCATAAAGGTAGATACGCCATGCTCTGCTGATAGTTGTTGTAACTGTCCAGAGAATTCCGGCGGTAATGTAATTCTGTGTTCTGCCCCGGTGCTGGATTGCACATTGGGTTTTGTGTCCAGTGTGTCTAACTGATGGCGCGAAGGAGCGTTAAGCAGCTGAGTTCGCCAATAGTCGAGGCTTTTGGCGTATGAGTCCTGTTGGGTTAGAAGATGCTGACGTTCAGCGTACTGTAGATAGGTGATTTCAAGAGGTGCCAGTGTGACAGATCTGGCTTCTAAAGCTAACCGATAGAGTGCGGAAAGATCTCGCCCAATAATTCCCAACGACATTCCGTCAGAAACAATGTGATGCATTGAAATAGCAAGGATTGCGGTCTCTTCACTGACAATGCACAGAGCCGCTCGAAACAGGGGGCCCCTCTGTAAATCGTAGGGGTTATCACAGATTGAACTGATGAATTCGCTCTGGCGATGATCCCGATTTTCTGTTGGCAGTTCATTCAGAAGCAGTGTGGTGAGAATCTTCCCGTTACGAGGTGAGATTTTTTGATGCAGCTCTTCGCCTGAAGATTCGAATGTGGTTCGAAGAATTGCGTGATGGTCTACCAGTGCGTCAATTGCTTGCGATAGTGCTTCAGCATCGACGTTTCCGTGCAACCTGTACGCAAAAGACATGTTGTATTGATTAGAGTTAGGTTCGAGCAGATCGAGAAACCATAGTCTGGCCTGGGCTAAGGAAGCGCGCCCGGAATCTTCAATCTTGTTAGAGAAGTTCGACTGAGAAAGATACTCTGATTTTTCTCTGACTGAGATGCTTCGGAAAGAACCATTTTCTTTGTTGTTCTCAGACTGTTGAATATCATCTTCAATTTTCTGAGCCAGACCTGAGACGGTTGGGCATTCGAATAGCTGAGCTAAGGTGCAGTTCAGATTCAGTTTCTGGTTGATTCGGTTAGCCAGTGAAACAAGAAGTAACGAATGACCGCCGAGCTCAAAGAAATTGGCATCCCGCGATTCACAGGCTACGCCAAGCACATCTCCAAAAAGATCGCACAAAACTCGCTCAAGTCCTTCGCGGGGTGGGTTGGTTCCTGCAGTTGTCGCCTCGGTTGGCCTTGGTAGTGCAGAATTGTCTACTTTGCCGCTAGAGGTGATTGGTATATTGGCCATAGTCACAACGGCAGCTGGAGTCATTGCTGGTGTGAGAACATTTTTAAGTTTGCTGATAATCGTTTGACTGTCAGGTACCGCTTCGCCGCTCACATAGGCGGTGATCCGCTTATCATCCTGACGGTCTTCCCGAACGATGACCGTAGCTTGCCTTATTCCTGAGATGGCCAATAACTGTTGTTCTATTTCGCCGAGTTCGATGCGAACACCGCGTACCTTTACCTGACGGTCAATGCGGCCAGCCAGTTCTATCTCTCCGTTTGGCAATAGTCTTCCAAGATCCCCGGACCGATAAAGTCGCTGTCGTCCGATACCTCTTAGCTCCAGCTCTGAAAATGCGCTCGCATTCAGGTTTGGCCGCCCCAGATACCCCTTCGCCAGACCGGTGCCGCCGATATAGATCTCGCCGTACACACCCTCTGGGCACAGCTCACCAGCACTATCGACAACAAAGAGGGCCATGTTCGCCAGTGGTTTACCAATGGTTATCTGGGTAGGTTCATGAATTTTGGTGCCACTGCAGTAGACAGTGGCTTCGGTTGGCCCGTAAATGTTGTAGAGCTGTGCGTTTTGACTAAGCAATCGCTCTGCCAGATCAGCTGGCAATGGTTCGCCGCCACTGATGATTGTGAGCTCGGCATGTGGAACCCAGTCGTTGTCGACCAGCATCCTTAGACTGGTGGGTGTGGCCTGCACAATGTCGACATCGTGTTGCCTGATTAATTCTGCTAATGCCTGTGGATTGCGCCTAGCGGCGTCATCAGCCAGAACGACCGTGCCGCCAGACACAAGAGGCTGAAACAACTCGAACAGGGAGATATCAAAAGACAAGGTGGTAGCTGCCAGAATCCGTGGCGCGGCCGGCATTTCCACATGCAGTGGCATGGCTGAAAGAAGGTTGGCAAGCGCTGCGTGAGTGACTTCAACACCCTTGGGTTGCCCGGTAGATCCGGAGGTATAGAGCACATAGGCACTATCCTCTGGACGGGGCGCGGCAAACGTTTTCTGTGCTTGCTCAATATCAACTAGTTTATCGACTAGCCTATCAACTTCCAGTGTGGGAACTTCACGCTTGCCGTCTTGATCTGTCCGTTCACTATCAATCCATTCGCGATCAACCTCAGAGATTGTAACCAGTGCCGTCAGTTGAGCGTCATTAGCGAGAAATTTCAAACGCTGACCCGGATAGTTAACATCCAGTGGTACGAAGACGGCTCTGACGCGCAGTGTGGCGAGTACCGCTGCAAGCATATAG
>CAZWMD010000069.1:11657-15287 GCA_964634815.1 uncultured Pseudomonadales bacterium | reverse complement strand
CTGGACTTTGCCTCGCACATGTTGCTCAGGACGGTTTTCCAGTGCCTGCAGATTCGCTTGATGGTTTTCTCTACAAAAAGATCCGTACTAAAGCCAACGCTTACCTGAAGTTCGCCGGCAGACTCTCGAACGTTGAATAAAAGATCAAATTTGGTTGTTGTTCGAGATTGTGGCTGCGGGCTGCTCTGCAGTCCTTCAAGGCTGAAACTCAGATCGTCCATTGAATTTTGCAGAACAAGCATTACAGAGAAGAGTGGGGCGTGAGCGAGTGTGCGCTCAGGTTTCAGAATGCGGATTACTTCTTCGAATGGCAGGTCCTGATGGTTGAATGCTTCAGTAGTATTAGTTCTGACGGCAGTGAGCCAATCCTCAAGCGTCATTTCAGGCAATAGCTTATTGCGCAGCACAATGGTGTTTAGGAATAAGCCGATCAGGTTTTCGCAACCCGGCGCCCGATTATTTACGGGTGTACCAATCACGACATCTTCTGTTCGGCAGTACCGCGCGAGTAACAGTTGCAAACCCGCTGTTAGCGTCATAAACAGGGTGGTATTGTGACGCTTTCCTAGCTCGCGCAAATCGTTGAGCAATGCTGCGGGGAGTACAAAGTTTGTAGTAGCGCCTTGATCGCTCAAGTGTATTGGCCGAGGCATGTCGGTGGGTAAGTCCAGCACAGGAGGACTATCAGACAGAGTTTGCAGCCAGTAGTCTCTGCTCTTCTTCTGGCCGATGGTGTTTGCGTTTTCTTTTTCCCAGGCCGAATAGTCGCAGTAGTTGATACTCAGATCCGGTAACTCTGCATCTTTGCTTGTGCATCTGGCATTGTAAAGTGCGCTTAGGTCACGCACTAATACCCCAAGAGACATGCCGTCAATAACTATGTGATGAATACAAATAGAGAACAGGTGCTGCTGATTGTCCAGTTTGATGAGTTGGCTACGGAAAAGCGGTCCAAGTTCGAGCTTGAATGGTTGAGCCAAAAAGGATCTGACTAACTCCTGAGCGTCCGATTCCTGGTTCTTTGATGACCCCACAGACAAATCGTGGTACTCAAAAAACTCATTGCTAATAAGATTTTCGTTGGGCTGAATCTCCTGGGTCCACTTCGAGCCGTCTCGTCGGAATCTGCTCCGTAATATCGACTGGCGATGTAAAAGATCGCTCAATGCGTCGTTCAGGTGTTGTCGTTTCAGTGACCCCGTGAAACGAACGGTGTGTGACGTCGAGTATTGCGTGCTGTCAGGTTCGAGCTCATTCAGAAACAGCATTCTTGCCTGAGCAAAACTGGGTGGGGCGTGATCCAGGCCTTTTGCCTGAATAGGTGCTCTTGGAGAATCTTTCGATAATCGACCCAGCGCGCGTTCCAGCTCTTGCCGTCTTTCAGGTGGCAAGGCGGCTAGCTTATTTTGCAGATTCTCGTCCATCTAATCTACCATCAAGCGCGCAAAGTCGACTGGTCTAACTCCTGAAGTGTGGTCGTTTTCAGAGCTTGAATAACCTTTGCATTTTCGGGGTTGTCTATGAGCATCTGTTGCTCAACATTTTCTGCCAGTTCTGCAGGTGTTGGCGCTTGAAAAACCGTTGTATTTGCTAAACTCACTTCGAAAATATCGCTGAGCCGAGCCGCTAGTCTGGTCCCTTGTAACGAATCGCCTCCAGCTGAAAAGAAATTATCATTAACACCTATCTGACTGGTGTTGAGTATCTCTTCGAAGACTTCTACCAATAGTTGTTCCAGCTCGTTCTTTGGCGCAACGTACGTCACCTTGAGGTGCTTTGAGAGAGTATCCGCCAAATTAACGCGCTGAACCTTACCGGTTGCGCTTTTAGGGATCTCATTCAGAAATATGACTCGGCTTGGTACCTTGAAGTCTGCAAGCAGTTCAAACAAGCGTGCTCTAATGAACTGGCTGGTAACCATTGCATCCGATTTAACAACTGCCAGACAGAGGTCTTCACCTAGTTGTGGATGCGGCACAGCAAAAGCAATCGCCTGATCTACACCGTCAATTTCCAGAGCCGCCTCATCTACCTCCCTGGGAGAGATTTTCTCTCCACCTCGGTTGATAATTTCTTTCAGCCGACCTGTTATGTAGAGATAGCCGTCAGCATCCAGATGTCCTTGATCGCCGGTACGAAACCAGTTGCCGGCAAAGGCCTGTTCTGTGGCCTCAGAGTTTGCGAGATACCCGGAGGTCACATTGTCTCCACATATCGCAATTTCGCCGGTTGCTCCCTGAGTTAGCTCAACGTTATCCGATTGGTCTAAAATGGTAATTCTGGGACCTGCGGCCAATCCCACGGAGCCAGGCTTTCGACTAAGTGGTGGCAAGGGATTACTCGCCATCTGGTGACTTGCTTCAGTCATTCCGTAGGCCTCGATAACAGGAACGTTGAAAACACGCTCTAGCTCGTGGAGAACGGTGGGGGGCAGGGATGCTGAAGATGATCTGATAAATCGCAGGTTGGTATTCTTGAGCTCCGTTTCCCTGCCTGTGCTGGCGGCCAGTATATTCTGATGCATGGTAGGTACAGCTGTGTACCAGCTTGGAGCCAGGTTCGGGAGCCATTTGTCCAGCAGTGCGTTGGCATCCAGTTTTGCAGCACAGGCTAGAGACCCACCGCTTTCAAACGTTGCCAACACGGCGGCAACCAGCCCGTGGATGTGGAAAAGCGGCATGATGTTCAGGCAACGATCTGCCTTTGTTAGTTTTAGCGTCTGAATTATATTGATAGCAGAATGCGAAAGATTGCTTCGCGTTAAGGGAACCATCTTGGGCCTGCTAGTGGTGCCTGAGGTGTGCAGAATTAATCCAATTTCATCGTTACCTGCGGCTATGGTGGCCCGATCATGTTTTGCGATGTGGCCCAGAGAGAAATTTCCAGGCGTAGACAGATCTTCTTCGAGTTCGATGACGGGTATGCCTAATTTGGTTGCTTCCACTCGAACTGGTGAGTCCAGTTGCGAATGCACCACCACAGCAACTGGTTGCAGATCAGCAAGATAAAATGCCATCTCCTTACTTCGATATGCCGGATTCAAAGGAGCAACTGCAGTCGCACTGCTGAGTGCAAGAAAACTGCTGGCAGCAACCGGACCGTTTGGAGTGACGAGAGCAATCCGGTCGTTGGCACCTATCGAGGCGGCTGTTAACCCCTTTTTGACGTCATTAATCAGTCCTGCAAGACCTTCATAGCTTAGGCCGGCTTTGGTAGTGCTACTGAGCGCAAATGC
This sequence comes from uncultured Pseudomonadales bacterium, assembly GCA_964634815.1. Lineage (GTDB taxonomy): Bacteria > Pseudomonadota > Gammaproteobacteria > Pseudomonadales > Azotimanducaceae > JALZVT01. The sequence goes on along the minus strand of CAZWMD010000069.1, from coordinate 12,052 downwards.
CTTGGCTTGGTCGCCTTTGGCGTTGAGTACAGTCGATAGGTAGCTCATAGATTGGCAACTGTCTTAACAGCGGATTGAGTTATGGTGATAATACTCTGAATTCCATACTAGGAAGTATGGATTCGTATTGGCTATGTCAGAACCGGCCTGGCATTTACAAATAAACAACCGTACGGCTCACCCATCGCAACAGGAATTGATCGAGTGGCAGACAACGATTTTGTAGAAAGAAAATTGGCTCGAATTATGCGGGCGCGCCGTGAATCTTTGGGCGATCAAGCACCTCAACGGCTGCATCGTTCTGAAGGAAAACTGGGTGCTAGCCAAATTCAGATTTGGCGAGCTGGTCAGCGCTTTCCCAAGAGCGTTGCACAAAACGTGCACTTTGCCCGGCA
>CAZWMD010000069.1:0-11557 GCA_964634815.1 uncultured Pseudomonadales bacterium | reverse complement strand
GAGCTGGTCAGCGCTTTCCCAAGAGCGTTGCACAAAACGTGCACTTTGCCCGGCAATTGCGAGGCGAAATTAAACTGAGCGCCCTGAAAAATGCAGTATCAATGCTCTGTGAAAGACATGAGGCTTTTCGTACTCTGTTTGTTCGCAGTCAAACACCTGGCAGCGCAGCTGAAGTGAGGCAACGGGTTTTGTCCCGGACCAGGCTTGAGTTGGAGTTCTCGGATCTGACCGAAAAGTTAGACAAAGGCCCCTCCATTGCACTAGATGATCTCCAACGAGCAACAGCATTTGCGTCTCTGGACGCCGCCAGTGGAGATATGGCTCGGGTGCATCTAGTGCGTCTCTCGCGAGACGAATACCTCTTGCTGTTTACCATGCACCATTTGATTGCTGACGGCTGGTCAAAAGACATTGTTTTGCATGATCTATTCACACTCTACGAGCAGGCACTCGGTAAGAGGCTATCTGAACAGCCAGAACTCAGCGTTCAACCGCTCGACGCCTATCAATGGAAAGAGGAGAAGAGCCTGGTCTCTGAGCGACAGAGAGTTTCAGAACACTGGGTTTCATACCTAAGTGGGACCAAGGGAAACCTGCAACTTCCTGTTTGCCCAGACTCTGAGACCACACGCATAACCGATACAGTCGGGCTTCCAGAAGGAGCTGGCAAGGTAGTTCGATTCGAACTGACTGCCGATCTCACCAGCGAAATACAGGCATTCTGCCGTGAGGAAGATATAACCCCCTATGTGTTTCTCCTGTCAGCGGTGTGCACAACGTTGTTTCATTACGGCAATGACCAGGAAGTAGTGGTTGGCTGTCCCATTGCTCAACGCGACCATAAGTCCATAGAAGACCTTGTTGGGTGTTTTATGAAGGTGTCAGCGTTGCGTTTCAAAATTGCGGCACAACAATCTCTAAGGGAGCTTCTGAATGTTGTGAAAAAAGACGTACTCATGGCTCTCGACAATCAGAACTATGACCTTAGTGAAGTGTTGCAGGAACTTCATGTCGAAGCTCCGCCAGATAGATCCTCTCTGTTTCAGACGATTGTGCAATTCAAACGGTTTGCTACAAAGCCGCTCGATGTTGAATCAATTGAGGTCACAAAAGTACTTAGCCGGCATCTTTCAGCACCCGTAGACCTGGCGTTTGAATGGGATCTTGAAACGGATAGCTTCGGTTGTAACCTGATATTTGATATCAGCTTACTGAATGAACCTTTGGTTCAGTCAATAGGAAGCGATGTAGAAGCGGTGATTCGTACCATTGTTGATAAAACCAAATCGACTGGCGAACTTCTGGTACAGGCTTGTTCACCCACGCGACATGTTCAGGGGGCCGCGTTTTACGGGACTCTAAACAGACCTGATAAGCCCTGTCGGGCGAAAAATGTGATGGAACATTTTCAGACATATGTTGCATCTACTCCAAGCCAGGTCGCACTGTTGCCGGATTCAGGTTCCCCTTTGTCTTATCTACAAATGTGGGAGAAGGTGAGCACAATAGCGGAGTACTTATTCGATCAGGGTGTTACCTCTGGCGATACTGTTTTGATACAGCTGCGATCAAGGTTGGATGCAATAGTCGCTATGTTTGGTGTGCTAAAGGCAAATGCGGCATATCTCGTCGTGAACGACGCGCTGCCACAACAACAGAAGGATGAGATCCTCAGAGTAGTTAACCCGATCTGTCATATTTCTGATTCAGGTATCACAAGAACAGATTTGCCACGCAAGCAGGCGGCTACTATGTTGCCTGGCGCTTCTGAGGATACGACTCAAGAACGGAGCGAGGCGAATCAAATCGCCTACATCATGGCAACCTCTGGTAGTACCGGCACTCCCAAACTGGTGCCAATCAGCCAGGCAGCTCTTGTAAACCTGGTCGAGGCAACCCAGGAACTGGTGCCTTTGGATACTACAGATCGCATGCTTCAGTTCAGCCCGTTGTTTTCTGATTTCTCAGTAGAAGAAGTGTTTACAACCCTGTGTTCCGGTGCGACCTTGGCGGTTCCTGATGAGCAGCCGCTCGATCCGGAAGACTTTTTACGGACAGTTGATGCTTTTGCCATAACTCAGCTGACTCTGCCCACCTCTTATTTTCGAACCCTTGTTCATAGCGGTGTAGCGGAAAGACTTAGCAGCAACGTACGTGCAGTTCGTTTGGGTGGTGAAGCAGTGCAAAAGCCAACTCTGTCTCAGTGGTGGCAGCAAACAAATGACCGCATTCGGCTGTTCAATACCTATGGCCCAACCGAGACAACTGTGCAATCGCTGGCTTGCGAGCTGTTGTCTACAGACACGACAATACCATTAGGAAAAAGCCTCAAAAACTACCGACACTATGTATTAGACCCTTCCGGTGAGATATGTCCAGCTGGAGTACCCGGACAACTGTATATCGCCGGTATAGGTGTTAGCTCTGGTTACCTAAATCATGACAACGCAGGACAGTTTGTCGCTGCTAGCGATCTATGTGGTGTACCGCAAGGTGAATCACGACTGTTTCGAACAGGCGACAGATGCTATGTCGATTTATCTGGAGTTGTACACTTTCTCTCTCGTATCGACCGTACGGTCAAAATTCGTGGCTATGCGGTTGATCTTGATGCTGTGGCAGGTGTAATTGCTGAGCATCCAGCTGTTCGCGGCGCCATAGTCGATCGTGATGAAAATCATGAGAGATTCATTGCGTGGTTTGAAACTCATCCTGACAAGAAAGTAACACGTGCCGAGCTTCAACGTTTCCTCGCAGAGCGAGTCGCCAATTACGCGCTGCCTACAGGTTTTGAGTGCATCGAGAGCTGGCCAATAACCGCAGCTGGTAAAATTGATCAGAACGCTCTGTGGAAAGGCCTACCAGACCAGGTCGCTGTTGGTGAACTGCCCAGAGAAGGTACAGAGGCACTTATGGCGGATATATGGTGTTCTGTGCTGGGTTTGGAGAGAGTTTTTCGAGACGATGGTTTTCTACAGCTTGGTGGCGATTCGATTCAGGCTGCTCAGGTCTTGAATTTGTTGGCGAAAACACAGCCAGACGTCCTGTCGGTGGCAACTCTGTTCGAGCCATTAAGCCTTGCCGAGCTTAGTTTGCTGTTAGAACTTGCTCAAGACAGAAGTTGAACTCTAAATAACATCAACGACAACCCGTTCCATACGTCGGAAGTAAATCATGCCGCTAAACAACAGAATGCCAGCGACGAGAGCGCCTGGCCATATGTAAGTCCACGGAATTTGCGAGCCCAGTAAGCACGCGCGAAAGCCCTCAACAACGCCTACGATTGGGTTCAGGGAGTACCAAAACCGAAGATCCGGATCCAGCTTGTCAACCGAATAGAGAACAGGAGCTGTGTAGATCAACATTCGGATAACAAAAGGCATGGCAAATTTAACGTCACGAAAACGTATTGCCAGTGATGACAGCCACAGCCCAATGCCGGCTGGAACTGAAATCATGAAAATGACAAACAATGGAAGCAGCAGAAGTTGGGCTGTTGGAGTGACGCCGTAATAGATCATAACAACCATCAGAAGGAAAAGTGATATTCCGAAGTCCACTAACTTGGCAAAGATCGGAGTAATAGGGTAGAGGAATCTTGGAAAGTACACCTTGCCCATCATTGAAGAATCTTTCACCAGGCTTTGGCTAGAGGAATTCATCGCCTCGGACATGTAGGTCCAGGGTATTACCGCTGCGGTTGAAAACAGAGCGTAAGGAACGTCACCAGTATCAAGTTGCGCCACTCGCCCAAAAATTATGGAGAAAATAACTATCTGAATAAGGGGGTTGAGAATAGCCCACAGGAAACCCAGGATAGTTTGTGCATACAGCACCTGAATATCGCGTTTTATGAGGAATATGAGCAGATCACGGTATTCATAAACCTCTCGCCAGTCGATGAATTGCCAGCCGCTTGGTGGCTCAATTACCTTTATCTGCGTATTCTGTGTCGGTGAATTCTGCGGCCTTGCCATGGGTTGTATTCTGAAGTGGATGCTCGGTTTGCAACATAACATTTCCCTACCCCAAAGATGCGATCAATTCGCACCTAAACAGTGAATAGCTGTGGTTAACCAAGAGCAAGATCAAGAGCAAGAGAATGGGAGCACTTGACATGAAAGACGACATCGCGGTTCGCGTTGAGAATGTGTCAAAGCAATTTCGTCTGGGTGAAAAGGACGTTAGATCAGACAGTTTTGCTACGTCTGTCGGCAGGGTGCTCACGAGCCCGCTACGGAATTATAGAAAGTATCGATCTTTGTACCAGTTCGATGACCTTTCTCCTGAAGGTCGGTCTCCTTCCAATGTTCTGTGGGCCCTGCGGGATGTCTCTTTTGAGGTGAAAAGGGGTGAGGTTCTTGGACTTATCGGAACTAATGGCGCAGGCAAATCCACTTTGCTGAAAGTACTCTCTCGTATCACGCCACCTTCGTCAGGCCGTATCTCGATCCGGGGCCGGGTTAGCTCCCTACTGGAAGTGGGCACAGGATTTCATCCAGAACTTACGGGCCGCGAGAATGTTTATCTGAACGGTACAGTCATGGGTATGCGTAAGTTTGAGGTTGATCAACGGTTCGACGAGATAGTTGACTTTTCTGGTGTTGAGACCTTTCTTGACACGCCTGTTAAAAGATATTCAAGCGGCATGCGAGTTCGGCTTGCATTTGCAGTTGCAGCTCATCTCGAGCCAGAAATACTGATTATTGATGAGGTGCTTGCCGTGGGCGATGCCGCGTTTCAGAAAAAATGTCTTAACAAGATGGAAGATGTTGGTCAGGAAGGCCGGACGGTTCTCTTTGTTTCTCACAATATGCCGGCTGTGACTCGGCTCTGCACTCGCGCGCTACTACTTCACGAAGGAAAAATTGTGATGAACGATTCACCCTCCGTAGTTGTAGGCGCCTATCTGAATGCAGATTCTGGAATCGTCTCTGAGCGTCGCTGGCCAGAAGAAAAAGCACCGGGTGGCAATGCCATTCGCCTTCGTCGAGTACGTGTAAAAGGGGAAGACAACAACACGGTCGAGATTGTCGATGTACAGGATCGTGTTGGTATCGAAGTGAGTTATGACATAGGCGAGCGTATTGGAGACTTGCTCATTTATATTGCACTTCGAGACCATGATGGTCATAGCCTGTTTACTGCTGTTGAGACCAGCGAGAACAACCAACCAGTAACCCTGGAGAACGGTAGCTATGTGACCACAGCCTGGATTCCATCACATCTTTTGAATGAAGGCACTCTGTATGTCACAGCGTCAGCCAAATCACTGAATCCGAACATCCGCAGGTTCATCGCGGACCAGGTGATTGCATTCCAGGTTGTTGATCATCGAGAAGGAGTTACGGCCCGAGGGCGATGGGCTGGTGAGCTGGGTGGTGCAGTACGCCCGTTACTGCAATGGGAAACCCACCCAACTACTGCTAGTGACGGCTAAAAGGTAATCAATTGAGTAACGTACGGTCTTGCATACTACCAACAACGTGCTTTCTGATAGCTATTGGGTTGATAAGTAGTTGCCAAAGCTATGAAGGGCATAGCGATCAGGTTGGACCACGGGAAAAAGCCAGACGAGACGTATTGTTTATCGCTATCGATGATCTAAACACCTGGGCAGGAGTCTCCGGTACACAGTCTCGTTCAAACACCCCCAATCTGGATGCCCTGGCCCAGCGGGGTATGCGATTCACCAACGCCCATGCACCAGCATCAGCCTGTATGCCCAGTCGGACGGCTATCCTGACTGGCGTGAGCCCGTTTAATAGTGGGCATTACACACAGGTGGGCGACTGGCGGGACAATCCGCGTTTGGAAGGGGTTACCACATTGCCCCGTCTTTTTCGAAACCATGGCTATGAAACCCGCGGAGCAGGCAAGCTCTTTCATGCGCATACCTACATCTTGAGAGGTTTCCAGGGTCAGCAAGACAAAACCGCGTGGGATGCTTACTTCCCGTCTCTTGAGCGTCAACTGCCCGACGAAGTGTTTCCTGCTGCAAGTGATACAGAAGCCGACGCTGTGGGCGGGGGCATTAGCACAGGTCACTTCGACTTTGCTCCCACGGTAACTACTGATGCTGGCATGGGCGATGGGCAGGTTGTCGATTGGGTCATACAGCAAATCGCCGGCGAAGCAGAAGGCCCTAGATTTTACTCGGCGGGTTTGTATCGGCCTCACTTACCCTGGTATGTCCCGCAGAAGTATTTTGATCTGCATCCGCTTGAAGGTATCGAGTTACCTCCTTATCTCGCCGGCGATTTAGAAGATGTACCGGCTGCGTTCGCGGAGTTGATTGGTGCCGAGCCCGATCTTGATAGAGATACAATGGCCTGGGTGCAATCGCAGGGTGAGAGCAAATGGCGAGAAGCGATTCAGGGGTATCTGGCAAGTGTGAGCTTTGCAGATGCCATGGTCGGGAAACTGATCCGTGCACTTGATAAGAGCGGTAGGGCAGCCAATACAATTATTGTGCTTTGGGCGGATCACGGATTTCATCTCGGACAAAAAGATCTTTGGGGCAAAATGACCTTCTGGGATGAAACAACCAATGTGCCGCTCATCGTTGTTGCCCCTGGAATTACGTCACCGGGATCCAGCTCAGATCAGGTTGTATCGACGCAAAGTATTTACGCCACTCTTGCAGAGCTGGCTGGTCTCGAGCTACCGCATGCGGTAGACGGCGCAAGTCTCATGCCGTTGCTGCGTGAGCCTGATCGGTCCTGGGATGATGTCGCGATAACTACCTACGGTGAGTACGGTAATTTTTCGGTTCGCGATGACAAACACAGGTATACGATTTACGCTGATGGCAGTGAAGAATTCTATGATCTGAACAGCGACCCCTTTGAGCGAACTAACCTGGCAGGCGATCAGCGCTACCAGGGCTTGAAACAGAGCCTGGCGAGCCGGATTCCACCCGCCGCGACACATGCGCCGGCGATTGTTGAACTGGATGAGTCCGAGTAATAACCCGTGCACATTCAGTGACATCAGTTTTTATCTGTTGGCGCTAGAGGTCTGGCGAGTTCGCCAGCTCTTCCGGATATGTTCCCAAATCAAGTAGTTCGAGCGTGTTTAGCCTTGGGGTTATTACAAAGCTAGAGGTGCCATCACCAAAGGTCCAGACCGCCGATTCCAGCACAACTGCGCGACCACCCACTTCGTAACTGAGCACTTCCCAGACACGAGTTCGTGTTGTACTACCCTGGGCTACCGACCTGCTTATTAGATTGCCTTCGCTGCTCCATGACCAAGTGAAAAAATCGGCGTCGGTGGTAAAGCAATCGGCGAGCTCTGTTGGACAGGCGAAGTCGCTCGCTAGCATTCCAAACACACGGTTTGATGTCGTAGTTGTCGGAAAGCGATAGCCAAATACCTCTGAAACCAGTAACCGACCGTCCGCCGCGTAGGCTGCTTCGCGCCAGGTGTTGATACCCGCTTGCCAGATGCTGGGTGTTGTGGCCGAAAGATCTTCCGGGAAATCGGCCGCGAGTGTATCACCCGTATTGTCACCTAATGCTACGCGCAAACCCGTCAGCAGCACTAATTCGTTTGCGACAGAGTACTCAATGAGCGCCTGGCGCTCATCACCCACCAGCGCGATGGTTGTGATTTCATGGCGCTCGTCACCATCGCTCAGAACCAATGTGTTGCCTTCATTTACCCAGTTAAAACTGCGTTGACTAAGGCGTCCAGGGGTTGTTGTCCCATCCGCCAAGAGTTCGAGAGTGTCAGTGAAGTAACCTTCTTCCGAGTCAACAACTAATGGATCTAGCGGTTGATAAGGAAATGGTACGGCCCAGACTTGGCCTGCCACGGCGGTTTGCCCAATCGCCTGCTCGACCAACCCAACGGGGGTTAATACACGCATAACTGCAGGCTCAGCAGTAAGATCCGTTCGCGGCAGAGGGTCTGGCCAGCCGTTGTTAATGAGTACTTCATCAATAGAGTAGTTCACACTATCTACAGTACTCAGATCATAACGGCCAGCATTTAGTGCGCTGGCTTCTGAAACGCGAGTAATCAGATTCTCGCGAACTTCCAAAGGCCCCACTAGTGTGTTGTTGAGGACCCGTTCCCTGACAAACTCCACTACGTTTTCAGAAAACCCGAACTGTTCCACTATGAAGAGGAAGTCAAAAGCATCAAAAGCGAGAGTAATTGTCGAGTTATTAGAAAACGTCTGGGTTAGCACGCCATTGTCGAGACTCCATACAAAAGGTTGAGCGACCTCTTCAACCGCTTGACCCGCGAATAACGAATTTTCATAGGACACGCCGGTGTTGTCGCCGGAAAACTGAACACCTGCTGCGTTCCAGTCGACACGCCCCTCGCGCACCTGAACTCCCCACAACGTTGACCCTATCAAGGCTTCGCTTGCAATTTCCAGAACGTCTTCTGACCGGATGGCTACACTGGTTGAACCCCGCACGGCATCAGTGTCATCCACGAAGCTTACTGAGATTCGGTTTAGGCCTGGAGAGAAGTCGACATCACCCTCTGTAGTGACAAACACACCGAATGTGGGTGTGGCATCAGACGAGATCGAGACAATGACGTCATCTGTGGTGGGAACAACCGGATTGATACAGGCACCTGTCTCAGAATTGGTTTCGCACAGACTCAGCGATACCGGCAGAGCGGGATTCGTGGATTGAGCTCGTACCCTTAGAGTGTCGCTTGCACCCAGATTCACACTGGCCACACTGAAAGCCGCAATATTGGTAGTGCTCGGTACTGCCACGACTCCGTCGCCTGAAGCCGTGAGGCCCAGGGCAACCACGTCAGCAATTGGCGTAGCAGAAGCCGAAAAGGTGAACGTGTTTACTCCTTCAATTGTCGCTACATCTGGCGCATTGTCACAGACAAAGCCCATTTTGGTTTCGCTTGGGACGCTGGCGGAATTTGGTGTAATAGCAAATACAAAACTCTGAGACGCACCTGCTGCGATCGCCACCGGAGTATTAGCTGTACCAACCGTTTCATTGTTGAGGGGGTCGGTTGTTTGGTACAGAACATCGGCATCCAACCCTTCGGGCGCCTCGATTCGACAATTCGATCCAGCTTCTGAACCCGCATTGATAATCGTAGCGAACAGGGTGGCCGTATCACCAACTTGAACAGATCGACTTGTTGGGAGGACGGCGGCTGCCAAACTGGTATCGGCAGAGAGATTGGGCGCGGTAATGCTGAGCGTCGCCGCGAGAACTAACCAACTCGCCCTGAGATTCTGAGGCCCCCGGGTGTTTTGCAAACTGGTTGACAATTTCGGGGTTCTAGAAAGCTGATACAAAGTCTTATTACTCCTCGCTGGGGCTGCGAAGAATAACCTGCATTTCTCCCGGATGCCTGGCCTACAGGTCGAGGGACCCAGGGGAGTGGTGCTGAGTATGGATCAGAGGTTATTAGGGTGCCGTCTGCAACGCGATGCTCGATTGACCCACTTGCACATCTCCGTTTTGCATAAATCGAATATTTAGGCGATTAACCGCAGGGTTAAGAGCAATCGGTGTTGAACCGGTTATGAAAAACGAAAAGGTGGGTGTGTCGTTGCTCTCGTAGGTCAATGTGACCTCTGATGTTGGGGGAGCAAGACAAGAGCCGTTACCTGGATTGGTTTGGCATAAGCTAACACTCACGCCCAGATCGACGGCGCCTGTATCGGTTTGCACGGTTACCTCTCCCACAGTGCCGACATTGACCGTTGCCATGGCTACAGCAACGGTACCCGTGGGCCCAGATAGCAAGCCGATACCGTCGTTTGTGCTGGTTAAAGCAATGGCGATGATGTCTGGCGCAGGACCATCAACCGAGAGTATGTCGACAGTATTTACGCCAGCAAAACTGGAAGCCGGTTCTGAGTTTTCGCAGTCATAAACCAACCCGACGGTAGTTGATGGAAAAGCCTCGGTTGGTGTAATGGTAAAGACAAAACTCTGCGAACCTCCGGCAGGAATATCAATCGGTGTGTTTGCTGTGCCCACCGCGGCATTGTTGGCATCGGTGGTTTGAAAACTGAATTGCGCTGGAACGGAATCATCAATCTGGATGCTGCAGTTTTCTGCATCAACCGTGCCGCTGTTGATGATAGTGCCAAAGTAGGTCACACCTGGGCCGCCTAAGCTAAATACTCGTTGCCCCGGAAGTGCGGCACCAAAAATGGGACCACCTGGGTTGCCGGTGCCATCTCCGTTGCTACCACCGTTAGCTGTCAAATCCGGGGTGATCAGTGAAAGGAATAAGTCGGCAGTAGCCGTATTCGCGTGGTTAGGTTGTGCCGCCCCGGCGGTTGCGGGAAGGTCAGCTGAAAGTGTGAGGCCGACTAAGTACACTTGATCAACGGTTTCGCCAAACAACAGCCCTGACGCTATTTCGATGCCGCTACCGCCAAAGTAGGAGGCTTGCAGTAACGTGGTTAGGTCATCGCTTAACCGTGCAACAAACCCATCACCTTCCCCAAACTCCACAGGACTGGCGAAGGTCTCCTGAAACCCACCTGCGACTCCCGGAAAGTCAGGTGAGGTGGTTATACCTGAGACGTAGATATCGCCATTTGGCGCGAGTGTTGCCATCCCTGCTTCAAGGTTACTGCCGCCCAGATAGGTGGTACGGACGATGTTGCGCAAGTCTGGATTGATCAGTGCGACGAAGGTATCACCGAAGATATCCAGCGGGTTTTCGTTACCGCCACCGAAATTAGGCTGTGCCGCGCCGGCGACACCGGGTAGATTGGTGGAACTGGTCGAGCCAGAAACCAACAAGTTACCGCCACTGATGCCGTTAACAAACAATATATCGGGCCCACCGCCCCCAAAGTAGGTTGCCTGGGTGATGGCGCGTAGATCGGGCTGCAACAACGCCACAAAGCCGTCATCCCCCACAATGGGATTTGTGTTGCCGGCGTTGTTCGGCTGAGCACCGCCAGCGGTGGCGGGCAAGTCGGTTGAACCTGTGACACCGCTGAGGTAGAGGTTTGACCCCGCTTCAGTCAGTTGCTGCGCCCCGAATTCACTGCCGCTGCCACCGTAGTAGGTGGCTTGTTCAATAGCGGTCAATGCTGAGTTCATCAATACGACAAAAGCATCAAACTCCCCACTTGGATTCAGTGCGGGTTGGGCGCCACCGGCGGTGCCCGGCAGGTCGGTGGATGTGGTAAGGCCCGACAGGTAGATGCCTTGGTCGTTGGCCACCGCTGATAAAAACAGATCCTCACTAATGCCGCCGTAGTACGTCGCCTGGGTAAACGAAGTCAGCGATTGAGGAATTTTTACCACGTACAGATCATTTTCGTCTGCAGGGCCGGTCGGTCGGATCGAGATGGCGCCGCCTTGCGTGGCCGGTAGATCGGGTGAGGTGGTGACGCCCATCACGTAAAGGGACTCTGCATCGCTTACAAACAGCAAGGGATCTTGTTCATCACCGCTGCCGCCAAAGTAGGTTGACTGCACCAGTGTGGACAGATCGGCACTTAGTCGAACGATAACGGCATCGATTGACCCTCCCGCGGTTTGAACCGCCGCTGCGGGTTGTGCACCGCCGTTGGTGCCAGGGAAGT
>CAZWMD010000068.1:11494-21930 GCA_964634815.1 uncultured Pseudomonadales bacterium | reverse complement strand
CCATCTCTACATTTGAGCTAGACGCCAGCATAAGTCACTCTTTGTCCGAACGCAGGAGTCTGCCTCCGCGCTACTGAATTCAAGCTGAATCAGAGACCGTAAAGCACCGGCTATCAGCCTATCAACAGGGGTACCGATGTAAAAAGATCTGCTAAAAGCGGGTCAGAAGATAGGGATAGCATCGCCTCGTCATGATCGACTTTCAATTTACCTACTGGTCCATGCCAGCACTAGTCTCTCTGGTGGTCTGCTTGATTACCTATTTGCAGCTGAGGCGCAAAGCGACCGTGGCAGGTGCTCGAGCACTCAAAGGGCTTCTGGCAATGACCACCTTGTGGTCATTTACTCAGCTGGCTAGCACCCTGACTACCAGCCTCGATGTACATGACATCATCACTCCATTCTCCTATATCGGTATCGCGGCTGTACCTGTAGGTTGGTTTATGTTCTGCGTCACCTATTCTATGGGCAACGATCGAACACACCCCTACTTACTGCCCATCGTTTCGCTCATCCCGCTAATTACCATTGTCATGGCCTTCACAAACTCTCATCACGGTCTTTTTTGGACTGGGTCTGAACTGACTAAAACCAAGGAATATATCGGAGTCAGCTATAGCTATGGTTTATGGTGGACGATTAGTGCGGCCTACTCCTATGCACTCATTCTAATTGGCACATCGATCATCGCGTTCAACCTGTCACAAACCAATGGCCATAAAGGGCCGCTATTTGCAGTCATTACCGCACCGAGTATTGTGGTCGCTCTTAACGTGGTGTACCTGGCCCCTCAAAACCCCTTGCCAGGTCTCGATCTCACCACAGCAGGTTTTGCACTGGCTATCTTGATACTCAACAACTGGGTAATGAGCCATGGAATGCTAACGACCAACAAGGTGATTCGTCAGCAAGTGGTGGAACAGCTGCGCGAAGGGGTAATGGTTGTCAGCGAGAGTGGACTGGTACTGGATGCGAATCCTGAAGCTTTGAGCATCCTGCAACTTACTGAAGACATCACCTTCAACCAGCCACTGGACAGCATGACAAACAATCTGTCGCTGCTCGAACTGGTCTCCACCCATCGTCGCAGTACAGAGGTAGGCATAAATGGTCGCTCCTACGAAGTAACCGTATCCAAGTACAATGAGAACGCTGATAGTAGCGATTCAATTCTGGTTTTTCGTGATGTTACGGACCGACGCAAAGCAGAACACGCGCTGCGTCAGGCAACCCACAAGCTGCAGCATGCAGCTCATACTGATGCGCTGACAGGCCTACCCAATCGGCGTGTATTCATGAAGCGTCTATCCGAAGAGGCTGAACGAGTCCGGCGACACGGCAACGAACTTTCAGTCCTGCTGTTCGATCTGGATCATTTCAAGAAAATTAATGACACCTACGGTCACGATGTTGGAGACCGGGTACTGCAGAAGGTTGCAGAAGTTATCCAGCAGGTTAAACGCATCACAGACGTATCTGCCCGCACAGGGGGTGAGGAATTTGCCCTGCTACTCCCTGAAACTGATGAAGAGGGCGCGATGCGGCTCGCCAAACGCCTGCTCATATCTATCGCTCACGCCCAGGTAGAAGACAATATTGGTGCACCGGTTCAGGTTACCTCAAGCATAGGTGTATCAACAGTGAATCAAATTGATACGCTCGAGGGCTTCTTGCGAGAAGCGGACTCCGCTCTGTATCGAGCGAAAGACAAGGGTAGAAACCAGATCTGTCTGGCGTACCGCAACGTCGCCTGATTAACGCGCTGAAACTAGCGCAGAGGCGCAGAAAAATGCAGTGCGGCACCACCCGGCAGAACTTGCACTTCCAAACCGGTACCGGGTTCGGGCTTGCTTTCAAAGAAGAGCGCCTGCATGAACTTTCCCATGAAGTTGCCTAGCGCAAGGCCCGCCAAAACATCGCTTGGAAAGTGTCTATTTGCTTCAACGCGTGCCCAGGCCGTAGCGTAACCCAGTGAATGCAGCGCAATGCTCGAACCTGCCTGTACACCCTTTGGCAAATCGACATGGCCAAGATTTGTGCGCGCCCAATAGCTGCGCACAGCCGCTTGGCTCGCATGGCCAGATGGAAATGAATTGTTGTTTTCATCATTTGGACGAGTGCGACCCGTGAGGCTCTTAAGGCCTTCGCTAATACCTCCGGTCAGCACAATGGAACTGGCCTGCACTGCCGTACCACGAAATCTGTCTCCTATGGCGTCCGCAGGAGCAAGCAAGGTGGTAGCGGCCCAGATCCCCAGACTGACATCAAGCAAGGTATCCGATACATCTGCCGCATTGCGGCCAAAGAGTGGCTGTTCGCGGACAGCCCAGTCTGAAATATTGTCATCAAGATCGCCTATCCCAACAACAAGCGCACCGCTCAAAGGCACCCATACACTGGGTTGACGTGCCGCTTCCACAGCGGCATCGCCAACGGCTTGCCAGGAGCTCGGAAACCCGCTGCGAGCGCCCCAATCACCTCCTGCACAGCCTGTCAGAACAATAAAGATCCCAACAAGAAAGGCTGATTGCCTCGCTATACTGGATTTCGGTTTGGCGGCCCTCGGTTGCGCGGCTTGGGTCAAAGACCCAACGCCTCAGGATCAAGATCAACCTTGGGTACCTGGGGAGCCTCGAGAGCACCTTCTTCAGGGACAAGCTGTTCCGCCACATAATTTGCCATTCGAAATGCCTCACCCGGGTATCGGGTAGAGACTATCACGTGATCGTTGTTGGATTCTCTGGGCCAGAAGCTCAGTCGATACTCACCGTCGGTATCGCTCACCAGGATTTCTCTCGCATCAGCCGGTGCGGCCGTAGGCGCACTTTCCAACACCCCCAAAACTCGCAGATCGGCCAGGTTCCCAACAGCCTCTCTCGTCGCTTCAATGTTGGCCACTTCCCCGTTGAGTAACCAATCCGACGCCTCTTTTGTGATCACCACATTCTCAGCCCAGGTCACCGAAGTGATCTCTCCGTTGCTCGTTAGAAGCGCCTTGTCCAGCCAGTCGTCATCGCTCGCAGGAAGCTCATAGTTAGCAATTTTCACCGCAAATACCGAGTCGCCCTCGCTCCGGGCATGCACCTGCTGGTATCCCGGCGAGGTACCGAAGAACAGAGTTTCTTCGGTACCATCTGCGGTTAGCTTAAACCTGCGTTGAAATTTCTCTTCCGCCACCTCAAAGCGTTCGTGTGCATCAGCGCTTGTTGATGCCGGCCAATCAAGACTTAGTAGCGAGAGTTTTTCTAATAACGCAGAAGCCTTGGCAGAATCTGCAGGCAAACCAGAAAGCAGGCGCCAACCTTCTGTGGCGCGTTGCAGCGAGACCAACTTTCCTTCCGCGTCTGCAATCTCAAAGGCAAGTTCGTCCGCTTCGAGAAGCTGAGCATCCAAAAGTGTTTGGGCGCTCTGTGCAGATGTCGTACCCGAAAACTGCAAGAACGCCCAAAGAATGAGCTGCACTATCAAAGCTACCGCCAGAATTTTGATTGCCTTATTCATACTGCACCGCCTTGCAAACCAGGTTCACTAAGCCATTTGGCAAAACGTTTCTCTCTTCCACGCCTGCGAATGCGATGGATCATAGCCACCAGAAAAACGCCAAACGCTGCGACGCCGTAGTTCAGATACTCAGCGTTAGCCTGCTCTGAAGGCTCCATGGGCGGCAGCGTTCGATTGAAATGTCCCCTCGACCGGATGGACAACAGCGACCGGTCTTCCAACGACCAGTCAACAGTATTCGCCAGTAACTGCACGGTACTGGTATAGATAGTGCCGTCTGCAGCACTCATCATCCTCAAGGATTGATCAGCAACCAGCGAATTCGACGAATAGACGAACAATCGCGCAGACTCTGCCGATTTATCGATAACACCAGACACCACACCTGGATCGGGATCAACAGCTTCCTCTCCCCCGGACTCCGGCACATCCACATCCTGTGCGCTGTCCGTTGATGCATCCGATCGCAGCAGGGGCGAGTCTTTCCCGGCAAAGAAAGATTCAAAACGACCCTCAAGCAGCACCGCAAGCGGTTGCGATCCAAGCTCGCCAACAGGTGAGAACGGTTCACTCGCCACATCGTCAACCCGCGGCATAACATTTGCTTCAGATGAACGCCAACTGCCTTCGCTGCTGGACAACAGTGTCGTAACGACTCGCTGCGCATTTGCCTCTTCATCCACTACCACTGGAGATGCCCAGGGCAAGGTGAGCTGTGGCAGGTCTGCAGTAATGCCATTCTCGTCATTGAGCCCGCTACCTCTTACATCTATGAAATAGGGGTAGTCCAGCATGCGCATCTCTTGAAAGCTGAAGCCGCCAACACGCCGCGTCACAGGCACGGGGAACGCCGAGTTCTGGGGATCCATCACAAACTCTTGCGGCTGACTAACTCCGTGGTGTGCAAGCCAATCAGCCAGACCGGTTGTTTTTGGCGTGGCTACAAGAGCCTGACCAGACACTCGCACGCCGTAGGGTGAGGTAGCCAGAACAACGCTACCGCCGCGCATCAGGAACTGATCGATCGCAAACAATTGCTTCTCAGTGAGCCCTTCGGGTTCAAGCACCATCAGAATAGACGCGCTGGCCGGCACAACCCCGTCAGCAAGATCACTGGACTCAATACTGTAATCTGCCGACAAGAACTGTTGCAGCTGCTGATAAGAATTTGGCACCTGACCCTGCTGGGCCATCTGTTGCGCCAGGTAGGCCGGAGGTGCAGGCGGCGTCACCAACACCAGGGTCTTGAGCAGACCAGTCGCAAATCGTTTCAGACCGTCATCAAGCAAACGCTTGAAACTGTCAGCGTCACGGGTGGCAGGTAAGGGTAACTGCACGATCGCTTCGTCGTTGCGCAAAGTGAGGTAGTAATAGAACGTATTGGTATCAAAGAAACTGGCCTGCATCGGCCTGAATCCAAAATCTGCAGCAATCTGCTGTGCCACCGCCCCATCACCCGCCTGGGGGTCAACAAACTCCATGCTCAGCTTGCCGCCAGAGTCAGCAACGGTTTGCGTAAGGACCTCTTCAATTACGGAGCGAAATTCGCTCAACTCCGGAGGCAGTGCCTGCTCACTGGACACATAACCAACAAACTGGACCGGTTGAGAAATACTCCCAAAGACCTCGCCACCGCTTCTAAACCCGGCCGCAACCTTCTTTATCGCCCGTGTCAGGTCGTATTCTGGATTGCGCAACAGGACATCGATATCCGCATCCGACACCTGCTTTATTTCTATCAGGTCGCGAAAGCCAAGTACCTGATACTCATCGCCATAGGAAACCAATACATCAAAGTAGGAGTTCACCAGTGCTGATTGATAACGATCAGAGACCTGGAACGGAACAGGCCGAATACCATACTTGGAGTTGGCTTCGTCTTCCTTTTCCGGGTCTGTCACAGGATCAACAACCTCCACCTTGACGTTCGCACCGCCAGCAAGCGCAAACTCATCAAGCAAATCACGCATCTGTGGAACCAGTGGCGCAAGCAATGGGTGGGTCTTGCTGCTGAAATAACCACGAATCAACAAAGGTTCTTGCAAACGTTCCAGTTGTGTTTTGCTGGCCTGAGACAGTGAATATATTTGTCCCTCGGTCAGATCTGCACGTGCACCTGTTACGTGCGACAGCCAAAGGTTACCGGCCAGCAAGTTGGCGAGCACAAGCGCAGTACCCAGATACCACGCCCGATGGTTGGCCTTATCACCGCTTTCCGCCCAACGCCCCCGTTCGAGGGAAAATACGTTCAACGCCAAAAATCCGATCAGCAATGACAGGTAATAGAAAAGGTCACGAAAATCCAGAACACCCCGAGTTATGGATTCAAATCGGCTGCCCGTACCCAGCGCTCTGAGTCCATCCGCTACGCGCTGCCCCACAAGATCAGTGAATACTCCAGAACCTGCCAGATAAAACGCGCCACAAACAAAGACACTAAGTATTAAACTCACGATCTGTGAATCACTACGCGCCGATATATACAAGCCAATCGCGATGTACGCCCCGCCCAGTAGCAAAGAGGCAATGTACCCTGCAATCACTGGCCCCCAATCGAGCTCACCAAGTGAGGCCACGGTCACCGGCAAGGGCAACGTCAGCAGAAGCGCCAATGCCAACAGCAACAGACAAGCCCAGAATTTGCCCAGCACAAATTCCCAGGACGTCACCGGCAGGGTTTTCACAAACTCTAATGTTCCGGTACGTCGCTCTTCACTCCACATTCGCATGGTCAGGGCGCTGCATAGAAACAGCAGAAGAATTGGCATCCACTCAAACAGTGGCCGCACATCCGCAATATTGCGAACAAAGAATGCTTCTCCCCAGAAGAACACAAACAACGTGACGCCCAGAAAAGCTGCCAAAAACAGGTAACCCATTCCGCCAGCGAAAAACAGGCCCATCTCTTTTGCGCCTATTCGACGCACCGTTTCAAGCCGCGGCATGTTTCACCTCCGCAACATATCCATCTTCGTTAACCGCCGCGAACAGCGCCTCAAGATCACGTGTTTCCACCGTGAAACTCGAGACATCGATACCATTACTAAATAGTGCTGCCGATATAGCGCTGCAATTCTTGTCAGAAGTATCCTCAGCAATCAGTCGGTAACCGGTTTTAGTACGTTCTACTCCCGAAGTAAGCTCGCCAACGGCACGTCGAACATCACCCTCCGCCGCGCTACTCCCGAGCAAGATTGCGCCCCGCGCATTGAGCTGTGCCATCTCTTCATCGAGAACCAGGGAACCACTACGAAGGATGATCGCCCGGGAACAGACTGCACTCACTTCTTGCATAATATGGGTAGAAAGTATGACCGTAGCGGTCGCAGACAGTCGTTTTATAAGCGCTCGCATCTGTTGAGTCTGCGCAGGGTCCAGGCCGTTGGTGGGCTCATCAAGAATGACGTACTTGGGATCGTGAACAATCGCCTGGGCCACACCAACGCGCTGGCGAAATCCTCGAGACAACTCAGCAATGGGGGAACCCGCACGTTCACCAAGCTCGGTAGCAGCAATCGAGCGGGCCACAGCCTGAGGACGC
Source organism: uncultured Pseudomonadales bacterium (assembly GCA_964634815.1). Classification (GTDB taxonomy): domain Bacteria; phylum Pseudomonadota; class Gammaproteobacteria; order Pseudomonadales; family Azotimanducaceae; genus JALZVT01. Next base: position 14,888 of record CAZWMD010000068.1, on the reverse strand, counting down.
TCCGCCGCACTTACACCGCGCATGGCAGCGGCGTAATCGAGATAGTCGATGATGCTCATCTCTGGATATACGGGTAAATTTTCGGGTAGATACCCCAATTCGGCCTGAATGGCCTTGGCTTCGGCTTCAACTTGCCGACCGCCGATGCTGACATGACCTGAGCTTGGCTCTATGTAACCTGTCAGCATCTTCATTATCGTTGTCTTGCCAGCACCATTGTGGCCGAGAAGGCCTACAATCTCCCCGCTGCCTATCGAAAATGACACGTCATTGACGGCGATGAAGTCGCCGTAACTTCGACTAAGGTTGTGGACTTCAAGCAATGTAGTTCGCCCTATTTAGCGTTTCGAGATGCGGAAATTAAGAAAATCGGTGAAAATTTCAAGCCCTGTTGGACACTTTTTTGCGCAGCGTTTGGTCCACATCTAAGAGGAGTTCCAGAAAATGAACCTAAGTATCGAAGGACCAGCAGGAAAACTGGAAGCAAGCTATCAGGTGTCAAGTGATCAGAAGCAGGGAGAAGCGCAACACGCCGCCCTGCTGTGTCATCCACACCCCAGCTATGGAGGCAGCATGCATGACGGTGTGCTGGCTGTCACGGCATCTGTCCTGGAAAACGACGCCCCCAACACACACTGGGCTCACTTGCGCTTCAACTTCCGAGGCGTTGGCAACAGCGACGGCCAGTTTGACAATGGCCTGGGTGAGCAAGCGGATCTGATCGCGGCGTGGGAATGGTTGCGCGCACAGCAAGACTGGCAGTCCCTGGCGCTTATTGGTTATTCGTTCGGTTCGGCGATGGCATGGTCGGCGCACAAAAGCTGCGCTGGCTTGACAAAACTACTGCTCATAGCACCTCCAACTGCTGCCATGCCATTCGCCACAGCTCAGACTGACATCCAAAACCACGTTATTGTGGGCGGTGACGATGACTACTGCGACCTGAATAGTCTTCCTGGCGGCGCGAGCTGCGAGGTACTGCCAGGCACAGACCACTTCTTCAGTGGCTCAACGGCAGAACTTAGCCAGGCTGTGACCCGTTGGCTGGGCAGCTGATAGCAACTTAAAAGCGCTAAAAGGGAACGACAATGTCCACGCCCGAGACCCACTCATGCGCCCAAAACAGCGCGATATAGATGCCCGTGCCCAGGGCCAGCGGCGCAATCAGCTCTCGACCGGCGAGCCGGGTCCGTCCGCCAAGAATTGCGACAAAGGGCAAGATCGAGGTTTGCGCGACAAATCCATTCCAGTCCTCACCCAGCTGCCCAGTCTTTTTCTGGTCGAGCACCAACGCACCAACGCCCGCAAGAGCCGCAAAAGTTAAGAAAAATACAACAGACGCCACGTCGCCGTTGGATAGGATGTGTGCAGACGCCCAAACGAAGATCCCTACCAACAAGGGATGCCGCGTGATGCGCAGCATTCCCTGGGGGCCCTGGCCGGCCTTATCCCCCATGCCCAGATTTGAAGGATTTGGCGCCATAAAAGAACCCACAACAAACAGGGTCGCTATCCACATCAACACCATAGTGATCTGATAGCTGAGAGGATCGGGGTACCACCAATAAACCGATCGGTTCACTTCACCATAGGCCACAATCAGAAGCGCCAGCAACACCCCGGCAATCAGACTGTAGATACCAAGAAAGCCCTTCTCACCAAATCGACGCACCAATGAAGAGCGGACTTCAGCCAGGCTCAACATGAAGTGCGAGCCTGTGAACGCCAACCCAAGCAGGGCAATGGTTAACATGGTCTACTCCTGAACATTGATCTTCTGGGGACGAGCCCCATGTTCGCGCCGATGCATCGTAAGATCGAGCGCAATCTTCACCAATACCAACACCACCACCAGATAGACCGGCGAACCAAGTTCGGTAACCAGAACACCGCCAATCAGCACGGTTACGTGCAATACGATAAGGCGCCGATAAGGCGAACTCATCAAAGAGCCCTTGGTCTCGCTGCGGTATTCGCCCTGTCCGATCCAGTTCAACAGAAACGACACCATATGACTCACAGTGAGCGCAAAAAATGCCCACCACCAAAGCGTGCTAGCTTGACGAAATATGCTGAGCGCAGGCCCAAAGAAACTGGTATCCGTTAAGGAGTCTGTGCCAAACAACTCAGAGATGAAAATCGCATGGCCTACGCAAAACGCACCGTAGTGAACCAGGAAGAACAGCATATTAGGCACGCCCTTGAGCCCGGACAAATAGCCCATCTTCAGGATCATTATGGCGCCAAGAATCAGATTTTCGCTCCAGTAGAGAGTTACTATGGAGCGAACATCCCAATCCCAAAGCAGCACACCAACAATGGGTAAGAGATTCCCTGCAAGGAGCGCTATTGTTGAGGTAAGTTGTGCAGGCATGAAGAAACGTCTGGTTTAATGGAAATATCCTAACCCAAACAAAATTGAGGCACACAAGGATATGACCACAGCATTCCCAGCAGCCACCACAATCATAACCAACGGGGTAGAACTTTCCGTGCATACCGCCGGCACGCCTGGCAAACCCATTGTGCTCTGTCACGGCTGGCCAGAGCTTGCCTATTCATGGCGCCATCAAATCGAACCACTGGTCGAGGCCGGCTACCATGTCATCGCCCCTAACCAGCGCGGCTACGCCGACTCAAGCCAGCCCTCCGAGGTGGTCGACTACGATATGAATGCCCTAACCGGGGATTTGTGCGGGCTGCTCGATCATTTTGGCTATGAAAAAGCGCTGTTTGCGGGCCATGACTGGGGCGCCATTGTGACCTGGGGACTCACCCAGCTGCATCCCGAGCGTATGTCTGGGCTCATTAACCTTAGCGTGCCTTACCTGCAGCGCGGCGCAGATCCATGGGTTAAATTCTGGCACAAGATGCTGGGGGAAGACTTCTACATCGTGCATTTCAATCGCCAACCAAATGTTGCCGCTCGGGTATTCGAGGCAAACACCGAGCGCTTTCTACGCAACATGTACAGAACAGATCAATGGCTTGAACCCGCAAAACCATCTCCAGATGGCATGACCATGATCCAACTCGCAACCGAGACAAATCCCCCGGGCAAACTCTGTATGTCGGAGGATGAGCTCGCGGTGTTTGTGCAAGGCTTTGAAACAAGCGGCTTCGAGTACCCGATTTGCTGGTATCGCAATTTTGATCGGAACTGGGATTTGCTCGGAAAAGTGGATGATTCTGTTCGTGAGAAGATAACCATTCCGGTTCTGATGATTCACGGTCAGTACGATATGGTACCGCCAAACCCACAGTTAGCAGAGGTCGTAGAGACCCTGGAACTGCACACACTGGATTGTGGACACTGGATCATGCAAGAGCGACCCGAGGAAACCAATCGGCTGATGCTCGATTGGTTAGCTCGGCTTTAGACTGTTTCAAAGAG
>CAZWMD010000068.1:0-11394 GCA_964634815.1 uncultured Pseudomonadales bacterium | reverse complement strand
AAACCAATCGGCTGATGCTCGATTGGTTAGCTCGGCTTTAGACTGTTTCAAAGAGGCTAGTCTTCAAAGAGACATCAGCGCGCCAATCAACGCCCCAATAACCAAAACGGCATTGGCAAGAACGCTACCCATCATGCCCGGACCACGCTTTTCAGCATCGGCAGTATAGGTTTTGAAGTAGAGCGCCCGCGCGGCAATAAACACCAGGCCAACTATCGCCGCGGCGGTGGGATTGACATAGGTACCAAAGGCATACATTCCAGGTATAAACATCAATAGTTGCTCTCCGGTATTGGCAGCCGCCCGAAAATAGCGCTCGAAGTGTTCATTACCCGTTGTTGCTGGTGCGGGCACCTCAAAACGCCCTCGCGCCATGCCCACCTGTAGCGAAAATATGAAGTACTCAATCAACGCCAACATTACTACTACTGTCACCAAAGCCATGGGCTATCCCCTCTTTCTAATTGTTTTTAAAGTTCAGTCTTCTGGGCGGGTTTGTCACTTTCAGCCGATCATGAATTTCCCGGTGGACTCAACAACCACCTGACCTGTATCTGAGCGGATCACTCGGCCTTCAAGTTCCGCAAGCCGTCCCCGTCTCTTAATCAAACGTCCTTCCAGGTGCACATGGGTGCCCACAGGCAACTTGTCACGGTAGCGCACCTCTGCTCGCGCCGTGAAACATCGCTCCCCTTGCAAGTAGAGCCAGTTCGCCATCACATCATCAAGCAGCGAAAACAACAGCCCGCCATGCACCACGTTGTCGTATCCCATATGTTTGGGTTCAGGCAGGAATTCGCCGCGACACACGTCGTTGTCCATGTGAAAGGCCACCCCCAGTCCATCGGGATTGCCGGGGCCACAGACAAAACACTGGTTGGCAGCAGAGCGGAGGGGGCTTTCATCGTTCATAGTGCTATTGTAACCCTTCCTGTCCGCCGGATCGTTGCCTCTTGACTTCAATTGCGACCATCGCAACCGCCCTTGCTTCGCACAACCAACAGACCACCACTGCCACCGCTGATACGAGGCAGGCTGCGGTTGCCATTATTCTGTGTGCCGCCAATCAACAAAGCACAGACATCCAACTGGGCTTTATAGAGCGTTCGGCTCGCGAAGGTGACCCCTGGTCGGCGCAGATGGCATTCCCCGGCGGTCACCTCGATGAGACGGACAAAAACCTGAAAGCAGCAGCGATGCGCGAGACGATGGAGGAGATTGGCGTCAGTCTCGAAAGCGCTGACTATTTGGGGCCTGTCGATCAGCAATTTGCCGCGCCGCGCGGACCGCGCCTGAATATGATCATCGAACCACATGTTTTCAGGCTACCAGAAATTCCCCCAACAACGCCTAACTATGAGGTCGCTGAGGTGGTGTGGGCATCAGTCGCCGATCTGATGTCAAATCGTTGGCACGACACGGAGACAAAGCCAATGGGTGACACGCCCACCGTATTCAACGGCTACCGCCTGCCTCGCGGTCACTTTGTCTGGGGCCTCACCTATCGAATGCTGAAATCGTTTTTTGCCACCATTGATCCAGATTGGCGTGCCCCTGCTGAGCGCTGAAGCACTCTCTCGCCGATCTACCCGGAAGTGGCCAAAGTTCCTGTTTGCAACTGATAGTCTGCAATCGCAAGTCCGGCAGCTACACTACTGAAAGGGTCATGATCTCGCACTTTGTCGCCAAAGCGATCGGTGAGTATCTTCCGTACCGCGGGAATCAATGACGAGCCACCGGTACCAAGCACAATCTGGATATCATCAATCCCAAGACCGGCTTTTGTGAGGGTATCCTCCACAGCCTGCTCAACTTCCTGTAGCGCACCTTGAATCAGGCCTTCGAATTCCGTCCGGGTCATCTGCACTTCAACGTCGAGCTCGGGGATGTCGAGTACCGCACTTTCGCTATACGATAATTCAGCCTTGAAGTCTTTGAGAATCTGAAAAACGGTATAACTCAGATTCTGCTTGATCAACTCTCGTAGTCGGCGGAACTTGATACGAGCCTCCCCTTCTGCCGTCTCAAGACACTCCATCACCGGCGTGGTATAGCGGTTCTGATTCAGCGAATAACTCACCGCCCAATTGATAATGAGATCTTCATAGTCTTCAAACGGAAACTGGGTATCTATCCAACGATCGAACCCTCGCCGCTGATACCTTTCTCCCTTGCCAAGCAGTGGGAAAAGCAGTTTGCGGAATAACTGTTGGTCGAGATGATCTCCGCCCAACGGAATACCATGTGTGGTTAACACCTCGATACCCGCTGAGGTTCGTTTAAGCACACAAAAATCCAGGGTGCCGCCGCCAAAATCGAGGGTCAGCAGGTGCTCAAAATCAGCCTGAGGGTGCTGGTGCAAATAACTGACCGCTGCTGCCGTCGGCTCGGGGTAGAAGGCCTGAGTTTCGAAGCCGGCATACTTATAAGACTCTTTGAGTCTGCTCATGGCCAGGGTGTTCTTGTGCGAATCCCGGCCTTCAAAATTCACCGGATGGCCAATGGTTGCCCTGTTTGCGGCCGCAACACCAGGCAACGCCTTAATGCCCTGGTTGATATGCAAAAGAATAGGCGTGACCAACGCAACCAATCGAAAGGGATGGTCAAACACCATAAGCCGCCGCACATTCGGGTCGCCCAACAGGCGCTTGGTACCGCGGAAGAGTCTGCCCTGCAACCCGGCATCAGTGGTCGCCTGACCGTAGACTTTTGTTGTCAGAGTTTCAGCCGGGGCACCTGCCACAGGCGCTCCGCCGACGACCACCGAGCTCTCGCCAATGACTTCGGGGATCAGTTCAACGGTGCGCCCCGTGTTCTCTTTCACATACCGATCAATGGCTGCCTGACCCGTGAGGCGTTGGAGCTCTCGATCAAGATACAGCGCCGAGGGCATAATGTCGGTGACGCCATCCAATAGCGCAAAACGCACAGTCTCGCCGTCAAATACAGCGGCCGCCGAGTTACTGGTGCCAAAATCGACGCCTATACCAAAGGCCCCTGTTTCGCTCGCTGGGTCAGCTTTTAAAGTCACTAAGCGCCTTATCTGTAACTGGTATTCGTTGTGATACCACTATTTGTGGGCGCAGATTTTAGAGTTTATCCAGCTGCTATGCCAAGCTCACTGCCCCTAATAAGACCGGCTACAATCCCCTGCATGGGCAAGATCAAGAAAACCACCGGTGCCACCAAGGTAATCGACCTTTCCACCCCGGCTAAGCGGAAAAAAGCCCGCACCGTGACGCGCCAGTCGAAAGCAAAGGCCGTGACTCTGTGCAAACGGGGCTTCCACAAGTGGCAGGACGACAAACGCAAGCAGTTCGACGTGAAACAGGGACGGCTAATCTCTGTCCAACGCTGCGTCCACTGTGGAGCGCAGAAGTCCCAAACCAGCTAGACCTCAAAAAGTGTCAGGAAAAGAGCCTTTAACCACACAGCGTGACGCTACTCCCAATCAGTGCAACGGTCCAACAAACACCGCTTTGCCGGGCCCTTTGCTGAACAGGTAGGTAGTTCTGGGCCGCATCACTGGTAGACTCAGCCCACCTCCACGGTTTTTCGGCGATTGAACTCAATCATGGCAGTTACCCGGTATTTGATGCGTCTGCGATCCCCATTCTCTAAATCCACCTCAGCCCCCTCAGGCCGACAGAGGCGTACCTCCACTTTGGTCATGCTGTGCCTCCTGACACTGGCTGGCTGTCAAAGTGCCAGCGTGCCGCCTTACAGTGTTCTGGCCCAGGATCTGGTGGATGGCAAAGAGGTTGACGCGAGGCGCTTGAGAACGGCCTTTATCGCCCGGGAGGACGCCTCCGCCGAGCTCACCAAGATCCTCGAGCTGGAACGCCAGGCTCTGGCACTCATGGTGGACCAACCGCTGCGTCTTGGCGCCATCGGCAACGCCATTCTTGAAAGCAACTATTCCAGCCTCACCGGTCATCTGGCGCTGCAACGTTTTTACACCCATCTCGAGTCCGCCGAATCCGCGGCAGTCCACGAACAGTGGCTCGGGCGCTTGCAGGCGCTTATCGAAGAAAGTGAAGGCTCGGTTACAGACCCCTATCGCGTATATTCGGCCGCCGAAGCCGAAGCCTATTTGCTCAGCCGCGAACTTGAGCTGATCGGTTCGATGTACCACACCCGAGACAGCCACCCCTTTGTGCTTTTAGCCAGCGCCCGACCTCTTGTTGTTAAGGAGGAGACCATACAGGGCCAATCTGCCCCCCAATCATCGACTGATCCTTCGGTTGCGACAGAAAAAGCACCAGAGCGCCTGAAAAGCCTTTATTTCGATCTGTCCGATGCCTATCGAGCGGCCAAGTCTGAACTCGAAGGGCAAGATGCCCCAAGAGAGTTTGCTCCGATCGATCTGATCACCTTTCTCGCCTCTCAGGGCGACACGGCCGCACAGGCATTTATCGGCACCTACATGGCATCGGAGAATCGAACGGATGACGCAATCGACTGGCTGAAAGCCGCCAGTCAGCGCGGCAACCTTATTGCAAATCTCATGCTGGCCCGGGCTTACTGGAGTAAGACCCAGGCCGCCGAGGGAACACAACGCGCGGACTTACGCGACAAAATGCTCGACAACTATACCCACGCCATTGCTCTTGGTTCCGATGAAGCCATGTTTGCCCTGGGCTCAATCTACCTGTCTGGCGAATTTGGTGATGACAACAAAACCTCGGGAATTGCGCTGCTCGAACAGGCCGCCGAGATAGACAACACCAGCTCGGCACTGCTGCTTGCACACATGCATTACCGTGGCGAACTCGTCGATAAAGACCTCGATATCGCGGAGCAATATTTCCACAAAGCAGCGCAGACCGGCGGACGCCGCTCGCGCATGCAGTACGCTCGTTTTCTGTTCGACCCAAGGAACGAACGCGCCTTTACCTCCGATGCCTTTAGCTGGCTTGAAGAATTGGCTGAAGAGGATGACCCCGAAGCGATGCTGATGCTCGGCAATCTGCATGCAAAAGGTGTTGGTGTGGAACAGAACTTCCGACGCGCCATCAACTGGTTTAAGTCTGCTGTGTCCATCGCTGAGGATGATGCGAACATCGTTAACGAAGTCGCATGGACGCTTACAGTGACAAACATTGAGAAGCTGCGTAGTCAGAGCTACGCACTACGTATCATGGATCGCATGATGAGCGCCGATGAAGAAGCTCGCGGTAACCCTGCCTATCTGGATACCTGGGCCGCAGCGCACGCAGCCAATGGTAAGTTCAGTGAAGCCATTGATCTGCAAAAGCAGGCACTACAGGCGGCCAAAGATCGCGATCAGGAAGGCGATCTGGAAGAGCTCAACGCCCATCTCAAGCTGTTTACTGAAAAGACCGTTATCATCGATCCCGTGCCCTGATTTGGCTATCCAATTGATCTGTCCGGCCTAACCATGGATCAACCGGAAAAAACATCCACCAGCCGCTACTCTGAGCTGCTCACCGGCGATGTGTGCTTTATTGACGTGCGGGCGGAACAGGAATTCCTCAAAGGCAGCGTGCCCGGCGCCGTGAACCTGCCCATTCTGAATGACAGTGAACGACATCGGGTTGGGATCTGCCATAAAAGCAATGGCCCAGAGGCTGCAACCGCACTGGGTCACAAGATTGTTAGCGGTGATTTGAAGCAATCACGAATCGATAGCTGGCAGCATGCGGTCAATAAGTCATCAGGCGCAGTGATCATGTGCTGGCGCGGTGGGCAGCGTTCGCAGATCGCCCAACAATGGCTCGCAGAAGCAGGCGTCCACATCGACCGGGTTGCGGGCGGCTTTAAAGCCATGCGCCAACACTGCAGTCAGCAACTTGATAACTTCGCCGCTGAAGAAACCCCTTGGATACTCATCGGTGGACGCACGGGCTCAGGCAAAACCCGGGTACTCAATCAGGTTGAAGGCAGCATCGATCTGGAAGGACACGCACACCATAGAGGCTCTGCATTTGGCGGCTATCCAGAAGGCCAGCCCACGCCAATCAACTTTGAAAACTCGCTGGCTAGTACCAGCCTTCGTCACACCCATCCGGTTGTGGTGCTTGAGGACGAAGGATCAACAATAGGTCGTTTGGGGCTGCCGAGAAGTTGGCACAACCGAATGCAGCGCTCTAAAGTTGCACAGCTTGAGGTTGATCAGCAAGAGCGGGTCAATCACATCTTCGAAGAATACGTAGGCGCTGATACTCAAAGCAGCACGCTCGCCATCACCTACCTGGATGCATTGAAACGAATCACTCGCCGCTTAGGCGGCGCTCGTTCAAGCGAATTACAGGCGCTAGTTACTGAAGCTTTTGACACCGGCTCGATCGATGCCCACTGTAACTGGATCAAAGGCTTACTCGACGCCTACTACGATCCGATGTACGACTATCAGCTTGAGAAGAAAACAGCACGCATAGTGTTTCGCGGAACTGCAGAAGAAATCATCGAGTACGTTCAAACGTACTCCAGCCGCGCCTAGATACCCTGCAAAACCCTAGTGATCGTGACCATGCGGTCGAGCTGCCAGATCTTCAGCGCGCCTGCTGACTGCCTCGGAGTCAGGCCCCTGCGCGTCCGGATAGAGAGCGAGAGAGGCTTCCAGTGCAACCAGCAAGCGTTCGTAATACACATCCGCTGGTGCTGCACCACCATCAAGCGCCAGAATCAGCTGCTCGCGGAACTCATCCCAGCTAAAGCGTCCCTGATCAACCAGAGTGTGCACCATGCCAAATGCCCGTCCCTGCCAGGGTGCATCAAACAGAAGCTCGCCATTGGCCTGAGGCGGTACAACGGCTTCGGGTAATTCAGCCCAGAGATCAGTCCAGCCTGATGTGTCGCTCGGTCCGGTCACTATCTAACCCCACTCACAACAAGGCCACACCGATCATCGCGTCCCTATTAACCAGTGCAGCGCAGGCTTCTTCATCGGCGGGCAACTCACCTTCCGGCGGTTGTGGGAGCACCATATAACGAACCTCGGCACTGGAATCCCACACCCGCACTTCGGTTGTTTCTGCAAGCTCAACTCCAAAATCGCGCAGCAACGCCCGTGGCTCTCGAACGGCTCGAGACCGATACTCCGGCTCTTTGTACCATTTGGGGGGTAACCCCAGCACGGCCCAGGGGTAACAAGAGCAAAGTGTGCACACAACGAGGTTATGCACTTGCGCTGTGTTTTCTACGACAACGAGTTTTTCAACCTGGGCACCATCAAAACCAAAACTGGAAATTGCATCTGTGCCGTCTGCAAGAAGCCGCGCTCGAAACTCGGCATCTTGCCACGCTCGGGCAACTACCCGGGCACCGTTCATAGGCCCTACTCGATCATTATACCGGGCAATCACGTCATCAACCTGCGACGCCTGCAGCCAACCGCGCTCGATCAGCAGTGATTCCAACGCCTCTGCTCGAATCGCAATGGGATCAAGCGGCGGATGCACATGATCTTTATGAGACTTCGTCATTCCTGGATTCCGGTTAAAGAGTGAATTAGCCAACAGCGGACAAATAGGGTTCAAACAAATCCAGATGCACCACAACGCCAGCCTCTGCATCAGCGCCATAAAGTGTTTGTGATGCAAAGGCAACGCTATACAAATGCGTGGGTTGTTCCTCGCCCCGATGGGCGTTGGAATCAGGTAACACCCAACCCTTGTGCCATTCGACTATTGTTCCGACACAGCCCTGCGCGTAGCCAGGCAAACGGGTATGGCGCAGCGCATCAGTAACGGTTTCTGAAGCAAGCCCCGTCGCCTGTACTTCCTGGCCCAACCGAAATTTTGGGGGCTGGGCGACATAACGGACACTGCTACCCATGTTAACGCTGTTGGGTAACGTCTCAACATCACCGCAAGGCTTAGCGCGACTGGCAATATTTTTTTCGTTGGTCAATTCTTCAACCTGTGACCGGGTTGCGCCCAGGGCCACTGCAAGCTCTCCAACACGGTTATCAAGCGTTGCGCGATCGAGCGCTCCTGCTTCCATGAGCAGCGTTTCAAGACCACCCAACCAGCGGCCATAGTAGCCATGAGCAAAATACGCCGCGGGATCGACACGCTCCACCGCATGCCTGAACTGATCGGAGTTTTTCATCACCCCCGCAGCACCCAAAGCACGCATCATGGCAAACACTTTGGCTTCCCAACGTTCGGCAAACGCCGAACCCGCAACCCCTTGGGTTATAAACGTCTGTGGCGCCCCGTACCCGGGCTGCCCTCCAACATCATGGACTGGATGATGAGTGATTTTCCTGACACCACCATCCTCACCCATCAGACGGAAACCTGGCGAGCTAAATCCAGCACAGGAATATGCACATCGCGCTCCAGGTGCACCTCAAACTCATGCGAGCCTGCGCTAACTTCCTGGCTCATGCCATTGGGCAAGACAACGGTTGCCGAGCAGTTCACCGGCACACCAACCACCAGCAAAAAGCGATTATCTACAATCTCCCAGCGGCTGCTGAATCGTCCATGCACGGTATCCAGACGCGCTTCGGCATAACGCAGGGGGGCACCCGCAGGGAAGCCCTTGCCAACCGGTGGTTGCGGTTCAATATGAGCATGGCTATACGCGTTACGTTCTGGATTTAGGTCCGGATTGAGATCTAGGCCGGCAACGGTTTGATAAAGCCATTCACCCACTGAGCCAAAGGCGGCCTGGTTAAAGCTGTTCATTGCCGGATCCTGGAAGCCCCGATCGCTTGTCCAGCTATCCCAACGTTCCCAGATGCTTGTTGCGCCCTGGGTTACGGGATAAAGCCAACCCGGCGCAGAGGTCTGCAACAACAATTCATAAGCAAGCGCCAATTCGCCACCTGCGGTTAACACCGGTAACAAGAACGGCGTTCCGAGCACACCGGTAGCAAGATGCGTATTACGCGACTTAATGTCAGCCACTAGCCGATCAAGCGCCTGCTTTCGCTCTGCACGCTCCAGGAGACCAAAGTGCAATGAAAGTACAAGTGCCGTTTGGGTGGGCTGAACCAGTTCGCCGTCCGGAGTAACAAAACGGCGGCGAAACGCAGCTCGAACATCATTCGCCAGCGACTCAAATCGTTCGAGGTCTGGAAGATTACCCAGTACTCCGGCAATGCGCGCAAGCAACCGGGCGCTGTAGCAAAAGTACGCAGTGCCCAAAAGATCTGATGGCGTTGCACCTAACCTTGGATCCTCATAGACATTGCTGCCAGCATCCGGGGCAAGCCAGTCACCATAGCCACCGCTGTCGGGATGCCGGGAGTCATCACGAATGTGGTGGTTCGCATTTTTTTGCATAAGCAATACGAGCCGCCGCATACCGTCGTAATGACGTGCCAACAACCGTTTATCGTTGAAACAGCGATACTGGGTCCAGGCACACACCAGATAAGCATCAGACCAGCCGGCACCCCCATCCAGATCGAGCGCATCCAGCCCGGGTGGTAGAGGAATTACTGGCGGGATAGCACCATCGGTTTTTTGCGCATCCTCAATATCCAGCAGCCACTTGTTGAAAAACCCTGCCGTATCCATATTGAATGCGGCTGTACGACAAAAAACCTGTGCTGGCCCGGTCCAGGCCAGGCGCTCGTCTCGTTGCGGCGCATCAAGCGGCTGCGAGTGAAAGCTACTGCGTTGGCTCCAGGCAATGTTGTCTTGCAGCCGGTTTATTAGCAGGTGGTCGCAGGAGAACTCCCCGGTAGTCTCAAGTGGCGCACTAATCACCTGACCTTTGATCGAGACCACGGCATCTCTGGGAAATCTGCCGCTGATTTCAACAAACTCAAAACCATGCAAAGTGAATACGGGTTCAAAGTGTTCGCCCGAAGGATTGCCAACGCAGGTGTAGTGATCAATCGCTGCAGCGTCGCGCAGGTTCGCGGTATAAAGCTCACCTGTCGCATCCAGTCGCTCGGCATACCGAATACGCAGCAGCGTCCCGGCCGGCGCCTTCACTCGAAGACTAATTCGGCCTGTGAAATTTTGTCCAAAGTCGTAAATCCAGCGTTCACGATCAAAACCGCTGCGTCGCCGCACAGGCTCAGCAACGGGATTCAGCTCTCGCACAACACGCATCATTGGCGCGGGGCTGGGTGTCAGTGCAGGAGGCGATAAACGCAGTATCTCTACATCATGCCAGTGGGTGGCCGGATAGTTAGGGGAACTCCAATTACCCAATCGCTGGCGACCGTCGACGCTTTCACCTCCCAGCAGGTCGCTGCCGAGAATCTCGCTGCTGTGCCACTGCCAGTGCTCATCCGTCACGATTGTCTCGCAACGACCATCCTCAAAACGAATCTCCATCTGGGCATACAGTGCAGGTCGATCGCCATAACACTGCCGCCCGGCCAGGCCAACGCCGCCGCAGTACCAGCCATCACCCAGCAATACCCCCAGCGAGTTGATGCCATCGCACAGTTCAGAGGTAACGTCGTATACCTGATAGTTGAGTCGTTGCTCGTAGTCTGTCCACCCGGGTGTCAACTCATCAACACCTATTCTTCGCCCATTCAGATGCGCCCGATATAGACCCAGAGCGGTGATATACAGGCGGGCGCTGACGATCGATTCGATTGACTGTTGCCCTAGATCAAACTCTCGGCGCAGCGCGGGAACGGTTGCGGGTGTGTCTTTGGAGCCCTGTAACGGCGTACCAATCCACTGCGCCTGCCAGTCATCGGCATGCAAAATTCCCGTCTCAAACCAGCCGATTTCGCTCCAGGGACTCGCCAGCCCATCACTGTCGAAAGTGCGTACCCGCCAACACACCTGCTGTTGGGATTCCAGCGGCAGCCCGGCATAAGAAATGTTTACGGTCTCAGCGCTGTCCACACGACCGCTGTCCCATAGCAGCACAGGCTGACGCTCGAGCAGCTCATTTTGCTGTATCGCAGAAACCGATTGCAGCGTAGCTTCAAGCAGCGCATGGGCGTCAGCCGCAGCGATAATCTGATAGCCGGTCTGGACTTCAGCATCGCGACTATCGTTCGGCCACCAGGACAATCGAGGCCGGTTGGTATCGATGCCCATGGGATCGGCCAAATATTCGCAACGCAATCGTTCAGGCGCTGCCAGCATTAGGCTCCCCTCTTAAAACAACCCACAACCAATCCGCAACCACCCTGAATCTGTTCACTTAACCTTCATCTTCCTTCAGGCATATTATCGTCCGACATCGCTTTTTACGTGTCCCGACGACTAACAGAGCATCGTCACATCCCATAAAGGATGGCCAGGCGCCAGTAAGAATGCGCCCCCAGGCGTTAGTGTGCACTTTATGAAGGGACACGCCAAGGCGTTAAACAGGGGTAAAAAAAAGTGTTACTTTTTGTGTTACCCAGACTTGTATTTAGTGTTACTTTAGGTAACATACATATCGAGCCCGCGCCCACAACGCCCGGGCCACAGTTCCCCGAGGGGTGCCGAATAC
>CAZWMD010000067.1:15431-22676 GCA_964634815.1 uncultured Pseudomonadales bacterium | reverse complement strand
ACACCTGCCGCCAACGATTTCCCGCTCAGAAAATGCGACTATGGACGGCTTTGACTATGAGCAGAATCCATGCGGCCCTGGATAGCACTGTGTTTTATCGCCCTGGGCGCATCGGTTGCTCAAGCTTTCGGACGATTTACCTACGGCGTACTGTTGCCGGCGATCCGTGATGATCTCGGTATTACCAATACTCTGGCTGGGACGATCTCTGCGATTAATGTCGGTGGTTACCTTTTCGGAACCATAGCTGTTGCCTGGGCCGCGAGTCACATCCAGCTACTATCCATCCTTCGCATCGGCCTGCTGCTCACCACCACAGGTCTCCTTCTAGCCGCAACCTCCGGCACTCCATTTATACTGACTCTGGGTCTTCTGCTCACCGGCATTGGCGGGGCTATGGTCTGGATTCCCGCGCCAATCATCGCAGCGGATACGGTCCCGCAACAACATCGGTCGCAGGCGGTGGGATTGATGGGCTCAGGCATTGGCTTAGGTATCGTTTTCACCGGTTTCCTGAGCGCACACATGCGCGGTAACTACGGTGACGCGGGTTGGTCAAACGTCTACTGGATCGATGCAACTATCGCTGTGCTCGCACTACTGGGGCTTGTCTTGCTTGTGCGTCACAGTCAGGGGCAAATCTCAAACAAAGGTGGAATAGGCGGGTTTGGGTCGCTGCGCCGGATGCGCGGCTGGCTGCCGCTCACTCTTGCCTACAGCGCGTTTGGCTTCATGTACCTGTTGATTATTGGTTTCCTGACAACGCGATTAGAGGATGACAGCGGCTGGAGCGCAAGTAGCGCTGCTTATGCGTTCAATATTATGGGGATTGCGATGGTATTGGGTGGCCCCATCTCAATCGCCGTGAATAAAAGGTTCGGAGCGCGAACAAGTATTATGCTGGTGTTTGGACTGTGGACTCTGCTAACGCTGGTAGTTCTTGGCGGCTGGAAAACCCCAACCCTGCTGTCGATCGCCGGGCTGGGCATTCTGTTCACAAGCTTGCCGGCACTGGTTACCCTGTATGTTGTGGAGAACACCAGCGGCAACGACTATGGGCCGGCTTATTCAGCCATAACTCTGGCCTTTGGAATTGCTCAAACGATCTCACCCCAGATTGGTGGCCTCATAGCAGATGCTACGGGCTCTTTTACCTGGGTCTTTATACTTTCATCGGCCATTGGTGTGCTTGGGTTACTCGCCAGTCGCAAGCTGCCCAACGATCCAGCGCACCCGGATTGATCATCATATGCAAGATACTAAAACCGTCCTCAGAATTTTTTCCTACCTCCCAAATCCGCGCGTATGGAAAGCAACTATTGCCGCACGGCTGTGCAACGTACAGGTAGAAACTCTTGGAGCCAAACCTGCCGAACTTTCAAACTGGCTGTGGGATTTTGACGCTAAGCCCATGAACGACACCGACCGTGCCAACAATACTCAGTTTGCTCGACAAGGCCGGAGGGGGTTTTCATCAACGCTATACAAGACAGACGACTTTCTTCGCACACAACCTTTTGCAACGGTACCCTGTGCATTCAGTCCCGACGGTGAAGTGGGCATCTTTGAGTCAAACAGTATTCTCCGCGCCGTTGCCCGCTCAGCGCCGGAATCTGGCCTCTATGGCCATGACGGCTACAGCGCCTCACGCATCGACAGTTTTTTGGATGCCAATCTGGTGTTCGCTCGAGAAGCACAGGAGTATCTGCTCGCCCTGCAAAGCGACACCATCAACGAGCAGACCTATATCCGCATGCAAGATGCCTATGAGTTTTACCTAACCGGTATAAACAATGCTCTTGGCCACACCCCTTATCTGGCAAACAACAGCCTGTCTCTGGCCGACATCGCCTTCCTCTGCGATTTCACTCAGTTTCAGCGCGAACTGTATTTCACGCCAAAACTTCGCGCACAGGGCCTGGAACCGATATCAGCAGCGCTCGCGCAAGATCTTCACCCCGAGTTTGCCGCTCAACCAAACCCTGATTTCCCAAGGGTTCCTGACTATATCGAGACTATGCTAAGCCTGACCGAGATCGGTAAAGATTTGGTCCCTTACATCGAAGACCTTAAATCCAGACTCAAAAAGGTATTTGCTTCGCAGAATTGAGGGCTACGCTATTCATACTTCGAAAAAATCTACCCCAAGAAATGCCATTCGCAAAATCGACTGCAGCGACTATCCACCGCTGCTCGCACTAAATAACAGCTTCCACAAAGAGACATCTTTGCTTGATAAAGAGGAGTGGGCGAAGCTTGTCGAGAACGCCTATTTCGCCCGACAGTTTGGTGCACACCTTGGGTTTCTAATAACTTACGCATCCGATTCTCCCTTTGCCAACGCCAATTTCAATTGGTTTTTGCAGCGTTTCAGGAGCTTCGTCTACGTGGACCGAATTGTTATCTCACAAAAAACTCAAGGCTCGGGTGCCGGACGCGCTCTCTACGAACATTTGTTCGAGGAAGCACGCCAAGCAGGTTACGCCCACATCACCTGCGAGGTGAATGAAATCCCGCCAAATCCTGGCTCAGACGCCTTTCACAAGAAGCTGGGGTTTAAAGGGCTCGAAAGTGTCCATCTGGCAGGCAAAAAAAAGACGGTCCGATACATGGCAAAGACGCTTTAAACTCAGACGTCGCTAAATCATCAGTCAGTGGTTAGCGGCGACAGCAAAAAATGCCCGTGCGCTGCGGCAACCGGTTTGCTTCGCTCTTGCTGCCACAGTTCCACTCGAACGTTTGCCACTCTACGGCCCTGCCGGGTGACATGAGCACGGCCGTATAAATCTTGCGGCCGAGCTGAACGCAGATAGTCAATCGACAGGTCAATGGTTTTTGGCAAACGCTCAAGCTCCGTCGCTCGCAGCAATTGCACTACTGCGGTTAGCTCGAGCATTGAACCTATCACGCCACCATGAATCGCCGGCAGATTGGGATTGCCAATTAATTGCTCGCGAAACGGCAACACCGTGGTGAGTTCATCGCCTTTACTGTCAATTTGAAGATTCAAATGACGTGCGTAAGGAATGGCGTTGGCAACGGCTTGCAGATTGTTTGCTTCACCACGAAGACGCAATTGTTCCAGTATTTTCATACCTTCTCGTTCCGTCGTTCACTGGGCGTACCCAACATAAATGCGCCTACCGCCGTCGCCACTGGCTGTTCAGCAGACTCGGTATAGGCAGTTGCCCGAACAAAAGCCACATTGCGGGTTAGCCGATAGCAATGAGCTTCGCCATACAGGTCCTTGCCGGGCTCCGCTGCAGACATGTAGTCAATCCGCAGGTCCAGTGTGGCAATGGCCCCTTCGGTGTCCCTGCCTGCCTCTTCGCGAGCCAGGTGTACGGCGCGGCCGCAGGCGTTGTCGAGCATCGCTGTTATAACCCCACCATGAATCACTCCGGTATCGGGATCACCAACAAGATGCTCGGCATACGGGGTGCGCATTAGCAATCGGCCGTTCTCTGCCTCCAGAAACTCAAAGCCCAGAGATTCACCAAACGGCGGATTCTGCGTCAGTAGATCGGTGCTCAATGCACTGTTCCCGCGCGCATTGGCGCCTAGGTGCCCGTCCAGTTCGGCGCGCGCTTCTCAGCAAAGGCTGTGGGGCCTTCTTTAGCGTCGTTTGAGCTAAAGACTTTCTTCTGCAGGGGAATTTGCATTTCCCACAACGTATCTTCATCAATGCCTTGAGCTGCCGACCGGACCAGGCTCTTCGAGGCAGCAACCGCAAGCGGTGCATTCTCAGCAATGCGCTCAGCAAGCTCGACCGCCGCCTCGAGTGCTTTACCTGGCTCTGTGAGCGCACTCAGCATCCCCGCTTCCATCGCCTCTTCCGCGGTGATGGGCTCTCCGGTCAGCGCCATTTCCATGGCCTTGGCGTAGCCTACGCGAGCCGGTAATCGAAAGACGCCTCCGGCAGCGGCAAAGAGTCCAACTTTCACTTCTCGAATCCCAATCTTTGCATCCTTGGATGCAACCAACAGATCACAGGTCAGAGCAATCTCACAGCCACCCGCCAGCGCGAAGCCGTTCACTGCACCAATAAGTGGTTTAGAAGCACCAGAGCGGACAAATTTGTTGAGCGGGCCTATGTCTTCGCCGCGCGCAAAGGCCTTCAGATCCATACCTGCACAGAAGGCACGGCCGTTACCCGTGATTATGCCCGCAGTCAGTGAATCGTCTTCATCAAGCTGGGTAATTGCATCCCACAGTCCGTGGGACAAGGCCCCGTTTATCGCATTCATTGCATCAGGCCGATTAAGCGTGATAACCATAATTCTGCCGCGACGCTCCACCAATACTGCCTGCTCTTTATTCGCCTGATCTTCGCTCATAGCCCTTCTCCCAAGGAGTAACAATTTCCTTCATGATCGCACAGCTTGGCCCCGTCTGGAACGCCGCAACCACTCGTTCAATCGCCACTAACCGTATACAACAGGGAATGCTAGGGTGGTACCTGGTACGGGAGCAAACTCATCAATGAGCAGCAACTCAACAGGCGGCAACTCTCCGCAGAGCAATTCTGCCCAGGTCGACGCAGGATTCTCCAAAAAACATGCGTTGACATTTATCACCATCACGCTGTTCATCGACGCTGCGGGATTTGGCATCGTCGTGCCGGTATTACCAGAACTGCTCATGGAGCTGTCTGGGGAAAGTCTCTCGGCTGCGTCAAAATGGAGCGGCTGGCTCATTGCAACCTACGCCGCCCTTCAATTTCTGTTCGCCCCGGTTCTGGGCAATCTAAGCGATCGCTTTGGCCGTCGCCCGCTGCTGCTTGCCTCACTGTTTCTGTTTGGCGTGAACTACCTGATTGCGGGTATGGCAACATCACTGTGGGTGCTGTTTCTTGGCCGCGCGTTTACCGGCATCGCGGGTTCAACCTACGCGGTCGCTAACGCACTGATCGCCGATGTCACCGAACCTCATGAGCGCGCACAGAGTTTTGGTCTGCTGGGCATGGCGTTTGGGTTGGGATTTATATTCGGTCCATTTTTAGGTGGCTTGCTCGGCGAATGGGATATCCGGGCGCCATTTTTCGCGGCTGCAGCTTTTGCCTTCATTAACACGGGTTACGGCTTCTTTGTATTAAAGGAAACCTTGCCACTAACCAATCGGCGTGCTTTTGACATAAAAAGAGCCAACCCCGTGGGCGCCCTGCTACAGATCAAAAAATATCCTCTGCTACTGGGCCTGCTCGTCGCCCTATTTTTCTACAACCTGGGGCATCACGCTTACCCAACCAACTGGAACTTCTACACCATCGCCAAATTCGAATGGACCCCGCGAGACATCGGTATCTCTATGGGGGTTGTTGGCGTACTCATGGCGTTTGTGCAGGGCTATCTAATTCGCAAAGTCATTCCCTGGCTCGGGGCTCCGCGCACGGCCCTGGTTGGATTTATCGCCGCAACGGCAGCTTATATCGGGATAGCCTTCGCGCCAAACGCTTTTGTTTTGTACGCCTGGTGCGGAGTGTCGTCGCTTTCCGGATTCATCATGCCGGCAATCCAGGGCATTATGTCGAATCAGGTTGCTCAAGATGAACAAGGAGAACTGCAGGGTGCCATCTCATCATTAAGCAGTGTCGGAGCGATCATCGGCCCGATCACCATGACTCAGTCGTTTGCCTACTTCACTCACTCAGGAACAGACATCTATTTTCCAGGGGCTGCGTTCCTGCTGGCCGGGGTATTGTCGCTATTGGCCCTGAGCGTCTTTGGCTTGAATTTGCAGAAACTCTCAACATCCTAGCGCCGGACCGCTAAAGGTTTTGCGAAGCAGCAAACTCGGCGCTGTATTGGGTATCTGCACGTTGGACTTCATCAGACCAGTCTGACCACATGTTCTCTGCCGGTGTTTTTAGTCTGGCCTGATCCAGATCGGTCTTACTAAAATCGTAGAGCACCGCCTGACGGATAACCTCGGAATAGTTATGTCCCGCCATATGCGCGGTTCGATGATGCCAGAAGACCACATCTCCAGCATCGCCGTAACAGTCCACTGGATTGGTGTCAGCAAGAACGGCATCAATTTCAGCCAGATACTCTGGGGTATGGAGGATACCTTTGTGGCTGGGAAGGTGTTCATAGTAGGGAATGCGCGGCTGGTCATAAGCCATTGCAAACGTGGGGTAGAGCCGCCGATGTGATTCTGGCCACACCTTAAAGGCGCCGCCATCGGGGGGAACATCATTCAACAGGCCCACTATGCCCAAATGAAACGGATGCCCATCGGTGTGGCATTGGTCCGGCTCACGGGCTTTGTCTCCATAAGGCAGCGTACAATAGATCCCGCGAATACCCTGGGTACCCAGCGCCGGATCCACTGGGCCACCCGGCCAGGCCGAGCCCTGTGTGCCCATCGGTGTCCCACCCACTACCGGAGGTTGCAGACTGCCCGCCCCCAACAGCTGTTCTGCTATGGCACAGAGCCGGGCATTGAACACCAGATCGATCATGAGCTGTTCTGTGCCAAGCTGTCGCTGTTGCCAACGAAAACCCTGCCTTAGGTGTATTGAGTCGATCTGCTGATCATGCTCAGAGAATGGACCTGTGTAGGACTGCGGATCATTGCGTTTGAGATCAGAGCCCTGTGGAAGGTCTAACCACATTCGATCGGTCGCTTCTGCACATAGCTGAGCGTTCATCCCGTTCGCAACAATGAGATAACCATTGTGTTTGAAGAACGCAACCTGTTCGCCACTCAGCGGCTTTGAATCCTGCATACCTGTCATGCTGCCGGAAAACCCTTTATTACTGCAATACCCTAAATCCGGCGATAGCTGGATCGATTTGGTAACAGATTTGGTAACATCGGTTGATCGAACCCAGCCGATCAGAACAACAGGAAATCCTCTTAATGAAGCTACTGAAAATCTTGCTCGTAACAGCCTTGATCTATGTCGGCATCGTTGTACTTTTTGAATCTCTTCTGGGTTACACCCAACCACAGAACGACGGCACCCTGGTCATCACCACGACCAATGATGAGGGTGAAGCCAACGAGCGAGTGCTCAGTCGCCTTGAACTCAATGACACCACCTATGTTGCCGTAAATCACTGGCCCCGCGCCTGGTACAACGACGCGCTTGCCAGGCCCCAGGTCCAGGTGCAATACAACGGCGAAGCAGGCAACTATCTAGCCGTGCCCGTTGCCGGCCCGGAACATGATCAGATCCAAAACAAACATCCGGTGCCGCTGCCAATGCGCTTTCTGATGGGTTTTGCCCCCCGGCATTTT
>CAZWMD010000067.1:0-15331 GCA_964634815.1 uncultured Pseudomonadales bacterium | reverse complement strand
ACATCCGGTGCCGCTGCCAATGCGCTTTCTGATGGGTTTTGCCCCCCGGCATTTTTTGCGCCTCGAGCCACAATAGAAGCTACGCGGCCCGTCGCTTAGTTCATATGGAGGATGAATAAAGCCTTTTTGCAGACTACCTTGGGGCGATTTCACGTTGCAACGCCAACGTTACGCACAAACCGGGGGGTCTGATCATGCTGCGACAAAAAGAACGACAAACGGAACGACAAAAAAAAATATCTGCTTACAGGATAGTTTTTGCGCTTACCGCATTGATATTAAGCGTCTTCAGCACCAGCGCCGCCGCCGAATTTGTTGTTTCCCGAGCGTTCCAAAGCGCCACCAACGCCGAGTTTGAGCGCCTGTTCATCAACGAGGTGACTAGCAACGGGCAATCGGTTTCGGTAGGTCCAGCCACCATGCTTAATCCTCCGCTGCTAGACAGGCAAAGCATCTGGACCTTTGTACCCGTGCGCAACCAAAACCAGATCGTATACGGTGCGTTTGATCCGGAGGATGGAGCCGCGTTGGATGACCTGTTTGTTGTCGATTTCAGGCTGCCGGGCCGAGCCAGGCAGCTCAATCCCCCTCGATCAGACCCCGCGAATCAGATTATTACTGGTTTGGCTGCCACCGGCGACCACCCAAGAGTGGTCTATACCTTTCTCGATTTCGCAACCGGGCAACAGACGCTCTTTGTTGCTGATTCTCGCAACCCTGGCACTGCAAGTCTGGTAACCACATTGGGTGCCGGGGAACAGTTTGAGACAGCACTTGTCCTGTCACCAGATGTGTCCATGGTTGCATACAGCGTAAGCACCGCCGCGGGTAACCAGGAATTACGTTTGAGCTTTCTGAATCGCCCCGCAAACAGCAGTGTTGTCCACAGCAACCCGGCACTCACAAATTATCAACCAACGGAGCTCGCCTTCAGCGACGACAGCAGTCGACTGGTATGGATCGACAGTGGCTCCCAGAACGAGCCTGGCCCGCTACAATCTACGCTGCTCGACGCTCTAACAGGCACTGTGGGAAGTGTTACCCAACTCAGCGCAGGAGGCCTGGAAAACGAGCGTGTCAGCGAATTTGCGATCCAACCTGGCACTAACAATATGGTTGCCTACAGGGGATTCGCCGCTGGGAGCGTCAGTCCGTCTAACACCTTCCTGGCCGACGCAAATTCTCCAGGCACGGTGACCCAGCTTAACAACGCAGCTCCAGCAGGAGCTGCCTTTACAACCTTTGAAGATGTTGAGTGGCGCGATAACACCGTGCTCTACAACTCGGCCGAAGACATGCCGTTACGGGCCGACCTGTTCAGTGTCGCAGCAGGCAATCCGGGGGATCCAGCGCTCCTCACCCGCCAGGTTCCGTTCTCGACCGATCGTCCCAGCAGCCGGGCCTCAGCTATTTCTCACTTTATACAAAGTCCCGATAACGACAACACGGCGATGATCGACGGCGACCCTGCAATCAATCTGTTTGTCATAGATCGCTTTAACATTGGCACCTCCTTTCAACCCTTCGACATCAACAGCAATCGCGAACTTGTCAGCAGCACAGACCCCAATAATTTGCCGCCACAATTCAGTCCTGGCTCTGACATGCTTGCGATGGTGATCGCCGAAGACCTGCCCGGGAGCATAGGTACCAACAATCTGTATGTTGCCAACGCGACAGCCAACGCATCAGACGTACCCGTTCTGCAAACCGAAAGCCCCATGGTGTTTGCCCACGAATGGTTTGATGCCGATGCTGTAATCAGCAGCGAACCTACGGCGTTAGCGGCGGCAATTCTGCCAGCAAGCCGCAGTGGCCAGGTTGGCTCCGACTTAACAGCATTTGTTACCCTGATAAATGGCGGCAGCGTAGCCGCAGAAGATTGCACCATTGATTTGCTGGCAAACATACCAGCGACACTCACTTACCAAACCACTGACCGTCTAAGCAATGAACCCACCGGCAGTCCAAATACGCCGACAACCATTCCACCAGCGCCAGGCTCTCAGAGCTTTGTTGTCACTCTTAGTTTAGATGCCGAATTTGAACCAGTTGATGCACTGCTTGCTTACTCTTGTGCAAACGCAGATACCGTGACTCCGCTTGCCGGATTGAACACGCTGTTGTTGTCTGCTTCGACAACACCGGTTCCCGATGTCATCGCACTGGCCGCCACCGTGGATGGGGACGGAGTAGTGCGGCTGGACAGCGCCGGCAATGGCGCGTTCTCCGTGGCAAGTGTCAATGTGGGGACAACAGCCACCATCAGCGTATCAGCAACAACATCCACTGGTGCTTCAGTCGCGCTGTGCGAATCAGATCCGGCCACCGCAGCCTGTATCAACCCCACCAGCCCCACTTTTGGTGATGTGAGTGTGGACATCTCAAACAACGGCACCCCGACGTTCAGCATTTTTGCGTCAAGCGGCAGCCCTATTGCCAGTAATGCAGCTACAAACCGCATTGGTGTGGTATTCCGCGACAGCACCGGCAACGTCCGGGGACAAACCAGCGTTGCAGTGGAAACCGACGGCTAGGACAACCCCTTCGCCAGGGCGTCAGCGTACTCAGCTTCTGTAAGCGTGCCACCGCTTTGATGAGTACGCTCTTGATCGGCAGTTGGCAATACGCCTTGCAAATCGTCAATGCGTTTCCAGGCAGGATGGGGTTGCTTGCCTGTCTCGTCCGGTACGTAGCGAGAGGTTGCAACTCGACTGTGGGGGTGGATGTAGCGAGCACAGTTAATAAACACTTGATCCAGGCTGGCCCGAACTATGGCGTTGGCGCCAGGATACTCAGGCAACAGCGGATCCTCCTGGTGTAACTTAGCCGTTGCCTGAACGCGCACTCGATGTGGCGTTTCAAAGTCAATAAATAGCAGCCCAATCTTCGCTGTATCTACAATATTGCCCAGCGACAGAAACATGCCATTACCGTCATAGGCTGGAAAAGCGATCGTTTTGCTGTCGATCACCTTCACCAGACCAACGCCTCCCCCCTTGTGGGAAACGGTAGGCTCGCCCAGGGAATTCACCGTCGAAAGGAAGAAGAAGTCTCTGCTCTCAATAAAGGCCCTGTGAGCCTCGTCGAATTCCTCGCTCACTATCGCACCCTCAATGGCATCCGCTAGACGCTGGGTATCAAAAGTGGCCTGCAATTCTCGCTGCGCCGGGGTATAAAAAGTCATCTATTTTCCTAAGC
This sequence comes from uncultured Pseudomonadales bacterium, assembly GCA_964634815.1. Taxonomy (GTDB): domain Bacteria; phylum Pseudomonadota; class Gammaproteobacteria; order Pseudomonadales; family Azotimanducaceae; genus JALZVT01. The sequence goes on along the minus strand of CAZWMD010000067.1, from coordinate 12,130 downwards.
TCTTCTTTGTCTCTGCCTGAGGGTACAAATTGCTCACCGAGAATCCAACCTACGTTAAAAACACCTGGTACGCCGCGGCTTGGACGCACCAGATAGATGAAAAAACCAATCTCTTGGCCAGAACTATCTGCGATATTCCGTTGGTACTCTATCGGAGCGCTGATCGCGGTTATACCGCGCTGGATGACCGCTGCTGTCACCGCGCAGCCCCGCTGTCGATGGGGCGCGTCGAAGCCAACTGTCTGCGCTGCATGTATCACGGATTGTTGTACGACAAAACTGGTCAGGTGATTGAGATACCCGGTCAGAAACACATCTCAAAAAACATGAAAGTCCGAGCCTACCCGCTGGTTGAGAAAGGCGGCATGCTCTGGATCTGGATGGGGGATGCAGAGCAGGCCAATCCAGACCATATTCACGACTTCCCACCGCTTAGTGATAAAGCAACCTGGAAGGGGTTCGAAAAAGAGTCTTACCTGCACTATAGCGCCAACTGGATGCTGATCGCCGATAACCTGGCAGATTTCACCCATGTTGCCTTTGTCCACACCAACACGCTTGGCGGCTCTGAGTCTTACGCCTACGAGTCTGTGCCCGATGAAGTAGAACCCCTGGACACTGGCCTGGCCATCAAACGTTGGCACAATAACAGCGCCCCACCACCATTCCATAAGCGAGTGATCCCCAGCGAAGAACACCAGGAGAGTCTCAATCGGCTGAACGATATAGAGATGCACCTGCCCGGCATTTTTCTCATGAAAACGCTTTTCGAACCAGCACAGGAGGCATCATGCGCGATACGTCGGGAGTATCGCAATTGCCAGTACATGACACCCGAAACCTGGAATACCACTCATTTCTTCTGGAACTACCTGCACAACTTTGATCAGACCAATCCGGCAACAACCAAGTCGCTCGAAGACTCGTTACTCGAGGGCTTCCTGGAAGACAAGGTGTTCATTGAGGAGCAACAAAAACTCCTGGAACGCAGCCCCGGGTTCTCTCCACGCAACATCGGGGGCGACAAAGCCCTCACAGTGTTCCGTAACAAGTGGCGCAAGCAACTAGAACAGGAGGCCGGAGCCTAATACTCAACCTGATCCTCAAGCCGGGGCAGTAGTATTTCCGAATCACCGCGAGGTGTGCGCAGACCGATGACCGTACCTTCATCATCAAACACAAATTCGATCCGCAGCGCTCTGGGCTCAAAGATAAACTGATCTTCCGCAAGCGGCTTCATAACGCCATTGAAAATTCCCGACTTAACACTCAACTGAGTACCGTCGTAGGTGAATTCAAGAACAAACTCAGGACTGCCATAGCGGCCGGTTAAGCGCGCGTAGTGCGTATTGATCTCTATGACTTCTAACTCTGATGCGCTCCACATCGAGGTTCTGCCTTTGGTGGCTAGTCGGGCTGTCTGCACAAACCCAGGATCAATGGCTCTGCCGGAATGGCCCCAGGCACGATGGAGGTAAGTCATCAGCCCACTCGCCAGCTGATCTGTGAATTCGCTTTGGTTGCCATGCCCAGGCATCAGGCCATTCCAGGTGGTACCAGCAACTTCGATTGGGCCCTTAAGTCCGTGCAACAATATTCTGATCAACGGTTCACTGGGACCGGTAACCCAGTGTGAGTTGGCAAGCGGCGGCGCTAGCCCTGCAATACCTTTCCCTTGCGCACCATGACAGCTTGCACACCGACTCCTGTAGTAGGCAGCGCCTTCGATACGGTGTCGCTCCTGATCAGGAGTAAGTGGCTTGGCGTCAGCCGCCAACTCATCGCCAGGCCAGGTCAGGGCTCGACGGGCTCTGGCCAGCGCAGGCCAGAGCGATTTATTTTCAGTCACAAAGGCCTTGTGGGATTTGGCCAACACAATCCGTTCAAAACCTTCACTCCTGGAGAGATCATAGAGCCCATCGAGCATCGCTATTTGAAACCAGGCATGATGAGCAGCCTTACCAACCACAAAGTCCAGAACCTCGGCAGCGATCTGCGGATCGGCTCGAACTCCCTGAGTAACAAGTTCCTTAACAAAGCCCGTTCTCAGCTCCCTCTCCACCGTCCATAGTTCAGCGGTTTGTAACGCGGCAAGGAATAACAACTCGTTTTGGTAAACCGCTGCCTTGATCGCAGCAGGCAAATACGGGTCTTGTGCATTTTCCGCAAGGCTTCGAATCAGGTATTGACGAACTTTTCTGTCTGCGCTGTGCGGGGCCAGGCTCATGGTGAGTTGTTGCAACACTGCAGGATCTATGGCGCCCTGCGCAAACTCCAGAAGATCGTTGCGACGCAACAGCTGATGGCCAGCACGCACGGCAGATAGCCTTACCTCAGCCTCTTTTCGGGACAAGGCCGTGATCACCGTTTCACGGCTCAGTTTACTTTGAAAGGCCAAGACCCAGAGCGCATGCACCGCCTGAAAGACCGAGCCAGACTCAATCACTTGCTCCAATGTTTGTGTCACGCCTGGACCAGTGCGTCGCAGCAGCAATCGTTGAGCCGTTTCTCGGTGCCAGGCGTTTGAGTGGCCCAAAAAATCAATCAGTTGCCTGGTTGATGAGCTGGAAAGGTTGTGAGCGTTACTTAAGGGCTTGCCTTCTTTAGCAACCACTCGCCATATCCGCCCCATCCCCAGGGGCTTTTCGAGCTGTCGCGCCAGTGCCTGAGCGCGCAATTCATCAGACAGAAAATAATGATCCTGAATAATGCCCCGGTACATATCTACGACATACAGCGAGCCATCAGGTCCGTTCTCTACGTCTACCGGTCGAAAGCGCTCATCAGTTGAGGAAAAAAACTCAACCTGACCCCATTGTTCGTTCGGATAGAGAATGTGCTCCGAGCTCAACGCCAGCCCCTGCTGATCAAGTTTAAGTAACACAATCGCATTGGCTGCAGGTTCTGCAACAAAAACGGCGGGTTCATCATCGACGTCCAATTCGCCGGCAAACTGGTCGCCGCGATACACTGTCATGCCGCTGGCAGACGTTGGTCGATTAAGCCGACCGTCGGAACGAAGAACGCCAGGCACATAAGCACGATTGACACCAGTGTTAACTCGTGAGGCAAAAAGCTGATCATTTTTACTCACTGCACTAGCCAGTCCTGGGGCTGAGCTATTACCCGCGTTTACCAACGCTTGCGCATCATAGGCGTCACCCAGCAACAACCTGGAATTGGTGTTGTAGTACAGCCGCCCCTCGTTGTCCTGGGTGATGCCCCATTGCCCGCGAAACAGCGTCGGTTCAACCTGTAATTGGCCGTTGATTACGCGCAGCCTGCGATTGGACTTGGCACTATAAAGCCAGTTGTCGAGACCGGTCATCAAGCCGTTTTCAACGTGCTCTACAGAACCCGGCTGATCGCCATAGGTTCCCAGGCGGCGTTTCTTCCCACAGTCGATATCAATGCTTTTGCCCGTATCGCTCGGACAAAGCCAGAGATTAGGTGGCTCGCCAATCAACAGTCCATCATTCACTAAAGCTATGGCCCGGGGTAGAACCAGCTTGTCGAGCAAAATTTCTCGTTGATCTGGCTTGCCGTCCCCGTTCGTATCTCGCAGTCGAGCGACTACACCCACGGGTTCTTTCTCGCCGTTGCCATAGACATCTGGCATGTAGCCACGCATCTCCACCACATAAAGGTGCCCATGTTCGTCCCAGGTAATCGCCACCGGGTCTTCAACCAGAGGTTCCGCGGCTACAAGTTCTATTTCGAAGCCCGGCGCAACAGTGAATCCGGCCAAAGCCTCAGTCGGAGAGAGCTCCGGCGCCGGCGGGGTTTCCAGGGTTAGATAAAAAGGTTTGGCTTCTTTTGAAGGTTTCTTGAGGGCGTTTTCCGCCTGGACTGCAGCGGCTGCAAAGACCCCGAAGGCAAACAGCACAATCCAGTAGCCAATACTCATAACCTGCAGAAACGGCTTAGCGAGAAATTTCAAGGTCAGCCTCAAAACGTCATCTTTCTCAGGTAGCTATAGGAGCGCTGCGCAGAGTCTGTGGGATCCGGCGGATTATCACGCTCAACAAAAAAATACTGAGCTCCCTGGGCCAAGGCTTCACGGGTGAAGTCTGGGAAATCTATCAAGCCATCACCCACATCAGCAAAGTCGCCGGCCTCATCAATGTCCTTAAGGTGACATGTCGCAAAGCGGCCCGCAAAGCGGCTGAGATAATCGCTCAGTATGCCTCCAGCTTTTGTTAGCCAATAGGCATCCAGCTGAAAGGTGAACTGCGCCGGGTTTGTCTGCTCCAGCATCAAATCAAAAGGAATCACGCCATCAACCGGAGAGAACTCCCAGTTGTGATTGTGATAGCCAAAGATCACACCCTGATCCGCACAGAGGGTAGCCGCCTGGTTAAGCAGTGCAATGCTGCGCTCAACCTGCTCAAGCGACTGGAAGTTATTCGGCGCAAGCAAGGGCAGTATCAGATAGCGTTGCTTGAGTGCTACCGCAATAGAGAGGGAGTGAGTGACGTTTTCTAGGAGATATTTAGGTTGAGCACGCTCAACAAACTGTTTTCTGGCTACCTCGCGTGGGAGGGTAAAGAAATTCTCCGGCAATCTGGGTGTGACCCGGCCAACTGGCGCTTCCAGATTGTAGGTGGCCAAAAGCTCCTTTACCCGTTCGACTGGACGACCAAGAAAGCCCATGGCAGAAAACTCGACCTGCTGATAGCCAATCTCATTTACTTTGGCCAGGGTACCCTCAAAATCAGCCAGCATCAGACTGGTCATCGTTGATAGCTGCAGACCAAATTTATCCAGCGACGCGGGACCCGGGGCCTGACACCCGGTTAGAAGCAGCGGCGATAGAACTGCTGCACTTCTTGCGGTGAGACCGGCTGAAAAACCTGCCGAAAGACCTGCCGAAAGAAGAGTTCGTCGCCGCATAGTCGCTCTCGTTTAAAAAATGCTATCGCGGGAAAATCCCAGGACTCAGCGCTTAAAACTATACCAGCGATCGCGCCCGGGTAGTTTTAGATTATTTATTCTCCGCCGACCAAGCAAAGCCAGAATGAGGTTTCTGACGCGGCGCAACCAGGGGTAAATCCATCGAGCCCGCTGCGCTGATCCGAACAGCAACCTACTAACAACAACAAAGAATCCGCCTTTCCGGGAGTAACGGGTAAGGGTGTGAATTGCATCAGCACCATAATGAATGGAGTCGCCGGTTTTCACGACCATGCCATCATCAATGTCGAGGCCCAGCCGGGTAATTTCAGCAAGCAGCAACGAGTCTTTACGTGCATCTACCAATTCAAGCTCTATAGTCATACCGTTATCAGTCTCGCTGCCCAGCCGGATATTCTGTTGCGCTTGTTCACAGTAGAGCGTGCAGAAAGGACACTGAGCGTCATAAACAACCTGAACTGGCTCTCGAACATCTGCATCGTTGGAGGGTTTGGAAAAACTCATTTGACGGCCACAAAAATAAGCGCGCTACCTATTCGAGTAACGTTCACCTGTTTAAACGTAGCTTCCAGACTAGATTTAAGGCCCCACTGTGTATGGTTTGAATTGTGAAAGATACCAAGTACCCGAAGCAAACTCATAAAAAGCGACGCCGCAACTCCTTGCCGAAGAGGCCCAGGTATTAGCGTAGCACCAAACAGAACCCCGCCATCGCGCAACGCCGCATGCAAGTGCGAAAAGATCTTGCGATTATTTCGAAAACTGCCAGGAATACAGTGCAAAACATAGTTCATGCCAATAGAACCAAAGCCACAAAGCTCTTTCGGCAAAGGCTCAAGAACATTATGCCGTACGGCCCATGGCGACAGCTCGGACAATCGCGATTCAGACTTGGCAAGGCAACGCCTGTTCAAATCGAGTAGCACCAGGCGCTTTAACCCTTCGGCACACAGCGTACGCGATAGCAGGTAGCCGCTACCTACACCAACTTCCAGGTGATCACCTGAGATGTTTTCGACGTAATTATCGAGCAGATTATCCTGAGAACAACGCCAGATGGTGCCGGTGATGTATTTGTAGAGCAGAGAGTCATACAACCAATGACTCATGGTTGAAAAAAAGAGCTGCCCCAACCGGGCGCCCTTGACCGACACAGTATAGGGAGCCACTTCGGAACTGGAGGAATCCGCTATGTTTTCAGTTTTCATTATCGGCCTCCAGACATCGTTTCTGACACCAGGTTAGCAAGGCAGGACTCTAGGTCCGGGTAGCAGAAGCGATAGCCAGATTCCAGGGTGCGTTGGGGTTTGATGCGTTGACCGAGCAATAAGATAGTCGACCGATCCAGGCCAACAACAGCCTTGATGATCGCTGCTGGCAGTCGCCATAACCGGGTTCGACCGACTTTCAGTGCAAGCAGCTCGCTAAACTCACGATTGCTGACAATACCTGGCGAGACGACGTTATAGATGCCTGATAGCTCGGGATGATCGATCGCCCGCCGGAAGATACCAACAGCATCATCTATGTGGACCCAGGGGAAAGGTTGCACGCCGCTACCCATTACCGCCCCAAGACCATGTTTGAATAGCCTGTGTAGCATGGGGAAAATACCACGACTGGCGTCGAAGGATTTTGCCGTCGCCGTGTCAGATCGACCTTCAGTCGCAAGGACAATCCCCAGCCGAAGCTTCACATGCCGCACTTTATTGGTGTCTATTTCGTCAGCAGCATCTTCCCAGAGCCGGACTAACCGAGCGGGGTAATCAACACCAACCGGCTCACAGCGTTCGTCAAGATCGGCGTACTCTTCAGGGGTACAAAATGCCTGGGATCCGTAGAAGCACTTGCCTGCGGTAGAAATAAATACAGCAGGCGGTGAACTGTGGCTGTTTATCGCCTTCACTAGAGTCATCGTTGTATCGATGCGCGAGCGAAGCACCTCATCTCGGTATTTGGACCCCCATCGACGACGCATATCAAGGATATGCTTTCCCGCCAGATTAATAACAACATCGCAGTTGGGAAGACCGCGGGTTTTCACTTGATCCCAGGTGATACGCCCGTCACCCGGGAATCGCGATACCCAGGTCACCCGATCTCCCTGTGCTCGCAACTTTGCCGTGAGTTCCCTTCCGATGAAGCCGCTGCCGCCACCGATGAGGATGTGTTTTGGTTGAACTGGGGAGCCGGGTGCGGCCAATGAATTCACTGTGGCAACAGACTGCATGTATCACCTCCTAAGAAGCCAGGTTCCTGCGCAACCTCCTCGGTTACGCTTTGGTGATACAAGAATGACGACCCCTTGAATTGGTCTCTTCCGCGCTGATCAGTCTTGACACATAATTTTATTATTCCTTATATATCAATGACTTACTATATTCTCATTTTATAAAAACGGAGACTCCAGCAAAGATTTCAGCTGGGATTTCAGTGGGTAAGGCCTACTGATTAGCGCTCTGGTCTCGATAACTTCCCGGAGACTGGCCACTAAACGCCTTGAAGGCGGCATAAAAGTTGGACTGCGATTTGAATCCGACTTCCATCCCAATAGACAGAATCGAAGCCTTGGGTTCTGTGCGAAGCAATCGCTGGGCCTCCCGAATGCGATGTTCTCGCACAAAACTGGAGAAGCTCATTTTGTAATGTACGTTCAGCAGTTCGGACAGCTGGTGGGGTGCAAGGCCGATCGTGTCAGAAAGGCTTGCAAGGCTCAGATCTTCTTGCCGGTATATCTGGTCTTGGGTCATAAGACGATCCAGCTCTTCCCGCTTGGACGGTACGTCAATCTCACCAAGTGTGGATGAGGCATAACTGAGTTTGGCCGCCTGTGCCAGTTCACCCAGCAATTCTGGATAGGCAAGGAGAGCGCCAACCACCAACATAAGGGAACCCCCAATCACCAGGGCATAGAAACGGAAAAACAGACCCGGATCGATGTAAGGCAATGCCAGAACCAATGCCAGCACACCCACCGCAAGTAAACTGAAGATAACCAGGAAAAACAGTTCTATACGACCGCGTTCTCTCGTTCCATGCAGGTGATAGATGAGTTGGGTAAGCCACAGGCTGTAACCCGCACCCACACAAAACAGGAGCGAAACCGCAACCTCAAGTTTAGGAATCAACAGCAACAACAGTGGCGCAAGGTGAGCTGCGGTTTTCCAGTCAAACCGGCTTTCATCAAACAAAATAGAGCGGCTAAACAGATAGAACATGCTGGGCGTGGCAAACAACCAGAGCCTGTAGCTGAGCTCGTGCAACAGGTTTGCCTCTGTATCGAGGTGCTGGAGATGCCCTAGCTGCATCATCGCCAGCCCAAACAGCAGCAGACCGCCACAGATAAGCGCTCTGGGAGAACGATTTACGTTATAGAGAAAACCGGCGTAGACCGTGTACAGCAGCCCGCAGGACAGCACAGAAAATCCGAGCACAAGGGTTAGAAATAACGTCATGGCATTACTCGCCTACTCAACCTTCATCATAGTCGATCCACACCCGATCCGTCCTCCGGGGGGAATGCACAACCCACTGCAAAGCCGGGGAGTGTAAAACCTATGACCACATCGCCAAATTGCTAAACTCGGACCCAATACAACACTTAAGCAACAAAAAGGCTCTCTATGACCGAGTTCAGCACTATCCGCTATAACGGCCCTCAAAACGGGGTAGCACGAATTGTTCTCGCTCGACCTGAGAAGCGCAATGCACAAACCATGGAACTGTTGGTCGAACTCAACAAGGCGTTTGATTTGGCAGCTCAGGATGACGAGGCAAAGGTGATTGTACTGGCCGGCGACGGCCCGGATTTCTCAAGCGGTCATGCTGGGCTAGGTAATCTGAATCTTGATACCTATGAGCCAGCGGGTACCTGGAGTGTGAAGGGATTCAAGGACAAGGGCCAGGAGGGACACTGGGGTTCAGAACAGGAGTTCTTTCTGGGGTTTTGCTGGCGTTGGCGCAACATACCAAAACCAACCATTGCCGAAGTACAGGGCTGGGTTATTGCCGGCGGCTTAATGCTCATGTGGCCCTGCGATCTGATTGTGGCCGCAGAGAACGCAAAATTCACTGACCCCGTGGTCGCCTTCGGCGTTAACGCCGTCGAATACTGCGCACACCCCTGGGAGATGGGCATTCGAAAAGCCAAAGAAATGTTGTTTACCGGTGACGTTATGACCGCTGAGGAAGCAAAATCGGTTGGTATGGTGAATCATGTTGTGCCACTCACCGAACTTACCGAGTTCACTACCGAGCTGGCTGAGCGCATCGCCAAACGTCCAAGCATGGGACTAAAACTCGCAAAACAATCGGTTAACCAGGCACAGGAAGCTCAGGGTATCTGGAGTGCTTTGCAATCTGCTATGTCGCTACAACAACTTGGGCACGCTCACGCCCGCCTGACACACGACGGCATTCCGGTTGATCCTGCAGGTCAGCAGGTGATCCAGGAAATACTGTCAAAGTGGAAGAATAAGTAGAGAAAGTACCAGCCCTTGCCAGAACTCAGGCCGACTGAAACAAGGCACGTGATCTCCAGAAAGCGATCGCCGGGAGCGCAAACAACAAACCAGCGATCACGCCGCCGGTCCAGTTCGGCGGATCCAGCGTAAACACTGGCCACAAAAACATAGCCAGCATGACTTGCGTGGCATAAATACTTCCAAGCCACCAGGCCCAGGACGTCATGTGCCACAGTCCCCAGGCAAGCGCGCCATAGACCAGCCAATGCACAGCACCACCTAGCTTGGCCTGCCAACCATGGAACACGAGGCCTAGCCAAACATCCTCATCTGTCGCAAGCGACTTGAACAGGACATCAAAGGGGCTGTAAATAAACGTCATATAAAGACAAAACAGCAACACAATGTTCAGCCACACCGGGCGTCTCGCCCATTCCTGCTTTATCTGAAATGCCATATCAAATGCCCTGGTTGAGCTACGAAATCTCCTGAGGGAGCGTTATAGTCAAACTTTGCCATAACCTAACGTATAACCGGAACGCTTATGAAACCCGCTGAACTGCCCCAATCGAGCAATTTCTTCCTGGACGGCAATTTTGCGCCCATCGAGCAAGAGCGCGATGCGACAGATATGGCCGTGAGCGGTTCTATCCCGGCCGACCTCAACGGCCACTTTTTGCGAATTGGCCCTAATCCGGTGCACATTTTCAGCGAAGAGGCATACCACACCTTCGACGGAGACGGCATGATCCATGCCATCGAATTCCAAAATGGCGATGCGCACTACAAAAACCGTTTTGTGAAAACCGAAGGTTTCAAGCTGGAGCAAGAACAGGGAGACTGGGTTTACAAGGGCATGAATTCAATGATGGACCCAACCCCATCTCGCATCCCGGAAGGTGCGCCAGCCAGCAAAAATCTCGCAAACACTGCTTTTGCCTATCACTCAAACACACTGTATGCCCTGCACGAACCCTCACAGCCCGTGATCGTGAACCTGCCCGATCTCGATACCGAGGGCGCTACCGATTTCAACGGCAAACTAACGCACCCCTTCACCGCTCACCCGAAGGTTGATCAAAAGAGTGGCGAGATGATGACCTTTGGGTACGCGTTTCAGGCGCCCTACGTCGCCTACTCAGTGATCAATGCCGAGGGAGAGCTGATTCACACAACACCCGTAAGCATAGAAAAGCCGGTGTTCATGCATGACTTCGCAGCAACAGAAAAGTACTCACTGTTTCTGGATTTCCCAATCACACTCGATATTGAACGCGCAATAGCTGGCGGGCCTGCATTGGATTTTGAACCTGAGCACGGCTCCAGAATTGGTGTTATGCCGCGCTTCGGCAGCGACGAGGATGTGCGATGGTTTGAGGTTAACACCGGCTCGGTTGTTCATACGGCGAACGCCTGGGATGAACAGGCTGCAAATGGCGACGAGATTGTTGTGTTGCAAGCTTCGCGCTCCAAAACCTCAGACATCGCAGGCGCCGGGCTTTCTGCCGAAAACCTGGAAGACACTCATGGTGTTCTCTATGAGTGGCGCATAAACCTAAATACCGGCGCCATAGAAGAAACACCTCTGAGTCACCTCCATTGTGACTTTACCCGGGTAAACGATCTCAATACCTGCCACAAGACTCGCTATGTTTACGCGGCCGTATTTAATCCAGCCCGCCCCTTCACCTTCGATGGCTTGATGAAATACGACAACGAGTCCAGAGAAACCACATCATTCATGTATGGCGACAACCGTTTCGGCGGAGAGGCCGTGTTTGCACCTAAAGTTGGCGCAATAGACGAAGACGATGGCTATCTGGTGTGTTTTGTGCAGGATGAAACACACAACAAGAGCGAGTGCCTCATTATTGATGCAAAAAATATTGAAGCCGGTCCTATCGCTACCATAACCATCCCTTATCGTGTGCCCTATGGTTTTCACGCGGGATGGGTAGGCGCCTAGTGACCATTAAGGTCATTGGGGCAGGTTTCGGTCGAACCGGAACGTTGTCTTTAAAACATGCACTTGAGCGCCTGGGTTTCGAAAAAGCGCATCACATGCTTGAGGTCGCAAAGAGCAGAGAACAGATCGATCATTGGACAGCCATAGCCAAGGGCGATCCGGTTGACTGGGATAGGGTGTTCGATGGATTTCAGTCCACCACTGATTTCCCCGCGTGTGTCTACTATAAAGAGCTCTGCACCACCTACCCTGATGCGAAGGTGATTCTCAGTGTTCGTGATGAAGACCGTTGGCATACAAGTGTCATCAATACAATTTTGCCTGTTTCCAGATCTGTTCCATCCTGGCTATTGTTCCTGTTGCGTCCGCAAAAACGGCTGCTCGAGGCTATCAATACCATTGTTTGGCAAAACACCTTCCACGGCAAAGCCTCTGATCCAGACTACGCAAAGCAGATCTTCCGCGAACATAACCAGGCGGTGATAAAGCAGGTGCCAGCTGACCGACTGCTGGTGTTTGAAGCCCGAGATGGTTGGGAACCACTTTGCAGATTTCTCGAGGTACCTATACCCGAAGAGGAGTATCCACACCTGAATGACACCGCCCAAATGCAGAAGAGTATCCGGCTACTGAAGATTTTGCGTTGGCTACCCCTGATTGTTCTGGGGCTGGTAACGCTCGTCATTACGATCAACTAGCAGATAACCTCAGCTGCTGGAGCCTCGTCGAGTCGTCATCTTCTGAAAGTGGGACATTGCATTCGGCTCCAGCTCCATACCAGACGTGT
>CAZWMD010000066.1:0-22704 GCA_964634815.1 uncultured Pseudomonadales bacterium | reverse complement strand
CCGCCAGTTGCTGAGACAAAGGAGACATCAGCGGGCAGAGCAAATTCCAGACTTGAATTGGTTGCGCTGGTTGAGGACAGGTTACCGTAGCTCAGGGTGTAACGAATCTGGGTGCCCGCAGGTGCAGGGTTGTTATCAGCGGACAAACTGATGTCCAGCACGGGAGTCGCATCGACAACAAGGGATGCGGTACTGGTGTTAAGGGGGTTGCCACTTTGTGAGAGGTTAAACTCAAGGTCGTAGACGGTGCCAGCGGTTTCTCCTGCGGTAATCACCGCGGGAAAGGACAGTGCAATTGCCTGTCCCGGAGCAATCGCTGCCACAGTCCAGACAAGGGTCTCATTGGCATTACAGGTGCTGTTACTCCCGGGTGCTGTCGCACAGGAAGCGGCGGTATCCAAAGGTCCGCCGACCAGAGCTTCGGAAAGTCCATTAAAGCCGGTGGGTATGGTGACGCTGATCTCTATGCCCGTCTCTACACTGCTGCCGTCATTGGTGAGCAAGGCGCTAACTAGCACGCTGCCTCCGGCCGACTGGGCTTCTCTATCGATACCCGCACTGACAAGCAGTGCAGCGTGCGCACCTGTCGTGCAGCTTACTGCAACAAAAAATACGAGCGCGCTGCGAAGCACTGTTTTCAGGCTCCAGTATGGATGCGAGCGACTGCCAGGTCGCGTCAATCCGGTATGACTTTGCATGGATTCTTGTCCTTGTTATTCGAGGGTTGATTCGAGTTTTGTGCTGGGTTCGCTTTGGAGGCTTGGCCTGGTGCGAAAATCCCGATAGAGAAGTAAATCCCTCGATGGTTTTGGCTTCATCTGCAGGAAGCGGCAGAAGCAGTCAGAAATCGGCAGTTTTGTCTGTATATATCCCGTGCTAGGGTGATTCGGCAGTAGAGGTTGGTTCGCCACAGGGATGAGTGATCAAGAAAGCAATATCGACAGTGGTGCTGAGAGCAATTCCGAGAAAGACAAAACGAATGCCAAGCGCTATATGCGCGGTGTCCGTGCCTCCCGAGTTGCCCTTTCACGGGCCCTCTTAGACTCTGGCCTGAAAACTCAGGTTGCGCTGGCCCAGTTAATTGCCGAACTGGAAGGGCTTGAGTCGCCGCCCAAAGATTCTGTTAGCCGGGCTTTTCGCGAAAAGGCTGTGGACCCAGGAACGATCGCGCGCATTGCTCGGGCCCTCAACGTAGAACCGCACGCGCTTTATCTTTCAGCAGAGCAAGCGGCAACTGCTTTGTCTGATACAGGTTTTGATGTCACGCGGCCTCAACCGGCAAAGTTCGCCCCTTCCGCTCCCGGCCCGTCGCCTGAGCCGCACGATAAAACTGATCCTCCAGTGCTTGAGTCCTGTGAACCCCGAAGGCGATTACCGACGGCGCGCGAGGTCGTTGGGGTCGCGTTGTTCATCACCGTTGCTGCGATCTGGGTCAGTCTGGGGCGGACGAATTCGACATCCCTGGACTCTGCGGTTGATCTGACTAACGCACCGGGCGGAGTGCTCACGGTTGTGCTGGCGCCGGATAGTGCGTCTGAGGATAGTGATGACGCCCGGGCGCTGTTGCAGGTGTTAACCCGGCATGTGGCCGAGGACGTCCGAGTGAGTTTGCCGGGACCGGCGATCGCCGGGGGCAATGCTGACCCAGAGACCTTGCGTAAGACCCTGCGAGCACATCTGGCAGTGAGTCGTACGGAGTCTCAGCAGGGTCGTTTTCTTGCCATTGGTCTGCATTGGTCGGCAGAGAAAGGGGCGGGCATGCTCGCGGCTGTCGCTGGATTACGTGTTGAACGGGAGCAGCTGTTAAACAGTCTTGGCAGGAAAGCCGGCATGGCGTTAGGTCGCATCGCTGCAGGGGAAGCCGCTCATGACGCGATGCCGCCATCGATGGAAACTCTTGGCCATTATCTTCACGGCAGAGAGGGTCTTGATAAGGCGACTTCAGATGACTCTTTCCGGCAGGCCGGAGCCCAATTCCTCAGTGCGCTGGAGGACTCCCCGGACTGGGCGCCCGCGCACGCTGGATTATGCGAATCCATGTTGTTTAACAGCTGGACCGACAACGAACAACACGCCTTGCAGACTGCGCGTGATCACTGTGCCCAGGCGTTAGCGCTGGATGATGAGGATGCCTACGTACGTAGCGTTTGGGGTCATTATTTGCGTCGCACTGGTCAGGCAAAAGCGGGGGTGGACTTTCTTGCTCAACCCCCGGATGCAGATGTTTTGGTGCGCTCGGCAGAAGCCGCTATAACTCACCCGAGGATTGATCCTTTAGGGCAGCTCGCTGAAAGCGACTTTGCGTTGTATCGGGAAACGGGCGAGCGCGAGTTTTTGTGGCGGGCAATCGGTCGCCTGAAAAGGCTAACCCACCAGGAGTTCGATTATTGGCGTTGGCACTCGTTGCTTGCCACTTACTATTTTTATGCTCAAGAGCTCCAGCTGTCGGTGAGCGCTGGCAAGCAGGCTTTTGCGCTTCAACCTCAGCCATTGATTCTGGTTAATCTGGGGATGGCACAGTTTTGCCTTGGTGAACTGGACGACATGCTCGAGAGCTTTGAGTCGGTAACCGCGCTGGAACCCGCCGGGTACTTTGGATACGAATATTCAGGCGTAGCCCAGTTCTACCTTGGTAACTACGGGGAATCAGTTCGATTGCGACAATTGGCTCTGGAGCATATCGGTCGTAGCGGGGAACCGGAAATTCATCAAATGTGGGGTGGGTTGGGTGATGCGTTGCGACATACCGGGCAGACGGCCGCAGCGATCAGGGCTTACCAGAGTGCAGCCGAAATTCTCGAACGAGATTTTTTATCGGGCACAGCAGCGGCTTCAGACGAGGCACATCGGAGCTATTATGCAGCGATCGTTGAGGTACTGCGGGGGTTGGAGGTTGATATCACCGTTGAATCTCTGGAGGGCCTCGGAGCCATCGAGCTGGATCAGTCGTCTCGGGTCCGGGTAGCTCAGTTGGCGAAGCTGCTTGGTGAGACAGAATTTGCTCTTGATCAGGCCGGTCAGGCACTTCTGCAGTGTGCTGGACTATCGCATCATCCTGATTTGCTTGATTTGAGGGCCTCAGGAGCGATTTGAGTGTTTGCTTAATACCCGGGTAATATTTCAGAGGCTCTTCCGCTCGGGTTGGTCTGGATCGCTCGTCACCGGCCTAATCAGAAGATTGCGTGACCTAGTGCAAAAAACATTTGCATCCCGCACATATCCCCTTAATATGCGCCTTCCGTTTTTCGGGGTCCCTGTGACCGTTTTTGTCTGGCTTGGTGCGGTGAGAGAGCTGTTCTGGGTCGTAATTAGGCAAAAGGCGGGCCTGTTTTGGGTCCCCGGCGCTATTTAAAAATTGACCGTGTGGAGCACCTTAAGTGGTTCAGAACCAGCGCATTCGTATTCGTCTCAAGGCTTTTGACCATCGCCTTATCGACGTGTCGACCCAGGAAATCGTGGATACCGCGAAACGTACTGGCGCTCAGGTGCTTGGCCCGATTCCGTTGCCGACCCGAAAAGAGCGGTTCACGGTATTGATTTCTCCACACGTCAATAAAGATGCGCGAGATCAGTACGAAATTCGTACTCACAAGCGCATGCTGGATATTGTAGAACCCACCGAAAAGACCGTTGATGCGCTAATGAAGCTCGATCTGGCGGCCGGTGTGGAAGTCCAGATTAGTTTGAATTGACCAGAATTTAAGAACGCTGCGTAGTTAACTCTCCGCAGCGTTTTTGATTGGCCTGATCTTTCCGCAGGCGTTGACGCACCAGGGTGTATCGGCGTTAAGGGATGTACCAGGCGTTAAAACAAAGGCGAGTGCCGTAGTAAAGGCATCTCTCCCAAAAAGACTCCAATAGGGAGTCGGCGATGTTTAACACCGTTTATTCCGCCTTCTGAAAATCAGGGGAGGGGGGTAGGCGGTTTGCGCGCTGCGAAAAATAGCTCTGAGGAGAGATCTTCGGGACAAGAGTTGGAGCAGTCAGGCAGAGGGATCCAGAGGGATATAGCAAATGGCTATTGGTGTTATAGGTAAAAAGAGCGGTATGACCCGCGTGTTCACGGAGGATGGCGCGTCCATCCCGGTTACCGTGATCGAGGTGGAGCCCAACCGCATCACTATGGTGAAGAGCACCGAGAGTGATGGTTACAGTGCGGTTCAGGTCACCACGGGTGAGCGCCGTGCCAGTCGCGTGAGCAAGCCAGCGGCTGGGCATTTTGCCAAAGCAAGCACTGGTGCCGGTCGCGGTCTGTGGGAATTCAGACTGGACTCGGATGCGGTAGCTACAGAGGCAGAGCTGCAGGCTGGCGGTACGCTTGGTGTTGACCAGTTTGAGGCTGGCCAAAAAATTGACGTCCAAGGCACTTCAAAAGGTAAGGGCTTTGCAGGGGGCATTAAGCGGTGGAATTTTCGTGGTCAGGACAACACCCACGGTAACTCGATTTCGCACCGCGCACCCGGCTCTATTGGGCAGTGCCAAACGCCTGGTCGAGTGTTTAAAGGTAAGAAGATGGCGGGGCATCTGGGGGCCGTGAAAACGACTACCCAAAACCTCGAAATTGTCCGAGTCGATTCTGAGCGCAATCTGATTCTGGTGAAGGGCGCTGTGCCTGGATCAGCAGGTGGCGATGTATGCATCCGTCCGGCGATCAAAGCCTAGATCGCACCAGGAGGATTAGTTAGTCAATGAATATAGATACAGCAGCTGGTGGTTCCGTCGAAGTTTCTGACGTTGCCTTTGGCCGAGAATATAACGAAGCCCTGGTTCATCAGGTCGTGGTGTCTTACCTTGCCGGCGCACGGCAGGGCAGCAAGGCACAAAAGACACGCTCTGAGGTTCGCGGTGGTGGACGCAAACCCTGGCGTCAGAAAGGTACGGGCCGTGCTCGAGCGGGTACCATTCGCAGCCCAATCTGGCGCTCTGGTGGCCGAGCTTTTGCAGCCAAGCCGCAGGATCACTCACAGAAAGTAAATCGCAAGATGTACCGTGGTGCCTTGCGGTGCATTTTGAGTGAGCTGGTTCGCCAAAATCGACTTGTTGTGACTGATGCATTTGCAGTCGAGTCGCCAAAGACCAAGGGTCTGGTTGCTCAGCTTAACGATCTTAAGCTCGACAACGTTTTGATTGTTTCAGATTCTGTAGATGAAAATCTGGTGCTTGCGTCGCGCAATGTTAAATACGTAGATGTGTGCGATGTCGCAGCAGTTGATCCGGTTGCTCTGATCAGTCATGAAAAGGTGCTGATGACTGTTGGCGCGCTCAAGCAGTTTGAGGAGTCGCTGGCATGAGTTCTTCTGCAAACAAAGAACAAAAGATTTCCCAGGAGCGCATTTTCACCGTGCTTCAGGAACCGCATTTCACTGAGAAAGCGTCTATAGAAGGCGACAAGAGCAACCAGTACACCTTTAAGGTGTCCACGGATTCAACCAAGGCAGAAATCAAAGCCGCAGTTGAGCAGCTTTTCGAAGTTTCTGTGCAGGGCGTAAGCACTCTCAATGTGAAGGGTAAGGCCAAGCGAACCCAACGTGGTGTGTCGCGCAAAAAGAATTGGAAAAAAGCGTATGTTCGGCTGGCCGCAGGCCAGGATATCGACTTTACGCTTGTCGACTAGGTGAGTAACTAAGAATGCCTGTAGTAAAAACCAAACCCACATCGGCCGGTCGCCGTTTTGTTGTTAAGGTCGTTAATCCCGATCTTCACAAGGGCGCGCCTTACAAGCCGTTATTGGAGAAGAAGTCGAAGAACGGTGGGCGCAATAACGCTGGCCGTATCACCACGCGACATCGCGGCGGTGGTCATAAGCAGCATTACCGGCTTATTGATTTCAAGCGTAGCAAAGACGGTATTCCTGCGGTTGTTGAGCGACTTGAATACGATCCAAACCGATCTGCCAATATCGCACTTCTCAAATACAAGGATGGTGAGCGGCGCTACATTATTGCGCCTCGCGGAGTCAAAGCTGGAGACGATTTGATGAGTGGCAGCAGTGCTGCTATTCGCTCTGGTAACGCCATGGCATTGCGTAACGTTCCTGTAGGTTCAGTTGTTCATTGCATTGAACTCAAGCCAGGTAAGGGTGCGCAGTTGGCCCGCAGTGCGGGAACTTCCGCGCAGTTGGTGGCCCGCGAAGGCACTTATGCCACGTTGCGGCTTCGCTCCGGTGAAATGCGACGAGTGCTTGCTGAATGTAGAGCCACTCTTGGCGAAGTCAGTAACAGTGAGCATAACCTGCGCTCATTGGGTAAGGCGGGTGCTACGCGCTGGCGCGGAGTTCGCCCAACGGTTCGTGGTGTAGCTATGAACCCGGTAGATCACCCGCATGGTGGTGGTGAAGGTCGTACTGCTGGTGGTCGTCACCCGGTATCGCCCTGGGGTATGCCCACCAAGGGTTACAAAACGCGCAGCAACAAGCGCACCGACAAACTTATTGTTCGCCGTCGCGGCAAGCGCTAGGTAGGAGAGACAAGTGCCAAGATCACTGCGTAAAGGACCTTTTGTTGATTTGCACCTTATGAGCAAGGTGGAGACAGCAGCGGCGAATAATGAGAAGCGACCTATAAAAACCTGGTCACGTCGATCAATGGTGCTGCCAGATATGGTTGGCCTAACGATCGCAGTTCATAACGGCCGTCAGCATATTCCGGTATTCATCTCGGAAGATATGGTTGGCCACAAGCTGGGTGAGTTTGCAGCTACCCGTACCTATCGTGGTCATCAGGCCGACAAAAAGGCCAAACGGTAGCTTCGCTCGCGCGGCACTTGGGAAAAGAATATGCAAGTTAAAGCAGTAGCAAAACGATTACCGATCTCGCCGCAAAAAGTGCGGTTGGTCGCGGATCAGGTTCGAGGCGAACCTGTAGCTAAAGCTCTGGATCTGCTCACCTTCTCTACGCAGAAGGCAGCAGTGCTTGTGCGCAAGGCGCTCGAGTCTGCCATTGCGAATGCAGAGAACAACGAAGGGGCAGACGTTGATGAGCTGCGAATATCGGAAATTTATGTTGATGCTGGCGCGACCATGAAGCGCATCATGCCGCGGGCGAAAGGCCGTGCAGACCGCATCTTGAAGCGCACGAGTCACGTCACCGTGACTGTGTCAGACGAATAACGGAGTTACGGCATGGGTCAGAAAGTACATCCAACGGGTATGCGCCTTGGCATCGTCAAAGAGCACACGTCTGTTTGGTATGCCGATCGCAAAAATTACTCAGCCTATCTGCTGTCAGATCTGAAAGTGCGCGAGTTCTTGCGCAAACGTTTGAGTCAGGCTTCGGTGAGCCGTATTGATATTGAGCGTCCAGCGCAGACTGCCCGTATCACCGTGCACACAGCTCGTCCCGGCATTGTGATTGGCAAGAAAGGCGAAGACGTTGAGCGCCTGCGCAAGGACCTGGCCCAAATGATGGGTATGCCGGTTCATGTGAACGTTGAAGAGATACGCAAGCCTGAGCTTGATGCATTGCTGGTGGCTCAAAACGTTGCCCAGCAACTTGAGCGACGAGTGCAGTTTCGCCGAGCCATGCGCCGAGTTATTCAAAATGCTATGCGTTTGGGTGCTGAGGGCATCAAGGTGCGAGTAGCCGGGCGCTTGGGCGGTGCTGAGATTGCGCGCGCAGAGGTTTATCACGAAGGCCGAGTGCCGTTGCATACGCTGCGGGCAGACATTGATTACGCCACCTGGGAGGCCAACACCACCTACGGTATTTTGGGCATCAAAGTTTGGGTGTTCAAAGGCGAGATTATCGGTAACGAAGAAGAGGTGGCTGCGGGTACGGCTTAGGCCTTATCACTAAGCAACGCACGCCCAGAGAGTAGAAAGAGATGCTGCAACCGAAAAGAACCAAGTTCCGCAAGCAAATGAAAGGCCGTAACAGGGGCCTTGCATTGCGCGGCAGCAAAGTCAGTTTTGGCGAATATGGCCTGAAAGCGGTAGGGCGGGGTCGTTTGACTGCTCGCCAAATCGAGGCCGGTCGTCGTGCCATGACGCGTCGTATCAAGCGTGGCGGAAAGATCTGGATAAGGGTGTTTCCTGATAAGCCAATTACCAAAAAGCCTCTGGAAGTTAGACAGGGTAAAGGTAAGGGTGCTGTTGAATATTGGGTGGCGCTGATTCAGCCAGGCCGGATTCTCTATGAGATGCAAGGTGTTGACGAAGATACGGCCCGGGAAGCACTGACTCTGGCGGCGGCAAAGCTGCCGTTCCAAACCACGTTTATTAAACGGACGGTGATGTAATGACTGGTGCAGAACTACGCGAAAAGTCGCCACAGGAGCTGCAGGCCGAATTGATGCGCTTGCGTAAAGAACAATTTGGTCTGCGCATGCAGCGTGCAAGTGGTCAGCTTGGCCAGATGCATTTGCTAAAAGAGGCTCGCCGTGAGATCGCCCGAGTTAAAACGATCATGCAAGAGAAGCGCTCATGAGTGAGTCAGTAGAAAAGAAACAAAGTAACCCTCGAGTTGTGACCGGTACGGTTGTGAGCAACAAGATGGATAAGAGCATCACAGTTCAGGTTGAGCGCCGCGTTAAGCATCCGATTTACGGCAAGTACATTCGTCGTTCAACGAAGTTGCATGCTCACGACGAAGA
The DNA here is from genome assembly GCA_964634815.1 of uncultured Pseudomonadales bacterium. Taxonomy (GTDB): domain Bacteria; phylum Pseudomonadota; class Gammaproteobacteria; order Pseudomonadales; family Azotimanducaceae; genus JALZVT01. The sequence goes on along the minus strand of CAZWMD010000066.1, from coordinate 14,115 downwards.
GAACAAGTGCAACATCGGTGATCTGGTTACGATCGTTGAGTGTCGTCCTATGTCAAAAACCAAAACGTTCATCTTGCGATCAGTTGATGAAGCTGCCGCAGTAGAAGGGGCAGCCAAGTGATTCAGACCGAGACCATGCTCGAAATCGCTGACAATAGCGGCGCGCGCAAGGCTCAGTGCATCAAAGTACTGGGTGGTTCGCATCGTCGTTATGCCGGCATTGGCGACGTTATCAAGGTGACTGTGAAAGAAGCGATACCTCGTGGTCGCGTTAAGAAGGGTCAGGTTATGAATGCGGTGGTTGTGCGCACTCGTAAAGGTGTTCGCCGCCCTGATGGTTCTTTGATCAAGTTTGATACCAATGCCGCTGTTTTGCTGAATGCGCAAAATCAGCCGGTGGGGACACGTATTTTTGGTCCTGTGACACGCGAGCTTAGGAACGAGAACTTCATGCGCATCATTTCGCTTGCACCAGAAGTTCTGTAAGCGCGTTTGGCGATCGATCGAGCTTTAAAGAAAGAAATTTAGATATGCAAAAGTTTAAAAAAGACGACGAAGTGATCGTTACCGCGGGCCGAGACAAAGGCAAGCGAGGAACGATTTTGCAGGTGATCGAGCCCGATCGACTGCTGGTGTCTGGAATTAACAACGTAAAGAAAGCAGTGCGCCCAAATCCGCAAGCTAATCCGCCAGTACAGGGCGGAATTGTTACCCAGGAAGCGTCGATACATCGCTCAAATGTGGCGCTCTATAACGACGAGACCGGTAAGGCGGATCGCGTTGGTGTGCGTATTGAAGATGGCAAGCGTGTTCGTTTCTTCAAATCAACGGACAAGGTTGTAGGTGAGTAGTCATGGCTGATTTATACGAACGCTACAAAACAGAGATTCACCCCAAGCTTGCGAGCGAGCTGGGTATCGAAAACCCGATGCGAGTGCCTCGTATTGAGAAAGTAACTCTCAATATGGGTGTTGGCGAAGCTGCTGCAGATCGAAAAGTTATGGATGCAGCGGTTGGCGATCTCACTCTGATTGCGGGACAAAAACCCCAGGTACGCAACGCGCGCAAATCTGAGGCGGGATTCAAGATTCGTGAAGGCTGGCCAGTGGGTTGCAAAGTTACCTTGCGTCGCTCTCGCATGTACGAGTTTATTGATCGACTTGTGGGTATTGCCATTCCGCGGATGCGTGACTTTCGTGGTTTGAATCCAAAGGCGTTTGATGGTCGCGGTAATTTCTCAATGGGTGTTACCGAACAGATCATTTTTGCTGAGATCGACTACGACAAGATCGACAAGATCCGCGGTATGGACGTCACCATAACAACCTCAGCCCAATCTAATGAAGAAGCGCTTGCACTGCTGCGAGCCTTTAACTTCCCGTTCAGGAGCTAGCAGATGGCCAAGACATCAATGATTGAGCGCGAAAAGAAGCGCGCTAAGACTGTCGCGAAGTACGCCAAGAAGCGTGCGGCACTAAAGGCCACCATTCGTGATTTAAGTCTGAGCGAAGAGGAGCGTTGGGATGCGCAGGTTGCGTTGCAGAAGCAACCACGAAACGCTTGCCCAGTCCGCCAGCAGCGTCGATGCGGTATCACCGGGCGACCACACGGTGTGTACCGTAAGTTTGGCCTTGGCCGAAACAAGCTGCGTGAAGCGGCGATGCGCGGTGACGTACCCGGCCTCGTGAAAGCGAGCTGGTAAGGAACACTATTATGAGCATGCAAGATCCTATTTCAGACCTGCTAACCCGAGTGCGTAATGCGCAACTGGCAAGGCACCCATCGGTAACCATGCCGGCGTCGCAGAAGAAGTTGGCTATTTGCCAAGTTCTAAAAGACGAAGGCTACATCGGGTCAGTGTCTGTTACCGAAGACGTGAAGCGTGAGATGACGGTTGAGCTGCGATACCACAATGGCTCACCCGTTATCGAAGAGCTGCATCGTGTTAGCCGCCCAGGTTTGCGTATATACAAGGCAAAAGACGAGCTTCCGACTGTGCGCGGTGGTTTGGGGGTTGCGATCGTGAGCACAAACATGGGTTTGATGACAGATCGAGCGGCACGTGCAAAAGGCGTTGGTGGAGAGGTGCTCTGCACCGTCTTCTAGAACTAGATTAGATACTCATACCAATAGTTATACCGATTTTTAGGCAATTACGATGTCACGCATAGCAAACAATCCGATTCCGGTTCCATCGGGAGTAGAAATCAAGCTCTCCGGTCAGGATCTGAACGTCAAGGGTGGTAAGGGGCAGCTGTCCATGCGCCTCAACAATGCCGTGACGTTAAAGCAGGAAGACAATGAGCTTAAGGTGAGTACCACAACGGGAGATCGACAAGCAGTTGCGATTGCCGGTACCACCCGATCTATTGTCCACAATATGGTGGTTGGTGTTTCTACAGGCTGGGAGAAGAAACTTACTCTCCAGGGCGTAGGTTATCGCGCGCAGGCACAGGGTAAGAAACTCACGCTGCAGCTCGGTTTTTCACACCCGGTCGAATACACCTTGCCTGATGGTATTGAGGCAGCAACCCCAAGTCAGACCGAAGTAGTAATCAGTGGCGTTGATAAGCAGAAGGTAGGCCAGGTATCTGCTGAGATTCGTGCCTATCGCCCACCCGAGCCCTATAAGGGCAAAGGTGTTCGCTATGCCGACGAATATGTACGTCGTAAAGAAGCTAAAAAGAAGTAGCGCGAGATGAATCAGAAGACAATATCAAGACAGAGACGAGCGCGCCGCGGTCGTATGCATATGCGCAAGCTGGGTGCGACACGCTTATCCGTATATCGCACGCCTCGGCACATCTATGCGCAAGTGCTGACAGCAGACGGTGGCACAGTGGTGGCGAGTGCTTCTACGGTTGAGAAAGATCAGCGCGGCACATCCGGCGGCAACGTTGCGGCAGCGGCAAAGATAGGATCGCTTATTGCGCAGCGAGCAAAAGCAAAAGGTGTTGAACGCGTAGCGTTTGACCGATCAGGATTCAAGTATCACGGTCGCGTTAAGGCGCTGGCTGATGCGGCCCGCGAAGGCGGCCTGGAGTTTTAAGCTATGGCATACGCAGACGAAGTTAAAGAAGAAGGACTGGTTGAGAAACTGGTTCAAGTGAATCGCGTGGCCAAAGTGGTCAAGGGCGGCCGCATATTTGGTTTTACCGCGCTAACAGTGGTTGGTGATGGTAACGGTCGAGTTGGGTTTGGCCGTGGTAAAGCTCGTGAAGTTCCTTTGGCGATCCAAAAGGCCATGGAAGCAGCTCGACGTAACATGGTCGATGTTGATTTGAATGGCAGCACCATCTGGTACTCCACTCGCGAACGTCACGGATCTTCGACTGTTTTTATGGCGCCTGCTTCTGAAGGTACTGGCGTGATCGCTGGTGGAACCATGCGGGCAGTTCTGGAAGCCGCTGGTGTGCACAATGTATTGGCCAAATGCTATGGCTCTACCAATCCGGTAAATGTGGTTCGCGCAACTTTTGCTGCGCTGAAGAGTATTCGTTCACCGCGCTCAGTGGCCGAGAAGCGTGGTAAATCGATCGAAGAAATCACGGCTTAGTACAGTTAGCCGGATTAGGAGTAGCAGATGAGCGACAAAATTCGAGTGACTTTGGTGAAGAGCGCCAGTGGTCGATTAAAGAATCATAAAGCCTGTGTTGCAGGCCTGGGTTTACGTCGCATTGGCCATACGGTTGAGGTGATCGATACACCGTCTAACCGCGGCATGATCAACAAGGTGAATTACCTACTTCAAGTGGAAGAAAACGCATGAACTTGAACGATATTTCTCCTGCTGCAGGTAGCCACAAAACCAAGCGACGTGTCGGACGCGGAGCGGGTAGTGGCTGGGGCAAAACAGCCGCTCGTGGTCAAAAGGGTCAGAAGGCCCGATCAGGTGGGGGTGTTAAGCCGGGCTTCGAGGGCGGTCAGATGCCTATGCAGCGCCGGGTGCCCAAGTTTGGTTTCCGTTCTCGCATCGGCATTGTTACCGCTGAAGTGCGCTTGAGCGAACTTGCCAAGGTTAAGGGTGATGAAGTGTCTATCGAGACATTGCAGGCAGCAAACGTAATTTCGCGCGGTATCAAGCGGGTTCGAATCATATTGTCTGGTGAGGTTTCACGCGCCGTTACGATTAAGAGTAACGACGGTGCGATCAAGGTAACCAAAGGTGCAACTGCGGCGATCACCACAGCGGGCGGCACGGTACTCTAATAATGGCGCGTAATCCCGGACAACTTGCTGGTGTTTCTGCGGGGCTTTCTGAGCTTCGTAGTCGCCTGCTGTTCGTGTTTATTGCTCTGCTCGTCTATCGGGTGGGTACGCATATTCCTATACCGGGAATCAATCCTGACCGTCTTGCTGCGCTGTTTTCGCAGCAACAAGGCGGATTGCTCGACATGTTCAACATGTTTTCGGGTGGTGCACTGGAGCGTATGAGTATTCTGGCCCTTGGCCCGATGCCCTACATCACTTCAAGCATCATTATGAATCTGATGCAGATGATGCACCCCGCGTTAAAAGAGTTACGTAAAGAAGGGGAAGCAGGTCGCCGCAAGATCACGCAGTACACCCGTTACGGAACACTTCTGATTGCCCTTGTTCAGGGTAGTGCGTTAACCGTGACGCTGGCGAACCAGGGTCTCGCTTTTCAGCCCGACTTCCTGTTCTATTTTGTGGGCGTTACCACGGTTGTTACTGGTGCGCTGTTTGTTATGTGGCTCGGGGAACAGATTACCGAGCGTGGTGTGGGCAACGGTATCTCGCTCTTGATCTTCTGTGGGATTGTTGCCAGCTTCCCGGCCGCCATAGGCCAGGCCTTTGAGGCGGCGCGCCAGGGTGATATCAACATCATTGCCTTGATGGTTGTTGGTATCCTTGCCGTTATGCTGATTTGGGGTGTGGTTTATGTTGAGCGTGGCCAGCGCCGCATCACTGTGAACTATGCAAAACGTCAGCAGGGTCGCAAGGTATTTCAGGGTCAGTCGACCCACTTGCCGCTTAAGGTCAACATGGCGGGGGTTATTCCCGCGATTTTTGCATCCAGTCTGCTGCTTGCTCCGGCATCTATAGCCCAGTGGTTTGGTGAGAGCCAGGGTGCTGGCTGGCTGCAGGATGTCGCTTTGGTCCTGTCCCCCGGACAGCCTCTGTACATTCTGATGTTTGCTGCTGGAATTATCTTCTTCAGTTTCTTTTACACCGCGCTTACCTATGATCCAAAGGATGTAGCCGACAATCTGAAGAAGCAGGGGGCATTTGTTCCAGGTATCCGCCCAGGACAACAGACAGCTAAGTACATCGACGACGTTATAACCCGGCTCACCACTTTTGGTTCGGTTTACGTTGCTCTGGTTTGTCTGCTGCCACTGTTTATGTCGTCGTACTTCAATACGCCGGTTCAACTGGGTGGTACAGCACTATTGATTATTGTGGTTGTTGCGATGGACTTTATGGCGCAGGTGCAATCGCACTTGATGTCCAGCCAGTACGCAAAGCTGATGGAAAAATCGAATTTAAAGGGTTACAGCAAAAATCCCGCCGGCAGGTAGTGAATAGCAGTAGCAGGTAGTGGGTTTGCACAGAGTGAGCTGGAGTTAGAAAGAAATGAAAGTACGCGCGTCAGTAAAGAAGATGTGTCGCAAATGCAAAGTGGTACGACGTAATGGCGTTGTACGCGTAATTTGCTCGGCCGAACCGCGGCACAAGCAGCGTCAGGGTTAATAGGAGTTCAGGTTTATGGCACGTATCGCTGGAATAAATATTCCCGATAACAAGCACGCGGTCATCTCGTTGACCTACATCTATGGCATTGGCCGCACAACGGCAACGAAGCTGTGCGCGGAAGCCGGTGTGCAACCCAATGCGAAAATTGGGGAGCTGTCGGAAACTGATCTTGATGCTCTGCGCAACGAGATTGGCAAGATGACGGTAGAAGGTGATTTGCGCCGCGAAGTAAACATGAATATTAAGCGTCTCATGGATCTGGGTTGCTATCGCGGCATTCGGCATCGCCGCGGTCTGCCGGTTCACGGTCAGCGCACTCGCACTAACTCGCGTACCCGCAAGGGCCCGCGCCGTCCGATCAGGAAGTAGATCATGGCAGAGAAAAAACGCGCGAAGCGCACTGTTACCGACGGCGTTGCCCATGTGCATGCGTCGTTCAATAACACCATCATCACCATCAGCGATCGTCAGGGCAATGTGCTTTGTTGGGCGACCTCAGGTGGCTCTGGATTTCGGGGTTCTCGCAAGAGCACGCCATTTGCTGCACAGGTGGCATCCGAGCGTTGTGGTACTGCGGCGCTCGACTTTGGTATGAAGAGCGTTGACGTGTTGGTCAAAGGGCCTGGACCTGGCCGAGAGTCAGCCGTTCGAGCCTTAAACAATGCGGGCCTGCGTATAAACAGCATTTCTGACGTTACACCCATTCCTCACAACGGTTGCCGCCCTCCAAAGCGGCGTCGTGTGTAGTTGGCAGGGAGATAATTTATGGCCCGTTACCTCGGTCCCAAGCTAAAACTGTCACGCCGAGAAGGCACAGACCTGTTCTTGAAGAGTGGCGTACGCCCCCTGGACAGCAAGTGTCGAGCAGATGTTCCACCGGGACAGCATGGTGCGCGGCGAGTTCGCCTCACCGATTACGCTGTGCAGCTTCGCGAGAAGCAAAAGGTGAAGCGTTTTTATGGTGTGCTCGAAAAGCAGTTTCGTAACTACTACAAGAAGGCCGACAAGCAGAAGGGAGCAACCGGTGAAAACCTGTTAATGCTTCTGGAAAGTCGTCTCGATAATGTTGTTTATCGCATCGGCTATGGCTCTACCCGGGCCGAATCACGCCAACTGGTTTCGCACAAAGCAATTTTGGTTAATGGTGGCGTGGTGAACATCGCGTCATATCAGGTACGTCCGGAAGACGTCATCACGGTAGCGGAAAAGTCTAAAGCCCAGCTGCGGATCAAATCTGCACTTGAACTTGCGGCTCAGAGAGCACCGGTAGAGTGGGTAGATGTGGATGCCACTAAAATGGAAGGCGTGTTTAAGCGGCTTCCAGATCGCGCTGAGCTACCTAGCGAGATCAATGAAAATCTGATCGTGGAGCTTTACTCGAAGTAATTCGAGTAGAAGATCACGATCCGCACCGGTTCGGAACGGATCAGGTGCTAGTCCAGTACACGTTGCCGTCGCAAGACGGAGGAGAGTTTAGAAATGGCACAATCGGCGAACGACTTCTTGACCCCGAGACACATCGATGTCCAGGAAATCAGCCCCGTGCGCGCGCGCGTTGTCCTCGAGCCGCTGGAACGCGGATTTGGCCACACATTGGGTAACACCCTGCGACGTATTCTGCTGTCTTCTATGCCTGGCTGTGCGATATCGGAAGTGCAGATCGAAGGTGTTTTGCATGAATACAGCACCATGGAAGGCGTGCAGGAAGATGTTATCGACATCTTGCTTAACTTGAAGGGTATCGCTATTCATCTGCACAATCAGGATGATGCCGTGATCTCACTGACACGTGATGGTGCCGGACCGGTTACTGCTGGCGATTTCCAGCTCACTCAGGACGTAGAAATCGCAAATCCCGACCACGTGATTTGCAACCTTAACGATGTAGGTTCTATTCGACTTGAGGCACGCGTATCACGTGGCCGCGGCTACCAGCCTGTCGAGAATCGTCCAGAGGATGAAGACGAAACTCGACCTATTGGCGTTTTGCGGTTAGACGCAAGCTATAGCCCAATGCGTAAGGTGTCTTACTCGGTTGAAAGTGCGCGGGTTGAGCAGCGAACCGACCTCGATAAGCTTGTACTCGAGCTGGAAACCAATGGTGTTATTGATCCAGAAGAAGCTATTCGACGTGCGGCAACCATATTGCAGCAGCAGCTTGCAGTGTTTGTCGACCTCGAGAGTGAAGGTGAGCCCGAGTCAGAAGAGAAAGAAGACGAGATTGATCCGATTCTTCTGCGACCAGTAGATGATCTGGAGCTGACAGTGCGTTCAGCAAACTGTCTGAAGGCAGAGAATATCTACTTCATTGGCGACCTTATCCAGCGCACGGAAGTTGAACTTCTGAAGACACCAAATCTGGGCAAGAAGTCGTTGACCGAGATCAAAGACGTACTTGCTTCGCGCGGACTTTCCCTGGGCATGCGCCTCGAGAATTGGCCGCCCGCAAGCTTGCGCGGCGACCACAAGGTTGCCTGATTGCTCTTCACAAGAGAGCAATTGGAAACCAACAGTTCATTCTAGCGAATAACCTCAAAAAAGAGTCGAAGGAAGTTTAGCGATGCGACACCGAAAGAGCGGGCGTCAACTTAACCGCAACAGCAGTCACCGCCAGGCGATGTTCCGTAACATGGCGACGTCGCTTATTGAGCACGAGATTATTAAGACGACTTTGCCTAAGGCAAAAGAACTGCGTCGCATAGCCGAGCCCTTAATCACCCTTGCCAAGCAAGATTCTGTTGCGAATCGTCGTTTGGCGTTTGATCGTACTCGATCAAAAGCGATAGTCGGTAAATTGTTTGCAGAGATTGGCCCGCGTTATTCAGAACGCCCCGGCGGTTACACACGCATTATGAAGTGTGGCCATCGTCCAGGCGATTCTGCACCCATGGCTTATATCGAATTGGTCGATCGTCCTATCCCCGAAGAGATCGAAGACGATTTTGAAGAAGACAACGAAGAAGAGCTGGTGGCCGAGGAACAATAGTTTTTTGCCCAAACAGTTCCGTTTGTAAGCCGGGCGTATGCCCGGTTTTTTTTGCTCGAAAATCAAAGAGTACGTTTAATCTGTTGAACAGAGTCAGTTGAGAGGAAATCTATGAGCACTGCAAGTTTCTACCCGCCCCAGCGCACCCTGATGGGACCGGGTCCGTCCGATGTTAATCCTCGAGTCTTGGCTGCGATGGCTCGCCCAACCATTGGCCATCTCGATCCCGAATTTGTGCGCATGATGGATGAGATCAAGGAGATGTTGCAGTACGCCTTTCAAACGGAAAACGGTTTGACGCTGCCTGTATCTGCTCCGGGATCAGCGGGAATGGAGACCTGCTTCGCCAATCTGATCGAGCCGGGCGACAAGGTGGTGGTTTGCATCAATGGTGTGTTTGGCACACGCATGGTCGAAAACGTAAAACGCATGGGTGGGGATGCGATTACCGTAAACAATGCCTGGGGTACGCCCGTGGACGTTGCGGCGGTTGAAGAAACACTTCGCGCCAATCCCGAGGCATCCATTCTGGCTTTCGTTCACGCAGAAACTTCCACTGGTGTACGTAGCGATGCTAAAGCTCTATGTCAGCTTGCTGCCGACAATAACTGCCTGTCTATTGTCGATACCGTTACATCCCTCGGTGGGATTGAGCTTCGTGTTGATGAATGGGGTTGCGATGCCGTGTATTCGGGATCACAAAAGTGCTTGTCCTGCCCGCCGGGTATCTCGCCCATTACGATGAGTGAAAAAGCTGTCGCTGCAATCCAGGCACGTAATACGCCTATCCAAAGCTGGTTCCAGGACCTGTCGTTGGTAATGGGTTATTGGGGAGGCGGTGCTAAACGGGCTTATCACCATACAGCACCGGTTAACGCCCTTTACGGATTGCATGAGAGCCTTGTTATGTTGCAGGAAGAGGGCATCGAGAATTCCTGGAACCGACATGCTGCAATGCATGCGATGTTGCGCGATGGTGCTCAGGCCATGGGACTGGAGTTTCTTGTTGATGAGGACTTTCGCCTACCTCAGCTGAACAGTATCTGTATCCCTGAAGGTGTCGATGAAGCCGCGGTGCGCGCAGTATTGCTCAACGACTACGATCTTGAGATTGGTGCCGGGTTGGGTGAACTTGCAGGCAAGGTTTGGCGGGTTGGTCTTATGGGGCAGGCATCTATTGAGCGTAACGTCCGTTTGTTCCTTGATGCAATGAAAGCAGCGCTACCAGCTAATTGATGATTGCTGATGATTGGTAAACTAATCCAAGACTAAACCACCCAGGAGATTTCCATGCCCAGGCTGAAGCAGATCCCGCGTTCAGAAGCTGATGATTCGGTTCTGCCGTTGTACGACCTGTTGTTTGGAGCAGATAGAGATCCAGTGGAGCAGCCGGGCACGGCAACAGGCACACCGGGAAACTGGTGGACAGTGTTTGCCGCAGTGCCAGACTGTAACAAGCACATTGTTGAGGGGTTCCAGTTTTATCGAAGCGAAGATCGCAAGATTAGTGCGCGTCTGCGAGAGCTGGGTCAGGCTCGAGCGGGCTATGCTCGGGGTAGCCAGTTTGTGTTCTCCCAGCATTGCAAAGCGCTCCGCGCCGTGGGGTTTAGCGATGAGCAGATTGAAGCCATTCCGGGTTGGGCGAGCTCCCCGCTGTTCTCTGAGGTAGAACGAGTTGTGCTTGCCTATACGGACGATCTGGTCCTGGCGAGCGGTCGAGTATCGGACACTACGTTTGAGGCACTTAAGCAGCATCTCAGCGATGAAGAGATTCTCGAGTTTACCTACATCACCTGTACCTACGATATGCACGCAACCATGTCCCGGGCATTGCGTCTGGAGTACGACGATGTTGATGAGCGTGTAACTGAAGTTCCTCTGCCGGAGGGTGATGGCCGCAATATCGACTTCATGGCCGCGGTCGACTCAGATACTTAGTAGAGAGGCAGCTGACAAAGAGCGATGCCGTCCGTTCCCTGGACGTACACCGCAAAGCCATTAGCTTGGCTTAATAGTCTATGCGGGAAGCATCGTAAAAAAGTGTCAATCCCAGGTGTGTCAGGTAAGGCACACCAAGCAGCACACAGATTCACCGGCCTTTAGCCCTTATACTGCGGGGTGTGAATACTATCGAAGCAATTATCCTTGGCATTGTTCAGGGACTTACCGAATTCCTGCCGGTCTCCAGTTCCGGTCATCTGGTGATGGCTCAGTCGTTGCTTGGGGTCGAACCTGACGGCGGTATTGTGTTTGAAGTCGCAGTTCACGTGGCCACACTGGTTGCGATACTGCTGTATTACTTTAAGCGGGTAAGTAGTTTGACAGTTGGCGCCTTTACGGGCGACGGCGACTCCTGGCGTTATATTGGCAAGCTGGCGGTGGCGACTCTGCCAGCGATTGGGATCGCGCTAACGTTGCGCGGGTTCATCGAACAACAGTTTGGCACCCCCTGGGTTGCGGGAGTTATGTTGCTGGTCACAGGCTGCATTGTCTGGACAACGCGCAAAACCATTACCAAAGGCACTGCCGAGGAACCCACCTGGATTCAGGCGCTTATTATTGGTTGTGCACAGGCTTTTGCTATTTTGCCTGGCATTACGCGCAGCGGGACCACGCTTGCTACCGCCATGGCGCTGGGCATGGCGCCTCTGGCGGCAGCCGAGTTTTCGTTCCTGATGGGCGTGATCGCCATGGCTGGTGCTGCGGTACTGCTTCTGCCTGAACTCACTTCAGCATCACCCGAACTCATGGCCAGTATCTGGGCCGGCGGCGCTGCTGCACTGATTAGTGGAATCCTCGCGTTGGTGAGTTTTGTGTGGCTGCTCAAGTCGAAGCTATTTCACGTGTTTGCCTGGTATGCCTGGGCTGCGGGTTCAGCGTTTCTTATCTGGTTAGCTGTTAGCTAAGATTGAGGGTATTTTTTCCTGGGGTTTCCAGTTATGAGCCGCCTTCTGCTCGCAGCGATAGTGATGCTCTGTTGCACAGTTCCCGCAGCAAGTGCAGCGGAGCCTGTTAACCCTCAGACCTTCGCGATCAGCGGCAGCGAAGTGAAAACTCTTCGATCCAAAACCCTGGGTCGAACTTATGATTTGTATATCAAACTACCGCCCGGCTATGACGCTGAGAAGAATTCAAAACGGCTCTATCCAGTCGTCTACCTCAATGACGGAGGGTATTGCTGGCTAACTGCCGTAGGCGTGACGCGTGCGCCTTTCAACCTGGGTGGCTATGAGAAGGCGATACTGATCGGCCTGTCCTATGCCTGGGGTGAGGATGGGTTTGATAGCCGAACGCGCGACTTGACGCCAACCAAAGCCCAGGATTGGTCCAGAGTGACCGGCGGCGCAAAAGACTATCTGAATTTTCTAAAGAACGAAGTGCTGCCTGTTGTCGAAACAAACTTTCGGGCTGATCCACAGCGTCGCATGTTGGTGGGCCAGAGCTTTGGCGGGCTTTTTGGAGCCTATGCATTACTGGAAGAACCGGGTCTCTTTCAAGACTATGTTTTAACCAGTCCATCCCTCTGGTTTGATAATGAGGTGCTGTTTGAATTACAAGAACAGGTAGCAAAAAAAGGAACCAGGCTCAGCGGCCGAGTGTACTTTGCGGTGGGAGAAACCGAGACGCCGGCGATTAATAGTGGTCGGCACGATATGGTTGGGCAGCAGGCTGAATTTGCACATCGACTTCGATCGCTTGAGCACAAGGACCTGATTGTCAAAGACGAAGTTATTCCAGAGGGTACGCACCTCACCACCTTTCCGATCGGTTTTACCCGGGCACTGCGTTGGCTGCTTCCCGGGGAGAAGCCTTTTGCAGGATAGCGCTCCGTCGGTCCCGTAGGGTTAAGCCCGTTTACGCCTGGCTTTGGGTGGGGCCTTTTTCTTGGGCGGCGCTTTCTTTTTGGGTGATGCTTTTGTTGACGCTGGCCTGGTCTTGCTGTTGGTAAGCAGTGGCTTCAAAAATCTGCCTGTGTGTGAGCCACGTGTTTTGGCAACGTCCTCGGGAGTTCCGGTGGCGATGATTTGTCCACCACCGGCACCACCTTCTGGTCCCAGATCGATGACCCAGTCCGCTGTCTTGATCACATCAAGATTGTGCTCGATAACAATAACGGTGTTGCCCTGATCACGCAGGCGATGCAACACATCGAGTAGCTGAGCGATGTCATGGAAGTGCAACCCGGTGGTTGGCTCATCCAGAATGTACAGGGTTTGACCGGTATCGCGCTTTGATAGCTCTCGGGAGAGTTTCACTCGCTGAGCCTCGCCGCCCGACAGCGTGGTCGCACTCTGGCCCAGTTTGATATAGGTGAGCCCAACGTCCATCAGCGTTTGCAGCTTGCGCGCGAGCATGGGTACGGCGTTGAAGAATTCGAACGCATCCTCCACCGTCATGTCGAGTACTTCGCTGATGTTCTTGTCTTTGTACTTCACCTCAAGCGTCTCGCGGTTATAGCGTTTGCCTTTGCAGACGTCACAAGGCACATAAATGTCCGGGAGAAAATGCATCTCTACCTTGATCACGCCATCGCCCTGACAGGCTTCACAGCGACCGCCCTTCACATTGAAACTAAATCGCCCCGGTTTGTAGCCACGAGTTCGTGCTTCCGGGGTTTGCGCAAACAGTTCGCGCATTGGGGTGAACAGGCCCGTGTAGGTTGCGGGATTTGATCGAGGTGTGCGGCCGATTGGGCTTTGATCGATATCAACAACCTTGTCGAGCAGCTTTAAGCCTTCTATTGATTCATAGGGTGCAGGTGTCAGCGACGTCGCTTTGTTGAGTTCTCTTGCGGTGATCGGATAAAGCGTTTGATTGATCAGTGTGGATTTACCAGAGCCAGACACTCCGGTTACGCAGGTGAGTAGTCCGGCGGGAATCGCGAGCGACACGTTTTGTAGATTGTTGCCTGTAGCTCCGGTGAGTGAGATTGTTTTCTCAGCGTCAAAGGGTGTGCGCCGGGCGGGTACCGCGATGCCTTTTTTACCCGACAGATATTGGCCGGTTAAAGAGTCTTTCGCCTTTAGAACGTCGTTTATCTTTCCCTGGGCGACAATCTTGCCACCGTGCACTCCGGCACCCGGTCCAATGTCTACCACGTAGTCTGCCTGGCGAATGGCTTCTTCATCGTGCTCCACCACAATCACGGAGTTACCCAGGTCGCGCAGATGGGTCAGAGTGCGAAGCAGTCGTTCATTGTCTCGCTGGTGCAGGCCAATAGAGGGTTCATCGAGGATATACATGACGCCGACCAGGCCGGCTCCAATCTGACTGGCCAGGCGAATGCGCTGCGCCTCGCCGCCAGACAAACTATCAGCGCTGCGATCGAGAGTGAGATAGTTGAGGCCAACGTCAACCAGAAATTTCAGTCTGGCCTGAATCTCTTTCAGAATCTTGTCTGCTATCTGTTT
>CAZWMD010000065.1:21124-23164 GCA_964634815.1 uncultured Pseudomonadales bacterium | reverse complement strand
CAGAGAGGTTGTCAGTTTGTCGTTATGTCTCACGGCGTTCTGACTTTAGAATTAGGTGTTCCCGGATGTACCGCTGCTTGGCTGGCCCTGAACCGTATTGGTTCAAGGCGGGGGCCCGAGCTATACCATAGGCGTCCCAATCTACGTGAAGGGATGGACAGACATATCGCTTGCGCGATGTCCTGCCGGGCCCTTCTCGTTTGGGCTGGCACATAGGCCACAGCAACGAAACCCCCTGGGGTTTATATAACGGCTCAAGGACGACACCAACTGGCGAGCACCCCAGGAACAACCGAAGTATATCTCACTTTTGTCGTTCAACAGTGAAACTGGTTTTACTCTTTGGAAAAAACTCATATTTAAACCCCTAATGTTGATGTTTGAGCTCGCGGCGAGTTCAGAAATCAGGATTTAGAGTGAGTTGAAAAAAGTTCCGATAATGCGCTTGAGTTCGCAGCATTGAGAGCCCGGAGGCTCTAGCGGCTATAAGCTTAGCTGTTTGTGCGCCGCCAGAGTCTTGCTGATCCGATCCACAAGTTCGGTAGCCCGGTTTTCTATGAGGTCTCGATCTTGTCCGGCATCACCTTGCAGTTTCACCAACTCGTGACTCAGATTCAGTCCAGCCATCACCGCGATACGATCGGCGCCAAAGACTTTGCCGGAGTTGCGGATGGTGTTCATGCGCTCGTCGAGGATGCGCGCAGACTTTGTTAACTCATCAACCTCGTCAGCGGGTGCGCTTACCTGGAACTCTTTGTCCAGAATGCGGACGCTAACGGTTGTGATTTCCTGATCCTTTTTCTCGTTTCTCATAGGGACTAGTCTTGCTCTAGTGATTTTAGCCGCGTGATCATGGATTCGACACGAGACTTAGCTAGCTCGTTTTTCTCGATGAGCTTTGCACGCTCTGTGGTCCAGGTTTGCTGTTGAGCCCTTAAGGCTTTGTTCTCTCTACCCAGGGTATCGCAGAGATCGATGAGTTCATCGACCTTCTGTTCTAGAGCGCTGAATTCGCCGGCAGCCATAGCATTCTGTTTGGTGACAATAGTAGGAGGACAAGTTTCACTCTAATTGGTGGGCTTGTGAAGTGATTTGATAGGATGCGTTCCTGCAATTGCCCCCTTGCGCTCCGTACTGGGCCAAATAAGGCCCCAATCGGGTCAAGATATGGCCCAGATCCGCTCTAACTCGGGGTCGAAACCGGTATGTATGCCGGCCGAATGTCCGGCTGGTGCTGACCATGAGGTCATTTGATGACGATCGAATATCACGGCTCCATGCCCGATGTGTACGAACTCTCCCTGTTGGCGGAACGAGCTGCTGCCGCCGTTTCGCCAGGCGAGCTGCATGGCGCGCTATGTGGAGTCTTTGCCGCTGGTGGCAATCAGATCGACCTTATTGAGCTGGTGGGGGAAGATGCGCTGACCGATCAGGACAGCGTTGCGACTTTCTGGCACGCCTGTTTGACAGTGGCTTATAGCCACGATCTGGACTTTGCGCCAGTGCTTGATGCCGACGATGAAGCGCATGTTGCCGAACGTGTAGATGCATTGGCGCAGTGGAGTGCTACCTTCCTCGCCGGATATACGCGCCTCAAGGACAGCGCTGAAATGTCTGGCGATGCCAAGGAGATCATCAGAGATCTAACCGCTATTGCCCAGGCAGATACCGATATGGACGAATCCCAGGCAAATGAGGCGGACTTTGTCGAACTGTTTGAGTTTGTGCGTGTAGCAGGACTGTTGCTGTTCGCGGATGTAATTGATGTAGATGCCGATGCCGACGAAACCGTCCACTAACACCAAGAAAGCCGGCGGCGCTGCCTCGAAAGGCCGGGCGAAAGCCCAGTCGAAGGCAAAAGCCCGTGCCAAAACGAAATCCCTGCCAAAAGCTGACTCGAAAGCCAAAGCGAAGACTCAAGCTAAGACTCAGGCGAAGGTAACAGCAGCGGCGAAAGCAAAGCCCAAAGCCAAAGCGAAGCCCAAAACAAAAGCCAAGCCCAAAGCGAAAGCCAGGCCCAAAGCAAAAGCCAGACCAAAA
>CAZWMD010000065.1:5140-21024 GCA_964634815.1 uncultured Pseudomonadales bacterium | reverse complement strand
AAAGCCAGACCAAAAATTACTGCTGGCCCCAAAGCGAAAACCAAACCGGCGCGCCAGCCCGCTTTGCCTCGAGACGCGTTGCTGGAGCGGCCCGGGCCCCGCATCGCGCGGCAGGAATACGAGCGGCGGCGATTACGCCTTATGGCAATGATGGAGCCGGGCTCCATAGCCCTGATTCCTGCTGCCCGAATTGCCAAGCGTACTCGGGTGACGGAATACCCTTTTCGACAGGATAGCGATTTCTACTATCTCTCGGGTTTTGACGAACCCGGCGGGGTATTGGTGTTGGCTCCAGATCGTGAACAGGGCGAAGTCATTCTGTTTTGTAACGATCGCGATGCCCTCAAGGAACAGTGGGATGGCGAAATTCTGGGTCCTGAGCGCGCTATCGAGTCACTCGCACTTGATGATGCTTTCCCGGTGGCAGACATGCCGGACATTCTTCCCGGTCTGCTCGAAGGTCGTATGCGCATTTATCATACGCTTGGAGAGCATGCCGCCTTTGATGCCCAGCTTATGGGTTGGGTACAACGCATGCGCACCCGGGAGTCCGGCGCGAGTACGCCACCCGGTGAATTCATTGCGCTAAAGCATCTGTTGCACGAGATGCGTCTTTATAAGTCTGCAGCGGAAATAAGAGTGATGGAACGCGCAGCACAGATCAGCGCCGGTGCTCATGCGCGGGCCATGCGGGCCTGCAAGGCTGGTTTGTCCGAGGACCAGCTCGAAGCAGAATTGGTCTACGAGTTCATGCGACAGGGCGCGCGATTTCCCGCTTATCCGCCAATAGTCGGTTCGGGGGCGAATGCGTGCATCATGCACTACGCCGCCAACAACGCGCCACTCAAACGCGGTGATATGGTTCTCATTGACGCTGGCGCAGAATACGAGAACTACGCCTCCGACATCACCCGGACGTTTCCTGTCAGCGGCAAATTTAGCGCTGCACAGCAAGCCCTTTACGAAGTTGTACTAAACGCACAGAGCGAGGCGATCACAGCGGCCAGGTGCGGAAATCACTTTGATCACCCGCACCAGGCAGCGCTCGTTGCTTTGGTGCAGGGGTTGATTGATTTACGCCTCCTGAAGGGCAGTGTGGCTGATGTGATTGAAAGTGAGAGTTATCGCGCGTTGTGTCCTTCTAGAACCTCGCATTGGCTTGGAATAGATGTGCATGATGCCGGTGACTACCGCGTGGAAGGCGCCTGGCGAGAATTGGAGCCCGGTATGGTGATCACCGTGGAGCCGGGCGTTTATATTCCGCCCGATTGGGCGGGTGTTGCCAGTAAATGGCAAGGCATGGGGGTTCGTATCGAAGATGAAGTGCTGATTACCAGGGAAGCGCCTCGCGTCTTAACTTCCGCCGCGCCGAAAACCATCAAGGATATCCAGGCCACAATGCGGCGGAAGCTCTAGCCGTGGCCGACCGCCAGCATGACTTTGCTCACGACTTTGTTGTCGTTGGTGGTGGGCCGGTTGGAGCGGTTATGGCTCTTGGTCTTGAAGCTCAAGGTCATGATGTTGCCTTGATCGAGCGTAATGGCCCAGTTCATGAAGGATTGAGTGAAAGCGAAGCTGGCCCCCAAAAAACCAAAAGCCTGAATGTGGATGCGCGAACTGTTGCCTTGTCGCTCGCGAGTCGGCGGTTATTGGAGCGGTACGACGCCTGGCCAAGTAAGCGAATTGGTGCGTTTGCACACATGGAAGTGTGGGAAGATCGGGGAACCTCTGTGTTGCGATTTGGTGCCACCGATGTCGCGCAAGACGCACTTGGGCACATAGCTGAGGTGCGTCCCTGGCTTGCGCAGCTATGGCAGCGGCTTGAACGCTCAACGGTGACCTGTGTTGTGGGTCGATCAGTAACCCGGGTAGATTCTGACGCCGGTGGTTACCGCCTGGAGCTGTCGAGTGATGCAGCCCCAGAAGATGACGCAGAAGAAGACACAAGCGAGTCTGTGCTCGCCCGTATGCTGATTGCCGCGGATGGTGCCCGATCGGTGGTGCGACGTGAACTGGGCGTGCCGATGCCTTTGACAGACACCGGACAAAGTGCCCTGGCATTTGCAGCAAGAGTAGAGAATCAGCATGAGCACACTGCGTTCCAGCGCTTTCTGGCTGAGGGTCCGCTGGCTCTGTTGCCGATGGCAGATACCAACATTGTGTCTGTTGTTTGGAGCGCGCGTAACGATCGCGCCGATGACCTCGCCGGGATGTCGCACAGGCAGTTGGAAAAGGCCCTGGAGCGTGCCAGTGAACTGCGCCTGGGGCGTATCGAGGAGGTCAGCACGGCTGTGCGATTTCCCTTGCTCCAGGGCGTTATCAGCAATTTTTGTCCCCGGCCCGATCTGGTGTTTATCGGCGATGCCGCGCGAGTGATTCATCCGCTGGCCGGGCAGGGAGTTAATCTGGGGTTTGAAGACGTCAGAGCATTGCTTGAATGTACCGGACATAGCCCAACCGAGGGACTAAAGCGGTTCGCTCGGGTCAGGCGCGCGCGCTCAAATCTGGCAGTTACGGCGATGAGTGCACTGTCCGCGGGCTATGCAAATCAGTCGCCGGGCCCTTTGTTGGCCCGCAATGTCCTTACTCGCGCACTTGGCCGATCTGAGATGGCGCGCAAGGCGTTGGTGTTGGAAGCCCTGGGTCTGGGACCGGTTGCAAAGGCGAGCTAGCGTCCCGCTTTGGGTACACTGCGCTTATTCAAATTTGTGGAAACAAGATGAGTAATCAATCGCTGCTGAAAACTCCCCTGGTAGACGAGCATGTCGCGGCGGGCGGCAAGATGGTCGACTTCGCCGGTTGGCTGATGCCGCTCCATTATGGTTCCCAAATCGAGGAACATAAGCAGGTTCGTCGCGACGCTGGCATGTTTGATGTTTCTCATATGACCGTTATTGACTTCGAAGGGCATGGTGCGACTGATTTTCTTCGCTACATGGTTGCCAATGATGTCGCAAAGCTGGGATCGCCCGGGCGGGCGCTTTACGGCGCTCTGCTCAATGAAGCGGCGGGCGTGGTCGATGATCTTATTGTTTACAGGCGCGAATCAGGGTACCGGCTGGTGGTCAATGCAGGTACCCGACAAAAAGTGCTGGATTGGCTGACTTCCGCTCATGCCGGGCGTGAAGACGTTGCGTTTAAAGAACGGGATGATTTGGCAATACTGGCGGTGCAAGGTCCTCAGTCGATTGAAAAATGCGTGCAGGCGTTGCCGCGGACTGCCGTGGCGCAGAAACTCAAGCCTTTCTGGATGTGCGAAGACGGCGAATGGATGATTGCGCGAACGGGCTATACCGGCGAAGACGGGTTCGAAATCATCTTGCCTAACGCTGATTTGGTGGACACCTTTCGCGCTCTGTTGGCTGCCGATGTGGCGCCGATTGGTCTGGGTGCGCGCGACACCCTGCGTCTTGAAGCGGGTTTGAACCTCTACGGTCATGATATGAACGATGAAGTGAATCCATTGGCCGCGAACATGGGCTGGACCATCGCCTGGGAACCACAGGAGCGAGATTTCATTGGCCGGTCTGCGCTGGCAGACATCAAGCAACAGGGTCAGCATGAACACCTGTTAGGGGTGGTTCTTACCGAACGCGGGATGCTTCGCGAAGGCCAGGAGATCACCACCAATGCAGGTGTTGGGGTACTAACCAGTGCAGTGTTTTCACCAACGTTGGGGTACAGTATTGGCTTTGCCAGGGTGCCTTCCGGCGCGGTTGGTAGTGCAAGCGTTACTATTCGAAAAAAGCGCTTTGATGTGGAACTTGTAAGGCCTCCTTTTGTGAGAAAAGGTGAGCAGGTATACAAATCACTTTAAATACAAACCAGTATAAATCTGCAGCTAAGCCATAATTAGCGTATCCATTAATCCCAGACGTAATCAAAGACAAATAAGATGAGTGAAACACCAGCAGAACTGCGCTACGTCGCAACCCACGAGTGGGCGAGGCTAGAAGAAGACGGGACTGTAACCGTTGGCATTACAGATCACGCTCAAGATGCTCTTGGTGATGTTGTTTACGTTGAGTTGCCAGAACTCGATGTTGATCTGCTGGCTGCGGGCGAGGCGGGTGTGGTCGAGTCAGTCAAGGCTGCTTCGGATATCTATGCACCCATAGATGGCAATGTTATTGCGGTCAACGAAGCTCTTGAAGAACAGCCCGAACTGGTCAACACCGATCCCTTTGGTGAAGGCTGGTTCTTTAAGTTGCGACCGCTGGATCTTCCACAATTAGACGAACTGCTGTCTGCGTCGGATTACGTTGAGCAGTGTGAGGCGCAAGACCACTAAGGTCCTCCTGTAGCTCTCAAATATCCAGTGTCGTCGTCTGTCGGTGGCGGCACGCCCCTTCGCTAGAGTCCCATTACCAATGCCATTTATTCCCCACACTGAAACCGAAATTGATTCGATGCTTGGCGCGATTGGTGCGCAATCAATCGATGACCTGTTTGATGAGATTCCCGCTCACCTGCAGGTTAATGGTCTTGAAAACGTAGCTGACGGCATTTCTGAAATGGCAATGTTAGCCAAGCTTGCGAAGCGTGCGGAACAGGATACTGCCGGCATTTGTTTTGTTGGTGCCGGCAGCTACGATCACCATATTCCGGCTGCTGTCTGGGACATTACAGCCCGTGGTGAATTCATGACCGCCTACACTCCCTATCAGGCAGAGGCGAGTCAGGGCACACTCCAGCTGATCTACGAGTATCAGAGCATGATTGCGCATCTGACCGCGATGGATGTATCCAATGCCTCGGTCTACGACGGTGCTTCCGGCCTTGCCGAGGCGATGCTCATGGCAGTGCGGGCCAATCGTCGTGCGCCCGCCAAGCGAGTGCTTGTGCCTGAAACAGTTCACCCGCTGTATCGCCGGGCAGCAACCAATATTGTTGCAAACCAGGGCATTGAAGTTCGTGTTTTACCCATGGCGGAGGATGGCCGGTTTGATCATTCATCGCTTGCGGACTGGAGTGATCAGTGTGCAGCGCTGGTGGTCCAGCAGCCGAATTTTTTTGGCGCACTTGAAGACGTTGATGCCTTAGCGGATTGGGCGCAGACAAATAATGTGCTGCTTATCGCGGTAGTTAATCCTATGTCGCTCGCTGTTTTAAAGCCGCCGGGTGAATGGTCCGCCGATATCGTTTGTGGCGATGGTCAGCCGTTTGGTATTCCCATGGCATCAGGCGGGCCTTCCTTTGGTTTTATGTGTACCAACAAGAAGTATGTGCGTCAGTTGCCGGGACGTATCATCGGTCGAACGGTCGATCTGGATGGCAAGGTAGGTTACGCCTTAACACTTCAGGCGCGCGAGCAGCATATTCGACGTGCCAAGGCGACATCCAATATATGCACTAACCAGGGTTTGCTGGTGACCGCGGGCACCATCTATATGAGTTTGCTTGGGAATCTAGGCTTACAAAAGGTTGCTCGGCAGTGCCATCACAATGCATTGCAGCTGGTTGATGCCCTCACAGGGGTGCCCGGTGTTGATCGGGTTTTCTCGGGGCCGTTCTTCAACGAGTTTGTTGTGCGCTTGCCAAGATCTGCTGAATGGGTTGTTGATGAACTCTTGCAACGTGGCATTCATGCAGGACTACCGTTGGGAGATTATTTCCCGGACATGCAAAACGCCCTGTTGGTTTGTGCCACAGAGAAGCGCACTGAACAAGACATTGAGAGCTTTGCCGCGGCGCTTGAAACCGTGCTGGGAGAAACTCGATGAGCAACGAATCAGTAGACAAGAGCGCTCTGGATACAAGCCTTGTGGGCAGATTGAATCCAAAAGATCAGACTGAGAAAACGATCTTTGAGCTGGGAGCGGCTGGGCGTTCCGCCACTGCTCAGGCCCCGGATGACTGCGAAGGGGGTGCGCGCTCAGAGCTTCCTGCCGCGCTTATGCGCACTTCCCCTCTTGGATTGCCGGAGGCATCGGAGTTGCAGGTAGTACGGCACTTCACCCGGCTCTCGCAAAAGAATTATTCGATTGATACCCAGTTTTATCCGCTGGGTTCTTGCACCATGAAATACAATCCGCGAGGCGCGCACAAAGCGGCCAGCCTTCCCGGATTCCTGAATCGCCACCCGCTTACCCCCTCTCATGCCAGCCAGGGCATTCTTGCTTGCTTTCATGAGCTGCAGGAAATTCTCTGCGACGTCACCGGAATGAAAGGCTGCAGCCTTGCGCCAATGGCGGGTGCACAGGGTGAATTTGCCGGTGTTGCCATGATTCGTGCCTACCACGAAAGCCGCGGCGACACGGCACGGCAAGAGATTATTGTGCCCAGTGCGGCTCACGGTACTAACCCTGCAACAGCTGTGATGTGCGGATACAGCGTCAGGGAAGTAAAGGTCGACAACAGTGGCGATGTTGATATCGAAGATTTGCGCGCAGCAGTCGGTCCTCAGACTGCAGGGCTGATGATGACTAACCCCAGCACTTGCGGGGTTTTTGAACGTCAGGTGGAAGAAATTGCCAGTATTGTGCATGAGGCTGGTGGTCTGCTGTACTACGACGGCGCAAATTTGAACGCGATCCTGGGCCGAGTTCGTCCGGGAGACATGGGTTTTGATGTTCTGCACATGAACCTGCACAAAACCTTTGCAACGCCACATGGCGGAGGCGGTCCAGGTGCAGGACCTGTTGCTGTTGGCGAGCGATTGCTGCCTTTTCTGCCAGTGCCAATGGCAGGGCTTGCTCACGAGCAAGGCAGTCAGCGTTTTGTTTGGATTGACGAGCAGGACCTGCCGGATTCAATCGGACGGTTGTCGGCGTTTATGGGCAACGCGGGAATCCTGGTTCGGGCGCTTGCCTATGCGTTACTTCTTGGGGGTAACGGTCTTAGACGGGTTGCCGAGTTTGCTACCTTAAATGCCAACTATATGGCCTCTCGCCTGCAGGCCGAGGGCTTCAAGCTTGCCTATCCCGAACGGCGTGCCAGTCACGAGTTCATCATCAGCTATTCCGAGGAAGCCAAGTCGCTTGATGTCAGTGCGATGGACATGGCTAAACGATTGCTGGACTACGGCGTACACTCGCCAACAACCTACTTTCCGCTGTTGGTTCCAGAGTGTTTCTTGATTGAGCCGACAGAAACGGAGACTCGTGATGAACTGGATGCCTATATTGCGGCACTTGTTGCCGTGCGCGAGGAGGCTCGCAAGGACGCCGATCTGGTGACCAATGCTCCGCACACCCTGCCGGTTCGCAGGCTGGATGATGTGCGAGCGGCCCGTGATCTTGACCTGGTGTGGGGTGCTTCCTAAAGAGCTTCTTTAAGTTCCGCCAGGTCTCTGATGGGTGCCGAGCAACTCATGCCGGTACACACATAGGCTGTTACCCGATCGCGTTGCTCTGCGCTGACCATTCGCGGCAAGTAAGCGGGGATGGTCTTTATAGACGCACCAAAGCCAATGGAAAATACTCGCCGATTGGGTGTGAATCCAGTTCGGCAGGCGTCGAGCCACTGCGGGTCTTCTGGTCCGTGCAAAATAACCTGTTGCTGTGCATTGGTGTGGCGTGCTGCAAGCGTGAGCATGGAGCAGTGGCCGGTTGGGTAGCGCTCAGCAAACGGAGTGGCCCAGCGCAGTATGCCGCTCGCTGCCTCCAGATATCGCAGATCCGCCATCAGGTGACCGAGGTCAGTGAGCGCAGCACCGAGAACGGCGTTGCCGCTGGCGGTGGATTCGTCGACAGTGGGCATGGCGCGATGAATCAATTCTTCGTGATCGTGTGCAGTGAAGTAGAACCCGCCGCTATCTGCTGAAAATAATTCGATGGTTAGATTGGCGAGCTCCTGCGCGAATGCAATATCGACTTCGCGCCACTGGGCTTGCAACAGGGTGACAAGCGCACGGAGGCAAAATGCATAGTCATCCAGGTATGCCGGGTGTCTGGCTTCGCCATCTTTCCAGGTAGCATGTAGCCGCCCGTCTTTCATCATTCGCGTGCGTACAAAGTCCATTGCCGATTGGGCGTGCTCGATCCAGTCCTGGCGGCCGAGGCTCATACCGGCCTGGGCCAGACCATCGATTGCCAGTGCGTTCCAGCTGGCGAGAATCTTTGTATCAATCTCGGGAGCGGTGCGGCTCGCACGTTCGTCCAGTAGTTTGGCTTTGGCGCTTAGCCAAACCTCCCTGGGGTTGTCTGAATCCAGAATGATGCGCTCGGTGACGCTTCGAAAGGACTCTCTGCGATGCAGGTTCCAGCGACTTTCGAAGTTAGCGGGCTTGTCGAGACCGAACAGTGTCTCGACAAGCAGATACTCATCTTCGGTGAGTAGCTTTTTAACCCTTTGTTTCTGCCAGACGTAATATTTGCCTTCTTCACCCTCAGAATCGGCATCCTGAGCAGAATAAAATCCACCAGCGTCATGGCGCATGGTAGTAGTAAGCCAGTTCACGGTGTCTGTAACAGCATCCTCAAACAGCTGGTCTGGGCCTATTTTCAAAGCGTTGGCGTACAAAGAGAGTAAGGTGCCGTTGTCGTAGAGCATTTTTTCGAAGTGCGGGATCATCCAGGAGGAGTCGGTTGAGTACCTGCAGAAGCCGCCTCCAAGCTGGTCGTAGATGCCTCCCCGGGCCATCTGGGTCAGTGTGGTCATAACCATATCGAGTGCTTCGCGGTCTCTCTTTGCGCTGTAAGACCATTGCTCGAACAGAAATTCGATGAGGGTTGAATTCGGAAATTTTGGGGCGTTGCCGAAACCTCCGGATTTCGAATCGTACTGGGTGACAAGCGCTTCGCGGGCTGTAGCGCTGATGGCCTCGTAATCGCCGCTTTCTGTATCTGCTGAAGGGTTTACGTCTTGTAGAGCTGCCAGAACCTCCGTGATCTTTTTGCCTTGCTCGACCAACTCGTCTCGCTTGCTGCTGTACGCTTCGGCAACACGGTGCAAAAGATCGCTGAACCCGGGCAGTTGATAGTTGGCGGTCTTGGGAAAATAGGTACCACCGAAGAAAGGCAGATGACTGTCGGGATGAAGAAACATGGTCAGCGGCCAGCCGCCGCTGTTCTGTGTG
Source organism: uncultured Pseudomonadales bacterium (assembly GCA_964634815.1). GTDB lineage: Bacteria > Pseudomonadota > Gammaproteobacteria > Pseudomonadales > Azotimanducaceae > JALZVT01. Next base: position 12,005 of record CAZWMD010000065.1, on the reverse strand, counting down.
AGCAGTTGATGTGCAAGTTGATAGGTTTTGTCGATGTCCGGTCGTTCTTCTCTGTCGACTTTGATGTTGATGAAGTGTTCATTCATCAGGGCAGCCGTCGCTGGGTCTTCGAAGCTCTCGTGGGCCATCACGTGGCACCAATGACAGGCGGAGTAACCCACGCTCAGCAAGATAGGCTTGTTGCTTTCCCTTGCAGCCGCAAGTGCCTCTTCACCCCATGCATACCAGTGAACGGGATTGTCTTTGTGCTGAAGCAGATAAGGACTGGTTTCGGTTCCCAGTCTATTTTTACCTGCATCGTTAGAAGAAGGTCTAAGAATGTCCACCGCGCGCTCTTCGCATCCTCTACACTGCTGCTATGCATGAACTCTACCTTAAAAAGTCGGCAGAACGCCGACTCAGTCGCGGCCACCCCTGGGTATATAGCAATGAAATCGATGTTGATCGCTCCCCGCTGAAGGGCCTTGAGCCCGGAATCGAGGTGGCTGTGCTGACAGAATCAGGCAATCGGCTGGGCAGCGGCTACGCAAGCCCTGGCAGTTTGGTCACTGTGCGCCTGATGGGGCGTGGCAATGCCGTTCTCGATGGCTTGATCGAGACACGCCTTGAACGCGCGCTTAGATGGCGAGAACGCTGCTTTGATGAACCCTATTACCGGTTGGTCTTTGCCGAAGGTGATGATCTGCCGGGTCTGGTTATTGATCGTTATGGCCAGGAATTGATGGTTCAGGTGTCAACCTGGGGTATGGAGCTTCGCCGCGGCGAGATTAGCTCTGCACTCACGGCTTTGATCCCTCAGGCGAGGATTCACTTTGAAGATTCCTCAACCCTGCGAAAACTCGAAGGCCTTCCGGGGCCGAGTGATGAAGGTGAGCTTGAAAGCTCCGGGCCGCGTCGGGCGATCGAAAACGGTATTGAATTTACTCTGCCAGATAAAAGTCAGAAAACCGGCTGGTATTTTGACCAGAGAGAAAATCGGGCGCGAGCGGCTCGCTGGTTCAAGGGCCAAAACGTCCTGGACCTATATAGCTATGCCGGAGGTTGGGGGATCCAGGCGATGCAGGGAGGCGCGCTGTCGGTGCACTGTGTTGACTCTTCGGAAGGGGCCCTCAAGGCAGCGGATGAAACGGCAAAGCGATTGGGCTACAACCTCACCACGCAGCGGGCCAAAGTAGAGTCTTTTCTTGCCTCGGCAGTGGCGGCCAAGAAAAGCTGGGACCTTGTGGTGCTGGATCCGCCGGCGCTGATCAAACGTAAAAAAGACCTGGCCAAGGGGGTAGTGAAATATCGTTCTCTCAGCAGGCAGGCACTGCAGGTTGTTGCGCCCGGCGGTATATTGGTGAGTTGTTCCTGCTCTATGCATCTCGATTCGAACAGCCATCTCGCCATGGTGCGGGCCGCAGCTCGGGGCGAGCATAGGGAACTTCGGGTTCTGGCTGAGGGGGGGTTGCCCATTGATCACCCGACGCACGCTCAGTTGCCTGAAGCTCGCTACCTGAGTTGTTGGTATTTTCAGGTTGATTGATGTTTACTCAACCATCGCTTTGTTGGAGCGTTGTTATTACTGGGTGGCCAAGAAATGATTGATGCCGAAGGGTACCGGCCGAACGTCGGAATTGTTGTGGCGAACGCCCTTGGGCAGGTGCTCTGGGCACGCCGGGTAGGTGGCCACGACGCCTGGCAGTTTCCCCAGGGCGGCGTACAGGACGGCGAAAAACCGGAGCAAACCCTGTTTCGTGAGCTCGAAGAAGAAATTGGACTCCGCGAGGAGCATGTCAAAATTCTCGGCTGCACTGATGGCTGGTTGCGATATCGGCTTCCGCAACACATGCGTCGAGATCAGCGTCGGTCCACCAAGCGATCAACCAAGAAATCTTCAAAGGGCCAGGGTGGTCGACGCCCGGTTGCGTTTAAGGGGCAAAAACAAAAGTGGTTTCTGCTTGAAATGCTTGCCGATGATGCGCAAGTGCGATTCGATCTGTGCGAGAAGCCTGAATTTGATGAATTCAAATGGGTGAGCTACTGGTATCCGGTAAAGCAGGTGATCGACTTTAAGAGGGATGTGTATCGTCGCGCCCTCAAGCAGTTGGCACCTCGTCTGCCGGTTGATCAAGCGCGGCTCCTGGCGCCACAGGGCCCGTCTTCTTTGGCTGATGCCGATGCGCCGGTAGACTCCGGCCAGGGTTAGACGCAGTGCTTGATGCCCTCCGCAGCATTGTGCAGCACGTTAATGATGCAACGAATTTCCGTGCAGCTCTGGATCTGATCGTTCGCGAGGTTCGCGAAAGCATGGGCACCGAGGTGTGTTCGATCTATTTGCGTAACGCAGAAAATAAATATGCCTTTGCGGCTAACGAAGGTCTCAACCGGGACGTTGTGGGTAGTCTGGAACTTGGTGAGGACGAAGGACTCGTTGCTCTTGTCGGTCGGCGCGCGGAACCTTTGAATCTGCAGGACGCCACATTGCATCCACACTTCGTACTGTTGCCGGAAATAGGCGAAGAACCTTTTCATGCGTTCCTTGGTGTGCCAGTGATTCACCAGCGACTGGTGCTTGGGGTGCTAGTGGTTCAACAACGAGCAATTCGACGCTTTGATGATTCTGAGGAAGCGTTTTTGATAACGCTCTCAGCCCAGCTTGCCGGTGTTATTGCACATGCTCAGGCCACCGGTGAGGTGCGCTCTCTGTTTGGAAGCGACAGCGACTTGCAGAATAGTCGTTATACCGGTGTGCCCGGCGCGCCGGGAATTGCGCTTGGCAAGGTGGTTACTCTGCATCCGCCGGCGAATCTCGATAGCGTTCCCGATCGCGAAGCAGAAGACGTGACCGTTGAGCTTATGGTGTTTGATCGCGCTTTGCTTGCAGTGCGGGAAGATATTGCTCGTATCGGCGAACGCCTGCCGCGCAGTTTGCCTCCAGAGGAGCGAGCGCTTTTTGATGCATACCTGCACATGCTAGACGATGCGGCTCTAGGGGATGATGTGCGCCGAGTGATACGTCAGGGTCAATGGGCTCAGGGCGCACTACGGCGAGTAATTGTGGATCATGTGCAACGCTTTGAAGAAATGGAAGACTCCTATCTTCGTGAGCGTGGATCAGACGTAAGGGAGCTCGGTCAGCGGGTTCTTGCCTATTTGCAAGACATTCGTCGGAGCAAAATCCACTTCCCGGAACAGAGCATTGTGTTAGGCGAGGATATTTCCGCTGGTATGTTGGCAGAGTTTCCGCCAGAAAAACTTGCCGGTATTGTGTCGATGAAAGGCTCGGCGAACTCCCACATTGCAATTCTTGCACGAAGTCTGGGGGTGCCAACGGTGATGGGTGCTGTGGATTTGCCGATTCACATCCTTGAAGGCCAGACTCTGGTGGTTGATGGTTTTTATGGCGATGTTGTTGCCAACCCATCCCCAGGCGTGTGCGCAAGCTACACAAACCTGATGAGTCAGGAAAGAGAGTTTAGCGAGGAGCTTGAAAGTCTGCGCGATCTGCCGAGTGAAACCAAAGACGGGCACACGGTTCGTCTCTGGGTGAATATTGGTTTATCTGGGGATATTACACGCTCCCTTGAGATGGGCGCCCAGGGTATTGGCTTGTTTCGCACAGAAATACCCTTTATGACTCAGGACCGCTTTCCAACCGAAGAAGAACAACGCGTTATCTATCGGGGTCACATGGTTGCGTTCGAGCCACGACCGGTCACTATGCGAACGCTTGACGTCGGTGGCGACAAGTCTCTGTCCTATTTTCCCATTTCAGAAGACAACCCTTTTCTGGGTTGGCGCGGAATTCGTGTCACGCTGGACCACCCGGAAATTTTCATGGTTCAGGTTCGAGCCATGATTACTGCCAATGCCGGACTTGAGGGAGTACTTCGGATCATGCTGCCGATGATAAGCAGCATGGGAGAGGTTGACGAAGCTCTGGCACTGGTAGATCGGGCCTACACAGAAGTTGTAGAAGAGGGATTCAAGGTTAAGCGGCCACTGGTAGGTGTGATGATTGAAGTGCCGGCAGCGGTTTATCAAGCACAGGAAATCGCACGCAAGGTCGATTTTCTTGCAGTAGGAAGTAATGACCTTACTCAATACATGCTCGCGGTGGATCGAAACAATCCACGAGTGGCATCCTTGTATCGTGATGTGCACCCCGCCGTCATAAAGGCGCTGAGTGTTGTCGCCCAGGGTTGCCATGCAGAGTCGAAACCGCTGGGCATTTGCGGCGAGCTTGCGGGTACGCCTGTGGGTGCTGTTTTACTGGTTGCTATGGGCTATGACGTCTTGTCTATGAATTCCATCAACCTGCCGCGCATTAAGTGGGTTATCAGGAATATAGCGTTAAGTGACGCCGAGCGTATGCTGGCAAACGTTCTGACTATGACCGAAGCAGCAGAAGTCGAGCTGTATATGCGCGAGCAACTCTTGCAAGCGGGGCTGGATCGGGTTGTACCTACGCACAGAGAAGAACTAACGAGCACAACTGTCGGGCTGAGTCAGCCGATTTTCAAGACCTCCAAAGAAGCTATCCATTGACAAACAGGTTTCAACCGCGATCGAGTGACGCGCCACTCATTGTCTATTTTGATATTAAGAGCCCCTATGCTTTTGTAGCAAAAGACCCAACCTATCAACTTGCTGATCGGTTAGGCATTGAGATCGACTGGCGCCCCCTCACTTTGGACATACCCTCCTACCTGGGGTCTGCGCAACTGAATAAGCGCGGCGAGGTTGTTAAGTCTAATCGGACGAAGCAGCAGTGGGGCGGTGTTCGTTATGCCTATATGGATGCCAGGCGTTACGCATCAGCATGGGGTTACACCTTGCGGGGCACAGAAAAAATCTGGGACACTTCGCTTGTACATATTGCTTTCTCGTGGGTAAAACGACACGCACCATCAGCTGTTCGAAATTTTCTCGATCTTGCCTATCCGCGGTTTTGGTCAAGAGATCTGGATGTAGAAAACTTGGCCGTGGTTTGTTCGCTCATTGAATCCTGTGGGGTTTCCACAACAGGATTTGCCAAGTGGTCAGATAGTGAAGGTAGAGTGCAACACGACATGGAGCAGGCAGCGATTTTTGCCGATGCGATCTATGGTGTGCCTGGATACGTTCACCGCGACGAGTACTATTTTGGCCGTGAACACCTTCCTTTTATTGAGAGCTTGCTTGGTGGGTCTTACGACGACACCCCGGATGTTGCCTACTCGCTGCCTGCTGTTGCGCTAATTCAAGAAGGCTCAGGTACCAAGCATGAGGTGTTTTTGATGATGAGGAGGGCGGCTGCAGCGGGAAAACTCTCTATCGTTGCGGGCGTAAACAAGGATTGCCTGCAAAGCCACTTGGCTCTGGCGACATTGGAACATGTTCTAAAGGAATTCCCCGGAGCTCTGACCATAGAGTTTGGTGAGCTTGCTGCAGCAAACCCTTCGAGTGCACTTTCTTCGAACCCAATTGGACTACCCATTGAGAACCCGACAGTTACCTCTGAAACTGATCGTTCCGTTGCGCATAAGAAGTTTCGCGCAGGCTATGAGAGAAGCAACGTCGAGCGCTACGTTCGTTCGCGCAAGGTTGATAACGCGGCGCTAAATCGAAAACGTGTAGAAGAAATTACATTTTCAGATCAGGCAAAACTGCAGCTAGAAACTAACGGCGTGACCCGTTCTTTTGGTTTTCTGTTTATTGATGAATTGCAAAACGCTCACCCGTTTAATGGCAGGCAGCATCTATTCTTGCTTCGATGGGCGCTAGAGAAGGCCAAATAGGTGGCCTAAAGGACGGTTTAACTGTCGCTACGGGGTTTTGCCGGTTCAATTTTTACCTGGAATTTACGCTTTCTTTTCGAACGCGTAGAAGCATTGCTTTGCCTCATTTCTTGGTTCTGTTGCATAGTCAGACAAGATCACTTTGGCGATTGCCAAGCGCTAACGTTCGACTAACTTTGTGTAACGTTGAATCCCCGGAAGGCAAGCGTATGGTCGGGGCAAACTAGAACGACTCATGGTTTGAGGAGGCTTGCAATAATATGCCTCTGAGGAGAAATCGTGCTCATATTAACTCGAAAGCCTGGCGAACGCGTGCGCATTGGTGAAGACATCGTCATCACTGTGTTTGGCGTTAATGGCAATCAGGTGCGCATTGGAGTTGATGCGCCCAGAGAAATCGAAGTACATCGAGAAGAAATCTACAACCGCATTCAAAGCGAAACACCCGCTGATAAAAGAGGTTAGCCACAAGCAAGCGAAATCCTCTCCTTTTTGGCACACTCTCCCAAGATAGTCTGAATATGAGTGCTGGGGAGAGACCAGGGAATGGGTGAAAGTACGTTTAATACTACGTTTAAGGGTAAGAGGCTTGAAGGCAAAACAGTAATAGTCACCGGGGGCGCGTCCGGAATTGGAAGAAGCTGCTCCCTTCGCCTTGCTGCTGAAGGCGCTGCTGTCATTGTTACTGACATTCAAGATGATCCTGCGGAACAGGTGATTGCCGAAATTCGTGCCGCGGGTGGAGACGCTCGTTTTTTCAAACACGACGTGACCGAAGAGCCGGCCTGGCAGGCATTGCTGGCTGATGTCTCTGCGGGTGGATCAGGGCTCGATGTGCTGGTTAACAATGCGGGTATCGGGATTGGCGGCAGCATTGTCGATATGGCGCTTGAAGACTGGCAGCGACAGCAGGCGATTAATCTCGATGGTGTGTTTCTCGGCGTGAAGCATTGCATCCCTGTGATGCGTGACAGCGGCGGGGGTTCTATTATCAATATCTCTTCTGTCGCCGGCATGAAAGGCGCGCCTAATCTGGCGGCTTATAACGCGACCAAAGGCGGGGTCAGGCTGTTTACTAAAGGCGTCGCTCTTGAGTGTGCGCA
>CAZWMD010000065.1:0-5040 GCA_964634815.1 uncultured Pseudomonadales bacterium | reverse complement strand
CGACCAAAGGCGGGGTCAGGCTGTTTACTAAAGGCGTCGCTCTTGAGTGTGCGCATAATCGATGGAATATCCGCGTTAACTCGGTGCACCCGGGCATTATTGATACGCCGATTTGGCAGAAGGTGAATCCGGAGTTTCATGAAGACGGCGCAAACGCTGTTGATCTGGACGCAATGGCTGAAACTGTTCCTAACGGTATTCTTGGCCAACCAGCAGATATCGCAAATGGAGTGTTGTTTTTAGCCAGCGATGAATCTGCCTACATGACTGGCACTGAACTGGTTATTGATGGGGGGCTGTGCGCTTAGGCTAACAGCACTATGTTCTCTCTCGATGGTGCGTCTCGAATCCCGGTTGAGCTTACGGCTCTTTTAGCTGGGTGTGATCACCCTTTATCTCCAGTTGCAGGTGATGAGCCAGAAACGCCCACATGTCTGAGAATTCGGCTATTCGCTTGCTGGTAGGCTTTCCTGCGCCATGTCCCGATCGTGTTTCCACACGCAGCAGTTTGAGTGCGTCGCCCGTGCTGGCGTCTTGAAGAGCAGCGGTATATTTGAAGCTGTGTCCCGGGACTACCCGGTCATCGGTATCAGCTGTAGTAATCAATATCGGCGGGTAGTTCACATCTTTCTTGATGTTGTGGTACGGGGAGTAGCGATACAGGGCGGCGAACTCTTCCGGGTTTTCGGAGGAGCCGTAATCGTCAGTCCAGAAGCGACCCGCCGTAAATTTGTTAAAACGCAGCATGTCCATGACGCCTACGCCGGGGATCGCTGCGCCAAAAAGGTCGGGGCGTTGATTTACAACGGCACCCACTAATAGCCCACCGTTACTCCTGCCATGAATGCCCAGGCGCTTGGGGGAGGTTACGCCGGTTTCGATTAGATACTCTGCCGCGGCGATGAAATCATCAAATACGTTTTGCTTCTGTAGTTTTGTACCAGCCTTGTGCCAGGCATTGCCGTACTCACCGCCGCCTCTAAGATTTGCTTGCACGTATACACCACCCAAATCCATCCATGTGAGTTGCGTAGCTGAAAACGACGGTCTAAGAGAGATATTGAAACCCCCATAGCCGTACAGCAAGGTTGCGGCATTCTTTAGCTCGGTACTTTTTTTAGCCGCAATGAACATTGGAACGCGAGTTCCATCTTTGGAGGTGAAAAACTCCTGTTTCACAAAGTAGTCGTCAGGATTAAAGGCAACCTGCGGTGCGCGTACTACAGTCGACTCGCCGTTAGCGACATCGAGCTGATAGATGGTTGGGGGCTGGTTGATGCTTGAATAGCTATAGAACGTTGTATTGGAATCTGTGTTGTTGGGAAATCCTGTGACAGAGCCAATGCCCGGCAAGGCAAGCAGGGAGGTGCTCTCGGTTTCTAAAGGCTCTCCAGTAAGCTTCACCAGCTGTACTCTCGACGCGGCATCCTGAAGGTAGTGCAGCACCAGTGTCTGATTTACCAGTGAACCAGACTGCAGGTTGTTGGCGGTCTCGCGGACTATCAGTGCAGGGCTGGCCGGAACCGCTGAATCAGCGCTTGGTGCTGCGGTAGGGGATAAATCAAACGCGACAACCTTGCCTTTGGGGGCGCCTTCATTCGAGCGGAACAGCAGTTGGCTGCCAAGGTTACCGATAAAGGTGTAGTCGTATTCAAACCCTTGCACGATCTGACGGGGAAAGGGGTCCTGCCGTCCGAGGTCCTGTACAAAAACCTCGTAGCGATCGTCTGTGCCAATCGATGAGGTGATGATCAGGTAATTCCCGTCATCGGTAACCTCGGTCCAGAATCCGCGTTCAGGATGCTCGGAGTTGGCAAAAACCAGCCGATCCTGGCTCTGCTCGTCACCCAGTTTGTGGTAATAAACTGCTTTGTTGAGATTGGTTGACTGGAATTTCTCACCGGTCGCTGGTTCTGGATAACGACTGTAGTAAAAACCGGCGCCCTCTTTGTCCCAGCTTAGGCCGGTGAACTTAAGCCAGCGCAGCTCGTCGTCGGTCTTGGTATCGGTTGTGAGGTTGTGCACCCCGGCAATTCGCCAGTCGGTTCCGCCATCGGCGATGGTATAGGCGACGTGTTTACCGTCGGGGCTGGGCCAGTACCCCGAGAGTGCGACGGTGCCATCCTTGGACCAGGTATTTGGATCCAGTATCAGATCACCCTTCTCGCCGGGGTTTTTAGTTGCAAAGACTTGCGCCTGGTTGGCTGTTCCTTCGTTATAGCTGTACCAGTATCGGCCGCCTTTAAATACGGGGGTTGAGGCGCGCTCGAAGTTCCAGATTCGGGTCATGCGTTCATTGATTGCGGCCCGATTTGGCAGGGAGCCCAGATAGTCGGAACTGAGTGCATTCTGTGCATCAACCCAGGTGCTTACCTCTTCACTAATCCGCACATCTTGCTCCAGCCACCTATAGGGATCTGGAACATTGGTGCCGTGATAATTGTCGGTGACATCACCTTTGCGCGTGACGGGATAAAGGGGTCGGGTACTTGAGTCCACCGTCTGTGTTGCCTGGGCTGGCTCTGGCGGAGTTGCCTGCACATTATTCTGGGGAGATTCTTGTTCCGGTTCTGTAGACGGCGTACAAGCAGAGACAGACAGGCAAAGGGCCAAAACCAAACAGGAGCTGTTCGTTAGTCGGGTACTGGGTTTGTTGCGAGAGGCGTTCATTTTGGCTCAGTCCTTAGTCTTGAGACTCAATCTTGTCCGGAGGCAGTAGCTCGATGCTCAATGGAAAGTGATCCGATGCAATCTCGGCACGTTTGTTACCCCATAGTTTAATACTGCCAGACCGGTAACGCTTGCGTGCTTGCTGGTTGAGCAGTATCCGGTCAATCCTGGTTCGACGTTTGGGCCAATAAGTGCTGATGCGCGGATTGGTTGGCACCAGCTCCCTCATCAAGGGGTCGAATAATGGACCATCGCGCAGACGTTCAAGCGCCGAAAACGCCGTACTGGTGGGATTGTCGTTGAAGTCGCCAAGCACCAGAATCTCGCTGCACGGGTATTTTGTTTGATAATTGTTGACCACTCTTGCCAGAGCGCTGACTTCTGCCGTTCGCACAACAAGGGGCGAGAGAGTATTCCAGGGGCGTTTGCCAGCTGATTTCAGATGTACGTTTGCTACGAACATGGGATCAGGGCAGTCAGCCCAGGGGTAAATCTCAACCACAGCAATATCGCGTTGCAGCCTCAGTGGTTCCATATGAGTACTGTTCTTTCCCGCGATGTCGGTGATTGGCTGGCCGGTTTCATCAACTAGAGGCATGTCGCGATGGCTGTGCAGATGCATCGCGTACCGGCTCATGAAGCCAAGATGAATACCCCTATCGCTATTGGTTGGTGCCAGCAATAGATGAGGGAAGGGCTGCTGCAGGAGTCCGTTAATATCTTTCAGGGCGGTGAGTGAACCGACTTCCTGCATGGCAACCAGATCGGGGGCTACCCAGGCGAGAGTTTTTGCCAGGGCTCGGACTTCCCTTTGTGGCTTCGCCGGGTTCACCGGTTCTTGTGGTTCGGCATCCCAGGCGAATAGATTCATGCAGTTGTAGGTGCAGACTCTCATGTTGGCCAGCGAGAGCTTAGCTTGCCTGTCTTGGTAGCCGCGCAAAAATGGCTGTGCCTGGTCTACCCTGAGCGCCTAGCTGTTGCTCAAAAACATCGGTCCGGTCGTTTGAAATGGTGACAACGGTCATGGCTCTGGTGCCATAGTCTTCGCCAGAAATGAAGCGTGCGCCGAGGGCGCGGCGCCGCTCCAGTGGCAAGTCTTTGGTGTGTTTTAGAACCGGTAATCGATTATCTGCGGGCGGGGTGCTGTCTGTTAGCACTTGCAGCAGGCCCGGAATGGTTGCTGTGCCCGCGGGCATTGTGTCCAGAGTCTGCGCAAGCGCCGCGGCCCCGTCAGTAGCCTTCGGCCAGTCAGCAGAGAGTTCCGCATTAGACAATCCGTAGGTACCTGGAGAGAGCTTTTCGCTCGGGAAGCCCTTGTTTGTTGTGTAGTGCAGCTCCTTGCCATCGTAGACCAGCAAGTTGAACCCCGCGTAACGGGTGGGTTCGAGGCTTTTAATGTAGGCGTCTGCGGCAACCTGGCTTGCGAGGAAGTCAGCAACCAGTTCGCCGCGGGAGGCCGGATAGGTTTGCGCCGGATCCCCTGCGGAGAAGTTGGTCAGAGCGGCAAATCTACCGCTGCGAGTTACGCCTAACCAGCTCCCGCCTGCGGTAAGGTCCCGACCTGCGAATATCCCGGGTCGATCCTGCCAGTAGTGTGCAGCAAGTGCTGGTCGAGCGTAGAATTCATCTCGATTTGCCGCTACCACTAGCGACTGGGGCGAATCGGGCTGGAAACGGAACAAGATTAAACACACGGCTCGGACTGCCTTTGGGTGGAGCGCGGCAGTGTAGCCTGCCGGGAGGCATAGCGCCTATGTACTATCCCTTGATCGACAACGAGATTATTGGCTGGGGTCCCATCGCCTTGCGCTGGTATGGGTTGTCCTATCTGGCGGGCTTTGTGCTGTGCTGGTGGCTCGGTCGTCGTCGAGCGGCGCAACTGTCCGCCCGGGGAGAGCCCTGGAGTGATGATGATGTCTATGACCTCGTTTTTTATGGCGCCATGGGGGCTGTATTAGGGGGGCGACTCGGATTTGTGTTCTTCTACGGCTTTGACCGATTTCTCGATGATCCACTTTGGCTATTCCGGGTTTGGGATGGTGGTATGTCCTTCCATGGCGGTTTGCTAGGGGTCGTCACGGGTTTTGCCCTCTACGGATACAGAACGGGGCGCAGTTTTCTGCAGGTGGCAGACTTCATGACGCCACTGTGCCCACCTGGCTTGGGACTTGGCCGAATCGCCAATTTCATTAATACGGAGTTGCCGGGGAGGGTGACCGACTCGCCACTTGGTTTGCACTACCCCTGTTCCGCGGTGAGTAATCTGAACAAGCTCTGCGTTAGCCAGTGGGAGGAGGTGACGCGACACCCCTCGCCCCTGTATCAGGCCTTTACCGAAGGCCTGTTGTTGTTTCTGCTGGTATGGTGGTT
>CAZWMD010000064.1:0-23473 GCA_964634815.1 uncultured Pseudomonadales bacterium | reverse complement strand
ACTTGCCTTCGCCGCACTTGCCTTCAGCGTCTTTGCCTTCGCCGCATTTGCCTTCGCCGCATTTGCCTTCCGCTTCGGCCTTAACCGCTACGTCGTAGCCTTCAGCAAGTTCCTGAGCCGCAACGGCTGTGTCACTTGCGGTATCTGTACTACAGGCTGTCGCAAGGGTGGCGACAAACGCGGTTCCAACCGCCGCTGCGATAGGCTTCATTTTTTGATTCAACGTTTGCATTACTAGAATTCTCCTGATTGGACAGCCCTTATAAGCGCCGTCTTTTCGATTCAAATGTTTGGACCGATCTACCCACCATTGGACAGATCGAATTGAGTCACTGGATCAACCAGCTCAGCTCTTGTGGAATACAGGCATCTAGCCAGGCTATTACACGGACACCGAATACAGACTGCGGGGTTCGGGGAAAGTTCCATTGAACTCCCAGCGTTCATTATACGTGCCTTTTGCAAGTATACGCGCGGCATAGGCATTGCCGCTACCCGGGCCGCGCAACAACAAAATCGCCGCCCAAATCAGCGCAAACCAAGCCGGATTTCCAACGCTTCCAGCTGTTTACCCATTTTTTTGTCCGACATTCCGTTATGACGCCCTAACGGTTGTGCAAACAACGCCAAACGCCACTCTTCGAGTGCCACCCACAAACCCTCCAGATCCTCCGGGGATACCCCCTGGGTGGTACTTTTGGTGAGGGCGTCCTGGGCACGAAGCAACCTTTCACGAGCTTCGGTCAGTTTGTTCATTGAGCGCTGGTCCTTATCCACCCGCCCCTGAAGATGGTCCAACCGGTAAATCACGCCTTGCAGGTACCCCGGGGTTGCTGAAAATCGCTGCCAGGCCAGACCTTCTGGATAATTTTCGCCAAACAGGCTGGCCAATTGTTCATCGACATCACGCCGCGTATTGGCATAGGCCGGTGAACTAAGCCCTTCCAGGGTTCGAACAATCTCAAATCGCAGGCTCAGCGCCTCAACCAGAATTTTTTCATAGCTGTGGTAATAACTTACCAACTCGCTTTTCCCCGCACTCAATCGCTGCTTAAATTCTGCCGCTGTTCGGGGCACATCAGATTCAAAATATTTGTTTAAAAACAAATGATTAAGCACTCTATCTTCAAGTTGTTTCGAGGTTCCGAATCCGGCGTAGTACAGACCCAGCTGTTTGTTTGCGCGCACAAGCTTCAACAGATACCGCTCACTGGCACGTTCGGCAAGGCGAGCAAGCCGCGGATACCCCGTGCGATTGCATGCCGCAGCCGAGCTGGCATCAGGACACATCACAAGACTGACCGAATCTCCGCAATCCTTGAGCGCCGGATAAACCAGTTGCTCACCGCCACCGCGCAGATGCATCCGCTGAGGTACCCCGCCAGCAGGAAACACCGTTAGGTTGTGCTGCTCCTGTTTAGCCCGAACCTCAGCACCGCTCTCAAACTGTTGATTAAGCAAGGTCGACTGCAGTTCTGTTAACGAACGACTCTGGCCCAGCAACTTGCGACGTTTGCCTCTGACCTGAAAGTTGGGCGTGAGATGCGCATCCAGCCGACCCAGATCCCAATCTGAGGGTTTGATGTCTACCCCAAACTCGTGCCCCAGCGCCTCCGCCAGCGCCTCCGTCAAACTACCTCGCCGATAGATATTCTGTGAGCACAGAACCGGCATGATTTCCTTCACATGATCGGGTACCGGCGCGAGCTTGCGTCTCAGCCGTTTTGGCAAGGTACGCACCATGGCCTCAATCCTGGCCCCAAGCATGCCAGGAACCAGCCAATCGAAGGGCTCTGGCACAATTCCAGCCAGCACCCCAAGCGGGACCAATACGTTCATACCATCGTCGGGTTCGCCTGGCGCAAACCGGTAGGCCAGTTCCAGTTTCACTTCTGCAACCAACAGCTCGCCCGGGTAGTCTTCCTCCGACGTTCCGTTATCAGGTGACCGACGCACATCCTGACCGCTCATGTGCAATGCATCCAACGCCTGCGAGCTGGCGCGTCGTGCCCAGGCATTCAATAGTTTGGCACTGGTGATATCTGGCGGCAGGCGCTCATCGTAGAAGGCCGCAAGATCATCGTCTGCGGCCAACAGGTCTCTACGCCGTCCGCGAGCTTCTAGGTCAAGCACCTGCCTGACCTGCTCCAGGTTATGCCGAACGAACTCTGGCGGCCTGTCCAGGCCACCCCGCAACAAGCCATCACGCAGAAACATTTCTCTCGCCAAGGGCGCGTCTATTGGCGCCAACCGAACCGGTCGCCGTTCCGAAAGCGTAAGTCCGTAAAGCACTATCCGCTCATAAATCATGGCTTCGCCACGAGATGAATCCCAATTTGGCTCACTGTGAGAGCGTTTCTGTAAATGTCGAGAGGCCCGCTCCAGCCACTGCGGGCTAACACCCGCGACACAACGCGCATACACGCGGCTGGTTTCGGTAATCTCCGCCGCAATCACCCACTTGGGATTACGTTTGTGCTGGTGGGAGCCAGGAAACAGCGCAAAGCGTTGCTCGCGCGCACCCAGATATTGACCACGCTCATCGTGCAGACCCAACAAGCTCAGCGACCCGCTAATCAAGGCTTGATGAATCGCGGAGTAACTGGCCGGTGCCTCGGCCGCTTTCAAGCCACACGCCCGACACGCAGAACGCAGCTGGGTGTGCAGCCTGCGCCACTCAAGCATACGAATCGGTGACAGGAAACGTTTTGACAAAGCGCGTCGCAGCGCGGAACTGCCTAATTCTTCTCGCTGCTTCTCCGCCCAACGCCAGATATTTATGAACGCGATGAAATCTGAGCGATCATCGACAAACATTTCATGGGCGGTGTCGGCGGCCTGTTGTTTATCAAGCGGACGCTCTCGGGGGTCTTGGCTCGCCAGCGCACTGGTGATGATTAACAGTTCAGCCAGAGAACCAAATTCTGCAGCGGCTACAAGCATCCGTGCAAGTCTTGGATCCACAGGCAAGCGCGCCATCTTGTCGCCAATCTTGCTTAACCGCTCGCCCTTTAACGCACCTAACTCTGTGAGCAACCGCTCCGCATCGGTGATGGCTTTTAGTTGGGGCGGGTTCAGAAAACCAAACCTGCGAATATCACCGAGCCGAAACGCACGCATTTGCAGCACTACCGCGGCGAGATTGGAGCGCCGCAGCTCAGGCTCGGTAAAGGCTTCGCGGGCATTGAAGTCGTCTTCGCCGTACAGTCTGAAACACAGCCCTGGTGCGATCCGGCCACAGCGCCCAGCACGCTGGGTGGCGCTGGCTTGCGAAATGGCCTCAATTGGCAAGCGTTGAAGTTTTGATCGGTAACTGTATCGGGATAGCCGCGCCATCCCCGGATCAATGACATAGCCAATGTTGGGCACCGTGAGAGAGGTTTCCGCCACATTGGTGGCCAGAACCACGCGCGGTCGAGTGCTGGCAGTAAATACCCTGGATTGTTCTTTGGCCGACAGACGCGCATAGAGCGGCAAGATTTCCCACTGCTCGCCAAGTTGCCGGCGCAGCAAACGAGCCGTATCAAGAATTTCTCGCTCACCAGACAAGAACATCAACACATCCCTGGCGGCCGGATTTGGCTGACGACGGATTTCGTTGAAGCAGTACTCCAATTGTTCACTGTAGTCGTTGGTGTGATCTACATAGTTGAGCGTCACGGGGTAGCTTCGACCGCTTACGCGAACTATCGGCGCATCACCAAAGTGTTCCGCAAAAGCAGATTCGTCGATGGTGGCACTGGTGATCACCAATCGCAGATCGCGCCGTTTCTTCAATAAGTCTCTGAGATAGCCCAGCAGAAAATCGATGTTTAGCGAGCGTTCGTGCGCCTCATCAATAATGATCAGGTCGTAGGCGGAAAGCTGGCGATCATGTTGAATTTCGGTCAGCAGAATGCCATCCGTCATCATTTTGACCAGCGTCTGGGGGCTGGTTTGATCGGAGAAACGTACGCTAAACCCGACCTGCTTCCCCACTTCGGTGTGCAGCTCTTCCGCTACGCGATTGGCCACAGCACGGGCAGCTAACCGGCGCGGCTGGGTATGCCCAATCATGCCGCGAACACCAAAGCCAGCGGCGAGGCAAATCTTGGGTAACTGAGTGGTTTTGCCAGATCCGGTATCGCCCGCGACAACAACTACCTGGTGACTGCCCAGGAGCTGTTTGATCTCATCAACATGCGCGGTGATCGGCAGTTCTGCCGGATAGGCAAGCTCAGGTACGCTATGTTTTCGCGCATCGAGCTGCTCTTGATCAAAACCCGGGACACGCCTGCGCCGCCTACGTTTACGCGCCGGCGCACGCTTTCTCGTGCTGGGCTCTGTCACTTGGATCTGTTACTTAGAAAGTTGGTTCATACCTTCTTCAAGCCCACGGACCGTCAGAGGAAACATATTGCCCTCAACCAGATCTTGCGTGAGCGCAACAGAGGAAGAGTATTCCCAGGTTTCCTGAGGGGTAGGATTAATCCAGACGATCTTCTCGTACACCTCTTTGAAGCGAGCCATCCACTCAGCCCCGGATTCTTCGTTCCAGTGCTCAACCGACCCACCCGCGTGGGTGATCTCATAGGGCGCCATGGTGGCATCACCAACAAACACAATTTTGTAGTCGCCAGAGAATTTGTTCAGAACATCCAGGGTAGGCACTCGCTCGCTCATGCGCCGGCGATTGTCCTTCCAAACCGATTCATAAATGAAATTATGAAAATAGAAGCTTTCCAGATGCTTGAACTCGGTACGAGTTGCACTAAATAACTCTTCGCACACCTTAACGTGCGCATCCATCGAACCACCGATGTCCAGAAACAGCAGCACCTTCACGGTGTTCTTGCGCTCAGGCTGCATCTTGATATCCAGCATGCCGCCGTTATGGGCGGTTGAACGGATGGTGTCGTCCAGATCAAGCTCTTCTTCTGCACCAGTCCGGGCGAACTTGCGCAACCGTCTAAGTGCCATTTTTATGTTGCGTGTACCAAGCTCAACGGAGTCATCAAGGTTTTTGAACTGACGATCATTCCAGGCTTTTTTGGCTTTCTTTTTCTTGCCCTTAGCTGGTCCGTTGGGGCCGTCTTTGCCTTCTCGATCGGCGTCGCCTTCTTCACCGTCTTTGCCTTCTTTGCCCTTCTTGGCTTCTTCGGCAGCCTTTTTCTCTTCTTCTTCCTTGGCTTTCTGAAAGGCTTCGATCAGTTTCTCAAGCCCACCAAGGCTCTTGATCTGTTCCAGTTCTTCAGGCGTCAGAGATTTCTCAAACTCTCGCCGCAGCCACTCATCCGGAATCATAGATTCCAGCATGCCGTGCAGGTCATCCAGGCCCTTGAAATAGGCAGCAAACGCCCGATCAAATTTGTCGTAGTGCTTCTCGTCTTTGCAAAGACAGGTCCGCGACAGCAAATAAAAGTCGTCGATGTTGGCGTATACCAAACGTTGCTTGAGCGCCTCAAGCAAATCCATCAACTCCCGCAAGGTGCACGGGATCTTGTATTTTCGCAGCGTTAGAAAGAAATTGATCAGCATCGGTAATGACCTCTAGCAGCGTGTTACTTACCTGGATCGAATCGCGATTTAGCCGCGCGAGTCACGCCGATTCATAAACGCAAGACGCTCAAGCAGATGAACATCCTGTTCGTTTTTAACCAGAGCACCATACAACGGGGGTATCGCCTTGGTGGTATCGCGATTGGTGAGAATCTCGTCTGGAATATCATCAGCCATAAGCAGCTTAAGCCAATCAATGAGCTCAGAAGTGCTTGGCTTTTTCTTCAACCCTGGCACCTTGCGCACGTCAAAGAAGATATCCATGGCTTCTTTAACCATGTCCTTTTTAACGTTAGGGAAGTGCACGTCAACAATCTGCTGCATCGTTTCACGATCAGGGAAGTTGATGTAGTGGAAGAAACACCGACGCAGAAACGCATCAGGCAATTCTTTCTCGTTATTACTGGTAATAATCACCACCGGACGGCGCGTGGCCTTGACGGTTTTACCCAGCTCGTAGACATAGAATTCCATCTTGTCGAGTTCTTGCAACAGATCGTTTGGAAACTCGATGTCTGCTTTATCGATCTCGTCAATCAACAGAACTACCTGCTGGTCGGCCTCAAAGGCCTCCCACATCTTGCCCTGGCGGATGTAGTTGCTGATGTCTTTCACCCGCTCGTCACCCAATTGGGAATCGCGCAGCCGGGAAACGGCATCGTACTCATAAAGACCTTGCTGGGCCTTGGTGGTCGATTTGATATGCCACTGAATAAGCGGGGCACCCAGAGATGCTGCCACTTCTTCGGCAAGCATGGTTTTGCCGGTGCCCGGCTCCCCTTTAACCAGCAATGGTCTCTCAAGCTTTACAGCCGCGTCGACTGCCATGCTCAGCTCGTCGGTAGAAATATAGTTTTCGGTACTGTCAAATATCATGGGGTGCGGCCATTTTCCTGTTAAGACACAACAGCCCTACTGTAAAGAGCAAGGCTTGGGGGCGCAACGTTCATCAGTCTGAAACGCTCGTTCGACCTCGCATCCAGCGGGCAATGGCCGCCAGCGTGATCAATGCAATCAGGGCTAAGGTAACCATTAACAGGCGACTAAGCGCGGCTGCGGGCTCCCCGTCTTCCTGCAAGTACTTCTCGAACGGCGCCACAATGAAGGCTGGGGCATAAAATCCTTGCGAGCCCGGCACACCCGCAGGTAATAGCAGCAGTACCGGAGGCAGAAGCCTTAAAACCCATTTTAACCACCAGCTGCGAAAGTTCCGGGTAAGGAAGAACAAACAGCCAAGCATAACCAGGGCCGCTCCGCCGGCAATGAGCCAGGCCAGGGAATCATTGAGTTGGAGCATCTCGACGCCTCTTAGTCTGCGGATACCCAGCGAATTATAAACGCTTGGGTGTCATCTTCATGGACATTCGCTTCACTGATTACCCGCCCTTTAACACTTATCCCGGCCGCAATCACAGATTCCGGGTCGCCAGAACATAACGGATGCCAATCGGGAAGCGGCTTGCCATCCGCTCGCAATCGGTAGGCACAGGTATTGGGCAGCCAGTCGAGTGCTGCAAGATCAGCCGCGCCAAACTCGATGCATTCCGGCACTTCAATATGGCGCCGGGGATAGGCACTGCAACGACAGCTCTGCTCATCAAAGAGATGGCAAACCACCGAAGTGAAATGCAGGCTACTGTCTTCTTCGTCTTCCAGCTTGATCAGGCAACAGCGGCCGCAGCCATCACACAGTGCCTCCCACTGGTCTTTGTTGAGCTGTTCCAGCGGCGCATTCCACCAGGGGGATGCATCATCAGACGGCGTCTTGCTCACGACCTGCCCTCATGCGGGTTACGGGCATCCGGAGTCTCCGGAGCGGTTAGCACCGGTGGCATTTGCAAGTAAAACCCCTGCTCCTTCACCGCGGCCAACACGGCACTCGCCTCAGCTGCGGCCAGTTTGCGCTCAGGACCAAGCTCTAAGGCCAGGGCAAACTTTGGCTGACCAAAACGTTTCAGTAATGCTTCGGGCAACACGGATAAATCGGCAGCCGGTGCTTCCTGGTCAGGCACAGCGGGCAGGTACAGGTACATCAGGTCGTGACGCGGACTTTTGTACACCTCAAGCGCAACGGTTGCTGGATCGGCAGCGTGCATAGCAAATTCTCGCTAGGCCTTTAACAGCCGCAGGAAGTCTTCTCCTACCAGCGGCGCACGCCAATCATCATAGTTATGCAGGTTGTCGCGGTCTTCTCGACTGGCCCGGATCAGAGTCTCTACCTCACGCTTGCGCCCCAGTAATTCTGGCGCCATTCCAAGCCCTTCCGCCCGCTTGCGAGCGATCTCTCGCAACTCTTTGACCAGGCGGTTTTCGCTGCTCGTCAACGGCTTGGGAACCGGCGTCAAATCGTGGGTGTCGTCCAGACCCTGCTGGTGCGCATCCTGCAGGTCTTCACCGTAACGCCGCCTGAGACCTGCCGGCAATAAGGCGTCGAGAGCGGCGTCATCCAGGGTGGCAAGCTTTGCCATCTCAACCAGGTTTTCATCCCAAACAATCTTGTTACGCGGCACGTCCTCAGCCCTGGCCTGTTGCTCACGCCAATTACACAGGGCACGCAACGCCCCCAGCTGGTCACGATCAAAGCGCCAGGCGGAGCCAATACTCAGGTAGTACAACATCGGGTCGGGATTCCGATAGGTTGTCGCCTTGCGCATCTCTTGCTCACACCAGTCGGTACGCCCAAGCCTGTCTAACTGCTCAAGCATCCGCTCCCGAATCGGCAGTAACCACGCCACATCCGCATGCGCGTAATGCACCTGATCGGCAGACAGGGGCCGTTTCAGCCAGTTAGAACGCGTCGCTCCCTTGTCGATCTCGATGCCCATGTAATCAGCAACCAACGCCGCATAACTGCTGCTGTAGTTTGGCGTCACAAAGCCGTAGGCCACTTGCGTATCAAACAACGCTCCCGGCTGCACACTGACATGATGATTGAGTAACTCAAGATCCTCGGAGCAGGAGTGCATGACCACCGGACTCCGAGCATCCAGACGCGAAATCAGCGGCGCCCAGGCATCAATGGCCAGCGGATCAATCAGGTAGCTGTAGGTGTCGGTTGCGAGTTGATACAACCCTGGAATGGGGTAAAAGGTTCGCGTGCGGATAAATTCAGTATCAAACGCAATTGGCCCAACCCAGGAATCGGCAGCAGCCTGAAGCGACTCATTGGTATCGAGATAGGATTTGGCAAGTGTGGGCGTCAAGGTGTTAACGTCCGGCGGCCACTGAGGGCGTGAACAATGGTGCCCCCATCCACGAACTCAAGTTCGCCACCAACAGGAACACCGTGGGCAATACGCGAGGTACGCTCCACTGTGCCCGCTGCCAACTGAGAGATGTAATGCGCCGTCGCCTCACCTTCCACCGTGGGGTTGGTTGCCAGAATCAACTCAGAGATTTTTGTCGACCTAAGCCTTGCTTCCAACAGGTCCAATCCCAACTCCTTGGGGCCGACCCCGTCTATGGGCGAAAGATGCCCATGCAATACAAAGTAACAGCCCGCAAATCCACCAGCGGCTTCAATGGCCAGAATGTCCGCCGGTGATTCCACCACACAGAGCATGGACTGATCACGCCTGGTGTCACTGCACAGGCGACAAACGGGCGTTTCCGTTAGCGTCTTGCAGCGCTCGCAGTAGCCCACCTGTTCACAGGCCCGGGCAAGACAATCCGCGAGTTCTGCGCCACCCTCGCGACTGCGCTGCAGCAAGTGCAGTGCCATGCGTTGGGCACTCTTGGGCCCAACACCAGGCAGCACCTGTAACGCACTAACCAACTCCGAAATGAGCGGACTAATAGCCATCAAAAAGGTAGCTTCATACCCGGCGGCAGATTAAGTCCATTGGTAACCTCAGCCATTTTTTCCGCACTCAAGGTTTCCACCCGACGTGCTGCATCGTTGATGGCAGCGGCAATCAGGTCTTCCAGAATTTCCTTGTCCTCAGCCAATAGCCCCTGATCAATATCAACCCGCTTCGCTTCGTGCTTGCCGTTTAGCGTCACTTTGACCAGGCCGGCGCCAGACTCACCCACAACCTCCATGCCCAGCAGGTCTTCCTGCATCTTGCGCATGTTTTCCTGCATGCCCTCTTGCATGGCCTGGGCCTGCTTCATGAGATCGCCAATACCTTTCATTATTGATCACCTGTCATTACTGCTCACCTGTCATTACTGCTCACCTGTGTGTTGTTGAGACGAGACCGCGTCAGTAATGGGGCGAACCGATGCTTCGTCGAGCTGTGCCCCAAACATTTGCTCCAACGACTTAACCATTGCACTTTCGCGCATCAAGGCAACGGCAGCCTCCTGTCGTTCTTTACGCTCCCGAGTCACCTGCATGCCCGGGGTTTCCCACAGCGGCTCGGCAACCGTTAGATTCACCTCAACAGAGCGCTCTGTTGCGGCAGAAACCAAAGACGCAATCTGCGCGGGATGGCGATCGCTCAGCATGCCATCGTGGGCGGGATCCAGATGCAGGTACCAGCGTTCGGGGTCGCTGGCCTGCGCGTCAGTAGCGCTGGTATTCGCCGGCAAAGTTTCACGACGATGCAACACGCTGTTGCGCATAATCATTGCAATGATGCCTTGCGCTCCCATCTTCTCCTGCAACTCGAACCAGAAGCTGTCGGGGGCACGCGGTAAGGGCTCGGCACTGGATTGCTTACTCTCAACAAGCGCACTCACACGCTGCGGTGGCGACCCTTCGCTGGCATTTGATCCTGATGCACCAGGTTCTGCAGAACCACTGTCTGTTTGCGGGCTTGTGGGTCCGGCCAGCGGCGGTACCCGCTGAGCCAGGTCTTCAGGTGCAAAGGCAAGCATTCTCAGCAAGGCCATTTCAAACCCAATCTGCGGGTCTGGCGACATGGCCAAATCGTGGTGACTGCGCAGAGCGATTTGATAAAACAGCTGCACCACATCCGGTGCAAAACTCTCGGCAAAACGAACGCCCAGAGAATCTGCCACAAGGTCAGTGGCATGTTCTGCGCTATCGGTGTCTGCAGCGGGGTTTTCTCCCTGCTGCACAGGCAGGATCTGGGCGACCGCAATATCGTGAAAAGACCGTATTAGCTCGGCAAGCACCGACGCAAAATCGACGCCACGCTCAGCAAGTTCACCGGCGCAATTCAGCACCTCCTGTGCCTGACCACCCGCAAGTGCGGTCAATAAGGCGCTTATCTCATCGCGGCCGGTGACCCCCAGCATTTGTGCCACCTGACTTTCCTTGAGCGAACCGGCGCCAAAAGAAATCGCCTGATCGGTGACACTCAGTGCGTCGCGCATACTGCCAGCGGCAGCCGTGCCAATAATGCGCAATGCGCCGGTGTCGTACTCTATGCCCTCGTCTTTCAGGGCGTTGGCCAGATAACTGCTGATCCGGTCTACGGTCATGTTCTTGAGCTGAAATTGCAGACAGCGTGACAGTATGGTGATCGGCAGCTTGTTCACCTCAGTAGTCGCCAGCAAAAACTTCACGTGTTCTGGCGGCTCTTCGAGAATCTTCAGCAAAGCGTTGAACGCCGACTTGCTGAGCATATGGACCTCGTCGATGAGGTACACCTTGAAGCGACCACTGTTGGGCATATATTGCGCACCATCCTGCAGATCGTGCACATTTTCGACTTTGTTCTGCGAGGCGCCGTCCATCTCAATGAGGTCAACAAAACGCCCCTCGCTGATGGCAATACAGGTGTCACAGGTGCCGCAGGGTGACGAACTCACGCCCTGCTCGCAGTTAAGGCACCTTGCCAGAATGCGCGCGATGGTGGTTTTGCCGACACCGCGAGTACCCGTAAACAAATACGCGTGGTGCAGTCGGTCGTTATCCAGCGCATGAGACAGCGCCTGCACCACATGATCCTGCCCCACCAGGGCAGAAAAATCGGCGGGGCGCAGCTTGCGGGCGAGTACCTGATACGTCATAGCCTGATATTGTAGGGGCCCGGCCCGTCAGGTGCCATCAAATGTCATCGATGTGAAGACGAAACAGACCAAATCCAGGGGAGCTCG
Source organism: uncultured Pseudomonadales bacterium (assembly GCA_964634815.1). GTDB lineage: Bacteria > Pseudomonadota > Gammaproteobacteria > Pseudomonadales > Azotimanducaceae > JALZVT01. The sequence continues at coordinate 11,926 of CAZWMD010000064.1, read as the reverse complement.
CTGGACCCGGGGATTCACTGTCCTTGGTCACCGGGGTGCCGCGGGCCTTGTGGCGGAAAATACCCTGCCATCTTTCCAACGGGCCGCCGAGCTTGGTTGCCCGGCCATCGAACTCGACGTCTACGCCGTAGAAGACGAGTTACTGGTCATACATGACGACACCCTGAATAGAACCACCAACGGCAAAGGCCCTGTGGCACGCAAATCACTCCATGAACTGCGGCAACTGGACGCGGGCGGTGTCACAGCGCCCGGAGCTCGAATCCCGTTACTCAGCGAGGTCTTTGCAGCCCTGCCTACACGCATGGCCATCAATATCGAACTAAAGGGACCAGGCACCGCCCGCCCGGTAGCAAGCGCCCTGAAGTCCTGGCAACCCGGTCATCCGGTGTTGGTTTCGTCGTTTGATCACAGCGAATTATTCAACTTTCGGGCCCAGGCCGATGATGTTGCCGTGGCCCCTCTGTTCCACAAATCCCATCCGGACATGCTACAGATTGCAACAGATCTGAATGCCTGTGCCATAAACCTGAACCATCGTCTCGCCTCACGAGCAAGGCTCGAACGTATAAGAGCCGCGGGTTTTGGGGCAGTCGTATACACCGTTAACCAACTGCGTTCTGCAAAGCGCTTGCTAAGAGATGGAGCGACCGGTGTGTTTACCGATCGGCCAGATCGAATCTCTAGCGAAACCCTGGGCCACCCAAAAGCCGATGCTTAAAGGTTATCCAACTCGCGCTTAAGCTGGTATTTGCCATCAGTGACAATTTCTTCCAGCACCGCCACGCGTTGCTGCAGGCCGTCGATGGCTTTTTGCAAGTCCTCGTCTGAATCTCGATTCCTTGCAACCTGCCGTTGGGTCTTCTGGTAATCGCGAAACATTCCCGCACCAATGCTCAGGGCAACAATCACAATTACCATAATGAAGACGTCGTTCATGAGTTGTGTTTCCTTTGGCTTGGGAGAATTTGGCTTGAGAGAATGTATTCTTGTGATGGATCACTCGCCCAGGGCGATTCTTGATCAGGTGGTTGAATCAATTTTACGCAATTCCTTCTGCAACTCGTAGCGACCCGAAGTGACATGGCCTTCCATGCGACGCAAACGCAGTTCTGCTTCGTTAAGCGTACCCCGCACGCTGCGCAACACATTGCGTGCCGGCAACACAGGCTCACTGGACGCTGATGATTTATTTTTTTTGCGGCTGTATTTGGATTGGTATTTCTCTTTACGCTGCTCTCGTTTGGCCGCCCGGGCCTCGGCCTTTGCGGCATGGCGTTCATTGCGAGCATAGCGCTTACGCATCCGCGGCGTAATATTTGGCGCATCCCCCGCTACCAGCTCGTCCAATTCAGAGCGCGCATCCAGTACAAAGTAACCAATTATGTACGCAGGTATGGTCACCGAGGGGGCAAATATAAAGGCGGTGACCGCCAGACAGCGAACGACCCAAACTTCCAACCCCAGGTAGGGGGCCATGCCGGCACAAATACCCCACAGACGCCCATTGTCCAGATCACGAAACGGTCGGGGAGCACCCTCGCTACGCCAATGGCCCAATACGCCAGATTCTGATCGTCGACCGGCGTCGTACTGAGAGGACTTTGCGCCGGCCCCATCGCTCTTGAGTTTTGCTGCCGTTTGCTCAAGCACCTCTGCGGCGCGATCGGCAAAATTATCTTTGGCCGCATCTCCTAATTCTTTGACGGCCTCTTCCAGCCGACTCATGGCTTGTTGAAATTCAGCTTTTTTGGCTTTCTTGTCGCTCTTGCTCACGGTGATTTCCTATTGGTATTTCTGCGCGAAGGGGTTACTTGGTTGCGGGCTATACCTGGCAACTAAGAAAACTCCTCATTGGCCATGCGCTTGCGCCATCCCGGCGACTCCTCATCAAGTATGGCTTCGAGCGTGTCAATGCGACTTACCATACGATCTGCACTGATCATCAGCGTTTGCAGATCATCTCGCTCGGCCTGTGACAACGCCGATTCTGCGCGCTGCTTGGTGCGGTAGTGCATTATCAGCCACAACGGCAACACGACAATGATGAATACAACCGTAGGAACAAAAAACGCCACGACGTTACCGTCCATCAACCTCTCCTGGGCGAAAACTTAAAAAAGAACACGGAAATCGACTCACTGCCTGGAACCCGATACAACTGATTCAAGGCAGTGGCAGTGGCAAGCGCTTTAGTGCGTTGCGCCCTTATCCGCTCCGCCTTTTACCTTGCGCTTCAGAGCCGCAAGCTGGTCATCCAGCACATCGGCATTTTCAAGATCGCTGATCTCTTCCGCCAGTGTTTTCTGCACCATGTCGTAGGCCTCAACCTGGCCTTCCAGATCGTCCATTTTGCGCTCATAAGATTCAAAACGCTGCATCGCATCGTCGATGTTGTGGTCTGCAAGCTTCTGACGAACGCCCAGCCTTACCTGAGCCGCCTGGCCGCGCATAACTATTGCGTTCTGCCGAGCCTTGGCGTCTTTGATCTTTGCCTGCAAGGCTGTGGTGTCACTGGCCAGATTCTCAAGGGTCTCTTCGAGAATATTAAGCTCCTCGGCAACCGCTGCGCGGGTTTCGTCCGCCTTGTTGCGTTCACCCAAAGCAGATTTTGCGAGGTCATCGCGACCTTTGCTGATGGCAATCTCGGCCTTGCGCTCCCACTCGCCGACTTCTTCTGAAAGCCAGCTTTGACGACGGGTAAGCTCTTTTCGATCGGCAATGGCCCGCGCTGAGGTGGTTCTGACCTCAACCAGGGTTTCTTCCATCTCTTGAATAATGAGCCGGACCATCTTCTCCGGGTCTTCGGCCCGATCAAGCAGTGCGTTAATGTTTGAGTTCACGATGTCTGACATTCGGGAAAATATGCTCATGGGTCACTGTCTCCATTAGGCTGTGCGAGCAACTGGGGCTGGTGGGTTTGGGGTAACTCGCCAGCGTCAGCCTGGTTAATACAGTTTCCGTGCCAACTTTTCATAAAATTATAACCTATTGTTTTTATTAGGTTTATTGAATTTCAGCTTCGATAATCAAAATATTCACCAAATAAGCCATGGCCAACATCGCCAACAGTTGGCACGATCCCCAAACTACTACGGCAGTACCCAGGAACGGCCCACATGGCACAGGATTCGGAACGCTTAATCGGCGAAGCACCCGCCTTTATGCAGGTGCTGGAGAGCGTGTCGCAGATTGCACCGCTGGAGAAGCCGGTGCTGGTGGTGGGCGAGCGAGGCACCGGCAAAGAGCTGATTGCCGCCCGCCTGCATTACCTCTCTAACCGATGGGAGGCGGAATACCAGAAGGTGAATTGCGCCGCCATTAGCGAAAGCCTGCTGGAAAGCGAGCTGTTTGGCCACGAAGCCGGGTCTTTCACCGGCGCCAGCAAGGCCCATCAAGGCCGATTTGAGCGCGCCGACAAGGGCACCCTGTTTCTCGATGAGCTGGCAACCACCTCCATGCGGGTGCAAGAAAAACTGCTGCGGGTTATTGAATACGGAGAGTTTGAGCGCCTGGGTGGCCAAAAAACCAAGCGTGTGGACGTGCGTCTTGTCGCCGCCACCAACGTTGATCTGCCTGCGCTTGCCGATCGAGGTGACTTCCGCCACGACCTGCTCGATAGATTGGCCTTTGATGTGATTACCCTACCGCCACTGCGCGCACGCCAGGAAGACATTGTGCTGCTTGCCAATCATTTTGCGATCAATATGGCGAGCGAACTGGACCGCGACTTCTTTCCCGGGTTCACGGATGACGCCATCGACACACTCAATAACCACAGCTGGCCCGGCAACATTCGCGAGTTGAAAAACGCGGTGGAACGCAGCGTGTATCGCACCGCCGAAGATGAACCGGTTGCGGCCATCACGCTCGATGCCTTTGCCTCCCCTTACCGGCCCAGCACCACCAAACCAGCCACTATTCCAGCGCCATCATCGCCGGCACCAAGCAGCAAACCCACAGAACAACCTGATGAAGAGACACCCGCTGCACCAGCCACCTCCTCTGGAGGCACCTTCAGCTTGCCCCTGGATTTACGTGACGAGCTAAAGCGTCACGAGATTGCGTTAATAGAACAAGGCATGGAAGAAGCCCGCTTTAACCAGCGCAAGGCCGCGGAGCTGTTAGGACTAACCTACCATCAGTTACGCGGCTTGCTTAAAAAGTACGACTTGCTGAATGCGGGTAACCCGGAAGAGACCGACTAAGCCTGATGCATGGACACCACCGGCGGCTCGTGATCTGCCAGATCATCGCTGGTGAGAGCCGCCATGGCTTCGTCTTTGTCCGCCTGGGTAAAGGCCTGGGTGGTTAGACAGAACTCCACCATGATGCCGTTGGGATCAGTGGCATACACGGAATGACACCAATGGTGGTCAATCTCCATCACATCAATGCCCTCAGCCAGCAAACGCGCCTTGGCGGCCATCAACGCCTCTTGATCTGCCGCCCCAAAGGCAATGTGGTTGGTCCACATCGGTAGCCCCAAACCGGTCGCAATGCCAGTTTCGTGATTAGCAGGAATACTGTCGTCATGCAGCTCCCAAAACGCCATGAGTTCGCCATCGCCGGTGTCGTAGAAGAAGTGCTTGGCCCAGCCCCCGGTCGGCGACGGCGCTTTCTCGACCTTGACCAGATCAAAGCCCATGCCGTTGGTGTAAAAGCGATGCGTTGCGGCCATATCCTTGGTCACAATGGCCATATGGTGATACGCCATGGGCTGCCTCCGGGTGAGCGTTTAAAAGAGATTAATTTGATGCTACCGCATGGTAGAGAACCGCGCACGCTGTTAGCATAGCGCCGCTTCAATGGTGGCCCATTCGGTCCCCTCGCGGCGATAAGTTGTACACCCGGTCAGGCCCGGAAGGGAGCAGCCGAGACAGCGGACTCGAGCGCCGAGGTGTGGCTGGGTGGGCCGCCGCCAAAGTCGTTAGGGTGTGCTTTATAAACACACACCCCACGCACCTGGAGAGGTGTCCGAGTGGCCGAAGGAGCACGCCTGGAAAGTGTGTAAGGGTTAATACTCTTCGAGGGTTCGAATCCCTCCCTCTCCGCCAACTTTTTTCGGTTCCCCCGAAAAAAGAACCATCCTCCAAAATTCGAGAGCCGCCAGCGTTTTCCGCTTCGGAAAACGCGAGAGGCCCACCTACCGAACACCCCCCACACCAACGACTCTCTACGGGACAACAACCAATCCTCACCCACACGCGTTTTCATCTTCATAGAAATTTCAGTCGGTTAAGATCGTGCCGCCTCCCACGCAAAGTCCGGCATTAATGACGCTATCAAAAAAAACAACCGATCCATATCCGTAGCTAGTTATCCATTGTCGAATCCAGCCGACACACTCACGAAGGGGGAGTGCTATGAACCCACCAAGTACCGCGTGGGTTGAGCCCCATAATTGAAAGACCTTCAATTGATAAAACTATCGATAGACAGACATTATTGGACTCTTTGAGATACAGCGAAAAGCAACGATAGGTTGATAGAGTAAACCCGACATTGAGCAGCACAAAATTGGCGTGCGAGCTATTCCGCCTGAACCCCAAACTGCTGCACGTCTCCTGTCATATTGCGCCCGGTCTGCGTTGATTGTCATTCTCACTATTTGGATATCTATTCGTAGAAGTCGCGGCCACATCACACCTCGGTCGTATTCGGCCAGTCAACGGACAACTAATCAAGCCCTAAACCTCTTCGATTTCTTTCACGGCATCGAGTTCTACCTCGAAGATGTTGCCGGACGAATACGTCGAATGCTCCTCGAAAAAATTCTAGCTCTTTAGAGGTTGAAAACTCCTTACGCCTGCATATTTTGATCCTGAATGGCTGATATCCATATAGAGCATGCAGGCTTCAAACATCTCCGCGACTTCCTTGGCCTGCCCCACAAAGCACAACATCGCTCGCCAATCGCAAGAGTCTTCGGAAATATTGCGTGATTGCTAGATTCAATCCCAGCGCTTGCTATTCTGGTGGTCTGATTAGTCTATTTAACCGGTGCCTGAGTATGTGGAGAACGAAGTGCGTTACATCAGGAGCACCATCCCCTACATTCATCGCTTCAACCAATTCACAAGTTTAGTATGGCAGCACATTCGGAGTATTACCGACAGCTAGTTCACTAGGGCTAACACTAAGTCAAGACCTCGCCTCAGACTTCTGATATTTGTATACATCCAACACTAGTAGCGAGGTTGCTAACGTTGAGCCCCAGCAAATGGCTATTTCGCTCGGTGGTAGCGCAAAATCCTCTACGCACGTACATTTTATTGTGGAGTAATTTTCCAACTTCATCGCACTACGAGCAGCTTTTTGGACTCTATTCAAGATTCGTTAGGCCAACTCTGCGCCTTAACTCGTTCTATTACCTCAGATAGGGATTGGACTTGGCTTCGAATAAAGTCCTTGGTGTAGAACTCGCTAGGATCGCTGGCTTCTAACTCTGCAATCTTAGCCGCAAATATTTCGGTGAGCTTATCCTGATCGAACTGCACCAATTTGTCTGATAGTTCTTTAGACCAACCATCGGTGTTTCTAGCAAGAGCTAGGGCATAGCCTATAATTTGAACTTTATTCACTTAGTAATTTCCTTGTGAGCGGTTACTGATGTCATTGATATTGCCATTTAGCCACGCGATTTTCGAGTCACAGTCACAACATGCTAGCGGTGCTTTTTCAAACCTCAAAAAATTTCCTGCATGGAGTATTTTCTGCAGAGCATCCACTTTTGATCGAGTCAAACTTAGGTTGCTCAACACATGGGACCAACATGTGAACACAATGCGTAGGAGGTTGACCGGGACTGGGGTATTGCTCCGTAAAATTTTGGGACGTCTACTTTGGTGTCTGCGCGCGCACTCGTTGCGTGGAGTGCGACACCCCTAGCCGGGGTACGGGGGATATTAGAGACAGGTCGCAGCCTCCGAAGCAGGAGGCGCTAGGCGCGCGCGTAATTGTTGCTACCAGACTCTAGAACTTGCTGGGCTGGTTGCATCTATTACTGATACCGATAGCTCCATTTGGAGTTTCACGCCCCGTGACACTCCAAATGTGTACTGATTGCCTCCTTAGCTTTGGCTTACCAGCCTTCCCAACCCTTCTCTCTCAACGAATTACTCGACCGACAACTCGCTATAAACGCCCGGGAGCCCGTTCTTTAAGTAAACATCTCAGTTTAGTGAAATCAGGGTAAATTCAAGATGCTCGGCTGTAAGTCAACGATGAACAGCCATAGTGTTATCAGCCTCTGCTACCCCTATAAGTCTTAAGTACTAGAAAACTTGTTTCAATAGTCTTTCCTTCGAAATACAATTCTAAAAGCCCAATCTACGACTAAGCAGAATTGGACAGTAGCGCGCAATTTGCCATCGAGAGATATTGTGACTCGAAACAATGATCAATAGCCTATCAGGGAGAAAAATATTCGGCGCATACGCCTTTATCGTAATTCTATTCACACTTGTCTACTGCGCTCTAGCAGAGCCACAAGCGGGTTCGAAAACGGAATGGCGTCAAGAGATACGAGCAGATAAGCACTTTCACTACGCAATGTTTGAATTTGACAATGACTACTTGCAACGCCAAAAAGATGCCGAAAACGCTCTGGAGAGAGTACTACGTAAAGGATTACATAATGGTCAGGACATCTGCCAACTTGAATATACAGAAGGAATAGCAAACAGCGATGGTAAATTCCTATCAGATATCTATCCGTCAGCAGAACGCTGGGACATCTGCAAATTCGAGATTTATGGACTCCATGTCACAAGAAGAAATATAGAGTTCAATGCGGAGAGCAGACTTAATCAAGGTAATGGCCGTCAATTAGTTACGCTCGAAAATTGCTCACTATCTTTTAGCTCCGATTGGGGCCGACTGATTGAATGCCCAGAAAACGGATCATTTAGTGTTGATCCCACGTTCTTAAAACTTGGTGAAAATGACTGGAAAGCGGTATCAAATTTTCTTTATGCTGAAGGCGAAATTAGTAAATGGGTGTTGTTTCGCCGAATGCTATATTTCAGCGTGGTTTGCGCAACTGGCCTGGGTTTCGGAGATATTGTGCCAGTTTCCGACTTCAGTAGAATCCTAGTTACAGCCGAAGCCTTCCTAGGGTTACTAGTAATGGGAGCAGCAATAGGAGTAATCGTAAGACCAGCGGACCTCTAGCGTAAGCGAGCTTTCTCTTATCTCAAGTTTCTCGAATCAAGTTGCACCGCAGTAGTTGGTACTGACATTTTGGTTGCAATCAATAGACACCAACCCGCCATAGCTCCAGCTTGGTTGCAATCAATAGACACCGACCCGCTATAGCCCCAGCGCTATCCTAGATTCGCTTAGTGGTTTTTTCTCCAGATCGTAAACACTAGTTGGGGTCAAATTAACGGGGCTTGTTGCCTAAGTGCCAGAAATTTCCGTGAGGGACTAACGAAGGCGGCGAGAAACAATAAACCGCCCTAGAAGTAAAAGTTACGCTTTCTTATTCTCATCTCGTTCTCGCGCATTCATAGTCAAACTGATTCGCTCATAAGGAGAGTAAGGCGTGACTGATCTGACTCAGCTGTCAAATGATATTGATTGGATTTTGTTGACGTGTAAATTCCAGGGGGCTTTGTTAATCATTGGTAGCGTGGCAACAGGGTGTCTAGCACTCTACGTAGCAAACCTCAGAACGTTAGGGCTCCACCAAGAACTTGCCGACGCCAGGATGAAGGTCTCTGAAAAACACATGGAGTTTCTAGAACAACTAAAACATGACTATGGGCCGAAGGAACGAGACTACGTTAGTACAGAAGCAATCCAAGAATGGGAGCGACGCTGGGAAAAGCTTAGCAAAGAGATCCAAATATATTTTCGCAGCACCGAATTCAACAACCACTTCAAGGCGCATCTGCAACCAACGATGAAACAGATAGAAAACTTGGCTTGGCAATGCCTAGATCTTACGAAACGCGAAGGCGACGAAAGCGCCGAACAATTAGAATATTTGAAAAAACAGCTCAAAGCTTCCGAAGAAAATCTGCGGAAACTTATCTCGTCCCTTCAGGTTGCGGTCCCGGACAACAAAACTGAACTCTGGGAGAAATACTACGACTCAATTAACATTACACCGCCCAGACCAAGGTTTAAGCTATGGTTATTAGGCTTCTTAACTACCTTAGCTGTTGTCATTTACATCTATCCGGCCGAGCTCGGACCATGCGCAGAGTATCTTTCCAAAAAAGCGAATCACTCAGAGTTAGTGGTCTCCGATCCGGGCTGCCTCTTTGAATCGCTTACTGACTAGCAACGAACTTCTCCCGGAAGCCATCGCACTGGTATCCACCCTCTGGCTCTCTTCAGAAACAAAGGGCGCTCATTTGTTTATTAATGAATGCACAAACACGCCACCAAAGACACCCCATGACCCTCCCATAAACCCTAGACTACTTCGACGTATTCATCTTCGCCGTATCCGGCGCACTGCTTGCCTGCAATAAGGACAGAGACATATTCGGCATGCTCGTCCTCGCTCTTATGCCAGCCATTGGCGACGGCACCCGGCGAGATCTATTACTGGATCTGCCGGTATTCTGGATAGCCGACACAAACTACCTGCTGTTGAGCGCTGCTGCCGTGGTAGTCGCCTACGCCGGCCGGCGCTTTATCCTCTACTCAGAGCAATCGAGGAAAAACAGATTATTCTTCCTGTACTCACCACTTAACTTGTCAGTACCCCTTGGCGGGGTAGTAGCAAAAAACGGAACACCTAGCGGGTCGCGTTCACCACCGCAGAGTCACCATACCCAACCAACACACCGTCAACAAAGACCAGGGGTGTTGTCTCATCACGTGTGGTTTTGCCATCGCTGTGGCGATGATGGGTACGATAGTAGAGCACATCAAAGAGGTCACCGTTGCGTTGGAAGCTGTCTTTAAAGTGGGCCTCACCCAGTTCAGCTACGATCAGATTCACGCTGGTACCCAACTGCGCCTGAGCGATGTAGCGTTCATTGCGCTCTTGATCCTGGTGCCAGTGTTTGTCTTCTCGGTGTTCATCGCCACCGATGGAGACCACACAGCCAGACAAGACGATGGCGAACAAGGATATGGCGGCAATGCGCGTTACGTGAAGCATTAGAAAGTCCCTAATTATCGTTGTTGAGCGTGCGGCCAGTGCTTGTTAAAAGCCGCGCCTCACTAGGGAAAGCAATTCATGTGCCAAATTTTTAGTCTTTACAATTCAATAAGTTAGATCGGATACAAGCTCTGCGAAAGATTTTGCTTGAGCGAGTATTGGTCGGATTCGCAACTTGTTAGTGACTTCAACCTCAGTCGCCGCGCCATCAAAGCAACCGCCCGAACCAACTCAGGCGCCCAAAGCCCCCACCGACCTATCCATCGCTGCCCTTACTCTTTACTTATGCCGGTGACATTGGGCGCCTGGGAATGCTCGACGGCGCCAATACTCTTGAAGTATTGATTCCGGACTAATTTAGAACGGAATCTCGTCATCGAAATCATCCTCTAGCGCAGTGGCAAGAGGTTCTGGTGCGGGTGCCCCACCCGACTCTTGCCCTTGCGCCTGCTCGATGCGCCAGGCATTGAGGTTGGTGAAATATTTCTCGTTCCACTCCCGCCCGCGCAAATCAAAATCAACGCAAATCTCATCGCCTTCAGAGAAGCTGTCGATCAGCCCGCACTTATCTTGCACGAGCTGAAACTTCACCATTTGCGGAAACTTGCCGTCCTCTATTTCAATCACGAACTCGCGCGCGGAGAATTGTGCCGATTTCTGTTCCGTGTCGAAGATCTTGCGCAGTCGACCTGTTGCTTTGTACGCCATTACTTTCCAAAAGCCTCAAAAATATCAAAAAACTAGAATCGCTTTACTGGGGTGATTTTACGCGGTTAGACGGGGGTAACGCTAATGGACAGAGGGCTCCCGTTCCGCCAATTTATCAAACGGGCTTTTCACCGCATTCACCCCTTGCCCCAACACATGAGTATAGATTTGCGTGGTGCTAACGTCCTGATGCCCCAACAGTTCCTGCATGGCTCGAATGTCATAACCGCTTTCCAACAGATGTGTTGCAAAGGAATGCCGGAACGTATGACAGGTTGCCCGCCTCTGTATGCCGGATTCACGCACGGCGTTGCGCACCAAGCGCTGAATGCTGGATTCCCCGACATGATGCCGCCGGGTCATGCCGTCAGCGGGATCGACTGAGCGTTTGCGCGCGGGAAACACATATTGCCATGCCCACTGGGACGCCGCATTGGGGTATTTGCGCGACAGCGCCGCGGGCAAATACACCCGCCCAAAACCCGCCGCCAAATCCCGCTGATGAACATCGCGCACCAGCGCAAGATGCCGACGCAGTCCCGAGTGCAGCCGCTGGGGAAAGATGGTCCGGCGACTCTTACCCCCCTTGCCCGAGCGCACCTGAATCTCTGCCCGGTCAAAGTCTAGATCTTTCACCCGCAGCCGTAACGCCTCGATCAGCCGGATACCGGACCCATACAACAGACTGGCCACCAACAAACAGCTGCCATCGAGGTGCGACAACACAAGCTGAACCTCACGCGGAGACAGTACAATTGGCAAGTACTCCCGCATCTTCGCCCGTTCCACGCCGTCCATCCACGCAAGCTCTTCCCCCAGAACTTCCCCATAAAGGAACAAGATTGCGCTGAGTGCTTGATTTTGCGTGGACGGACTAACCTTGCCCTCCACGGCCAAATGGGTGAGGAAGCGTTCGACGTGTTGCTTCGACAGCGTCTTGGGATGGCGCTTATTATTCGCTAGTATGAAGCGACGTATCCAGCCGACGTAGGCTTTTTCGGTGCGGGTGGCGAGCCCCAAGCGGCGCATGCGGGCGCGGACTGTGTCTAGGAGTTTGGGTTCTTTGAGTGCTTTAGGCGGCGGCTGACTCATAAT
>CAZWMD010000063.1:0-23940 GCA_964634815.1 uncultured Pseudomonadales bacterium | reverse complement strand
GTTGCTCCTGCTGCCAACTACGACACCGGCTTTTTTGTCACCACCGGTGGCACGATCGGACCGCTGTGTGATGGCGCTGGCAAATCCATCGCCAATTGGGTGCAGAACACCATCAATACAGAGCGACCAGAATTCAGTCCACGCCGTATTCTCGACGTTGGGGTTGCCGCAGGTCACAGTATTGTGCCCATTGCCCAGGCATTTCCGGATGCACAGGTTGTGGCTATCGACGTGTCAGCGCCAATGCTGCGCTATGCCCATGCCCGGGCAAAGTCATTGGGCATTACGAATATCGAGTTTGTGCAGTGCTCTGGCGAAGATTTGTCAGCGTTTGACTCTGCCAGTTTTGATTGGGTGCAAAGCAGTATCTTCCTGCACGAACTGTCAGCAAAAGCACTGCCCAGGCTATTGCGGGAGTGTTTTAGGGTCTTGAAACCCGGCGGTTTGGCGCTCCATCTGGAACAGCCGCAATACGATGAGCAGATGCCGGTGTTTGAGCAGTTCATGCGTGACTGGGATGCGTACAACAATAGCGAACCCTTCTGGACGGCCATGCATGGCCTTGACCTTGAAGCGACATTGGTGGCTTCTGGATTCAATCCTGAAGACATTTTTAGGGCAGGATTAAAGGGAGTCGTGGATGACACGCCTGAAGATGCCGGAGAGCGCGCTAACCAGGATCATGGCAGAGCAGCGGCCTGGCATACCTATGGAGCCTGGAGGGCACAGGCGTGACCAAGGCATCTGATCCACTCTCACCCACTCAAATTGCCCAGCTGGCAAACGCCAAGGCGCAGGGCAAGCGGCCGGAGTATTTTGACGATCCGATGGCGGAACATAGTTTCTCTATCACGATGGCGTTGATGGCGGAGTTAGCGGTTGCGCGGGAGCGCATTGATACTCTGGAACGGGTGCTCGCCAGTAAAGGTTTGCTCACGCAAACCGAGATCGAAAACTATGTGCCTGATGCGGCTGCCGGTGAGGCGCGTCAGACCGAACAAACCGCCTATAGCGCGCGTGTGTTGCGTTCTTTGCAACAGGAAGTCACAGCGATGGCCCAAACCCAAACAGCAGGTCACAATTTAAGTGTTGATGAAATGGCGCAAAAACTCGCGCAAACCGACAGCGACGACTGAAGAGCTTTCCAGTCGTATTCAGCGTTTTGAGTTAGTTGATGCGTTAGCTAACTTCGTAAGCGACCTGCGTTATGACGATTTGTCGGCGCAGTCTGTTAGCAGCGCCCAGACATTTATCATGGATACCATTGCTGTGGGTGTGGCGGGGAAAACCTATAATGCGACCGACAAAGCGCTTGCTGCAGCACAGGCTTGGGGCGAAGGGAGCACCCGAGTAATTGGCCGCCCCGGCGTAGCGCTGCCGCGGCCATCCGCCGCCTTTGTTAATGGCATGCAGATTCATGCTCTGGAATGGGATGCGTTGCATGAGCCTTCCGTGGTGATTGCGATGTGTGTGCCCATTGCAGCCATGGTTGCTGAACTTGATTCCCAGGCCATTAGCGGCCAGGACCTGATACTGGCAACGGTACTGGCTGTTGAGGTTGCGGTGTTTTTTGGCGGCGAAACCTCCCAGGGGCCACAGTTCTTTCGTCCGGCCACAGCCGGTGGAATGGGTGCGGCTGCCGCGCTTGCCAAGCTAAGAGGTTTTGACAAGACCCAAATTATTCATGCCCTGGGACTCGCCCATGCACAAACTGCTGGCACCATGCAGGCTCATTGGGAAGGCTCCATGGCGTTACCCATGCAGATTGGCAACGCTGCACGTATGGCTCACCTTGCTGTTGATATGGTGGAAGCGGGTATGACCGGGCCCGTTGATTTCATAGATGGTCGATTTGGTTACTTTCGATTGTTCGAGCGCAGCGGTGGGATTGAGGCGTTGTTAACAAGGCTTGGAACACCTTTCAAAATCACCGAGATGGCACACAAACCCTACCCGGCGGGTCGGGCGACCCAGGCAGCGCTGACAATGGTGCGAGAGCTGCGCGACCAGCACAGCTTTGACATTGAACAGATTGAAGCCATCGAGATACAGATGCCCGCCCTTAGTGTGTTTCTTGTCGGGCGCCCACCAGAACCCGATATGACTCCCTCTTATGCACGATTGTGTTTGCGATTTGTTGTCCCGCTGATGTTGCGCGACGGTGGCATTGATCCACGTCAATACCAGGCGTCAGTGTTTGCGGATCCTGTGTTGCGCTCGATTGGTGACCGCATGCAGATTGTTGATGACGGCAATCCCGACAAAAATGCTTTGGGCCCCCAGCAGATGCAGATCCGGCTGACTGATGGGCGGACCCTGGAGTCGCACTGTGATGCGCCAATCGGTTCGCCGGACAATCCGCTATCTGAGAATCAATGTGAGGATAAGGTTCGACATTGTCTTGAATTGGGGTGGGACGAAGACAGCTCCGATACAACCAAGACCGCGCTAAACAATGCTAACGGGTTGATTGATGCTGCTCGGGGGTTGGCCGCAACCGATAACGCCCGAGTACTCCTTGATCTGGTGTCCTGATCCCTTTTTGACTGCCCACTTTAGCTGAGACAAGCCAATGCCACTTAATCGCTCTGAACTCATTACTATCTCGGAAACCTATTTCGAGAGCTGCAACAACAAAAACTGGCAGGCGGTGATGGATACCTTTGCCGAGGATTGCGTGATGTGGTTTCCCGCGGCCACCTTCGAATATCGCGGCAAAGAGGCACTTGGGGTGCATTTTGAGGATTTTCTAAGCACCTTCTCTACGGTGAACTTCCATCAGTACCAGCACATTAGTGACCCAGTTGAGCAATCGATATGCACCTATTTCTGGGTTGAGCTGATCCAGGCAAATGGTGAGCGAGCCATGATGCGAAACTGCAATCTGTTCAACTTGAACGATGCCGGCGTGTTTGAGGAGATTATTATCTACAATAGCGGTGCTCTGGATGCCGGTTTTCACGCCGGTAGCGAGTAGATTAGCTCGCTTGCTGGTGCTCCCAATGGGCCGCGATGCGCCCGGCTGATGCAGACCACACCTCGGTCTTTGCGCTGAGATAGGCCAACACCTGTTCCAGATAGCCGATGCGATGCGGTTGCCCCAATAGCCAGGGATGAATGTTCAATGCGAGCACTCTTCCGCCGCTCTCTCGGGCTTCATTGATCAGATAGTCGCAGGCATCGCAGATTTGCTCAGCCCAGGATTCTTCAGAATGCAGATTGTTCTGAATGACAAAACGATCCTCAAGTTCAGTAGACAGAGGCATCGAGATCAGCGGATCTGTTGCGGTTTTGAAAAAGTACGGCATGTCATCGTTAACCCAGTCGCACATGTAGTGGATACCCTGTTCAGCAAGTAGATCGGGGGTATTCATTGACTGATTTTTTGCGGGGCTCAACCAGCCGCTGATCTCCTGGCCAGTAATTTCACGCAACCCAGTCAGCGCTTGTTTGATCTGCTCGGCTTCCTGACTCTTATCCTGCTCGCCATAGTGCAGCGCATCCATGTGCAAACCGTGGCAAAGGATTTCTTCGTTGCGTTCCTTTAGCGCACTCATCAAATAGGGGGTGCGTTCGGCCAGACGTGTATTCACAGCATAGGTTGGGGTGATGCCGTAGGCATCAAAGGCAGAGAAGAACCGATACACGCCAACCCGGTTACCATAATCTCTAAGCGAGTAATGCCGTAGATCGGGATAAGGCATCGTCATGCCACCAGGAACCTTGAAGGGTTCACCCCGCTGATTGAGTGGAAAATACTGCAGAGGCACATTAACCCATAGTGCGAGCAGCCTGTTGTCTGGCCAGCTTATTTTGGGACGGTCGGCCAACATAGACCATTCGTAGCGATCATGGTCCATGCCGTAGCGGCGATGCGGGTACTTGAGGTAACTGTCGGTGACTGTGGTTTCACTCATTATTCAAATCCCCGTTCTGGTGAGGCCGCCTCATGTGCGACTTGCGATATCGCTTTGGCACTGATCGTAGTAATGCGTAAGAAAGTGCTCTGCGATCTCCCGTCCGGTGGTTACCCAGACATCTGAGTGTCCAGTGATGTAGGCGAGGGCATCTTCAAATGCCTGTAGTCGGTGGGGGCAGCTCACCTGATAGTTGTGCGTTGGTATACACATAATGGTGCCGCTGTTGCTGCCCTCAGCGTACAGCCGATCGAAATTGCGCTTGAGTTGTTCACCGTAGCGCCGAGGTTCTATCTTGTTGACGACGTAGGCGATGGTGTCGTTCATTTCAAGGGAGTAGGGGATCGATACAAATTTCTTCTGACTGCGCAGTTTGATGGGAGTGGGTTGGTCATCGTGGAACAGATCACAGGTATAGAAACCGCCCTCGGTCCCAAAAAGATCCGTGCCCACTTCGGCAAACAGATCAAGCGTGTGCTCTGAGTGGGACAGAGCGGGTGCGAGATAACCCGCACATTTTTGGCCAGTATGGGTATATATGGTTTCCATGGAGTCGCGAATCATCGCGCGCTCCTGGTCCTCGCTCATACCGTAGGTGTAGCGGGTGTTATATATGCCGTGACTGAAGAACTCCCAGTCCCGTTCTTTGCAGGCGGCAATGATCTCGGGATGATGGTCGCACAGGGCTGTAGACAGGGAGATAGACCCGCGGATGTTGTACTTGTCGAGCAGGGCCATTTGTCGAGCGTGCCCAACTCGATTGCCATAGTCTCTGATGCTGTATCCGGCAACGGCCGGGACCTGAGTTGGCCAGGGTGCCCGATGGGGGTTAGCGGGTGGGTTGAGTTCGTAGAACTCAATGTTTGGTGCTACCCAAAACGCGATACGCGCCCCATTGGGCCATTGGATTTTTGGGCGGTTTTCGTAGGGCCAATAGTCGTAATAGCCTGGATCTTCCTGCATAGGGCTAAGGCTCTTGCTTAGCAAGCCAGTCGAAGACCTCAGCCACGTCCAGTACGTCGCAGTACTTCAAGGAAAGATCCGTTAGGTTCGCGTAGTGATAGCTTTCATGTTTATCGGCGACACACTCTTCCGGAATTATTGTGCGGTACCCTCGGGACAGGGAGTCGACCCCGGTAGCTCTAATGCAACCCGAGGTTGAGCCGCCTGTAATTACAAGAGTGTCAACCTGGTGCCACACCAGGAGCGACTGGAGCTGAGTCTCGAAAAACGCAGACGGCATTTTCTTCAGGTAAACGGTGTCGTTTATGTTGTCGATAGTTAAGCGTTCGTCAAACTCGCTACGCTCAGAATTAAATTTTATGTTTTGCAGGCTATCCGGGGTATCAGTGCGTGTACCCCACACGCCTGCATCTTCTGCTGACTCCATGTATGCAACGTGGGTCCAGATCACGGGCCAGCGCAGCTCGCGAAAGCGTTTTGCCAGATCGTTAATGTATTCAAGTTGGCGGGGGTCAGTTTCGTAAGCAGTAGCAAACAGATCGGGCCGGGTGTAGGCCTTTTGCGGGTCGATGTTCACCAGCGCTGCCTTGCGGCCAAAGCCAAAGCGGTTCCGTGTTGGGTTGGCTTTGAGGTCGAGATAGATTTCGCGAGCGGTCTTGTCGGAGGTTTGCATTGTCTTTGAGTTAACGCCCAAGAAGACATATAATCATATCAATATATCGTAAGAAAGAAATCCCCTAATCCCTCTCATGTCGTCTGTTTGTTCGTTACCTTGTCTTCGCCTCCCGGGCTCCATACACTGCGCCCGGTTGAAAAAAAACAAACAAAGTTGAGAACAATGCCCTCCATCCTCGAGTCGCTCAAATCCCAATGGGCACTGGGTGAAACCTCGCAGTCCAAGGAACCCCTCTACCACCAACTCTATGTTCTGTTAAAGAGCAGTATTACCAATGGTCAAGTGCAATATGGTGTGCAAATGCCCACCGAGCAACAGTTATCCGAAGCCTTTGGTATCTCGCGAATAACTGTTAAACGCGCCATGGATGATCTCGCTGCAGATAATCTAATAGCGCGTCGTCGGGGAAAGGGATCACACGTTACCTATCAGTACGAACCTGAACCCGTGAAAGCACCGCTGGTGGGTATGCTCGAAAATCTTGAGGAGATGAGCAAACACAGCAAGGTGAAAGTGATTTCTATTGAACCCTTGCAGCCGCCAGAAGACGTGCGTCGCGACATGGGCCTCGGAGATAACGAAACTGCACTTAAGATTATCCGTGTTCGCAGTAACGAAGATGGGGCGCCTTACGCGTTTTATGTCAGCTGGACCAAGGCCGACGAAAAACGATTTACTAAAAAGCGCGTTGAAAGCAAGACTCGCATGGCTCTTTTAAAAGAAAGTGGCACGCGCATCGCCAAGGTGGAACAAACTCTTGCCGCGGAGAACGCGGATGCGGGTATCGCCGGGCACCTCGATGTGCCCATGCATACTGCGCTGTTGTCGTTAACCAGGCAGTCCTTTGATGAAACGGGCTCGTTGGTTGATGTGCTCTATGGCTTGTACAACCCCAAGCTCTTTACCTACAAAATGGTGTTGGGGCTGGATTGATCTGGGGCGTGCACTTGCGCACATATGTAGTAATGATATAGTTATATTACATATATTGAGGTCGAGCCCATGTCCGATTCAATGTCCAATCAGTCCGCTGCGACAGCCAAATCTCTCAAAGAGCGAATGCCAATCATTTCCAGCAATGAGGGCGTGTGGGAAGGCTGGTATCGATACTTCGATATCGATGGGAATAAAATTGATGAACACAAGGCGCGATTGTTGTGCCGGTTCCCCGACGTAGATACCTATCACCAAACCAACTATTACTTCTGGGCGGATGGTACGTCGGAAGTGCGCGATTTTCCGAGTTCGGTAGACGGTAATCGACTGGTTTTTTACACCCATATTGATGGCTGGGCGGCGGAGGTTGATCTCGACACCTTTGGTCGTACAACCATGTTGAACTGGACACGCCAGAACGAGCCCGATCTCTATCTGTACGAAATGATTCAAAACAGTGATTGTCGCCAGTACCGATCGCGGGTTTGGCAGTGGTTTAAAGGCGGACGTCTCCTTAAACGAACGCTCATTGACGAGCAATTTGTGACCCGGGATTGGAAGAGCTACGAGGACAATATGGAGCCTCCAAAGATTTAGCCCGCGTTGACGTGCCCCCGCTAGCCTGGGCTGTGCGTCTATCAAAAGCCCTGGAGTTATTGGCTCCGGGGCTTTTTTTTGGCTGCTCCCGGAAATGTTTGAATGTCATAATGATATATAGTAATGTCATTAGAGATTGGTTGTATCAACTGAATTTTGACTGGCTGAAAAAAATTATTGGGCTGGAAATTGACTGTCTGCAACGTGTCTGGATGAGTCATAACTCAGCGAGGGGAACCCAGAGGTAACACAATGAAGGATCACAACAGATCGAGAAGCTTCCAATACGCGATCGCTCTCGCCGCCAATGTTGCGCTGGTAAGCCCAGTCTATGCACAGGACAATTCCGAGGGTGCCGATGGCGCCATCGAAGAGGTCTTGGTGACTGCGCGCAAAATCGAAGAAAGTCTGCAAGACATTCCGCTGGCGATTAGCGCGTTTACTTCACAAGACATCAATGACCGCAGTATTGAAGAGCTTGAAGACATTGCTCTTTTAACACCCGGCCTTACTTTTGAGGACTTCAGTAACGGAGCCTTTGGTACGCCGGTTATTCGGGGTGCAAGCCAGTTCGATATTACTGCGCTGGAACAGAACGTGTCGACGTTTATCGATGGTGTCTATATTCCGCGTCAGTATGCCGTTGATGTTGGCACTGTAAACCTGGAGCGTATTGAGGTGGTGAAGGGGCCGCAGAGTGCACTCTATGGAGCCAATGCGTTCCTGGGGGCGATTAACTACGTAACCCGTAAAGCCGACCTGGAAGAGTTTTACGCTGATGTGGGTGTCGAATTTGGTACAGATGGCCGCCAGGACTTCAGCGGCGAAGTGAGTGTTCCCATTATTCCTGAGCGTCTGGCGATCAAGCTCAATGGCACGATTTCAGAGTTTGATGGCGATATTGATAATGATCATCCAGCAGCAGATGGCTTCCAAGGCAATGGCACGGACGAGGATTTCAGTGGTTGGGACAATGACGCCTATGGTATCTCTTTGGTCGCTCAGCCTATCGATGCGTTGCGGATAGAGGCTGGCTACAACCGTTATGAGTCGGAGGTCGAAAGCCGCGCCCAGACTCGCTTGTCTGCATTCTCTGGCGATCTGAATTGCGGCACGCTCGCTTTTGGTATTTTTTCGCGGGTATTCTGCGGTGAGCTGCCGGATTCTCCGCGCGCCGTAGGTAGTACTGAAGAAGTCGATTTTGCCGTAGACCCACGTTCATACACCGAAACAGAAACCGAGATTTTCCGTGGGTTTGTAGCCTACGACATCAACGAAAAGTTCAGTGTTTCCTACCAGTTCTCTAACATCCAGACGGATATATTCTCAGCTGGAAACGCTGACAGAGATGCGCTCGCCGGGACCGTTCCTTTTGGTGGCACAGACCCAGCCAATTTTTTCACCGTCCTTCCTTTCGGTAACTTTGAGCACGAGTCTCATGAAGTGCGCGTTGAGTTTGTTGCAGACAATGGCTTCTATGCGACCCTGGGCTACTTTGGGTTTGAGACCGATGATCTGGACGAAGGCAATGCCGGGTTTGCGGCGCCGATATTCACTGAAAGTGTGGCAGAGATAAACCCCTCTGATATACCTGTAGCGACGCGTAACAATAATTTCACCACAAATGAAACGGATGCAATCTTTGCCCGGGTTTCAATTCCGTTGCGCTCTGAGCAGTTCGTATTGTCCCTTGAAGGGCGCTATACGGATGAAGAGAAAACCGGATCCGACCCCACCGGAGAATTTCGTTTTGAAGATGATTACTTCACACCTCGCGTAACGCTTGATTGGCGACCCAATGACGACCATTTGATATTTGCCTCCTTTGCACAGGGAGTAAAGTCGGGTGGTATTAACGCGGCAGTAGTGCGAGATGAAACCTTTGCTCTTGTGCCTCTGTCTGAAGAAGAACGGTTTTTTGATCCAGACGAAAATGACACCTATGAGATTGGCTTGCGTAGCAGGTTTCTTGATGGAAAATTGCAGTTCAATGCCACCTTTTTCCTGATCGACTGGGACCAGCTGCAGGTTGGCACAAGTGCAGATGGTGCAACACCTTTTACAGCCTTGATTACATCGAATCTTGGTTCTGCTGAATCAAAGGGTCTGGAAGTTGAATTGAACTATCGGTTTGGTGGATTCAAGTTCAATGCGGGGCTTGCGACCATCGATGCAACCTTCGACAGTGGCACCATCTCCCAGCGTGTGGTTCGAGCTGGCTTGTGTGACGACATTGTGTGTGCTTCAGATGGCGACGTTGGCGGCAATGATTTGCCGCGTAGCTCCGACTTTCAATGGAATGTAGGTGCGCAGTATGATGGCAGCTTTGGGAACGGCATTGGCTACTTCTTCCGCGCCGATCTAGTTGGTCAGTCTGATCAGTATGTATCTGAGATTAATACTGCAACCATTCCAGAGCGAACGCTTTTAAACCTTCGTGGTGGTGTTAATGGCGAAGACTGGTCGGTCGAATTCTGGCTTAAGAATGCCACTGACGAAAACTATGTATCAAACGCCTTCTACATTCCCAGCCCGTTCTTTGTAGACTATGTGCCAACCTTTGGTAATCAACGGCGCTTTGGCGTGGCTCTCAACTACAGCTTCTAGTTGACACACTGGCACGCTAACTCTCATCAACCGGCCCTAGGGCCGGTTTTTGTTGATAGCTGCTGCTAGCTGTTGAGAATGTGAAGAAATAAGAGGGCTGAAACAGGATGCTGCGACGTTATCCCAGATTGTTTATTGGTTTGGGTGTGGTCCTGATCCTTGCAATTGTTGTCCTGTTGCTCAACGCGACATATCTGCGTCGGTCGCTCACTTTTTTTACCCAGGACCAGGTTCGTTCTGTGGGCTGGTTTGCGCCCACGCTTGATGTGCAAGCCGCTAATGCGCCTGCTCCTGTACTGACCACCCCAGGCTCTTCAATAACGGCTCCGCAAGCTTCGTTCAACAAAGCTCTGGATTATGCTCGCACGACAAATACCAGCGCTCTGCTGGTTTGGCATCAAGGCGAGTTGGCGCTTGAGCACTATGCCCAAGGGTATGGCCCAGCGGATCCTGTCCAAACCAACTCCGTACACAAGTCTGTACTTGGAATGTTGATCGGTATTGCAATCGACGAGGGTTCGATTGAGTCGGTGGATGATCCGGTGGAAAACTATCTGGATGACTGGGTTGATCAGCCACTTGGCCAGGTCAGAATAAAGCACTTGCTCAGTATGAGCTCGGGGTTAGAGGCGCCAGACTCACGATTCAAAATGTTTAATCATTCAATGCGCCTTCTGCATGGGTCAGACATAGCCGAGGTGGCTCGCGAAGCACAACAAACGCATTCACCCGGGCAACAATTCGATTATAAAAACACTAATGCGCAATTACTGCTTGAAGTGCTGGAAGCGGCAACGGGAGAAGATTACGAGAACTATTTCGCCCGTAAACTCTGGTCACTGTTGGCGGAATACCCGGCTGCGCTGTGGTTTGACCGGGACGCTGGTACCCCACACGGGTTTTGTTGCCTGATCTCAACCCCACGAGACTTGTTGCGCCTTGGATTGGTGGTGCTAAACACCGGTCGCATTGGTACGCAGCAGGTGATTTCCAAATCGTGGATGCAGGCCATGAGGCAACCTTCAGATACAAATCCAAACTACGGCTACCTGATGTGGCTAGGCTCGCCACATCATAATCTGCGTCGTTATTCTGCGGGTAGTGACTTTGGAGCGCTGCACTCGGAACCTTACCTTGCGGAAGATGTTTTGTTTTTTGACGGCTTTGGCGGTCAACGCGTTTACGTTGTGCCTTCACTCGACCTCGTGATCGTGCGGGTCGGCGAGAGTCGTTTCGATTTTGATGACGCTATTTTGCCGAATCGGGTAATCGAGGCATTGTCTCAGAATGAATCCAAACCAATGGCAGAAACGAGCGCTGTAGCGCCAGATTCCAAAATAGACTCGGGTTTTGTTAACTTGCGTATAGAAGCTGAGCATACAGAGTCTATCGACTTGCGAGTTGGTTATCCCAAAGGGGCTTCGGGCGAGCGCCCACTCATTGTTTTTTCCCACGGCAACGGTCTGTCTAACCTGGCTTACGATGCCTTGATTAAAGGCTGGGTGCAGGCAGGTTTTGTGGTGGCAGCGCCTCGCCATTTGGATGTTGGAAGCCGTGCCGAGTTAGACGCGCTAACGGATCGGGTTGGACGAGACTGGGTAGCAGCTTCGCGGGTGCTGGATATGACCGCGGTGATAGATCAGGCCGAACTGATCGCAGCGCAGTTGCCGTCTTACCAGGGGAGGCTTGACAGCAAACAGGTTATTGCGGCGGGACATTCCTTTGGCGCCTACAGTGCGCAGATTCTGGGTGGAGCGCTCTATGAGCGTTCTGGTGATTCGATTCACCCGCTTCCTGATGAGCTGCGCGATCCCAGAGTGATAGCTGTTGTTGGCCTGTCTTCGCCCGGGGTTCTGCCCGGTGTGCTGACCGAAGCCGCCTGGCAACGGTTCGAAACGCCGCAGTTGGTGATCACGGGCACAAAGGATACCTTTGAATTTATATGGACCGATTATCGTGATCACTTCGTCGCTTACGATACTGCCAAGCCTGGTCACAACCACTTGCTGGTTGTTGAGGGGATGGACCATTACATGGGTAACCTCATCGGTCGACCGGAGCGGGAACTGCCTGCCCAGCATGCAGCACTTGCGAGTGTAATTTCTACCACAACACACTTTATGCAAACTTACCTTGCTCGGGGCGTCACATCAGCGGCCATTGAAGCCATGGCGAGTTTTCGGTTGGCCCAGCCGTTGGCCAATATTACAAGCCTCAAGCAGCGTTAGGGCTGTGCAGGTGTACCCAGATGATGCCAACAGATAGAGAATGACCATGCCCGAAAAATCATCGATGCGCTCTTTTTTGGAACAAACCAGTCTGTTCTTCGGCGTTCTGTTTTATGCGCTGTTCGCCTGGCATCAGTGGTGGTCGGGAGTTTCGCCGCGATTGATCCGGGGTAGCGCCGAACGTGAAGCGATTCACCACGAACATTTGGCCCTTGGTGCTACGCTTTTTGTATTTTTGATCATTCTTTTTCTTCTATGGCTGTTGCGCCCGGGAAGTTCGATCCGCACAAAGTTGCGCGATGCCTTTGCCAGCGCTGGTAGCACGGCAATAAGCCTGTTCTACATCAGCATGTTCTTTTCTAGCCTATATGGTCTCGGTCAAGCCTGGGCGGCGGGGGAAGAAACTGCGGTATTTGGGTTGTTTAACTTGCCGCACTTTGTGGATTATTCCTGGGGTACGGCGGGCTATTTGCACTCATCGTTGTCTAATATTACCGCTGCCTTGTTTGCTGGCGTCCTGTTTGTTTTCTTATTTCTACAGCTGCGTCGGTACATGAGCCCTGGCATTGCGGTTGGTGTGCTTATGCTGGTGCACCTGCTGGTGAATCTTCCAAAACCACCGTCGCTGCATCCCATTGCAGCCTTTGGTACCTACATACTTGTGCCTGCCTATTACTTCATTGGGCTTGGACTCTATAACTGGGCGAACCACAGGCGGTGGGTTTATTGGCCGGTGTTTCTTCTCTTGTCTCTATTTTTTATGTATTTACCGTACTTTGCATTCAAGGTACTCCCGCCTTGGCATATGAAAGCAGCTGCTGAGATTGTCAGCGTTGAGCCCAGTACACCGCTTAGTCCTGTGCGGACCAAATCTGCTATTTTTGCCAGCGAAGCTGAACTTGCTGCCGCACAAGAGACGGCGTCCTGGTGTGCTCAGTGCCACAAGGTGACTCCCAGTGATTCACATCTGCTAGGCCCAAATTTGGTAGGTGTATTCAACAAGCAGGCCGCTACCGTTCCTGGCTATGGGCGCAACTCCGAGGCGATGGTTGCAGCGGGTGCAAACGGACTTTTCTGGTCACGCGAGAACCTCGCGGCCTATCTCACGGATGGCCAGGCGCTTGTTCCCGGGAACCTGATGAACCAACAAACGGATCTGTCCGATCCGCAGCGACTCGAGCAAGTCATCGACTATATCGAATATTTGTCTGCTGATGAGTGAGACTGTGAAGGCCCAGAGATGGAGATGGTCTACCGGGCTGATTGTTGTGCTGGTGTTGGCGCTCGCTGGGTCGGTGGCAAGCTATATGCAGGACCCATTGTTTTGGAAACGGTATTACCTGCTAAGTACCAACAAAGGCATTCTGCCATCTGAAGGCTGGGCCGGGTCCGAATTTGCGGTACGGGGTGGCGATGCCCCGCGTTTTGATTTAGCAGATGAACCTGCCTGGACAATTTCTCAAGACGCCCTGGTAGCGGCTGATATTTACTCCAGTGAGCGTAACTCCACCGCGTTGCTTATCTGGCATCGCGGCCAGCTCGTCTGGCGGGCGCACTATCAGGGCTTTGATGAAGACCGGCTTATCGTCGGTAAGAGCATGGCAAAAATGGTGGTGAGCCTGGTGATTGCTCGTGCCATAGAAGAAGGTCACATCCAGGGTTTGGATGAACCTGCGGCGACCTATCTGACTGAATGGCAGGGCACAGATAAAGCGCAGATCACCATTCGTCATCTATTGCATATGGCAGCCGGTTTTGAGCCTTTTTATACGCTGAGCAAAAACCCTTTTGGCAGTTTCATGCGCGCGTATATCGCGGGGCACAACGAATCGACCTTGTTGCATGGCTACAAGCTTATCGACCCACCCGGTACCAAGTACGACTATAGTCAGGCCGTTTCTGACCTGCTTGGACTTGTGCTTGAGCGGGCGACCAAACAGCCTTATGGAGAATATCTGTCTGCAAGCTTGCTGCAGCCCATTGGTGCGCAGGGTGGGCAAGTGATGCTGAATCGGCCAGGAGGATTGGCCCATTCCGGTTGCTGTCTGTTGTTACCCAGCGAAAGCTGGTTGCGGCTTGGGATTTTGCTGATGAATGCCGGAGTAGTGGACGGCAAAGAATTGTTCCCTACAAACTGGATGACGGACTACCTCGCGCCATCGCCTGCTAACCCCGCAATGGGGTTACATATTTGGCTTGGAAAACCTTATCTTCCCGCCCGTTCCTGGAGCGAAGTGGGCGAACCTAAGGGCTTTGGTATCACTCACAGTGAACCTTACCTTGCAGACGATCTGTTTCTGTTCGATGGTAATGGCCATCAGGTGGTCTACATTGTGCCCTCCGAGGAGTTGGTGATTGTGCGAACCGGCGGATTCAGCTTTGCTCAGGGAAAGAGTTGGGACAATGCCTATCTACCGAATACGATTATTCGTGGAATCAAACGGTAGGTTTTTGTGACTGATCAAACCTACATACTGCTGGTGCTGGTGGGTTACAAACTGCTTTTACTGGCTGTGGGATTTTGGGCGCAACGCCGCGTTCAAACCACTGAAGACTTCTTCCTCGGTGGTCGCGGACTCGGGCCAGTGGTTGCTGCGATCAGTTACTCCGCAAGTTCTTCCTCAGCCTGGAAGCTATTGGGTTTCAGCGGCTTGACCCTGGTTGTGGGCGTGTCAGCGGTCTGGCTGATGTTAGGCAGCATTCTGGGGATGTTTCTATCCTGGTACTGGCTTGCGCCAAAATTCTACGCGCAGACCAGTGCCAGCCGCGATCTGACCTTGACTGACTTTGTCAGTGCCGGCACAACAGGTCGCGCCCGCAATCGCATCATTGTCGCGGCGTCCATCATCATTTTGTTGTCTTTTACGCTCTACGTTGCCGCGCAGTTCCAGGGCGCTGGGAATATGTTCTCTTCAACCTTTGGGATGTCTGTATCTCACAGCGTCATATTAGGTGCTGGCATAATTTTTTTGTACACGGTGCTTGGAGGATTTTGGGCCGTCAGTGTTACTGATGCCATCCAGGGCTTCATCATGGCTGGAGCGACCTTGTTGTTGCCTATAGCTGCGGTGCTTGCGTTGGGTGGCCCGGCGGCCTTCATTGATACTCTGGCCCAGGTTGCAACAGCGGACCAGTTGAGTTTCACGGGTGCCAATGCGGGTTTACTCGCAGCGGGCCTGGTTATTGGCAACCTCAGCGTGTCGGTGTCCTCCTTCGGTCAACCTCATATGCTGGTGCGTTTTATGGCGCTGAAGGATGGACAGAGCATCCGTCAGGGTAGACATATAGCTGCGGCCTGGTACCTGATTGTGGATTTGGGTGTGCTGATTGTTGGTTTGGCTGGACTTGCTTTGCAGATGCAGTTGGATAATCCGGAGAACGTTTTTTTTGTCCTGACCACCGAGCTATTTCATCCACTGGTGGCTGGCTTGATTACAGCTGCTATTCTGTCTGCGATCATGTCAACGGCTGACAGTCAGTTACTGGTGAGTGCGTCGGTAGTTTCTCACGATCTGGGCTTTGATAAACGCACTCGGTTCTCCTCTTTAGTCGTATCTCGATTGTGTATAGCGGCTTTGGTTGTTTTTTCGGTTTTGGTCACGCTGTTTATGCCAGAGGCCATATTTAGCCGGGCCGTATTTGCCTGGGTGGCGCTTGGTGCGTCTTTTGGACCTATAGTGTTGGTCCGAGCCTGGGGTCGAACTCTGCCTGGTTCGGTCACGCTTGTTGCTATGGTGACGGGCTTTGTGCTCGCGGTAACCTTCTACCTGTTGCCCGATACACCGGGGGACTTTATGGAGCGGGTTGTGCCCTTTGTTGTTGCGCTGGGCATTGCGTGGTTCGGCTCTGTTCGATCAGTTGATGCGAAGCAAACCTAGGTCTGGTGTTTTGAGGCGTCTTGTAAGTGCGCCCAGGGTCGGGCTTTGCTGTCGTTGATAATAAACTGGTCGAGCCCGGCGCTGTTGCGTTCAGCCAGATCTATGAAGTCCCAGCCGTTTAGCAGCATCTCTCTGTAGTAATTTTCCAGGGTAAAGCGCAGCGCAAGCTGATTGGGTGCGCTGACTTCGCAAGTCTGAAGATCGATGAGAATTTTTGTTGCAGCCGGCTTCTGGCTTGTCGCAGCATTGAGTTGTGAGATTTCCATAGCAGATAGCTGGATTGGCAGCAGACCGTTGCGTAAGGCATTGTTGCGAAAAATTTCGCCAAAACTCTCTGCAATCACTGCCACAAAACCGTATTCACGCAGTGCCCAAACGGCATGTTCTCGCGAAGACCCGCAACCGAAGTTGCTACCGGAAAGCAGAATGGTTGCACTGCGGTAGTCGGGAGAGTTGAGTGGAAACGCCTGATTTATCCCGGTACGCGTGTTGCCATCGTAGCGATAGCGTTGTCCGGCAAAGAGACCCTCCGCCAGGCCATGCTTTGATACCCGCTTCATTTCCCGCGATGGGATGATTTGATCGGTATCGATATTGTCTTGTATCAATGGCACCGCGATGCCTGAGTGTTGAGTGAATCCTTTCATTCGGCCAGGTACCCTCGACCATCGACGATTTCACCTGCCACCGCAGCGGCTGCAACCATAACTGGACTTGTGATGTGCGTTCTAACGCCACGGCCTTGACGGCCTTCGAAGTTCCGGTTGGTTGTACTGACAGTGCGTTCGCCAGCGGAAAAACCTTCCCCGCCAGCGAAGAAGCACAGCGAACAACCTGGCTCGCGCCATTCAAAACCGGCAGCCTTGAATATCTGATCAATGCCGATGGCTTCGGCCTCCCGCTTCACCGCCATTGAGCCCGGTGTACAGACGGCTTTTACACCCGCTGCTACCTGGCGACCTTGCAGAACTTTTGCTGCGGCCTTGAGATCTGCGAGACGTCCATTGGTGCATGAACCGATGAAGGCGCCCTGAATAGGCAGGCCTAAAAGTGATGCGCCTGGTTCGACGGCCATGTAGTGGGCGGCTTTCTGAAGGTCTTCGCTATCCAGAGTGGATGAGCCTGTGTTGGGGATCAGTTCTTGCACACCAATAGACTGAGATGGGCTTGTGCCCCAGGAGATCATTGGACTGATCTGGCTGCAATCGATCACATACTCAACGTCAAATTCAGCGCCATTATCGGTGTACAGGTCTTTCCAATGCGTGACGGCGTTGTCCCACTCAGTTCCAGCAGGTGCATAGGGACGACCTTGAACGTAGTTGAGGGTCGTTTCGTCGGGGGCGATGAGAGCGGTGAACGCGGAAAACTCTGTTGCCATGTTGCACAGGGTAAATCGTGCATCCATAGGCATGGCTTCAATCACTGGGCCTGCAAATTCCAGGGCGCTGTGCTTACCGCCGGTCGATCCGAAGCGACTGATCAGATGCAGGATCAAGTCTTTTGCGCTGACTGCTTGTGGAAGTTCTCCTTCGAAAATCACGCGCATTTGAGGTGGCTTGGTTAGACGCAGGGTTTCGGTAGCTAACACCTGCTCACAATCGCTGGAACCAATACCCCAGGCCAGTACGCCTAGGGCTCCGAGCGTACAGGTGTGGCTGTCTGGGCAAACCACACTGAAGCCGGGCAAGCTGATGCCTTGTTCTGCTGAAACCAGATGAGAGATGCCCTGATCCTTGTCATTGAGATCAAACAGGCGAATACCTGTGGCCTGGGTTGCTTGTCTTGTGGTTGTAATAAACTCGGTTCCACCCGGCATGAGGGTGTTGTCGTTTCGTCCCGGAAAGGTATCGATGATGTGATCCATTGTGCAGAACACGTGCGCAGGATTGCGGACGATCCGGTCGTTGTCCGCCAGGCTGGTGAGGGCGATGCTGCCGGTACGTTCGTGCATGAAAATGCGATCGACATAGAGAACGCTGGATTTATCGGCTAACTGTCGTACTTCGTGGATCGCCCACAGTTTGTCGAAAAGTGTCGACGGCATAAGGATTAGGTGCTTCCTGAAAATCCGAGCGGTAAGCCTGCTTCTGCGGTGAAGCCGTAGACAGTTTCCTGGGGTAACTCTGAAGCCAGTATGTTGCGCACGCCAAGCAGGTTCTCAAGGTCGATGCCAGTTTTTACGCCCATCGCTTCGAACATGAATACCAGATCCTCTGTCACTATGTTGCCGCTTGCTCCAGGCGCAAACGGACAGCCACCAAGTCCTCCCAGCGAACTGTCAAAAGTATCTATTCCTGCTTCAAAGGCAGCCAAAGCGTTGGCCAAGCCCAGTCCACGAGTGTTATGCAGATGGACGCTGTTGAGCTTGTCATCTCCCACACTCGCTTTGACCTGAGTAACCAGGCGCGTGACCTGAGCCGGGTTTGCATAACCAGTGGTATCAGATAATCCGACTTCATCAGCGCCATGGGCCATGAGCGCTTCGGCCTTTGCGACCACAAAATCATTGGCGATAGGCCCTTCGATCGTACAGCCAAATGCGGTAGACAAACTAACCTCAAAGTGTGGCCGTTGGGGTTTGGGCAGCGTATCGATGTGGGCGCGTATCGCGGCAATTTCCTGCAAAAGTTGTGGGTGGCTACGATTCAAATTCTTCTGGCTGTGGGTTTCGCTCACCGAGAAGGGCAGGGAGATCTTTTTAACGCCAGCGGCAATGGCGGCTTTGGCGCCTCGAAGGTTGGGAACAAGTACCGCAACATCCATATCGGGAATAGTTTTGCACCCTTCTACAACCGCCGCGGTATCTGCTAACTGCGGGATCAGCTTCGCGGAGACAAACGAGCCCACCTCGACTTCGCTGACACCTGCGGCCGCCAACGCCCTGATCCAGGCGATTTTGGCGCTGGTAGACATAATGCTATCCACGCTTTGCAGGCCGTCCCTCGGTCCTACTTCGCTGATCAGTACGTCTGTTGTTTGTGCTGTTGTTTGCGCTGTATCTAGTATTTGTGCTGTTTGCGCCATGTCACGCAACCCCGCGGGATTCTTTGGTTGGGCTTGAGCTACAAGGACTGCAAGCAGGTTAAGTACAGATAGTACCATTAAATATAATGATATGCTAATATATCAAAAGATATCCAAGGCGAACATCCAAGACGCAGGTCATATGTGAGGTCCTATGAGTGACAGTGAAACACTGCCGTTGAGTGGCATTCGGGTGGTGGAGTTTTCCCATATGGTGATGGGCCCCTCCGCGGGGCTTGTGCTGGCTGATCTTGGGGCTGATGTCATCAAAATCGAGCCGCCCAAAGGCGATAAAACCCGCGATCTGAAGGGATCAGGTGCGGGTTACTTCGCCATGTACAACCGCAACAAGCGCAGCATGAGCCTGGATATGAAGAGCGCCTGGGGCAAAGAGGTGGTTGAGCGGCTGGTAGCCCGAGCCGATGTTGTCATTGAGAACTTCCGGCCTGGAGCGCTTGAGAAATTGGGCTACGGCTACGATGCGCTATCGGCCATTAACCCGGCTTTGATCTACTGCTCAGCCCGGGGATTTCTTAGTGGTCCCTACGATCAACGCACCGCCCTGGATGAGGTGACACAGATGATGGGTGGGCTTGCGTATATGACGGGCCCACCTGGTCAACCTTTGCGTGCCGGAGCATCCGTAATTGATGTGATGGGAGGAATGTTTGGGGTTATTGGCATTCTGGCTGCTCTTGAGGAGCGTCATCGAACGGGTCGTGGCCAGCACCTGTCTAGCTCACTGTATGAAAGTACCGCGTTTTTAGTGGGTCAGCATATGGCCCAATACGTGGCAACGGGTTCTCCGGCAGCGCCGATGCCTGCACGTGTATCCGCCTGGTCAATTTATGACTTATTTGATACCCAAAATGGCGAGAAGTTGTTTGTGGGAGTGGTTAGCGACAGCCAATGGAGAGTGTTTTGTCGAGAGTTTGAACTGACTCAGTACATCGACCATCCGGAATACGCGACCAATGCGCAGCGAGTAGCTAATCGGGCCGAACTGATACCTGCGGTGCAAACCTTGTTTAGCGGTTTTTCCAGTGCGCGGCTTATGGAGAAACTGGATGTATGTGGACTGCCCTATGCACCAATTGCAAAGCCGGAAGATCTGTTTGAAGACCCACATCTCACTCAGTCCCAGGGGTTGGTGCCGGTAGAATTTCCCAATGGCGAGACGGCAGGGTTGCCGGCGCTGCCGTTGGAAATGTCAGGACAACGACTTGGCCTGCGTTATCCACTGCCTGGTGTTGGTGAACACACAGAAGAAATTTTGCGAGAGCTTGAGCTTGATGATCCCGCGGTAAAGGCGAGTTTCTAAGTACAGTTTTAGACGAAAGCTTTATCCCTGGCTATCCCGCCTGGCCTGCGAGATTGCTCAATGCGGCTTTAGTGTTCCTCGAGCAGGCGCCCAAAACCATATACGTTATCGGTAATGTTGTTTTGGCGTAGCGCGTGCCAGTAGGTCGCTGTATTGATGGCGATAACGGGTTTATCCAGCCAGAGTTCAGCGGCGGCGGCGAGTCGAATCATCGACAGGTTAGTCCCCACCTGAATTAGTGCGTCAGCGTCGTCGCCATCGATAGCCTTGAGTCTGTCTGCAAGAGTGCGCTCAGATACCTGCGCAATGGCCGTCCACGAGGGACAACGTAAACAGTCGTCGCGCAGGGTTTCGATACCAAAGTCGCTCAGATAATTGCTTACCTGGGTGTTTGCTACGGGGAAATAAGGAGACAGCACCGCCACACGTTTAATACCGCCGTAAGCCTGGATTGCGGCAACCAGCGATTCTGAGCCCATTGTAATTTGTATGCCTGCAACGTCCTCGACGTTTGCTTTCCATTGTCGAGCACCTTCAGCGCCGCCATAAAAAGTCACCGCAGACATACCCATCACCAGATGGTCCGGGTTGCAGGTCATAACCCCGCGTACGGCATCGTGGGTGTTTTTGGAAATCTCAAGCGTGCCCGCCATAAAAGACTCATCAGATATGGCTGTGGCGTCTTCGACAATAATCCGGCTGTAGTGGTTAGTTACACCGGGTACCCTGAGGTCATCAAAATCCGGCTGCACAATTGTGTTGGTAGACGGCCCCAGTACGCCAAACGATTTCCGATGAGCCAGTTGATCTTTCATAGCTTGTGTCTCGTCGCCGTTAAAGAATTGCGCTTGCCTCTTCAAGGCTGGTGTACATTGCCTGCTTAAGCAGAAAGGTGCGGCGCTGGTCCTTGTCATCTCGCAGGTGGCGCATTTGCTGCAGGCGTTGTTTCTGACCTGCAGCCGTTCCTTGCTCAAGCAAGGCCTTATTGGCAATGGTTTGGGCCTGGATGAAACTTTGGGTAACCGCATGGCGCTGCCGACCAAAGAGTTCAAAAGCTCTGTTGTCGTGGCCATTGCTCAGACAGTATTCGATCTTTTCGCACAAGTTTTGTGCGTCGTGGATGCCGCTGTTCATACCAAACCCGCCGAGCGGATTGTTAAGGTGTGCTGCATCACCAATCAAAAAGACATTGCCGTGGTCAAATCGGCTAACAACTCTTTGATGGACACGATAGATCGTGCGATGTTCGGTATCCACATCGCTGCGCCCAACTAATCGATTCATTACTTCATTTTTGTATTGGTCGCTCAGCAGAAACTCGTCACTCTGAGTCTCTGTCGCGGGCACCAAAATTCGCCAAACGCTGGGCACGCGCAGCAATACTAGCCATTCTTCAGGGTCTGAGACGTAGCTGACGTAGGCGAGGTTATCGATATGGTCGCGTAACTCCAGCTTGGTGGATAGCGTGAGAAATTTCTCGGGGTAAGTGAACCCGTCAAACTGGGCATTGAGCCACTTTCGCACAATTGAAGTGCCGCCATCGGCGCCAATCAAATACTGTGCTTTCACTTTGACAATTTCACGCGAGTTTTCGAGTGCAACAACAACACCACAATCATTGCGCTCGATGTGCGTCACCCGGTGAGCAAATTTCACTTCGGCGTTAGGATGGTTTTCAAGGCGCTGGGCAAGCAGCGTTGCCATAACGTACTGCTCGCACTGCAGTCGATAAGGGTAGCGTGTGTGGTCAGCGAGTTCGCTAAGATCCAGCTCGATCACCTCACCGGTTCTGCGTTCCCGGAAGTGATAGATTGGTGCTTTCAGGCCGCGCTCGAGTAGCTCGTCGGCAAGCCCGAGATCGTCAAGCATTTCCAGAGTTGGTGGGTGAAAGGTTGATGCGCGCAGATCCTGAGCACAGTCTTCGCCAGTCTCGGCCAAGAGAACGTCGATGCCTTTGCTTGCCAGGTAATAGGCAGCATAGGTACCGACGGGACCGGCACCAGCAACAATAACCTGGGCGTCGATTTGGCGATGTTCCATGGGTTCAGTATATTTAACTACAAATCATAAAGATATATTAATATACCTAATTGGCGAGTGGCTATGAGATAGTAAGATCTTGTCAGTCCCTGGATAGGTTGTGCTGATAGGTTCTTGGGGTAATAAATGTTGCTTTGGCTAATAAATGTTTAAGGAAGATGATGTCGGCTGATTCAAACTCTGGTGAATTTTCTTACGCCTGGCGCATTGTTCTGGCCTCCGCAATTGCAATCGGTCTGGGTCTGTCGCCGATACCGATCTACACCCTGGGTGTGTTTGCAGCACCGCTTGCGGCGGAGTTTGGTTGGCGTATTGATGAGGTGTTTGCTGCTCTGCCCATACTGACACTCTGCGCGTTAGTGCTGAGTCCTTTGGTTGGGCTCTTGATAGACCGGGTTGGTGTACGACCTGTGGCGTTGGGTTCACTTCTGGGATTTGGCATTGGTCTGATGTTGCATGCCCTGAACCCGGGTTCGTATCCGTTGTATCTCGCCACCTGGGTTGTGGTTGCGGTGTTAGGAGTGGGGACCTTGCCTATCACCTGGACGCGGGTCATCAACAATTGGTTTAGCGAGAGTCGTGGACTGGCACTAGGGTGTTCGTTGGTGGCAACGGGTTTGTTTGGAATATTTGCAAAACTCTACGTTGCACATCTTATAGATGCCGTCGGCTGGCGGATGGCCTTTGTCGGATTGGGTGTGTTGCCATTATTGGTGGCCTTGCCTATCGCTGTCGCACTGTTTCGCGATGTTGATGATCCCAAGGTGCCCCAGGACAAGAAACCCCAACACACGGCTGTGAATAGTGGTGCAGTGGTGGGCTTGTCAGCGCAGCAAGCATTTCAGGATTGGCGCTTTTGGTTGATGTGTTTGTCCTTTGTTGCGATCTCTTTTGGGGTTGGCGGTATTATTCCAAATTTGGAGAACCTTCTGGGCTCGAAGAATTTCGAACGTGATGATGCTGTTACGCTGGCCAGTCTGATTGGCGTTTCGGTGGTCGTTGGGCGCTTGGGTGGTGGTTTCCTGATAGACCGTATTTGGGCGCCTGCCGTTGCCGTGGTGATGCTGGTGCTGCCGGCGCTGTCCTGCTATTTCCTGATGCAGGGAGAGCTTACCTACGCCGCGGCTGCAGTGGCGGTGTTGCTGGTTGGTCTGACGGCGGGTGCAGAGCAGGATCTAATGGCGTTTCTGGTCTCGCGCTACTTTGGTATGCGCAGTTACGGTGTGGTGTACGGTGTTATGTACAGCAGTTTTGCGCTTGGGGCCGGCATGGGTCCATGGGTTATGGGTCGTGTGTTTGAGGCCAGCGGCAGTTACGACCCGATACTTGGCTACGTTGGCGTAGCCTTTGTCGTTGGCGCACTGCCGCTGTTGTTGTTGGGCCCTTATCGGCGCTTCGAAGAACAACAAACCCAGGCTACTTGATGTGTCCTGAGTGATTCTCCATGTACCATCGTGCCACCTCTTCTCGGGTAGCAAACCAGACACCTTCCTGGGCGCGAGCAAATTCCAGAAACTCGCGAATCGCCGGCAGACGATAGGCGCGACCCGATACATGCGGGTGTAGCCCGAGATTCATCAAGCGCCCGCTTTGTGACTTGGTTGATTCCCTCAGCAATTCCGTCAGTTCGCTGCGCAAAATATCCACGAACTGATCGTTGGTGTAACAGCGCCTCGTTAGCAGAGTGAAGTCATTAATTTCATTTGAATACGGCATCGAAACAATTGGGCCGTGTTTTGTGTCGATGAGA
>CAZWMD010000062.1:17938-24279 GCA_964634815.1 uncultured Pseudomonadales bacterium | reverse complement strand
CTTCGATGAACCACTCAGTCATTCCCATCGTCATGGTTTCAAAGCCGGCAGCGTATGCGAGCCGTCGTGCCAGCGGACGTTTGTCGAGCTCTTTGTAGTCGCTTGCGAAGGTATCTTCTACCGCAGCCAATTCTTCATAACCATTGGCTTTTAGCATTTCGTTGTAACGCCGATGATTAGTGTAGTGCTGTGCTTCCTGACGTATAAAGCCATCTACGTCTTCGCGGAGTTGTGCGTCCTCTATTAGCAACAGCGCCTCGCGCATGGTTCGATTGAGGAAGGGCTCGAGGTGGGGCATGGCCAGAGAACCGCCGTTAACGATGTGTCCCCACTCGGGTTTTTGTGGGTGCCAGTTGGGCGCAATCTTGCTGCTGAAGTCGAACGGAATATTCCGAATTTCGATGGCATGGGCCATGACTAATGCCTCACTGCGTTGCTTATGGTGTCGCCATATCTCCAAATTACATTGTTTTGTTTGGAAAGTTAAAGGAGCATCAGTTGTCGGAACAAAACACTGAACAGGAAAACCGCTATGACACACCCTCTAGATCCGTTGTCTGCCAGTGAGATTTCCCAGGCTGTTGACAGGTTTCGTGAGCACCACGAGTCTGGTGCCTACTTCTCATCCATCGGATTGATTGAGCCCCCTAAAGCTCAGGTCAAGACCGGTCAGCCCACTGATCGCGTAGCCCGGTTGCTGGGTGTGGATTCTACCGCCGACGGTGGTTTTGCGGCAGACATCAATCTCGATCGCGATGAAGTGACAATTACCCGTTTGTCTGGCACCGCTCAGTCACCCTATGGTTTTGCTGATCTTGGTTTGGCGGTACAACTAACAAAACAGAACGAAGAATGGTTACAGGCTGTTGCCAAACGGGGCATTCCTAGTGCAGCGGACGAACAGCTTGAACTTATTCAGATCGATCCCTGGCCGGCGGGAGGTTTTGTGCATGCCGCCATTCCCGAGGGCCATCGTGCGTTGCGCTGCATCGCCTTTGTGCGCGAAGACAAAACCGATAATGGCTATGCCCGGCCGATTCAGGGGCTTATTGCCCATGTTGATCTCACGGCTCGTCAGGTGGTGGCGGTGGAAGATCATGGTGTTGTGCCTATGCCAACCACAGGTGGTCGTTATGATATGGCAAGCCAGCCAGATACGCGCACAGATTTAAAGACGCTCGACATCATCCAACCCGATGGCCCCAGTTTTAAGGTGGATGGTTATCAGGTTCGCTGGCAAGGCTATGAGTTTCGAGTAGGTATTCACCCGGTTAATGGTTTGGTGTTGCACCAGTTGTCATTAAAGAATCGACCACTCTTATACCGCGCCGCATTGTCGGAGATGGTAGTGCCTTACGGCGATAGCGATCCAATGCATAGCTGGAAGCATGTACTTGACGCCAGTGAATACAATATGGGGCAACTTATAAACTCGCTCACCCTGGGTTGCGACTGCCTTGGCGAGATCCACTACTTCGACATTGATCAGGTCACCTATGAAGGCGAGGCAAGGACGGTCGAGAACGCTATCTGCATGCACGAAGAGGACTACGGTATTCAGTGGAAACACCATGATGGTCGCTCGGAAACTACTGAAGTCAGGCGGTCGCGTCGGTTGGTGATCTCCTCCATCTTTACCATTGGCAACTACGATTACGGGTTTTACTGGTATTTGTATCTCGATGGCACCATACAGATGGAGATCAAGCTCACCGGCATTGTGGGTGTGTCTGCGATCAGTGAAGGCAAACAAAACGCAGGTCAATCGCCACAGATCTCAGCCGAACTGTCGTCACCCGTGCACCAGCATATTTTCTGTTTCCGACTGGACTGGGACCTCGATGGTGGCAACAACAGTCTGTTTGAGAATCAGATTGAGGTGCTGCCTTTGGATGTGAATAACCCCCAGGGCACGCAGTTTAGATCGGTTTCCAGACATCTCACCGATGAAACCAGTGCCATACGTAACATAGCGCCTGAGGTGTCTCGCAACTGGAAAGTGACTAATCCTGATTCAAAGAACGCGCTGGGGCAGCCGGTTGCCTATAAACTCTTGCCACAAGCGTCGCCACCGATGTTTGCACATACAGATTCTCTGGTCGCACAACGGGCTGGATTTGCCAAACATCATCTCTGGGCAACGCCCTATGCTGAGGACGAACTATGTGCAGCGGGCCCCTATACGGTGATGCACTCAGGTCAACAGGGCTTGCCGGAACTCACGGCGAAGAATCGGGACATTAGCAAGTGTGATCTGGTGATGTGGCATACCGTTGCCATAACCCACGTTCCCCGGCCCGAGGACTGGCCAGTGATGCCTGTGGAGTATTGTGGGTTCCACCTTATTCCTGTGGGCTTCTTCGACAAGAATCCAACGCTTGATCTGCCTTCTTCTTGTCACCGCTAGCAGGCCTGGTTGAAGCGAATCAGGCATCATTAGAGCTTTCAACAGAACTTTCAACAGGCGGAGCACAATAGATATGAGCAGAGAGTTTGGCAGCCTGCATGATCGTGTGGCAGTGATTACCGGCGGTGCCAGCGGTATTGGGGCGGCGACCGTGGAGCAATTTTTAGAGGCAGGTGCCAGTGTTGTCATTGGAGACATGAACGAGGATGCGGGTCAGGACCTGCTCACAACCCTTGCAGGCAAAGGCCATCAGAGCCAGGTTCGATTTCAGGCCGTTGATGTTTCTAATGAAGACCAGGTTATAGAACTCATTGAGGTTGCCGAACGCGAATTTGGCGGCCTGGATATCATCTTTAACAACGCAGGTATCGGTGGCGCTATTGGTCCCATCACCGAGCTCGAAGTTGAACATTGGGATCAGACGTTTGCGGTAATGACCCGAGGCGTATTTCTGGGGATCAAGCACGCGGCCAGAGTGATGCAAAAAACCGGTCGGGGTGGATCGATAATTAATACCGCATCTATTGCCGCACTCAGTGGCAAGGGCGGACCACTGGCGTATTCAGCCACCAAAGCGGCGGTTGCCAACATCACAATGAACGCTGCTGTTGAACTGGCGGATTGGAACATACGGGTTAACGCCGTATGTCCTGGCATTATTTTTACCGAGTTGATGCATCGCGGACGCGCTGCAGAAGCCGAACAGGTAATTGAGAAAATTCAGCCCTCTAATCTGCGCGGAGAGCCCGAGCACATAGCCTCTATGGTGCGCTTTCTTGCCAGTGACGACAGTGCCTTTGTTACCGGCACTACTCAGCTGGTGGATGGCGGGTATTTGGCCAACGGACTTCTTGGGGTTCATCCACTCCCAGGTGTTGCCAAACGACCGAACTACGCTGGGATGAACCACGGCACAACGGGTAAAGGCACAGAGGTTCGCTTTTTGGAACCCAAACAAAGTCAGCAGGAAGAAAAACAATGAAAGCACTGAAACTCACTGCACCTGGAGGTGAGGTTAGCGTTGCAGAGGTCGCAAAACCTGAGCCTGGGGCCGGCGAAATTCTAATAAAAATTGAGGCCTCTGGTCTTTGCTATACCGATGTTCACATCTGTGATGGTGACTGGGCGCTGGTCGACGAGGTGGTAAAACGGGACCTGACGTTAGGCCACGAAGCCATTGGCATTGTTGAATCCGTTGGTTCTGGTGTGACCAGTATTGAACAAGGCCAGCGTGTTGCTGCGCCTTTTTTGCGCTGGGCGTGTGGGCTCTGTGCCCAATGTCGTCGGGGCGAAGAAAATCACTGCCCTCAGGCGAGCACGCTTGGCATGTCACATGATGGGTCACATGCAGAGTATGTGGTTGCTGTCGCCGAGTTTGTGGTGCCGGTGCCCGAGGGGCTGTCGCCGGCTCAGGCCGCACCGCTGGCTTGTGCGGGCATGTCGGTTCTGGGTGCCTTGCGCAATGCCGGGGTGGGTTTGGGTACCACGCTTGGGGTTATTGGTGTGGGTGGACAGGGCCACTACGCCATACAGTTAGGCAAGGTGATGGGTGCCAGAGTAGTGGCCATGGAAATTGCCCCCGAAAAACTGGTTCTGGCAAAGAGGCTTGGTGCTGATTGCGGCTACGATGTCAGCGATGAATCGGTGATGGCTGACTTAATCGGCGAGAACTGTGATGTGGTGGTTGTGACGGCACCATCCCATGAGGCACACAGTCTTGCGCTGATGATTACAGCAAACGGAGGCACGGTATCGCTCTGTGCGGTGCCCGGTGGCGAGACACCCATTTCCATGACCGCCTGCGGGTTCAAAGGCTTGAAACTTTTGGCTCAGGCAGTAGCTACCCGCCAGGAGCTTGTAGATATTCTCGACCTGGCGGCGGCCGGTCGTATCGAATCAGAAGTGGAGACCCGACCCTTGACCGAAGGGCCGCAATCCATCAATGAGCTCAGAGACCGAGCGATTGTGGGGCGGGTTGTTCTGGTGCCCTGAGTCCAGTCCGAGGCCTGCCACTCAACACTACGCTTGTAGTGTTATCGCTACGCATGTAGTCTTTGGGCTCATTAGCGAATAATTCACTGTGTAGGGTCGCAATGAAACTCTCACCCCTCGAACTTGAAGTGCTGCAATACATCTGTGCCCAGGCCACAGCCACGGCGCCAGATGTGCATGCGCTCATTGCTGACAAACGAGATACCGCGTACTCCACCATAAAGACGGTGTTTGACCGGCTGGAGAAGAAAGGCGCGATCTATCGCCAGAGCCTCGTTGGGCGTACCACTATTTATGCGGCCAAGGTGAACGACAAAACGGTGCAGGTCTCTTTGGTCCGGGATTTCATCAAGAGAGTCTTTCCAGAAGATAAAACGCCCTTGTTTAATACGCTGATTCGAGATTCATCTCTGTCTGCCCAGGAGATTCAATATCTTGAGCAACTGCTAGCCGAAAAAACAGAGAAGACAGAGAAAACAGAAGTGAAGGGCAACTAATGGATCTGCTTAGTTCGCCCCAGTTGCTGTTCAGCCTGCTGATAAATGCCGTTGCTTTAGCTGTAGTGTTCAGCATGCCGTTGGCGCCGCCCCGTGTGTTGCTGTGGATCTGTGTGGCGGGGATGTCAGCCTTTTTTGTGCCCTGGTCTTTTATTGGAACTGGCGTTGGGGCTTATGTGCCGCTCGATGTTGTGCGCGCCGTTGATGTCTCGTCCGTAGCGCCTGTCGCCGTAGCCCATAGTTCTTTCAGCGAGGTTCTATGGCTTGGGCTGATGGCTCTATGGCTTGGGGTGGCCGCCGTCTGGTTAGTCTTCTCTTTCACCCGCTCGATGCGCGCAAGAAGATTTTGGCGGTTAAGCGCTGAGCCTGCCAATGAGCTGGCCCAACAGGCAGATAGCGAGTTTGCCGCACCGCTTGCAAGAACTTCTATTCATCGGCTGCCTGATTCTTCTTCGGTGTTTGCGACAGGGTACTTTCGACCAGAGATCTGGATTGGCAGCAAGGTAATCTCTCCGGCCCAGATTCGAACCGCGCTTAACCATGAGTTGTCGCACATCGCAGCCAACGATCAGCTGACGCTTTTGTTGATTGTGGTTTTGGAACGGCTACTTTGGTGGAACCCGCTGATCTGGTGGTTAGGAAAGCAGGCCCGCCGGCAGATGGAATACGCCTGTGATGCGCGTTGTAAATCGCTGATGGGCGCAAAGACTTATCGCGAATCTCTTGCTGAGCTGTTTCTGCAACAACGGCCAAGGCAGGTTGCCCTTCAAGTTCCTTTAGGAAGTCACTCAGACATTATCAATCGATTGGAGAAAATTGGTATGACATACGTTTTGAAACCACAACATATTGTTTCGCTGGCGCTTGGCAGCGCGTTGATCACTCTAGGCAGCACAGCGCTTGCGGGCGAGATTGGTGATCAGCCGTCGACGCTTATCCAGTGCCACAAGCTGGTGCCGGAGGGCGTGCAATATGATTTTAAAATCACGTCAGATATCGACACTCGTGCAGGTCAACAAGGTCAGCTTTCTGTGACCCTGGTAGATGCGGCAAACCCCGACTCAACAGAGCTGCCTGAGGGAGCCGGGGAGTTCCTGCGCTGTGTGCAAAAACTGGTGGGTGTTGGCAAGAATGAAGGTTGGCCAGAGGCCTAGGAATCTGTGGTTGATAGCCCGGTTTACTTTAAGGCGCATGTGCTAAATGGAAGAAGCCCGAGGTTTAAACAGCGAGTTAATCGCCTTAATGCCAACAAGCGACCTGTTGGAATTGGCGATGCAAGCGGGCTACACCGCAGGCTCACTAAAGGCCTTGCTTGAAAAGGTAGGCCTGCCAACAAACCTGTTCGAAAGAGCAAGCGGCTATGCAGAACCCGACGAGTTTTGGCGTTTGTTCTCTGCCATGGGGGTGGAGCTCGATGATGAACAGTTTGGTCTGGGGGAATACCC
>CAZWMD010000062.1:0-17838 GCA_964634815.1 uncultured Pseudomonadales bacterium | reverse complement strand
CTTGAGTTCCATGGTGAGGGTGTCGAGATTCGGTATTCAAAGAACGTGGAGTCCCTGCCGGTCGCCAACAAAAGTCTTCGAAACTGGCGCAATGATCTGCATCAGGTGTTTCTGCAAAACATGGTTTGGAGAAAGAAGAACTTTCTTGCTTCCCAGATGCGCTTTTATGTTGAGAGTGCGCTGCGTAAAGGCATTACCTCGCAATCTGCCATTGCTGCGTCTGCCGCCATGAGTGTGGCCACCTTGCGTCGCAAACTGAGCATTGAGCGCACCTCGTTCCGTGCGCTTTCTGACAGTGTGTTGCACGAGCGGGTGCTTGACCATATGGAAACCGGGTTGTCGTTCGAGGAGATCGCTGAGCAGCTGGGTTACAGCGATTCGAGGAGTTTTCGCCGAGCCTTTCGTCGAGTGTTTGGCAAGAACCCCTCAGATTTGAAGGCCTGACCCGGCAAAAATTGTGAGCGAAATTGTCCCCTAGAGGTTTAGAGGAAGTGACCTTGTTGCTCTTGCCTGCACTCTCTATTTTGGCCCCAAGGGAAGTAACAGCCGGATCGGGGAGTTCGTATGTCAGGGCCAGAAATTCATGGTGAGGTTGCACCACCCTTCGAGAAGTTGCGCGCGGTGTTTGCCGCCAATTTCGAAACTCAACACGAGATTGGCGCTGCCTTATGCGTTTATCATCAAGGCAATAAGGTTGTAGATATCTGGGGTGGCCACCGGGACGGTGCGCAGTCACAACCCTGGCAAGAAGACACGCTGGTTAACGTCTGGTCAACCACCAAAGGCGCGATGGCGGCCTGTGTTGCCCGCCTGGTTTCTCAAAAACGCCTGGATCTGACAAAACCTGTTGCCGAGTACTGGCCTGAGTTTGCAGCGTCGGGCAAACAAAACATCACGGTCGCCCAACTGTTCTCTCATCAGGCCGGACTCTGTGGTCCGGTAGAAAAGCTGACCGTAGACGATGTCTATGATGTCGCCAAGATCGCAGATGGGCTGGCGGCGCAACCGCCCCAGTGGGAACCGGGAACCCGTTCTGGCTACCACGCAATCACCATCGGGTATCTGGCGGAGGCGCTGGTTTCGCGCATCACCGGGCAATCTGTAGGTGAGTATTTTCAGGCTGAAATTGCCGGGCCGCTTGGTCTGGATATGTTTTTAGGATTACCCGAGACAGAAGAAGGCCGAGTGGCTGAGATGCTGCATGACGGTAACCCTATGTCTGGTGGTATCGAAACCTACAACGAGTATCAGATTCTTGCGCAAGTGAATGTGCCGGTGGCATTTGACCTTGCCAATCAACGGCGGTGGCGCGTTATGGGCATTCCTTCAGCAGGTGGAAGTGCTACCGCTCGGGGAGTTGCTGGTATGTACAACACGCTTATCGACGATGTTCGAGGCAATACAGAGACCATTTCTGACCAGGCGACGCTTGCGCAAATGCTTAGTTGTCAGATTAAAAACGAAGATCTGGTGATTCGCTTCCCAATGACCTGGGGAGTGGGCTTTGCGCTTGATGACGGATCCGGCATGTATGGCGGTGGTGCCAAGAGTTTTGGTCATCATGGCTGGGGCGGTTCTTACGGATTTGCAGACCCCGAAGCGGGAATTGCCTTTAGTTACGCCATGAATTTCATGCGTGAGCCACAGTCGGAAGACACTCGCGCCATCGATTTGATGCAAGCACTTTACGCGGCGGTACAGTAGTGACAGCGCAGGACCAAGAACAAAGGGCCTTTGGTAGCCTAAGCGACCGGGTTGCTGTGATTACTGGCGGTGCCAGCGGCATTGGCGCGGCCACAGTTGAGCAGTTTCTTTCAGCCGGCGCTCGCGTTGTGATTGGCGACATGAATGCGGAGGCTGGCGCACAGTTTGTATCGCACCTGTCCGAACAGGGATACAAAGACCAGGTTCGATTTCAGGCGGTAGATGTTGCTGAAGAAGAACAGGTTATTGCGCTGGTTGATGTGGCTGAGCGTGAATTTGGTGGCCTGGATATTGTGTTCAATAATGCCGGCATTGGCGGCGCCATTGGCCCTATCACTGAACTTGAGGTTGAGCACTGGGATCAAACCTTTGCGGTAATGACCCGGGGTGTGTTTCTGGGCATTAAACACGGTGCCCGGGCGATGCAACGGACAGGCCGAGGTGGCTCGATCATCAATACGGCCTCAATTGCAGCCCTTAGTGGTAAAGGTGGACCGCTGGCCTACTCCGCTACCAAAGCAGCCGTTGTGAATATAACGATGAATGCAGCGGTAGAGCTTGCAGAGTCCAACATTCGGGTTAATGCGGTTTGTCCCGGCATCATATTCACCGAGCTGATGCATCGTGGACGAGCCCAGGAAGCAGAACAGGTTATCGAGAAAATCCAGCCGTCCACTCTGCGTGGTGAGCCCGAGCACATCGCCTCAATGGTTCGATTTCTTGCCTCAGACGATAGCGCCTTTGTTACAGGCACAACGCAACTTGTTGATGGCGGCTACCTTGCTAACGGACTGCTGGGTGTGAATCCGCTACCTGGAGTCTCAAACAAACCCAAGTACACCGGCATGAATCACGGCACTACAGGGCAGGGCACAGAGGTTCGGTTTTTAGAATCAAAGACCCGCAAGACCTATGAATAGTAGA
Organism: uncultured Pseudomonadales bacterium; assembly: GCA_964634815.1. Lineage (GTDB taxonomy): Bacteria > Pseudomonadota > Gammaproteobacteria > Pseudomonadales > Azotimanducaceae > JALZVT01. Next base: position 15,210 of record CAZWMD010000062.1, on the reverse strand, counting down.
CTCCAGTGATTTCACTCAGAGCAGGCAGAACGTGAGCAAAGAACAAACTCAACAGAAATTGGCAGCAAAGGTGGTGGTAATCACTGGCGCGGCAAAAGGTATTGGCCGAGCCATCTCGCTGCGCTGTGCCCGTGAAGGTGCCGATGTTGTGTTGGTTGATCGAGATCAAGCGGCGTTAGATGACACCGCCAAAGCCCTTGAAGCCCAGGCAACTGGTGGTGACCAGCCAAGACACTCGTTGATCTCGGGAGATATCTCCGAGGAAAGTACCGTTAGAGCCATGATTGATACGGCCCTGGAAAGTCACGGCCGACTGGATGGGCTGGTTAACAATGCGGGCATATTTGGGGCCTACAACCGGTTCGAAAACAACTCTATGGAGTCGTTTGATCAGATTATTGCGGTCAATGTGCGGCCGGCGTGGTTGGCCATGAAGTACGCGAAGTCCGCCATGCTTGCCAGCGAAGGTGGCGGATCTGTTGTCAATATTGCTTCTATGGCGGCCATGCGTGCCAATCGCGGTTTGTCGCTTTATGGCATGACCAAGGGAGCGGTGGCCAACCTGACCTTTAACGCCGCCACCGAATTCGCCAAACACAATATTCGGGTGAATGCGATTTGTCCGGGACCGATTGATACCGACATGCTGGGTGCGGTGGAAGAGTTTATTGATGCTCGCCACTCAGAGGTTTCGCGGGCCAGGATTAACGCCTCAATACCGCTTGGGCGGTATGGCAAGCCAGAAGAGATAGCGGCAGTTGCTGCGTTTCTTCTAAGTGATGATGCAAGTTTTGTGACTGGTGTGCGTATGCCTGTTGATGGCGGCCAGTCGCTGGAGTAGATGGATAAATGGAAGTTATGAAGCAGTACGAAGTAGTTGTTATTGGCGCCGGATTGTCGGGCGTGTGCGCGGCGATAAAACTCAAAGAAGCCGGTATCGACAATTTCCACGTTTTCGAAAAGGCGAGTGATGTTGGTGGTACCTGGCGAGACAATCGCTATCCCGGTGTGGCCTGTGACGTACCGTCACATCTGTATTCCTACTCGTTTGCGCCCAATCCGGAGTGGTCTCGATGGTACGCCCCGGGTCCCGAAATTTGGGACTATGTGAAAAAGTGCGCCGCAGACTTTGGCGTGTACGATCAAATGACCTTTGACACCACCATTGAAGCCGCAGATTGGAAGGGTGATCACTGGGAACTGCGTGACCAGAGTGGCAATCGGTTTCAAACTAAATCCATTGTTTCTGCTCTTGGTGGGTTGCATACGCCTAATCTGCCCACTTTTGCAGGCCAAGATCTGTTTGAAGGTGAGCAGTTTCACACCACAAGCTGGCCGGAAGGGCTCGATCTCACGGGCAAAAAGGTTGCTGTGGTCGGCACTGGTGCTACCGCGGTACAGATTGTTCCAGAGATTGCCGATCAGGTGGACGAGCTGTATGTGTTTCAGCGCAGCCCGGTTTGGGTCGGGCCAAAGAAGGATCCGGAGTACACCGTTGAGGAGCGGGCTGAGTTTCGCAGTAACCCCGCTGCGGTTAAAGAACTGCGCCATGCGTTGTATGAAGCCTGGGAATCCAGCAGCGCTGACCTACACAGGGCAGGTACGGCCATCAATACCAATGCGGAGCAACGTGCCCGAGAGCAGATCAAGCGCAGTGTGTCTGACCCAGAGATAGCCAACGCCCTCACTCCTGACCACAATTTCACCTGCAAACGCGCAACCATATCGAACAGATACTACGCCACCTTCGACAAAGACAACGTCACTCTTGTCTGTGGTGCGGTTGATGCCTTAACCAAATCAGGACTCGTTGCATCTGGGCAAAACTACGACGTGGATGTGATTGTTTTTGCCACCGGGTTCAAAGCGTTCAACATTGCCAACGAAATTGAGCTCACCGGAGTTGGTGGTCTGCCGTTGGCTGAGGCCTGGAAAGATCGAGTGACGTCTTTCAAGACCGTCATGATTCACAACTTTCCAAACCTGTTCTTGATGATGGGACCAAACGGCACCGGGCTGCACTCTGCACTGCAGACGATTGAAGCCCAGGCCGACTATGTCGTTCGTGTGGTACAGCAGATAAAGCGCGAGGGGATTCAATCGTTAAACCCCAAGCAAGAGCTGGTAGACGCATTCACGCAAGATGTTGAGAACCGATTTGAAGGCACCACCCACAACAAGGGGTGTACATCCTGGTGGAACGACCAAACGGGTTTCAATCACAGTATTTGGCCGGGCTCCAGTGACGACTACCGGTCGCTTCTTGCCGATATTGAACTTAATGAATTTGAAGTGAGCTGACAGTTCAGTCCACAAAGATATGACCTGAAATTACAGGGTAGGGGAAACAATGCAGATTAAGCCGGTTTGGTTGCAAGTCGCTGAGAGAGCGCAAACGGATTGCGGTACTCGAACGAGGAGCCGACATTTAGGTTCTTTGTCGGGCTTCATTTTTGGAGTGAGCGCCCTGGGAATGGGCGCTCTGGGAGTGAGTGCGCCTGTTGCCTTCGCTCAGGATGAACAGACGACAAGCGAAACTCCTGTTTATGAAGAGATTATTGTTACGGCGCGGTTTAGAAATGAAACCGTGCAGGACATTGGCGGTGCGGTGTCTGCACTGGACAACACCTCGATCGAGCGGGCAGGTATCACTGATTTTGAAGATATTGCAGCGCGCATCCCCGGGCTTAACCTGAATGATCGTGGCCCCAACCAAAATGATATAGGCATTCGCGGTGTTGCCAACGGCGCACAACAGGGCCTTGCAGATACAGGCTTGTCAGGTCCGCTGGTTAGCCAGTTCCTGGATGATGTGCCCCTGGCGCAGTCCACAGCAAGTCAACGAGATTTCAATCTGTTTGATTTTGACCGGGTTGAAGTGTTGCGTGGCCCGCAGCCCACATTTTTTGGCGAAGGTTCGGTGGGTGGTACGATTCGCTACGCCACCAGAGACCCAGACCTTAACGCCGAACAGATTTCTGACAGCATTGTGAAAACCGGGCTGAGTTTCACTGAAGACGGTGGCACTAACTACTCAGTCTCTGCTGCATCCTCGCTGGTTGTTGTGCCTGACAAGTTTGCGATTCGAGGTGTGCTGAACTACCGGGACGACGATGGCTTCATTGATAACAATGTGCTGGATCAAAACAACATTAATGACTATGAGTCGGTTAGTGGTCGAATTGTCGCGCTGTTTGAACCTAGCGATGAACTGAGTGTGCGGTTTATGACCTTTATTGGTCGAGACGATATTGGCGAGAGCAATGCCGTGGCGGCACCGCCATTTTCTGCAGATGACCTGATTTCCAATTCACCAATTGATGGCGACAGCGAAGATGACTTTGAGTTGTACTCGTTGAAAGTGAGCTACGACTTTGGTGCTGTGACGGTCTCATCCATCACTGGCCTGTTTAATCGAGACAGTTCGCGCGAGTTTTTGTGCCCCGCGTGTGCGGCCTTTGGTGCGTTCCTGCCGGTGCCGATCACACCAAGAACCGTGCTGGAAGCTGACGATCGCAGTTTCACCCAGGAGATTCGGCTGGTATCCCAAACTGACGGTCCTCTGAGTTTTATTGGTGGTCTGTATTACCAAGACACCAGACTTAACACCAGCAACGATACCGACGCGCCAGAGTTTGGTGATTTTGTTGTATTGCCTGCCGGCAGTGACATTCTGTTTGAGCAGCGTGCACGGATTGAATCAGAGCAGTTCTCAGCCTTTGTGGAACTGACCTATGAGGTTGCGGATAACCTGCGGCTTATTGGTGGGGTTAGATACGTAGATGAAGAGATCGTTAATGAAACAACCCTTTCAACCCTTGCATTGGGTGGCGGTCCTTTTGGTCTCGAGCCACCCTTTGTATTGGGCAACCTGACCGATTTTGTGACCGGCGCGGGTCTTTCTAATGTGGGTGTTTTCACCCTCGACAGATTTCTGCCACGCGGCGCTATCGAGTTTGATGTATCTAACGATTTCCTGCTCTACGGAAGCATTGCTACTGGTGCTCGAAACGGCAACCTGAATCCGTCTAGCTCAGCCTTCTTTGCCTCCGGCGGCGATCCGGCGGTGTTTAGCGATGTTCGAGAGTTTTCTGATGATGAAGTGCTCAGCTACGAGGTGGGTGTGAAAACTCGCTGGGCGGATGGCGCGTTCACCTTAAACGTTGCTGCGTTCTTCTCCGAGTTTGATGATCCACAGGTTCAGGTATCGAACCCCTTTGTGATGGTTGCCAACGGTCCTGAGCTGGAAATATTTGGGGTCGAGCTGGAATCACTGTGGCGGATCAATGACAACTGGACGGTATTTTTCAGTGGGGCCTATCAAGACACTGAGTTTCAAGACAGTCAGTTGCTGTCTCCCGCTACCTTGGCTACCGGATTTGAATTTGATTTGGCTGAGGGCAACGAAAATTCCAATACGCCGGAGTGGTCATACTCGGTAGGCGCAGACGCCGCGTTCCCAATCTCGGGTCAGGGCATGCTGTTTACGGGCCATGTGAGCTACAACTATGTGGGCCCGCGGTTCTCTACCGTCACCAACTTTCCGTCGAGCAGAATGTCGTCTTTGGGTATCCTGAATCTGCGGTTAGGGGTTGAGACAGATTCCTGGTCGGTAGTTGCCTACGCAGATAATCTGGCCAACGAAGTGGAGTTCACGTCGATAGACGGAAACCTGGGTTTGCCGCTGGTTAACGCCAATGGCGATCTGGATTTCTTTGCCGATACCTTTGCCGTGAATCGCCCCAGGACTATTGGCCTTGAGGCGAACTTCAGGTTTTAGCTGGTTATGTGTTCAAGGTAGGTAGATATGCATAACAACCTTGAACATATACCTGCAAGCGCTGGCTCTGTTGCTGTGGGCCAGGCGCTTGAGCGCGATGGCGCCTGCATTGTTGAGGATGCCCTCACTAGCGATCAGCTTGCGGGTTTGAATCAGGATCTTGAAGCACAGATTGCGTTAACTACGCCAGAAACCAGAACGCCAGATCATGAGGAGATGGTGCGCTTCTATGGCGCCCACACCATCCGTATTGATGGCATTCCGGGTAAATCGACGCACTTTGTTGATTTCATGCTGGATCCCTTAATGCATGAGGTTTGTAGTCGAGTGCTGCTGCCCAACTGTCCTGACTATCTGCTCAATGTGGCTCAGCTCATTCAAATTGGCCCTGGTGAACATGCCCAGAGGCTGCATAGAGATGAAGAAGCCTGGTCTTACCTGCCCAAGGATGGTCCTCACCTCAGCGTCCAGGCAATGATTGCGCTCACTGACTTCACCTCGGAGAACGGCGCAACCCAGGTGGTTCCCGGCTCACACCTGTGGGAAGCCCGGCGCACACCCAACGCCCAGGAAATTACCCAGGCCACGATGCCAGCGGGTTCAGCGCTGTACTATCTGGGCAAAACCCTGCATGGCGGGGGTGCCAATGTCAGTGCCAACGAGTCCAGGCGCGGCCTGTTTTATGGCTATACGCTCGGTTGGTTGCGTACCGGTGAGAACATGTTTTTGACCGTACCCATTGAGAAAGTGCGTGATATGCCCCTGCGGGTTCAGGAGCTGTTGGGCTACAAGTCGCTTGGCGGTATTGGGGTGGTGGATGTGGGTAGCCCGATGGGGCGCTTGCGTTAATCGATAATAGTTAGCATACTATCATTAGTATGCTAACAAACGATCGAAACCCGAAGCCCCTGTTATGAAAATCATGCCCGACACGTCTCCTGTGTCTGCTTATCTATTGGCTTATCCATCTGGCCACCCGCTAGGTTTGCCTGGCAGAGCAATCATGCTGGTTACAGCAGTGTTCTTGTTGGCTGCTTGCAGTGACAAGGTGGCTCGCTCGCCCAGGGAAGCTCAGATCGTAGAGGTTGTGGCTTTCACCGTTGAGAACACTCAGTTGTCGGTTTCAAGTGAGTTGACGGGGCGGGTAGTCGCTGCGGTTACTGCCGAGATTCGACCTCAGATTGGCGGCATTGTGCGCAGAAGACTGTTTACCGAGGGCAGTAACGTTGAGGCGGGTCAGGTGCTGTATGAAATTGATTCCACCACCGCTCAAACGTCTGTCAGTGATGCGCAAGCCTCGTTGACCAGTGCCCAGGTGGCCGTTGCCAGTGCCAGGGCCAAGGCGGCGCGCTATCGGGATTTGGCTGACATAGAAGCAGTAAGCCAGGAGAGCATGGAAGAAGCTGAGGCGGCATATCAACAGTCGATCTCGGCGGTTGACTCTGCGCGGGCGCAACTTGAAGCCGCCAAAATATCTCTGTCTTACGCCAACGTCACCTCACCCATTAAAGGGCGCATCGGACGCTCCAATGTAAGCGAGGGCGCACTGGTTACCGCCAATCAGGCGACCGCTCTCGCTACGGTGCAACAGCTTGATCCGATCTACCTGGATGCCACCCAATCGGCAGACAGGTTTCTGCGGATACGAAAGCAGTTCAGAGACGGGGATGTGAAACTTGAAAACGGTCGACCGGTTGTACGACTGCTCAAGGATGATGGAAGTTTCTATGAACAAGTGGGCACCTTGGGATTGGAAGACAGCATAGTCGATGAGACCACCGGCACGCTGACCGTACGCTCGGTGTTCCCTAACCCGGATAGCGAATGGCTACCAGGAATGTTTGGCCGCATAAGACTTGATGGCGCAGTAATGCAGAACGCTCTGGTTGTTCCGCAGGTAGCCATTAGTCGCGATGTGAAAGGCAACGCCTTGGCTTATGTGATTGATGAAAACAACCTGATCGAAGAGCGAACCTTAACGACTGGCGAGGCGCTGGGCGATCAGTGGGTGGTAGAGAGTGGCTTGCAGGCGGGAGAACGTATTGTTGTAGAGGGCCTGCAAAAAATTCAGGCCGGCTCCAGGGTTCGCCTGGCTGGTGATGCCGAGCTACCCGCCACTTCCGGATCGAATTGAGTTATCGCCGTGTCACAGTTTTTCATTAATCGACCAATTTTTGCCTGGGTGTTGGCGATAGGCTCAATGCTTGTAGGGCTCTTGGCCATGACGACGCTGCCCGTGTCACGCTATCCAACCATTTCTCCGCCAACCGTCTCAGTCAACACCACCTACGCTGGTGCGTCTGCGAGTGCGGTGGAAGAGTCGGTAACCCAGGTTATAGAACAGAACCTCACCGGACTGGATGGGTTGCGTTACATCTCTTCATCCTCAAATTCGTCCGGTGCCGCCAGCGTGCAACTGACGTTTGAGATTGGTACTGATCCCGATACCGCTCAGGTGCAAGTACAGAACAAGGTTCAGCAGATTACATCCAGCCTGCCCGCCTCGGTGCAAACCCAGGGCGTGACCGTGACCAAATCGGGAGATGAATTGCTAATGGTACTGGGCCTGGTATCTAGCGATGACAGCCTAAGCACCGCAGATCTTGGAGACTACATTGCGTCTAACTTGCAAACGCCGCTCAGTCGCGTTGCAGGTGTTGGCAGTATTGGTGTGCTGGGTTCGCAATACGCGATGCGCATTTGGCTCGATCCATCAAAGCTTGCAGAGTTCAAACTCACACCAGCGGATATTCGCGATGCGATATCGGCTCAAAACACTCAGGTCTCAGCAGGTCAACTTGGTTCGCTGCCCGCCATAAAAGGACAACAGCTCAACGCCACCATTACTGCGCAAAGCCGGCTACAAAGTGTGGAACAGTTTCGCAATATTATTCTGCTAAGCACTGCCAGCTCGGCCAATGTGCGTTTGTCAGATGTTGCTGATGTTGAAATAGGCAGCGCCAGTTACGAGGTAGCAAGCACCTATCAAGGCCAACCCGCTGCAGGCATCCGAATTCTGCTGTCGACTGGGGCCAATGCCACCCAAACCGCTGCAGCGGTGCGTGCCGAAGTCGAGAAGCTGTCGGCGACTCTACCAGCGGGCATGAAGGTCGTGACCACCTACGACACCACGCCGTTCATTGAGGCGTCTATTGAAAGTGTGATTGAAACCATGATCGAGGCTGTGGTGCTGGTGTTTTTGGTGATGTTTCTGTTTTTACAAAACTGGCGTGCCACCCTTATCCCAACGCTTGCCGTACCGGTAGTGCTGTTGGGTACCTTTGCTGTGCTGTCGGCGTTTGATTACAGCATCAACACCCTCACCATGTTTGGCATGGTTTTGGCGATTGGTTTGTTGGTCGATGACGCCATTGTGGTGGTAGAGAATGTCGAGCGCGTAATGGCTGAAGACGGGTTATCTCCGCTTGAGGCCACACGCAAGTCCATGCGACAAATTTCCGGCGCGTTGGTTGGGGTTGGTCTGGTGCTTTCTGCGGTGTTTCTGCCCATGGCATTTTTTGACGGTACCACTGGCGTCATCTATCGGCAGTTTTCCATCACCATTGTGTCGGCGATGGTACTCTCGGTATTGGTGGCGCTGATATTCACACCGGCACTATGTGCAACCTTGCTTAAGCCCATACCGGCCGGAGGGCATTTTTCAAATAAGTTGTTTGCTGGCTTCAATCGGTTGGTAGAGCGCGTCACTAACGGCTACGAGGGATACGTTGCTCACATTCTAAAGCGTGGTCTGCGTTTTATGGCGCTGTATGGCCTGTTGTGTCTGGTGTTGGGTGTGCTGTTTTTACGGTTACCCACTTCGTTTGTGCCCGATGAAGATCAGGGTGTTTTGATGGTCAGTCTGCAGCTACCTGCGGGTGCTACGCGAGAGCGAACCAACAAGGTCATTGATCAGGTAGAGCAGTATTTTCTTGACGAAGAGAAAAGCACGCTTTCATCCACCTTTCTGGTGGCCGGGTTTGGCCTGGGCAGCAGCGGTCAGAATGTCGGCCTTGGTTTTATTCGACTTAAAGACTGGTCGGAACGCACCCTTGATTCGCAAAGTGTGAGCGCCATTCGAGGTCGCGCTATGGCTGCGCTGGGGCAGATCAAAGACGCACAGATATTTGCATTAGCACCTCCGTCGATTCCTGGGTTGGGGTCGACTGGCGGCTTTTCGATGCAGTTGTTGGACCCCGGTGGATTGGGAACCGAAAAGCTAACGGCGGCGGCCAATGCTTTGGTGATTGCTGCCAATCAAGAACCGAGTTTGCAAGGTGTGCGCATCAACGGCGCCGCTGATACGGCGCAGTACATTCTGGACATCGACAACGCTAAAGCGGGTGCGCTTGGGGTATCGGTGAGTGATCTCAACAGCGTATTGGCAACGGCCTGGGGTGGGAGCTATGTCAATGACTACATCGATCGGGGTACGGTTAAAAAAGTTTATGTACAGGGACGTGCTGATGCGCGGATGCTGCCGGAAGATTTAAGTAAATGGAACGTGCGCAATAACAACGGCAACATGGTGCCCTTTTCAGCGTTTACCACCGGTCGATGGACAACGGGTTCGCCGACACTCTCCCGGTTTGATGGAGACTCCTCAATTCAGATTCAGGGGGATGCGGTGGCAGGTGTGAGTTCTGGTGATGCAATCAGCCTGATGGAGCAATTGGCGCAACAAACGGCTGAAGGTTTCAGTGTGGCCTGGAGCGGATTGTCGTATGAGGAACGGCTGGCCGGGTCGAATGCGAGCACACTTTATCTGTTCTCCCTGTTGGTGGTGTTTCTGTGTTTGGCCGCCTTGTATGAGAGCTGGTCTGTTCCACTGTCGGTATTGTTGGTGTTACCTGTTGGCGTGTTGGGTACGGTATTGGCCACCCAATTACGCGGGCTCGAAAACGACGTGTACTTTCAGGTGGGCTTGCTGACGATCCTTGGACTTTCTGCGAAGAACGCTATTCTGATTGTCGAGTTTGCCAAGACAGCGGTAGATGAAGGCCAGGATGTAGTTGAGGCGACCTTGCACGCCTGTCGACAGCGCCTGCGACCCATTGTTATGACGTCAATGGCGTTTGGATTGGGCGTGTTACCTCTGGTTATTAGTTCTGGCGCAGGCTCTGGCAGCCAACATGCCGTTGGTACTGGCGTGATCGGTGGTGTGCTTTCTGCCACCCTGTTGGGTGTCTTTTTGATTCCGTTGCTTTATGTGGTGGTGCATAAACTGTTTGCAAAGCGTCGCGCCACTGATACACCGGACGCACCAGATACACCAGACGCATCGATAGGGGTAACCCCAGAGAGAGGTGCGATATGAGGTTTGTTCGTCTCTTTTCGCCTGGCGCTGTACTTGGCCTATTGTTGTCGGGATGCGTCAATCTCGCCCCGGAATATACTCAGCCCGAAGCACCGGTTGCACAAAACTGGCCTGCCATACAGCCTGCTACCCAAGATGCTGAGCCCTCAGAAACACCGGTAGATGAACTGGGGTGGACAGAATTCTACGGCGATAAGCGATTGCATCAGCTTATTGAGCTTGCGATGAACAATAATCGCAGTCTGCGACAGAGTGTTCTGGCGGTAGAGTCCGCTCGCGCCCAGTTTCAAATTACTCGCGCGACTCTTTGGCCTTCAGTGGACATAGGCGGAAGCAATAGCGCGCTGCATTCTAATGGCGACACCAATCGGACTTATAGTGCATCCCTGGGGGTAAGTGCTTATGAACTCGACTTCTTTGGGCGGTTGAGAAACCTGCGTGATCAATCGCTGGAAACCTATCTGTCGTTTGAAGAGACTTTGCGTTCTATTCGGATCACCTTAGTTGCCGAAGTGGCCACGGCGTATTTCACTCTGGCGGCAGATCAGCAGAACTTGCGATTGGCGGAACGAACCCTGGTAAGCCAGCAGAGGTCGCTGGATCTCACGCAGAAAACCTTTGAGATTGGTACGGGGTCGGGGCTCGATGTAGCAACGGCGCAAACCAGCGTGGATACTGCCCGTGCTGATATTGCGATATTTCGAACGCAAGTGGCAGAAGATCTTAATAATCTGACTCTGCTTGTAGGTCAGCCTATTGATCCTGCGTTGGTTAAAGATGCCGGCATTAGTATTAGTGATCCGCTGGCGCCGTTAATGCACTCCATAGGACCAGTTGTGGAGGTGCCATCTGAACTGTTGCAACGGCGGCCGGATGTGCTGGCGGCAGAGCGTGCCTTGCGGGCAGCCAATGCTGATATAGGTGCCGCTCGCGCGGCTCGCTTTCCCAGCATCAACCTAACCACGAGTGGCGGTACATCAAGCAACGAACTTTCTGATCTATTTGGTGCGGGCACCGGTCTATGGAGTTTCATTCCCTCAGTATCGCTGCCGATTTTTGATGCTGGTGCAAGAAAGGCCAACGTGCGCGTTGCCGAAGCTGAGCGCGATGCCGCGCTAGCGGCGTATGAGTACAGTATTCAAACGGCGTTCAGAGAGGTTTCTGATGCACTGAGCGAACGGAGCAATATTCAGGAGCTTATTGCGGCCCGGCAATCGTTGGTTGCTGCAAATGAGAAAGTCTACCGACTCACGGATGCCAGCTTTCGAAAAGGTCTCGAAAGCTCTTTATTGGTTCTGGCGGCGCAGCGCTCTTACAACAGCGCGCAGGAAGACATGATTACAGCGCGCCTGGCGGAAGCCCTTAACTGGGTCACGCTGTATCGTGTGTTAGGTGGAGGGTGGCAGCCTTGATATGAGGTTAAAGGGCCACCGTCCAGCGTCTTAGTGACGCGTCAACCTCATCGCAGGTCTCAAGCTGTAGTGGTCGCTTCACCCAGGGGCCCGCTGGTACGGTTTCAGAGGCAACGGTTACACAACGGTCTTGGTCTTCCACAAGTCTTAATGACTCATCTTCGGTGCTGTAGACAAACTTTTGGCGGGGATGATCACTGCATTGCAGCAGTGCAAAGACGGTGACTTCGCTGGCAATCAGCGCCTGCATGCAATAGCCCTCGAAGGCATAGGACATTACCTGCTGGCTTTCAGCGTTGTACTGAAAGCGTGTGTCATTGCCAGAATAGTTGCGTTCGGCATCGGCTTTGGCTGGCTTGCAAGAGTGGGTTTGCATTAGGTCAGATTGACCAGCGCCGTAGGTGTCTATGCAAAACCCGTAGCCATTTGGCTCGTCGAGGTTTGCGCTTAACACGATGTAGGGTGGATCAGACGGCACGTTTAGTGTGGCAGTTGTGGCTGCTGATTGTGCGCAGGCTGATGTGGTTAGTCCGATACTGATAAGAAGAAGTAAGAGGTTTCGCATAGTAGAGCCTTGTGATGAGTAGTTGGTTAGGTATTCCGCTTGAGGGGCCGGAGCATTCGTTTGAGTACAACGTCGCCTCGAATGAAGTGGTGATATAGAGCAGCGCCAGCATGAACGACTATCAATACCCAAACAACGTAGGCGCCGCCTTCTTTATGTATAAAGTCGATTGGGGTTTCAAACTGCTCCCAGCTAAGACCCATCCAGCCTTCGATAACTGTTTTGAAAATTTGTGTGTCAGCAAATCGAGGCAGATCGATGAAGAAGAAGAGTTGCGAGGGGCCACCGGTGCCAAGGTAGCCAGTCAAGGGAATGAGAATCATCACAGCATACAAGGCGATGTGTGCGGTATGGGCAGCAAGGTGCTCCAGTCGACTGCCTGGCACCTCATTGGGTTGGATGTTGGTTAGACGCCAGATGATTCTCAGAACGACAAAGACAAGCACTGAGACGCCTATGGCGTAGTGGTAAGACAGCAGTGTTCGGAAAAGTGGGTCCTCTCTTCCTTCTACAAACCATTCACGGTAGTAGATGATGGCGTAATTGATGATGAAGGCTAACGCGACGATCCAGTGCAGTGCGATAGCTATGACGCCGTAGGTGTCTTTGGTGTTTTTTACAAGCATAGGCTTCGCGTTTGGTGACGGGCTATGAAAGTATGTTAGCATACTAATTATGGCGAAAACTAAGCAATCCCATAAGTTTCACTCCTTATTGCACTCAGCTGAATTGGTTCAAGACCATCTGCGTAGTCAGCTGGCGCCTCTTGACGTGAGCCCGCAACAGGCCCGGGTGGTTATGACTCTGGGTCGTATGGGCGAGATGTCGCAGATTGATCTTGCCCGTGAGTTTGGTATTGCGGCGGCCAGCATGAGCACAATGACAGCGCGGCTTATTGCACTGGATTTGATTCGTTCCAGGAAAGACCCAGCAAACGCCAAGCGGAATATTGTGAGCTTAACGAAGCAGGGAAAGTCACTGGTTGGTGATATCGATCGGGTGTGGGCTGGCGTTGATGAGTATTTGGCTGAAATGTTGGGTGCGAGGGATGTGAGCAAACTTGCTGCGCTCACTCAGTCGTTGCGGGATGCGTTGGGTGGGAGACGGCCTGGGGATTGAGGAAGGTTGGGAGTAGTTATTCTGACGCTGTGATTGGGGCTTATTGAGTTCTTTCAATCTCGCTTTCACTCTAAGCTTGGAATTTGGAGATACTTTTGAGTAATCCCTGGTTTTGGTCAGTTCTGATCGGTATCTGTACGTTTATCTTACTAGTTCTTCATCGCCTATCGTTGCGTGAACTGGAAGGGCAAGGCCAACTCGCTTACAGGATGGATCTGGTTTTCGTCATACCCATTTTGGTTGCGGGTTCTATCTACACCATTTTTTTCTTCGTTCTTGGCCCTGATCTTACTAAGCCCTTTTTCTACCTGGTAGCTCTGGTCATTGCCGGACTTATTGGTTGGTACATTGTTTTTTCCGCCTCAAGAGAGTACTTCGGAATGCGGTGGATTTATGACCAACATCAACTGGAGTTTCGTGGTTCTGGATCAGAAACTAAGCGGGGGTATTGGTCTGATCTGAGTTCGTGGGAGTACAGCAGAAGGGGCAGATTTCATGTTCTCAAATTCTCTGATGGCTTAGAGATTATTGTTCCTCATGATCTGGTGGGATTGACAGAATTCTTCCAGACATTGAAGAACCTGGATTTGAGCGGTTGCAATATTGAAGAAGAACTAAAGAAGGCTAATCGATTCTCTCATTCCAGAATCTCAGCGCTGGCCAAGTACATTGGCTTGGCGGTGGTAATTCACTTTTCTAGCGCTTATTACATCCGGGAAACCGCAATGGCTGCTGGGCTGGATAGTTGCAGAGAAAGCAATACGGATGACGGATTTTGCCAATGCTATGTTGGTGTTTATCGGGAAGCGATGCCCCTGTACAGCTTCTGGTATAAAAAGTATGCGCAGAAGACCCACAAAACCAAATTGGAACGCGAGCGGATGTTTGCGGAGGAATTTGAGTTTGATGATAGGGCAGTACGGGACTGCTCCTAGCTTGTGGCTAACTAAAGTGTATTGAGTTCACTCAGTTTAGCTTTTATCTCTTCACTTTCAGGGAACAGCTGTGTTCCTTCTTCCAGTAGTGCAATGGCCTGATCGTTTCGACCGTAAGCGATGAATATCTCCGCTTCGCCGAGTACTGATTCTGGTGAGGGTTTGGCCTTAGGTTTGCTGGATCCGCTGCGGCTAATGAATACGACGATAACTACCGCGATAACTATGACCAGGAGTATGCCGAGGGGTGCGCCTTGGATATCTGTCATGTTGGCTTCCTTGCGATGTTTTGAGGTAAATAAAGACGGCGAGTGACCTAATGTAATAGCTTTTGGCTATCCATACCGCGACGGGATTAACCGAATTTCGCTTGCGTAGGCCACAGAATGGGCGGCAAGTAATTTGTAGTCTAATGATTCGCTAACGAGAAGGGGCTCTGTGCTGTCTTCGTATTGGACTCAGTCCTGTTATTTACATGTCATTCGAGTAGAACCGATGCCTGTTTCTGTTTTTCAATTCGATTTACATTGGTATTGGATAAAGCATGGTCGAGTAACCGTGGGCTATTTAGTTAACCAAGCACTTATCTTTACGCTAGTAGCGTTTGCAGGTGGATGTGCGTCGGAAGACGAATCCGTGGAAAACCTGGACTTAAACTCAGATGGAGTTGACGATATCGATTATGAGTTTAGTCGTGACGAGTATGTTGTTCTCACCGACAGAAACTTTGACGGCTATATCGACGAGAAGATCCGTCTAGATCGAGAAAACGTGTACCTTGGTGGTACTAGTGATGACAACTTCGACAAAGTCTTTGAGACGCGGATGTTCGCCGAAAATGGTCTTGTCTCTCACGTAGCTATCGATACCAATCTCGATGGCTGGGTAGACCAGGTGGAATATTATGAAGATGGGGTGGTCAAGTCTGCGACCAGATATTATCCAGAATTGAATAGTTCCGATGGCGCGATGCTCGGGCGGATAGACTATGAGTATGGCTACCCTGTGAGTGCAGAAGAAGTTGAGAGTACTCAAGAGACCCTGCAAGAGTTTCACCAAAGAATCGACGCTATTGATGGAAT
>CAZWMD010000061.1:0-24420 GCA_964634815.1 uncultured Pseudomonadales bacterium | reverse complement strand
CTCCGCTTTCTGGGTGAAAGACCGCGTTCAGCGTTGCATCGTAGTCCTGTGCGCCAGCGACTATTGGCGTTAAAGAGAGCAGGGTGGCGATCGCTAGAGGAATGAGGAGGCTAGGAAGATACTGCATAGGTGAATTGTAGCAGTGTTAAATGCCGCAGCACCTCACCTCAGCTTGATTTTAGATTCGCTGATCACCCTGAAACCTGGAAAACCCTTTGCGCATTCTATGACAATATGTTTGCATTAACGCATGTTGGTAGAGTCTTGCCTGGTGCAATTTGACCCAACCTGTTAACAGCGCATCCCAAGGAAGGGAGAAGAACAACCTACGTTCTAACTGAAAGGGAGATCACTCACCTATGCTGTTTTTTGTCAGGTTCATACAACCGCTTATCACGGTCATGCCGCTTGTATCCAACAGTGTTGCGAGACGAGTCTCTGTTATTCATCTCCTGAAGGATTCGAAAATGTCAAAATTTCTTAGAGTCACCAGACTTATTAGCTTCAAACCAAAACAAAAACGATCACAGACGTTGTTGCCTGTGACGCTGTTGTTACCTCTCACGATGTGGATCTTTCCGGGTACCGCGCTCGCTGATACAGAAGGGTGCTCTTTGTCAGAACGCTATATTGCGCTGGCCAAGAAAGAAGAAGCAAATTTCAACAAACGCGAGGCACTTGGCTTTTATCAAAGAGCTGCAGAAGATTGCCCTTCGTATGAGGCCTGGCAACGCGTTGGAGAGTTGGCCGCAACCTTTGATGAAACAGAAGTCGTACGGTCTGCATTTCAGGCGTTTTCCAAAGCTTATGAGCTGGCGCCAGATGCTGCCAGTTTAGCGGTCACAAAAGCTCACTACGCCCAACTTTCGTTCATTGATGGAGATCGTAGTCGTGGTGTAGATCTGATTTTTGAAGCTCGCAATCTCAATCCGGATAATCAGTGGATCGCCTCTGTTGCAGACAGTTTGTTGAGTGAGAGCGCAGTTTTAAGTAGCTCGGATGTTAAAAGAGGGCTGGGCAGTGATGCCTGGGCGCCGCCACCGCTGCGGGCCGGTGTGGATTTAGCTGATGGGGCAAAGCAGACCTCAGGTGGTGCTTCACCTGTTGCTGTTGCGGTCCAGTCTCCTCCAGTGAAACGTGAAGCTGTTATTCAGGCGCAGTTTAGCTTTCTAACCGGCACCACAGAGCTTGATCGGGTCACACAACCCAATGTTTCTACATTGGCCGGCGCCCTTGCCAGCGCTGACTATGCAACGAAGCGATTTCAGTTTGTGGGTCATGCTGATGTTCGTGGTGAAGCAGAGACCAATCTCCGATTGTCCCGACTTCGTGCTGAGGCGATCAGAGATCAGGTCCTTGCGTTAGAGCCAGGGCTTGCCGGGCGTATTGAGGTGCAAGGACGAGGAGAAGAAGAGCCCCGCAGTTTTGGGCTTACAGCAGCAGATCATCGTGCCAATCGGCGATTGGAGATTCGATTGCTGCCTTAATCGGCGGAGCCCGCCACAACCGCTAGCGTCTGCTCTTGTAAAGGTTAATCAGTTCGCGGGCCCAGGGTAGCCCCTGTCGATCAGCCTGTTCCAGTAAACTGATGTATCTTTCGTCTTCGACCAGGTACATCTCTCCCTGGTTTTCGGACTTACGTGTTGCCTGGTAGATTTGCGCCTTGTAGTAGGTTGCCAACGCATAGTTGGCGTCACTGGCGTCGTTAAGAGATGCGAGCCCCTCATCGCCAGGTAATTCGATCAGGTTGTTATAGTCCAGCAAGAATCGCATGAGTTTGGCAGCAGGGTCATTGCGTCGCTGCAGAATTGCAAGCTCTTGCAGGTCTGTTTTGAACGCTTGCGGATCTGTAGCCGCATTGCGCTGCATCGCCATAAGTCGAGTGAACACAGGATAGTTTATTGGAGCGCCCTCTGTTGCACCATCCTCAAACTGAGCTGCAAAAGAAAGAAATTCGTCTTTCTGGAGCTCTGTGAGTGGTAGAAGCTTCAGTTTCACCGCCGCGTTTTTGTCGGCTAGTTCTACTTGTTTTGCTGCTCCCAGGTAACCCGGTGCGGTTGCGCTCACTGTGTGCTCTCCGCTTCGAAGCTTTTCCTCGCTACCATTGATAGCTACGCCATCTACAGCAACGCTGGCTGAAGCGGGGTCCACTTCAATACTAAGCGTGACAAAGCTGTAGCTGTCGGTGTAATACAGCTGGAGTCCTAATGCGCCAACAAGCAGTGAGCCTATGATCAATGTAGCGGCCAATATCCGGCGTAGTTTCGGCGCTTGTCGTGGTTGTCTAAGTTTCGCAAGCATCACGGAAACTTCTTCTGCCGAAGGACGTTCGCTGGCATCGTCAACAAAACACGCAGCCAACACTTCGGCGTATCTCGCGAAACTTGGATCAGCCTTTACGAGGGCTTCTTTGAGTAGCTGAGCATCATCCTGATTTCGTATTGAAGCGAGTTGGCGAGAGGGCAGGCTGCCGATGAGAGTTTCCCAAAACACCAGGCCCAGGCTGTAAACATCGGTGCGGTCGGTGACACGCTCGCCGCGAAGTTGTTCTGGAGACATATATCGCGGAGAGCCGATCTGAAAGCCTGTTTGTGTTCTATGGTCGGTAACATCGATGCCTTTTGCTATACCAAAATCGGAGAGTACTGGTTCTCCTGTTTCAGAGAATAGAATGTTTGCCGGTTTGAAATCGCGATGAACAACTCGATGCTCGTGAGAGTAGGCTAGCGCCACCGCCATTTTTTCAGCAATTGCCAGGGCCTGTTGTTCGGTGATATCGCCGTCTTCCAGCCGGCTTTCGAGTGCGCCGCCAGGTTCGAACGCCATTTCGATATAGGGGGTCTGGATCTCGCTTCCACTGTTGTTGATGCTGCCGAAGCCGTAGATGGTGACGATGTTCGGATGCTTGAAACCCGCTACTATTTTGGCTTCGTCCAGAAAGCGCTCGTGAAACTCAGCGTCGTCAATCATTTCTGCTGCCATCACTTTTATGGCTAGCTCACGATTCAGAATTTTGTCTCTTGCTAAATACACTTTTGCCATGCCGCCAACGCCCAGCAATTTCAGGGTTTCTCGCCCTTCAAATTTTGGCAGTGCAGGGGCGTCAGCTTGCGGGGCAACCACAGTGGCGCTTTGCGGATCGCTGTTTACTATTGTGGAGTTATCTTCGCTTGTCACTGGCCTTGCTGCCGATTGCGCTATTAATGGGGTAGCAAGTTAGCGTTGCCTAAATTCGGTTCAGTGTCAAAGAGATTGCCCGCGGCCATCATATTCGAGATACTTGCGGGTAGTGAGGGACCACGTTTTGCCAAAGCAAATTAGATAGTCAGGGAGATGGCTACTCAGCCTGAAGTCTTTCTTGTCTGTGCTATCAACCAATGAGTATTGCGGCTGCCTATGCAGGGTAAATATCGTTTAACGCGATATAGCTCTTATGGCGTTGCCAGGGACAGGTAAGAGACCAATTTTGATTTACGCGAGAAAGCCAGGCTTGAATCGAGGATTTCGATTCGATGCTTTTGCAGGAACCCGTTTTGCACGGATTAACCTGCTCTTCTGTGTTTGTTTGCATATCGTTTTTACAACTGTTCAAGCCGCCACCCCGCCGATTGCTCTTAGTGATCATTACTCAGCAGCCAGGTACTTCCTTGAAAGCGGTCAGCCGAGTAAGGCCCTGGCCGAGTTGCGTCAGGCAGCAGATGTCGCGGTAACAGCTCAAGAAGCTTCTGAAACCGCCATCGCGCTAGCTGATGTTCTCCTCACTCTTGGCAGGGCAGATGCTGCGGCCAATGTCCTGGAAAGTAAGGCGGCAGAAACCAGCCTAAGTCCTGCTGGCCGAGTTGATTATCAGCTTGTGCAAGGCAGACTGGCCGCTCAGCGGGGCCTCTTTGACCAGGCAAGCGAGCACTTCAATAGCGCGGCGACTGCAGCAGGGTCGACTGGTGATACTGCAAAGCAAGTAAGGGCTCAACTTAATGACGTTAGGGTTCGCATTGAAGCAAAGGACCTACGTCGTCTCGATTCGGATTTGCACGCGTCTCTAAAGCTCATTGATGATCTTCCGGATTCGCGCATTAAGGCGGAGTTATTGATTTCGGCCGGGAGTCTGTATCAACAGCTGGTGAGTTCTCTTGGCTATCCGGTTGGGCTGCGCTCCCGTGCTCAGCGAGCCTTTGTCGCTGCGGGACGAATAGCCGACGCCGGGTCGGTGAATGAATCCTTCGCAACTGCCTATCTTGCTGAATTGTATTCTGAGGAAGGTCGATTTGAGGAGGCGCTTGAGTTAACGCGCCGAGCAGTTCGGCTGGCTCAGAGCGGACCGGAAGATGCCCAAGCCTATGCCTATCGATGGGAGTGGCAGCTCGGAAGGATTCATCGAGAAAACAAAGATCGATCAGCAGCGATAGATGCGTATGCCCGATCGATTGCGCTGCTTGCCAAGCATAAAGCGAGTTTCCCGCTTGGGGTGCGGGGCTCGTTCGAGAAGTACGTTCGACCGGTTTACACCCAGTACGCCGATCTATTGCTTGAGATTCAACCCGCTGAGTCTGTTCCAGCCGTGGTTCAAGTAGCGACCTCTGCACCTGAAGATAATCTGAAGGTTGTTCGTAACCTGCTTGAGTCGCTAAAACAGGCTGAGGTAGAAGATTATTTTGCTACCCAATGCCTTACGACCAGTTTGAATCCCGCTTCCGCGCCTGGCTGGTCGACATCCGCTGCAGTGATTTATCCGGTGTTACTTAGTGAACGGACAGACGTGCTAATCGAGGTGCGTGGCCAGTTGCATCACTTCACGAGCGCCATTGGCCGCAATCAAATGCGTGAAACAGTGCGGTCTTTTCGAGTTGGGCTTGAGCGAAACCGGCGCAGCAGACCCTACCTTGATCAAGCTCAGAAATTATATAGCTGGTTGATTGCACCAGCCGAAAGACTTCTGGAAGAAAATGGCGTTGACACTCTGGTCATAGTTCCGGAAGGTCCTTTGCGCACCATCCCTTTGGCTGCCTTGCACGACGGCAAGGGTTTTCTCATTGAACGTTTCTCGGTTGCCACAACGCCGGCCGTGAATCTCACCCAGTTGGCAGCAGAAGATCAATCAGCTGGCTTACTTGTGGGCGGTGTTAGTGATGCGGTTCAGGGCTTCTCAGGTCTGCCCAGCGTGCAGCGAGAAATTGAATTTGTACGCGAGCGATACGAAAGCGAAGTTCTCGAGAATAAGGCCTTTAACCTGGAAACGGTCGAACTGGAACTCTCGAAAAAGAAATATTCTATTGCACATTTCGCTACCCACGGTGAGTTTTCTTCCCGGCATCAGGATTCGTTCATCCTGACCTATGACAACAAGTTAACCATGGGGAACCTGCAAAGGCTGCTCTATGAGCGTGGTTCAGCGGAGCCTTTGGATCTGCTTGTGTTGAGTGCATGCCAGACCGCGGTTGGTGATGAGCGAGCGGCTCTTGGTTTGGCTGGAGTTGCAATTCAATCAGGTGCCCGTTCGGCACTTGCCAGTCTTTGGCGTATTTCTGATTTAGCGACAGCCGAACTTATGTCGTACTTCTACACTGAATTGGCGAAGGCGGATTCAACAAAGGCATCCAGCCTTCGGCACGCACAGCTTTCGCTATTGGGGCAGGACAAGTTTTCACATCCGAGTTTTTGGGCGCCATTTCTGTTGATTGGAGACTGGATGTGAAGCTGGGACAGATTAACGCCAATGGTATCCTAAGTATGGCTGCCAAATTGGCTGCGATACTTATTGCTGCGGAAGCTGGCGGTGCCGAGGTTGGGCGAGCGCTGAACTTTTCAGATCGAGGTACAGCAACCTACATAGAGTCTGATCTAACCTCGCCTCAGTACGATGACAGCTCAGATTATTCCCTACCGCCGATTGCGCCAGACGTTCCCAATGCGGCCGCTAAAGGAGGGAGTTCATTCTTTGCTCAGCAAATAGAGGTTGAGGGCGTTACGGTCTTTGCCGCACAAGAAGTCTCTGAGTTCACGAGGCCCTACGAAGGTCGTGTTCTCAACATAGAGGATGTTAGCGAACTCAGGCTTAAGTTATCTGAAGCCTATCTTCGAGCGGGCTATGTGAACTCCGGGGTTTTGGTGCCCGACCAAGACGTGGCCTCTGGCACTTTGGTATTAAAGGCGGTTGAAGGCGAGCTTTCTGACGTGGCATTGCGTAGCGGCTCGGGACTACGCTGGGGATATATAGAGAACAGGATAAAGCGTCGATTAGATGATCCACTGAACATTACCGATGTTCGCATTGCCTTGGAGCATCTTCAGAGAGATCCCATGGTGCGCAGGATTGATGCCCAATTGGTGCCCGGTGACGAGCCGGGGCAGGGTGTACTCGCGCTGGCTGTCGAGAGTGCAGACAAATTTCGTATCGAAGCAGTGGCTGATAATCACAGGGCTACGTCTGTTGGTGAAGAGCGCGGCCGGATAGCAATTAGCGTGAATAACCTGACTGGTCTTGGAGAGAGCTTACGACTGTCGCATACCGAGTCTGAAGGCGGTGATAGTCAGTTTGCTTCTTTTAGCCTGCCGATTGGATTTGGCGGCCTGTTGTGGAATGCCTACTACTCTCAAGCCGATTCTGAAGTTATCGATGAGGATTTTGGGGCGTTGGATATCACTAATGAGATATCTACGTTAGGCACAACACTTAGTTATCCCGTGATAGACACACTTCAGCATAGAGTCTCACTAAGTGCGGGGTTTGAGAGCAAAGAAGCAGACAGTCAATTGCTTGGCTTGCCATTTTCTTTTTCCCCGGGTGCCGTCGATGGCGAATCGGACACACGCTCGTTGCTTGTTGGCCTGGATTGGTCTGTTCGACGTCCCACACGGGTGATTGCTCTGCGCGGTACCTATCGGCGAGGGCTTGATGTTGGAGGGGCGACAATTTTTGATCCTGAGCCGGGGGATTTACTTGCTGAGCTGCAGAATCCGACGGGGGCGGATGGACGGTTTGAAACCTATCTCTTTCAAGGCTTGTTTATCCAGCGGCTGAATGTCTTTCCCGAGTTGGCTCACCTGGCTGATCGGGCGCAGCTTGTCGTGAGAGGGACGCTGCAAAGAGCGACTCAACCCTTGATGTCGCTTGAGAAGGTGTCGATTGGCGGTGCAAATACAGTGCGGGGCTTTCGCGAGAATTTGCTGGTTCGCGACAACGGCAGTGCGTTAACCATAGAGTTGCAACTTCCCGTTTGGGGATATAACGCTACGCCGCACTGGCGAAATTTGATTGTTGCGCCTTTCGTAGATGTTGGCAGCTCCTGGGACGAAGCTGATGTTGATCAGTCTTCATCGCAGAGAGATACAAGCGACCGACGCAACATAGCCAGCGCTGGTATCGGTTTGCTGTGGAATCCTTATCCGGGATTACGCGCCGAGTTTTATTGGGGCGAAGACATAGGTAACAACTTCGAACAAGGGGATCCGCAGTTGGTTCCGGTTGCCAATAGCTTGCAAAACGATGGGATTCATCTGTCGATCTCTTATGGCATTTCGTTTTAGCGCAGAGTTTTAGCGCATAACATAGTTGTTGGTTTATCTTCCCGTAGAGTTCATTGAACATTCGACGCTGGCAATTCCATTTGCTGTCTTAGCTGAAGATGAGTCTGGCAGTACGCTGCCTACCTGATAGCTGTCTGGTGCAGGAGAGATGCTCTCTCGGGTTTGCACCACCAGAGTGTTTTGTGCGGTATCAGCTTGCTGCGCTTGCCCGCATACATCGTCGGAAAATTCAGGCGGGTTCTCAATGCGTATATCCTGTCCAACGACTACCAGGTTGGCATTCGTATCGGGTTGAGATACATCTACAGCGCCATCTACCCCTGCCTCCGAGTCGGCATTTACCAGAGAGTTGGCATCGATCAAAAACAGGCCGGCGTTGTCGCTTGCTTCTGCTCCTCCTGAACCTGCTCCGCCACCTGCTCCGCCTGCAAAGCCTCCGCCTTGCGTGCTGCCGCCCGCATCGCGGCGTTCAATGGTGATTGCTCCGCCGTTTCCGGCTGCGGCTTGAGCCAGAATTTGTCCGGATTCTAATAGCAGACCAGCAGCACTTATGATGACGTCGCCGCCGGTACCACCAGCTTGATCAACCGAAGATACAATTCGGCCGTTGTCCAATTGCAGGGTGCCATCGATGTTGGCTGTAATTGAACCGCCGTCTGAGACGCTTGAATTTGTGAGTATCGAAGACAACTGTTCAAGCTCAGTGGCCATTTCAGTCTGTAGTATCAGATCTCCGTTGACGTTTAGACTGATACTTCCCGAATTGCCGGCTCCTTCTGCCTGAGTTTCAATTCGTGCACCCTCGATGAGCGAAGCGTTGGCCACCGTGTTTATGCTGATATTTCCTCCTGCGCCTGTGCCAGCGGTAGATGAGGAAATACGACCATTGTTGAGTACGAGTTGGTTTGTGTTAACTGTAATGTCACCGGCTTGTCCGATGTTTTCGTCATTTCTGGTTTCAGCAAACGCACTGGTGCTCGCGACCTGACCGTCGATCAGCTCTACTGACGAAGCGTCTATCAGTACTGAGCCGGCATTTCCTTCACCGGTAGTCGAAGCTACCACTGTTGATGTATCTAGAATCCGAATTTGTTCCTGGAAATCCAGCTCGACATTTCCAGCGTTGCCACGACCATTGGCCTGAACACTGACTTGTGTGCCGTCGCGCGCGATCAGATTTTCCCCTGACAGCGCAATAGATCCTCCCAGACCACTACCGGCACCATCTCTACCAGCGGTTGCTGCCACAAGAGTATTCTCGAGAATAATAGCTTCGAGTGCGTCGATAGAAATATTTCCTGCATCACCCTCCCGTACAGAATTGGCTGAGGCTGTTATTCCATCACCCAATTCCCGGCTTAAGCCGCCAATTTCGGTGGCGGTTGCACTGCCCCGAATCAGAACGCTCTGGCCCGAAATGTTTATGTCTCCGGCGCTGGCGCTTCTCTGGGTCGTGGTAACCACTGCCGAGTTGACAAGCTCTACCTGATTGTTGGCTGATAGATCGATGTTGCCGCGGATTTCTGGAGTACTGGAATCGCCTTCTGCCTCGAACCTTTTTTCGGCGCTGAAGCTGGAGGATGCAAGCTGTGTGTCGTACAGGAGCAAGTCTTCGTCGGCGTGTACTACCACACTCCCAACGGCCCCGGCGTTATTGGTGCGTCTTGATCCAGAGCCGATCCGGGTGACACCTTCGCCGTTCAGGTTAGAGGTAATGCTGCCTCGTGCTCTGATCTCGATAGAGCCGCCGTTGCCGCGATTGGCTGTGTATGCCGAGATGTCACTGTTGTTGAGCTGGATTTCTCCCCCAGTCAGGAACACCGAGCCCCCAGGACTTGTGCCGCTGGTGTCAGAGGCGATCTCTGCCGTGTTGAGAAACAAATCGCCCTGGCTGGAATTGATGGTCAATGATCCTGGCGTGTTGTTGTTGGGATTCGTGCTGCGTGTTCGGACGGATAGCATGGCGTCGGTGATTGAAATATCCCTTCCCGCAGTCAGTGTTACCTGGCCCGCAGCACCGCCGACAGTGTTTTCTTCGTCTCGTAGCAGGCTTTCGCTGCTTATGACTGTTCCTGTACCCGAGATAGTTAGCTCGTTCCGGGCGCTTAATAGTACCGATCCTGCATCACCTAGAGCATTTGCTTCAGCAGAAATTGTGGTGCCATCGATCACAGAGATGTTCAGACCATTCACCACGATATTGCCTGCATTTCCTGTTGCAGATTCTACCGGGCGGTCGGGTCGGAACTCCGAAGTGTTGTTGAGTTCAGCCCCACTTAGAACGATGTTGTCGCCCTCTAGCACAATGTTTCCACCATGACCCTGACCTGTGGTTGATGCTTCGATACCAAAACCGATAGGGTCGTCAAAGTTGCCGCGATTGGTGAATACGGGGCGAGATCCCTGCACCAGAATGTCAGGAGCCTGGATGAAGATATCGCCGGCGTTGCTGTTGCCTTGAGTGTTGACGGCTGCAGCGGAATCGATGAGTTGGATTGCGCGGCCGGCCGTTATGTCGACGGTGCCAAATGAGTCCAGAAGCGTGTTGCTGAAGACTGATGAAGCGATTGCCGTATTGCGCAGCGAAACCAGCTGGCCGGCACTGAGCTTGATGCTGCCGGGGGCGCCGGCGCCGCCAACGCGCAATGATTCGGAACTGATTTCTGTAATTCTACCGTCATCAGCTCCTGTGGCTGATGCGTTTGCAGTGAGGTTTCTTTGTGCTGCGATGTTGATGGAACCCGCATTGCCTGAAAGTCGGGTAATAGCTGATACGAGGCTACCGTCCAAAGTAATATCTCCGGCCTCGATATCAATCTGTCCTCCAGGGTTGAGACCTTCAGTTTCTGCCACGATGCGGCTATTGGTGCTGGTAATTGATCCGTCTGCCGCGTTTATCCGCAGCTGGGTTGGTGTTGTGATGTCCGGATTTCGGCTTGACGTTGTGGTGCTGATGTTTGCTGCTTGCAGCAAGATGGTTTCACCGGCTTGAAGGTCCAGACTGCCGCCGCCGCCACCCCTTGGGTCGTCGGGGTCGTCATCGTTTCTGTAGGTACTTGCGCTGCTGACTTCGCTATCGAGAACCTCAAGCGTTTCAGCAGCGTTTAGCACCACGCTGCCAGCGTCTCCAAAGGAGGTTGCTGATGCGGTGATCACAGAGCCTTCAGTAACTCGGATAATACGACCTTCAATTGTCACGTCGCCGGCCATACCTTCGGTCGGGCGGGGTGCTTCCTGATCTGGTTCCAGCCTTGAAGTTGAGGCAATCGTAGTATCGACAAACACCAAAACGTCGCCGCTGAAGGCCAGGTCGCCGGCATTGCCACTTCCGGTGGTGGAGCTTTCGTACCCCTGTCCAAGGAAACGGCCCAGCTCTCCAGTTTCAAAAACGTCCCTTTGGCCGATTAGTTCAACCTGTGGCGCGCTAAAGATTATGTTGCCTGCGGCTCCGGCACCTGCTGTGGTTACCGCTGCGCCAGAGTCAATCAGGACAATCTTCTCTCCTGCTTCAACGTCTATGGTGCCCAACAAAGGATTACCTGCGTCGTCTTCTACTTGTTGATTGCTAAATGTGGCGGACGAAAGTGTCGTGTTGGTAAGTTGTACACTGCCGTCAGCACTAATATCTATACGTCCCGCCGCGCCAGCGTTGTTTGTTCTTAAGGATTCTGCGGCAATTCGCGTTTCATCGTTTTCATTGCCTGATAGATTGGCTGATACATCGCCTGTAGCGAGGATGACAATTGAGCCGCCATTGCCTTCATTGGCAGCGATTGCCAGCAGGTCGGTGTCGTTTAACTCAATATTTTCTGCAACGATACGCAGTTGCCCGCCTGGTGAAGATCCCTGGCTTATCGCGTTTAATACCGCGCCGTCTAATTCGATTTCGCCGTCCACAGCACGAACCAATAGCGTACTGGCGCTATTGTTGTCCGGGTTTCTGCTTCGTGTCCTTACGAGTAAATGAGCGTCTTCAATCGAAATTTCTCCAACAGAAAGCACCCGAATGTCACCAGATGCCCCACCACGCGGGTCGTCGGTGACTCGAAATGTGCTTTCACTAGAGATGACAGTTTCGTCGCCGCGAATAGCAACGCTGTTTGACCCATTGATTGTTATCGATCCTGCGTCTCCCAAGGAATTGGCGCTGGACGTGATGTGGGTGTCGTCTGTGATAACGATATTTTCCCCACGCACAATAACGTTGCCAGCTGCGCCGGAAACTAGAGTGGAGTCAGCGATAACCTGTGGGTTTTCTTCATTGTCATCAAAGGCGTTTGCGTTGGTTTGAATAACGGCGTTCCGTATATCGATGTCATCGCCGATAATTCTGACAGTTCCGCCATTCCCGCCTCTGCGGGTGGAGGATTCGATTCCGTCTCCAAGGAATCTTGGTGAGCCGCTCACTTCGTTTACCCGAGCGCTCCCGTCGATCAGGATCTCTGGTGCGCGCAGACTAACGTCCCCGGCATCGGAGTTTCCGCGCGTAGAGGCGACAGCGCCAGAATCGATAAACTCCAGTTTGTTGTCTGCCAGTAGCTCAATTTCACCAACAATGGGATTACCGTCGTCATCGAGAATTTGATCTCGAGCGAAGTTAGACACAGCGATTTGCGTGTTTGTCAGAAGGATATCCTGGTCTGACCTGAGGACAACCTGGCCGGCTCCTCCTGCGTCTCCGCTGCGCCGTGATTCTGCTGCTATCCGTGTGGGGAGATCGCCCACTCCAATTGTGCGGTTGGCCGAGAGTCGTTCTGTTGCTGCGATTTCGATAGAGCCCGCATTCCCGCCCGAACCCGTGAAGGAGAGAACGTCCGATTCATCCAGATCGATTGTTCTGGCCTCGACACTAATACTGCCAGCATCGTTGAAACCCCGAGTGATACTACTGAGTTCTCCACGGTTCAATGTGATGGCATCACCAGAGATGCTCAACCGGCTCGGCTCGATATTTGCCGGATTGTGGCTCCTGGTGCTAACCACTACTTCGCTGTCTACAATTTCGATTAGACCGTTGCTTTGTAGTTCCACATCTCCAGAACTACCGCCCGTTGCCTCACCTACATCCGGATCAAATGTGGGATCTCGAAAATTGGAGGTACTTGAGACGGTGCTGAGTATGGCATCGCTCGTTTCGTCGGCAGCAACACCTTTGATGCTTATCAGTTCTTCGCCATCGAGGTAGACATTTCCTGCGTCCCCAAATGCAAAAGTCGAGCTGGAGACGTTTGCACCATTAGCGAGTTCGATCTGTCGGCCAACCAGCGTCACGTTGCCCGCATCACCTGTTGTGCGTAGATCGGGGTCTTCGACTTCGGCCTCAGGCCCAGAACTCGATTGCACTCCTTCGCCCAGGATCAGGCCGGTTGCACGAAACAAGGATTCGTCCAGTTCAGCAGTGCGGGCGCGTTGTATCTGGATAACATCAGCACTCAGCCTTATGTCGCCGGCCTGGGTATCGCCTGTGGTCCGGGTGACTACCGCTGTGTTATCGAGAACTAACTGTTGTTGTGCGCTTAGCGTTATATCTCCGTCACTGCCAGAGACCTGTCCATCACCATTGGTGGCGGAGGCGATAACCGTATCTGCCAGCAGGATAGAGCCTCCTGCTGTTAGTTGAATTTCTGAGGCCCCAGCGTTTCGCCCGCGCGGGCTGTAGCTGATCAGCTGTGTTGTCAGATCACCTGTTGCGTTGGTCTGATTTGCTTCAATGTTGCCTGTGGCGCTTATCTGGATCAGTCCGGAATCGTTGGAACGACCATTGTTCAGGCTTGAGATCTGGGCACCATCGAGTTGGATATCATTACCCGATAGATGGATGGAGCCTCCGGTGTTACCTGCCAGGTCTTCCCGGTCGAAGCCATCCAGCGAAGTCAGAGAACCATTGAATATGAGGCGATCGTTGGCATGCACACCAATGTCGCCGGAGATCTCTGTTCCAGTTTGAGTGGTAATGGCCGAGTTGCTGTCGATCTCGATCTGGTGGCCGGCGAAAGAGAGGCCGTTAAAGCGGTTAACCGTCGCCGTGTTGCTTACTAATCGAGTACCATTCAGCGACAGCTGGCCCATCGCGCTGCCTTCATCCAGAAAGCCGAAGCCAACTGGGTTGGATACGGACAGTTCTACACCGGAGCTGCTTGTGCCTAATCGCTCGCCGTTTGCAAACACGATGAAGTCGGAGGCACCAGCGTTAAAGCTGCCACCCTGGATGCCGCCAACATCAATTGCCGCATCCTCACCAAACATGACGCCGGCGGGGTTCACCAGCCAGAAATCTGCGCCTTCTATGTTGCTGCGCAGTAGTCCATCCAGTAGCGATAGCTCTCCTCCTGATACGCGCGCAATAACGTTACTGATGGGGTCGCTGCCGTCATTGATATTTTGCGTGAACAGGGCCACCTGTTCGGCGCCGATGCCAAACTGGGCGAAACTATGAAACAGATTTGGGCCCGGTGCAGAGCCATTGCCGGGTCGCAGGCCCAGTGATTCGCCAATTTCGATGGTGTTATCCACATCCGGGGTCAGTGTGGTGTCATCTGCAGTAACGCCCGGTGTGAAATTATCGAGTGTTATCTGCGCTTTTGCCGTATTACCTGATAAGCAGGCTGCCAGGCAAAACAGTGCAGACCCAACACCAAGATTTGGTTTTGGTAGGTGTTTTGCTAGGTATTGTGGTGGTAAATGGGTTGCGTTTGCGGCTTTGTTTGGGTTGTTGCCATCCGTTGGCTTGAACTGCTTTTTGGCGGTTCTTTGTTGGTTCACTGATCTCCCCTGATCCTTTTTTCCCAGGGGAGGATTGTACGACACCACCAAACATTCGGTGAAGAGTTTTGTTGTGAAGTATTAAGTAAACCGCTTCTGTCGAGCGTTCGCTTCTACCCAACGCGCTGTGTTTTTAACGTTCGTTTAGCGCGAATACCCATCAGGCCAATTGCCGCTAGCAGCACGCCGAGAGTTCCAGGTTCAGGCACCTGCTGTACTGGGGTGAAGGAGCCAAGCAGATGAGCACCTGTCGTTCCTTCCGCATCACGCTCGATAATTTGTACAAGAGAGGGCAGTAGTATCGAAGACTCCTGGATGCCTTCGAAGGTAAAGGATGCAGATTGGCCATCAATGATTCGTAAGCCGGTGCTGAGTACGTTCGCCAGATTCACCTCCAGATCGAAGTCGAAGCCGGAGAAGCTGAGGTCATCAAAATCGAAAAAATCGATATTGGCGCTGACGTTGCTGATACCTGTGGGGGCCTCTGAAAAGCCGAGAAACAGTCTTGGAATGAAAGAGGTGTCATTACCTGGAAGGTGATCACCAATATTGTTCGTCAGGGTGAAATCGACTCCGTTCTGACCGTTGTCCTGGAATGCGAGAGTGGCAACACTTGAGACAGTGTCCCCTCGATCAGCATCGAGAAAACCACAGCCTGCTGTGCAGGTATCGAACTCAATCACACCGGCCGCCGCCGAACTGCTAAGGCCCATTGCGAATAAACCGGTTGCTAACTTCTTCAAGCTCATATGTTTCACCTCAAATGTCAGGGCGTTACATTAGGTGTGAGCAGCTCGGATAGGTATGCAGGCTTTGTTGCGTTTAAAGTGGCAATGTTCGCCTGGGGCCGGATCTGTTCTCATTATGCTTACGACTGTTACAGCGATAAGAGATTTGGCGGGATTCGTGTGTTTAAAGTAACGGTTGTGAAGCAGTTGTTAACGCGGGAGTGGTTTCATAACGCGTTGATTTTAAGCAGTTTTTCTGCCAAAGCTGTGCTCTGTCGAAGCGCTGACGCAGTGTCGAGATGAACACCATCTATATAGGTGTTTGGTGAGAGTGGAGTTAGTTCGTCAAGCAATTGGACGCCTTCCTCGACAGATACTTTGTGTAGCAGGTCGTTAAAGGCTTGCTGTTCGGCTGATGTGATCTGGGTGCGCTGTTCTGGTGAACCCAGGCTCGGCAAAAGCATCACATCAATGGACTTATTTGATGCGTAGCGGATTAATTCCACTAACGCCAGACTTGATGGACCATTCATGTCGAAGTGCAATACGGGGCTGCGCCACTTTCGCGGTTTGCTTCCCATGTTCACATAGCCACGCTGTTCAACCAGATCTTCGTATTGCCATTTCCCTGTTCTGGCCAGCGTCACAAGCTCTTCTCTGAAGCCGTAAATCCACAGGCTACTGCTGGCCAGGTTTTGCAGTCTCCTCTTAACGGGTGAGACAGAGATTGCGTCGAGGTAGGTCTTTGATTGTCGTATTCGGAAACGGTGCCGTTCGCTCAGGTCGCCGGGGGAAACCAGGATGATCAGCAGATGAGGCTTGGAATCTGCCAGGAACAGTTGCGTTAGCGCTGGTGTGATACAGATAAAGTTACAGCCACGGATGCCTGCGTTAAATACCGAGATTTGATGTTCCTGGGCAGCAGCAACGCGCTGGATTTGTTCCGGGTTGTAGTTGACCGCAGCCACTGAACTGCCGGCCAACAGGACATCAAAGGGTTTTTCAGACCGGTGCTGCATTACCTTGGTTCGCAACTCCGGCGTGTGGTACGAGCCTACGGGGTGTTGGTTGGTTGGCACCAGCAAGCGAAGCAGAAGTTCCAGCAGCAGCACGGTGCCCAGTATTGCAATTGGCGTTGGCCTTTTTAGAAGCTGCAACCAGGCTTTGAACTGTGGCTGGAAAATGGGCATTGGCGTTAGAACTGAAAATAGATGAAGGGTGAATCCTGGGTACTCAACAGGACAACGCCAAGCAACATGGCCGCATAGATTGGCAGGCGAATGATTGCAGGACAATGACGAAGGCCGAGTACGTTGTCATTGCTTCGATACTGGATCCATTCCAGCGGCAGAATCAGAAGCCCAAGTACAAGCAGCTTTCGTAGCTGGAGCAGTTCCAAGTCTCCGCGAAAACTCAGCAGGCCAGTGATATAGAGGCTGGCCTGGCTTAAGTCTTCAGCCCTGAAGAACAGCCATGCAAAGCTTATTGCGCTGAAAGTAGTGACGACAGCAAGCGCCCTTGGCAGTTGCCCGGAAAGAGGGGTGGGGCGCAGAAAACGCCAGAATCGATGCACAACAAGATAAAGCCCGTGCAATACACCCCAGATAACGAAGGTCCAGGCAGCGCCATGCCACAAGCCGCCAAGTACCATGGTTGTAAGAAGATTTCGGTAGGTTTTGAACCGGCCAGCCCGGTTGCCTCCCAAAGCAATATAGAGGTAGTCGCGTAGCCACTCACTCAGTGATATGTGCCAGCGTCGCCAAAACTCCGAGACATTTTGCGCAAAATACGGCGTCTTGAAATTTTCCATCAGCTCAATTCCAAAGAGCCGTGACACCCCGCGCGCGATGTTGCTGTAGCCAGAAAAGTCCCCGTAGATTTGCAGTGCAAACAGCAGTACTCCGTTAAGCAGTACCAGAGAGGATTTTTCTTCGGGTGCTGCAAAAATTTGGTCTACGGTGACCCCGGCGGTATCAGCGATCACAACCTTTTTGAATAAGCCGATTAAGATTAGCACCAGGCCGCTTGCGAGGAAGTCGGCGCTCACTGTGCGTCGTTTTTGAATCTGCGGCAGCAAACGCTCTGCGCGTTCGATTGGACCCGCCACCAGCTGAGGAAAATAGGAAACGAAGAGTGCGAACCGTGAGAAGTCTGTTTCCGGGCTGATTTGCCTACGGTAGACATCGATGGTGTAGGACAGGGTCTGAAATGTGTAGAAAGAAATACCAACTGGCGGCAGCAATCTCAGCACAGGAGTGTCAAAATTCATGCCTATTGTGGCACCCAGCGCGATAAAGCTGTCGACAAAGAAGTTGAAGTATTTGAATAACCCCAGCATGCCGAGGTTGAAAGCAAGGCTGAGGTAGAGCCAGGGTTTGGTGTGTTCACCTCGCGAGATCTTCCTGGCGGCAAAATAATCGACACAGGTGCTCAGGAAAATCAGGACGAGAAATCGCCAGTCCCAGGCGGCGTAGAACGCATAGCTCGCACCAAGGAGCCAAAGATTTTGCGCACGCGGGTTTAGCGCGTAGTAAACCAACAGAACGCAGGGCAGGAAGAAGGCAAACTCGAGGCTATTGAACAACATGCTGAGGTCACTCTACGCGGCAACTGGCGCAATACAACCGGCATACATGTGTGATTTGTACGAGTGTTCACGTGCTGAACAAGCGTTTTGCGGACTACCTCTCAATATACAAATTGCTGCTAACTCGGGGCTCCGTAGTCCCTTATCATTACGTGTCGTTAAATTGGGATTGTTGTATGAGTCCCTGTATGAGTTTGGCAAGACCTTGGTTATTGGCCGGTGTACAGGAAGGCAGCAGTCTTTTTCCGAGAGCGATGCTTTACATCGCCTTCCAAGATGGAATGGCGGAGTCCGATTAGGGAATCAGTGAATATTCTTACTAATTGCTTTTCCCTGAGGCAAATGAGCGCGATTTTGCGAAAACAAACGAGCAACAGAGTTCAGGAAGAGCCTGTTGCCAAAGATGGAATTATCAGCGGATGAATACCTTTATGCGCCTTTTAAAACCTCGATATGTGGGTTTTGTAGCACTGGTTTCTTTGGGACTCTCGTCAAACCCTGTTTCAGCGGCGTTTCTGCAAGACAGCTCTGGGCCACAGTTGTTGACGATAGAAGTCGAGAACTACACAAGCAATACGCCTCGCGGAGGGGATGCCTGGGAAAGTCCTACAGTCCCGATTGGTAATTTTTCTGGTGCTGGTGATTTACGCGCCCAGCCAGACAACGGCGGGTTTTTTCCGGAAGACTACTCCGAGACGTCACCCGAGATTAGCTTTGACGTGCAGATGGTGGCCACGGGTACCCACTTCGTTCACTACCGTGGGCATGCGCCAAACGCGAGTTCGGACTCCTTGCACATTGGCTTTGACCGCCAGGAAGGCCTGGATACAGAAGATTACGGACTGCTGCGTACGCCAGGCTACACCTGGAGCAACGGCAACCGCGTCATCGAGGTAGATTCTGTAGGCACACACTCATTGCAGGTCTGGATGCGTGAGGACGGCATTTACATTGATAAAATTGTCCTGACGACAGACCCAAACTGGGAACCGGTTGGCCTTGGACCTCCAGAGAGCCCTGGCGGCGATGATCTCATTCCTGTGCTCGACCCAATCGGAGACCAGACGGTTGCTGAAGGGGCAAATCTGAATTTTGTTGTCACGGGCAGTGATGACAACGGCGTTGTAACTTTCGACGTCGTAAATCTGCCAAACGGTGCGGTATTTGATCAGGCAACGGGAGCCTTCGACTGGACTCCTGCGCCTGGCCAGGCGCGCGACTATGTAATGACGTTTTTCGCGGTTGATAGTGCCAATCAAACGAGTAGAGAAGAAATTACGATCACCGTGACAGGCACCGGATCCTGCTTCTTCAAGCAGGACACCAGCGGTGACTTTTTCTTATCTATTGAGGCGGAACACTTCCCGGTGAATACCCCTCTTTCGGGTGATGCCTGGGAGCTGGTCGAGAATCATCCAGCAGGCTTTTCCGGACCTGGGATTCTTCAGGTGGGACCGGATGATGGTGATGTTATCAACATCAACTATCACAATATTGCGCCAGAACTGAGTGCCAATGCTGAGTTTGCGGCCACGGGTACACATCACGTTTGGGTGCGGGGCCGCGGGCAAAACGGTGCGGGTAACTCCATGCATGTTGGGCTTGATGACATCCCCTTTGTGTCAAGCAGGACCGTTGATCTCGCTGCAGGCAACAACCTGGTTTGGAGCAATGGCACAGATAACTTCCCGGTTGACACTCTGGGTGTGCATTCCGTTGAAGCCTGGATGCGAGAAGACGGTATTTTCTTCGACAAAATTGTTGTAACGACAAATCCTAATTTTGTGCCGACTGGTGTTGGGCCAGCGGAAAGTTCCTGCGGACCTCTTGGTGATGCAGTACCAGTGCTCGATAGCATTGGTGACAGAAATGCGGAAACAGGTAACGCCCTGACGTTCACAGTGACCGCAACTGACGATGTCAGTACACCAACGCTTGGGGTGATGTCACTGCCAGTCGGAGCTACGTTCAACACGACTTCTGGCGTGTTCGACTGGACCCCGGGAGCCCAGGATATTGGTACGCATTTGGTGACGTTCCGCGCTACTGACAGCTTTAACCAGATAAACGAAGAAACAATTGAGGTCACGGTCACTGGTGATTCGCCGCCGGTGCTTGATCCCATTGGGCCCCAAACGGCTACCGCAAATGTACTTCTTAGCTTTGTGGTCACTGCATCTGATGGCGGAGGCTCACCGACGCTGAGTGCTACAAACCTGCCAGGCGGCGCCACCTTTTCGCCAGCAACAGGCTTGTTTGAGTGGACACCTGGCGTTGCTGATATAGGTACTGTGGACGTCACATTCACGGCTACCGACAACGTTGGTCAGACCGACGACGAGGTTGTCACGATTACTGTAGCGGGCGATCAGCCTCCCGTGCTAAATCCTATCGGCCCACAGAGTGTGCTGGTGGGTGCGTTGCTCGAGTTCACTGTGACCGCTACCGATGATGCAGACATTCCAACGCTCAGCGCCGTTGATTTGCCTGGCTCTGCGAGTTTCACACCTGGGACAGGCGTTTTTTCATGGACGCCTGGACTTGGGGACGTTGGTTCTGTGGATGTGACGTTTAGAGCGACTGATAGCTCAAATGGCTTCGATGAAGAGGTAGTAACCATAACAGTAACCTCTGTTGGTAGTTGCTCGTACATTCAGGCAAATGGCGGCGATTCTCTGTTGGTTATTGAGGCCGAGAACTTCCCGGGGAACATTTCTCGATTGGGTGATACCTGGCAAGTGCCAAATAGTCCGGTTCAGGGTTTCTCGGGTACTGCAGCACTGCAGGCGCTGCCTGACAATGGCACCTTTGTTTCAACTAACTTTGCCCAGACTTCTCCAGAGATATCTGCAGTCGCTAACTTTTCAGCAACCGGCACACACTATGTCTGGGTTCGAGGTCACGGTATTAACGGTGGCGGAGATTCCCTGCACGTTGGAATTGACGGCGAAGAAGTACCTACATCTGCAGGCATTACTATTCCGCGTACTTCAGGTTACGAATGGAGTAACGGTTCACACACGTTGGACGTTGGGAATCAGGGCATCCATACCCTTCAGGCCTGGATGCGCGAAGACGGCACCTACATCGATAAAGTCCTTCTCACTACCAATCCAAATTTTGTTCCAACCGGCATAGGCCCACCAGAGAGTGTATGTGGCATTGCGGGAGACTTGCCGCCGGTGTTGGACGAGATTGGTCCACAATCTGTCGAAGAGGGTGAGCTACTTAACTTTGTAGTCACCGCAACAGACGATAATGGAATACCCAGTCTCAGTACCGTCGATTTACCTCCGGGCGCAGACTTCAATTCAACGACGGGTGAATTTGACTGGATTCCCGGTGCGGGCACATCCGGTACGTTCGATGTCACCTTCATTGCAACCGATAGCGCAAATCAAACGGATGCAGAGCTTGTGGTAATCACGGTGGGAGCTGATGCTCCACCGGTGCTGGACAATATTGGCGCACGATCTGCAACAGAGGGAGTTCTGCTGAGCTTTGTGGTTTCTGCGACGGACGACAACGGTTCGCCGACACTGAGTGCGACAAATGTTCCTGCTGGTGCCACGTTTGATGCAGCAACGGGTGAATTCAACTGGACGCCTGCAGCTGGTGATGCCGGGGTCTTCAATGTGACCTTCACGGCCACTGATACGGCTAACCAAACCGATGACGAAGAAGTGCAAATCACCGTCTCTGCGGCGGGTAGTTGTTCCTTCCAGCAGGCGTCTAGCGGTTCTTTCCTTTTGTCGATAGAAGCAGAAAATTTCCCAACCAGAATTGGCAGGG
The DNA here is from genome assembly GCA_964634815.1 of uncultured Pseudomonadales bacterium. Lineage (GTDB taxonomy): Bacteria > Pseudomonadota > Gammaproteobacteria > Pseudomonadales > Azotimanducaceae > JALZVT01. Next base: position 3,027 of record CAZWMD010000061.1, on the reverse strand, counting down.
CAGGCGATGATTGGGTAGTCCCAGGCAACCTGATTCCTGGTTTTTCAGGTCAGGCAGCACTCCAAACCCTTCCAGATAACGGCACTTTCTTCCCGTCGAACTATGCAGGTGCGGCGTCAGAGTTGATCGCAAATGCTGAATTCCAGGCTTCAGGTCAGCATTTTGTGTGGTTACGTGGCGTTGGTATCAGCGGCGGGTCAGATTCTCTCCATGCCGGCATTGATGGGGTCGAATCGGCATCGAGCGCCGGAATTGGTATTCCTCGAACCGGTGGCTATGAATGGAGCGACGGCAGTCACACCATCGATGTCTCTTCCACTGGCATACACCCGGTAAATATCTGGGTTCGAGAAGATGGCACCTACGTTGATAAGATGGTGATCACTAACGATCCCGGGTTCATCCCTACGGGCATTGGACCGGCCGAAAGTGTGTGTGCCGGTTCAGGAGATCAGCCGCCTGTTCTCGCCCCGATCGGAGCGCAGCAAGTCGATGAAGGCTCTTTGCTTGCGTTCACCGTTTCAGCAGACGATGACAATGGTGCGCCAACGCTGAGTGTCAGCGGCCTACCAACGGGCGCAACGTTCAATGAGATTACTGGAGAGTTTGACTGGACGCCCGTGCCGGGTGATGCAGGAACCTATACGGTTACTTTCACTGCAACTGACAGTGCAAATCAGACGGATTCGGAGAACGTCGTGATTACGGTGTCCAGTGTCGGCGGTGGCGGCGTGTGCTCGTTCCAGCAGTCTGACAGTGGAGAATTCTTGCTGACCATCGAGGCTGAGAGCTTCCCAACCAATATTCCAAGGTCTGGCGATACCTGGTTGGTACCTTCTAATCCTGTGTCCGGCTTTTCTGGTTCAGCGGCCTTGCAGGCATTGCCTGATAACAGAGACGCGATCCTTACCAACTATGCTGCGACCTCTCCAGAGTTGAGTGTTACCGCTACCTTCGCGGCAACGGGTACCCACTATGTGTGGGTCCGTGGTCATGGTGTTTCAGGTGGTTCTGATTCGGTGCACTTTGGTCTGGATGGTGCCGAGATTTCCACGGCTCGGGCGATAGGTATTCCTCGCACATCAGGCTACGAATGGAGCGATGGTGCCGACACGGTAAACGTCACAAGCGCTGGACTGCATTCCTTGCAGATTTGGATGCGTGAGGATGGCGCCTATGTTGATAAGATTCTTTTGACAACTGATCCGAACTTTGTGCCCACGGGGACGGGTCCTGCGGAAAGTACCTGCTCCTCGAATGGTGGCGATCAGCCTCCAGTGCTGGATCCCATTGGACCTCAGAACGTTGTCTCAGGCACACAATTGAGTTTCTTTGTTAGTGCAACCGATGACATCAGCACGCCAACGCTTACTGCGACGAACCTGCCGAATCAGGCGAGCTTTGACCCTGCGACCGGTGAGTTCTTGTGGACGCCAACTACGAGTGATATTGGCGTAGTCAATGTCACTTTCACAGCGACGGACAGCAGCAATCAGACTGATGATGAGACTGTTGCAATCACCGTAACGGGTTCAGGCGGTGGCGATCAGCCACCAGTCCTCAATCCAATCGGACCGCAAAGTGTTGCGGAAGAAGCGCCGCTCAGCTTTACCGTGACCGCAACCGATGACATCGATACGCCAGTACTGAGTGCAACAGGCGTTCCTGCTGGCGCAAACTTTGATACAGCCAGTGGAGTCTTTAGCTGGACACCCCCGGACGGTAGCGCTGGAACGTTCAATGTGACGTTTGTTGCAACCGACGGCAGCAATCAGACTGACTCTGAAGTGGTTCAGATAACAGTTAGTGATGATGAACCACCCGTACTGGATCCTATCGGGCAGCAGATGGTTGCTGAAAACTCGCCTCTGGTGTTTACCGTAACGGCGACAGACGACGATGGTAGCCCAGCGCTCAGCGCCAGCGGTGTGCCAGCAGGGGCGAGCTTCGATACGTCAAGTGGTGTGTTCCAGTGGACGCCTGCAGTTGGACGATCTGTGGATAGTCCATTCTCAATAACCTTTATCGCGACGGATCAATCGAATCAAACCGATACCGAGACAGTAACGATCTTGGTGCTACCACAGAGCCAGTCGCCGTTCCTGCAAGACTCTGGTCCCGATGCCGTAGTCTCAGTAGAAGGTGAGAGTTTCCATAGCAATATTGCTCGATCTGGCGATGTATGGGAGATCCCTGCGTCCCCCGTTGCCGGATTCTCTGGCGCAGCCGCAATGCAGACTCTTCCAGACGATGGCGACTCGTTTTTGTCTAACTACGCAAACTCCTCGCCTCAGTTGAGCTACGAAGTTGAGTTTGTGACAACGGGCAGACACTACATATGGGTCCGCGGGGTTGGAGTAAGAGGTGGCTCAGATTCCGTCCATGTTGGATTAGACAGTATCGAGAGCACTGGCGGTACAAATATCGGGATCCCAAGGACCACGCCGCTTAGTTACCAATGGAGCGATGGATCGGACTTTGTTGACGTGAATACGGTAGGTCTTCATACGGTAGATGCGTGGATGCGGGAGGACGGAACCTACATAGACAAGATCGTCTTGAGCACCAATCCGAACTTCAATCCGACGGGTTTTGGTCCCCAGCAGAGCTTCAGAGTATCTGATTGTCAGATATTCCCCAGTACCCAGATTTCGACACCGCGATCAGATGACTTGCAAACATCAACAACAATAGAGGTCGAGACATTCACCTGTCTTGATAGTGTTGATCATGCGGGTTGGGGTGTGAAATTTGAGCTGGATGGCGGAGCCGCTGGTGGTGGTAGCGAACAGATTGTTACCAGTGCGCCTTATACCGCAAGCTTTGCGGGTGTTTCGCTAGCGGAACACAGCATTAGCATTGTTTTGGTCGACGAAAACTCTGTCGAGCAAACCGGTGGTGATGTGACAGACTCAGTGAGTGCGGTGGGTGTCGGTGATTACTACGTTGCCTTTGGCGACAGTATTACCTTTGGCTTTGGTGACGATGTCTTCTCCGACGATACGAGTGCTGATGGTCGAAATTCGG
>CAZWMD010000060.1:0-25814 GCA_964634815.1 uncultured Pseudomonadales bacterium | reverse complement strand
GAGAGACGGTGTTGAGACGAAACTCTGGGCAGCTTTTAGCGCTAGCTTTTAGCGCTAGCTTTTAGCGCCAGCTTCTGGAGCTAGCTTCTGGAGCTCGCTGCCAGAAAGGAATCAACTGTGGCACGCAATTCATCCATTGGGAAGGGTTTGGCAAGAAACCCAACCGCTGCGTCGTCACGCAGAGAATCGGCCAGTTCCTCTGTCCGGTACCCGGTCATGAATACCACAGGAAGCTCAACAGCGTCACTGCGGAGCTGCTCGTAAACCTCGGGACCACTCATCTTTGGCATCGCGACATCAAGCAATACGAGGTCGTAGTGGCCTTTCTGGTACTCATCAACTGCTGAGGCACCGCTGCAGACCGAGACGGGCTCATGCCCCAATCGTTCCAGCATCTGGCTCACTATTTCGCAAATTTCCAGGTCATCGTCGACAACCAAAACCTGATTCTTGGATTCTTGTACTCGAGAACCCTGCTTTGGCGAACTCTGCTCTCTGAAATCCTGTTCTTTCAAATCCTGTTCCATGGACCTGTTCTCCTCTATGTACCCGGCAGGCTCTGCTTGCTTTTGTTAGCGCACATCGCGCGCCTAAGCAGACAGGGCAACCAGGAAACTCTCTTTACCTATCAAATCCCTTTGAAAGGCTAACGTACTTTTTACAGCACTTTACAAAAAGGCCCCGACTCATTGTGGACTCGCACACTAACATCGTGCTAATCCAACTCACATCGTCGCCGCAAGCTTACGAATTTACATTCATTTTTTCAACAGCAGTTGCGCTTGTTGGCAGAGCTTTCTGGCGCGTCGGTCTGGTGTGACTGGATTACATCTAATGCTACCGCCTTCAGGTAAAGCCACAACATAGTCAGTATGAAAATGGCGTGAAGGAAGGTAATAGTCTGTGCTGACAAACTGCGCACCACTTGCAAAAGCGGCATCACGACGAGACGAATCCCCCGCACGAGCTTCAACAGTATCAGCATCAGCCCGTGTGCGAACCAGTAACCCACGATCGAGCGCTTCTGCAATTTCGTCTGCATCACCCACAGGGTCGTTCAACACCTGAATGGCCGCCAATGTGTCATCAAGCGACGCGTTGACGAATAACGCCGGCCTCGCAACAGCTGCAAGATAGTCTCGAAATTTCTCCTCACCCTCGTCGAGTAGCAACAACACTTTACCTCTTGATTCGGCAAGCGACGGCCAAACAGGACCGTTCGGAGACAGTACTTGCGCCGGCTTAAGCAGCCGGGCACCAAAGCCTTTGTTCAGAAGCGCATCGAAGTCTTGCCAGGCAACCCGGTCAAAGGTTTTAGGCTTTACCAAACCGGGATAGTCGATCTCCTGAGTTTTAACGTTAAAGCTGATAAGCAACGGCTCATGACCTGGCGCATGACGCGCCCAGGACAAGATCTGCTCCATGCAAATCGCCAGGTGCGCACAGTGGCTGCCGGTGTCCAGGTTTTGCACATGCAGCACCGGGAAAGCGCCGCCCTGACCAAACAACGCCTTTGCAGGATCAGCAAATTCAGGGTCATAAAACACATCCAGTTCCAGAACACGCACACCAAGATCCAACTGGTCAGCCAGAGGCTCATGCCAGTACTCAAGCGCCAGCGCAGCCTTTGGATTGAGCGCACGCAATTGATCCATCAGCGGATCACTGATCGCTGTCTTGTAACTGTTGTGGCTACCAAAAAACTGAAAGTAATTCAGGGGTAACTGCTCCGGCGACAACTGATCTGTTGCCAGCCCCTGATTTAGTCTGTCGTCTCTGCTGACGTTGGTATTAACAGCGACACAGCCACTCACCATCGTCAGCACAAAAACCGCAGCCACAACTAAGCGCTGGAACGCCAACAGGCGCTTGAGTTTTATGTAGTAATGGGAGGTGTCCCGGGCAAGGCCAATTCTCATCGATTCTCCTGCTTGAATCGTTACAACGTAAGCACCACAGCAAGAAGCAGAATGCCGAACATAAACGCCCAGATCACCCACTGTTTACTCGGCTCGTAAACCTCAGCGGAGAGCTTATCCTCAGAAAGCTCTGCATTGAGTTGGCTGAAAAATTCTGCCAAACCATCTTCAAGGGCCGGATCTGCCTGCGCATCGACTGAAGAGGTGATACGTGTTGCGTCTTCTTCGGCATCCAACACGAGCGTGATGCTCCGCGCCAACTCCCCGCCCGCACCGCCATCAATATCCGCGTTCAGAGCCCCGTCAGGACCGGGCACAAACTCGCCGAAATGCAGCCGGTTCTCAGGCACCCCATGATTTGAGGAACCGCTGCCAATACAGCGCTGTACAACGACAGAGTCAGTGAGGGCCGCCCAGACCGCATCGCGGGGCGCCTGAATCAAATAACTTCTCGACTGTTCCAAAAGATAAGCCCCGGCCTCAATTAGCGGTGACTAGCCTAACAGGTCATTAAATCGTGAAAGTCGTATAGTTTTGTGACAAATTTAACGTAGTTTTGTTAACTATCATGCGACAGCCAGCGTTCACTGTGGTGCAATAGAGATGCAACAAGCTTGTCTTATCTGGCCAACACTCCTACATCAAAGTATATTTCTTTCTTTGTTTAGGGTTCTTTGACAAGAGGGCTTTCCAATTTCACCGCTGTGTAGGATAGTATGCAGTGGCTTTAACGGGTGTTTATCCACCCGTGGAACACATTTAACTCAGTTAGGCAGATATACCAGGAAGATATGGACAATCAACCCGCTTCTGAACCCCAGGAATACCTTATGCGCGGCCTACTGCGGGCGTATTACTGGATGGATGAAAGTCTGCAAAATGGACTGTCAGACGCTGGCATGGGTACTCGCACCCGGACACAAACGATGATCCTCATCAATGTATCCAACGGCGTTACCCGAGCAGCGGAACTTGCCAGAATTCTTGGCATTTCCAGACAGGCCGTTCAGCAGCAAGTTAACGAACTCGAAAAAGAAGACATCGTCACGCAGATTCCGGATCCGTCCGATAAACGCGCGAACCGCATTGTCTTCAGCGAGAAAGGGGCTCGACTCATCGAACGTGCTTTGGCGTCGCTACGCGATGCTGAAAATCGTTTGGCTCAGCGTATTGGTCCAGAACTGATGCAGCAGATGCGCCGCGCACTGATGGCCGATTGGGGCCCAGTTGTTGGAGAGCATCGCGCACCAGGTCGCAAACGCTCAATCGGTTAGTGACGCTCTTTTTGAAGGGCTCTTTTTGACGGGCTCTTTTTGAAGTTAAGAGGCCGTTGCAGACCGCTAATGGTTTGCAACCAAGCAGCTCAGTCCGGGTACAGCTCATCGAGCGGCTTCGACATGCCATTCTCCTGCACAATCCGACAGTGAATCCGCCGCAGTAGCCGCGGCTCTGGCACGCCACAGCTGTGCGCAATCGTACCCAGTTCTTTCTGCATGGTTTTGGCGTAGCGATACACCCGCTCTGTTTTGTCCGCTACATCCAAACCTTTCTGCAGATCTTCATCATGGGTGGTAATTCCCGTTGGGCAGGTGTTCTTGTTGCACTGAAGTGCCTGGATACATCCCAGTGCAAACATAAATCCGCGCGCTGAGACGACAAAATCCGCGCCCGCACACAAGGCCCAGGCAGCTTCACCCGGGGTGATCAGCTTGCCGCTGGCAATCACTGCAATCCGCGACTTAAGCTCATGCTTGCGCAAAATAGCGCCCACCAACGGCAGGCTTTCGCGCAACGGCAGACCTACAAAGTCCATCAGCGTTTGCGGCGCAGCACCGGTACCGCCTTCTGAAGAGTCAACCGTGAAAAAGTCGGGAGCGCTTTCAGGTCCGCGTCGCAAAATCTCCTCACACAACTCATCAAGCCAGCCGTAGGCTCCAATCACAGCCTTGATACCCGTTGGTTTGCCCGTAACTTTTCGCACTCGAGCAATCAGATCCAGCAGCTCACCCGGGTTGTTAACATCAGGGTGGCGGTTGGGGCTAATCGCATCCTCGCCTATGGGGATCATTCTGATCCGGGAAATTTCTTCCGAGACTTTGGCACCGGGCAACATGCCGCCCTTGCCTGGCTTGGCGCCCTGACTGAGCTTGATTTCCACCATCTTCACTCGAGGGTGGCCAGCGGTCTCGGCAAGCTTGGTTTCATCTAGGTTGCCGTGCGCGTCCTGGGCACCAAATTTGGCAGTGCCTATCTGAAACACCACATCCCCCTCACCCTCGAGGTGATACGGCGACAACCCGCCTTCCCCGGTATTTATCCAGCACCCGGCTTTACCTGCACCTTTGGCGAGCGCCTGCACCGCCACTTTCGACAGCGCCCCGTAGCTCATTGCAGAGATATTGAATACAGACGGCGCCGTGTAGGGGTGTTCACACTCTGGACCTATCACCAGAGTGGAGGCTGGACGCGCATCTTTCTCAAGCGTCGGGTAGGCACAGTTAACAAACAACGGCGTACCTACTGGCCGTAAATCTCGGGTAGAGCCAAAACCAATGGTTGTGCTTTCCCCCTTGGCCGCTCGATACGCCCAATTCCGTTCCGCTCGGTTAAAGGGCATTTCTTCACGATCCATTGCAAAAAAATACTGACGAAAAAACTCGCCCAGGTGCTCAAACAGATACCGGAATCTACCGAATACAGGGTAGTTGCGGCGGACAGCGTGAGTTTTTTGACGCACGTCGACGATGTACATCACCAGTACCGCGATGAGACCGGCACCAAGCACAAACACAAACAACTGGGCCAAAACGCCAATAACAGAGAGGGTAAAGTCCAAAACTGATCTCCAAATTACCGATTCATGCAGAGTATTACCATTTCGTCGCACGCCCTGCCAAATCATAGACAACGGCCTATTGTGACATCTCCGCACCAACAAATAGCCGCAACATGAACAACACTCTTAAGCTCTCTAACTCCGACAGGACAGTCAATATTCGCCGGATCGCGCGGCTCAGCTGGATGGCACTCACACTGAGCTGGCCGGTACAGGCCGCAGATCTACGTATCGAACTCACCAACCTTGGTGATCAAACCGGCAAGGTTATGCTTAATGTTCTGCGCAACGAGGCACAAATGAAGAACGCAGAGCCGGCTGAGGCTTCAATGATCTTAAACCCGGGCGAGGACGGGGTCAGTCTTACTTTGCACAATCTGCCAACGGGTATCTACGGCATACAGGTTATGCACGATGAGAATGGCAATGGGGAACTGGATGCAAATCTACTCGGCATTCCAAAAGAACCCTGGGGATTCAGCAACAATGCAAAAGGCAGATTTGGTCCACCGACCTGGGACGATGTGAGTTTCACTATTGATGCTGAACCTGTGGTTCAGGCTATCTCGCTGAATAAATAATGAAAAGAAGAAGTGCATTACGCGGCCTCATCGCCGCAGGAGTGATCTCAGGCGCCCCCTTGCAGGCACTGGCAGAAACTGTCCGCCAAAAGCTGCAACTCATCAACTCGGGCCTTCGTATCAAGGAAAGATTCGCGGCTGCGCTGAAGCGCCAGCCTGCCCTGCTGGGGTACGCCAGTGCTGCCCAATCAGACTATCAAACAACAGATATCTCACTGTCCGGAGAATGGCCAGCCGGTCTCAAAGGCACGCTGTACCGCAATGGTCCTGCGGGCCACGAAATTGGCGAGTTTCGCTATCAGCACTGGTTTGATGGCGATGGCATGCTACAAGCCTTTCATTTAGACGGCCCGCGGATAGCACATCGCGCCCGCATGATTCGTACCAGCAAATACCAGCAAGAGCAGGCAGCAGGTCAACCGCTCTTTCCTGGATTCGGAACAGAAGTACCCGCCCAGCAGGGTGTCGCCAATGCCGATGAGTTAAACCCTGCAAACATCAGTGTTCTCGTTCATCATTCAAAGTTATTTGCTCTATGGGAAGCTGGGTCACCCTATGAACTGAACACAACCGATCTCAAAACGATCGGCAGACACGTGTTTTCACAAGCGACCGACGGCGTTCCGTTTTCCGCACATCCGAGGGTCGAAGCTGACGGAACGCTGTGGAACTTTGGCTACGCAAGCGCAGCAAAAAAGCTGGCGATCTGGCACCTGGGCCCAGCCGGTGATGTGAAAAGAACAGGTGTGATTGATTGCGACCCAATTACGATGGTGCATGACTTTGTTGTAACCAAGCGGCACCTGGTATTTTTGATCTGCCCCCTGCATTACAACTCAGAAAAGCCCGCAACCAGCTTCCTGGAAGCACACGACTGGCAGCCCCAAATGGCAACCCAGGTACTGGTGATAAACAAAGACGATTTTTCACAAGTACAACGACTGGAACTCCCCGCGCAATGGGTCTTCCATTTCAGCAACGCCTGGGAAGACACCAGAGGTATTATTCACTTCGAAGCGGCCCGTTCCCCGGACCCATCAATTCTCAGCACCACTTTCGCAAGCATAATGCAGGGTGAGATGACTGCTTCCTCACCAAGCCATTTGTACAGCTATCGCATCAACACAAAACGCAGCAAGGTTGAAGAAACCGCCCTGCGTACCGATGGCAGCTGTGATTTTCCGGTTGTCAGTCCCTGGATAGCTGGCAAGCAACACCCACAACTGCTACTGCTTAGCGAAAATCAAAGTCCACATACGGGTTTGAACCAAATCAGCTTGCTCAATATGTACAACCAGACGGAGCAGCGGTTCAAGTACCCGGATCATCTAATACCAGAAGAGCCTCTGCTGATAGGTACACCCGATAGGGAAGGCAATTTGCCCTGGGTACTGGGCACCGCCTTAAACTACAGGGAAAAACAGACCGAGCTATATCTGTTTGGCAGTGAGAATCTTGGGGCGGGCCCAATAGCCAGTGCTCGGTTACCCTATGCGTTGCCCCTGGGTTTACACGGTAAATTTTATTCCGCATGAGCAGCAACTATTCACATTGGACACAACGTCCCGGCGATCTGCTCCGGTCTGGGCTGTGGACGACTCTCTTTTGTCTCGCTATCGCCGTACTTCTGTGGGTAGTTAACACGGCGGAGAGTTTCAAAGAATCTGTGGTGATTTCGCTCACTATCGGCTGGAGCATCCTCTCTGTTCATATGCTCGCCGGCGCAAAGCTTGAACCCGCCCTGGGGCTTTTACTGACCAACGTCGTGGCAACCGCGCTGGGTCTGGCGCTCGCTACCGGCCTGTTAGGTATTTATGTTTGGCTGACTCCATTGAAAATTGAGGCTCTCAACTGGACGACAGCCGGCCCTGCCCTCTTCTTTGGTGCAATAGGTACCATCATCTTCACCAGCATGGCCCGGGAGCACCAGATGCGTGAGGAGCTGTCGAAGGCCGAGCTGGCGAAGTTAGCAACGGAACGCGCATTGACCGAAGCAAAACTGAAAACGTTGCAGGCGCAAATCGAACCACATTTTCTCTTTAACACCCTCACCACTGCCATGGGACTGATACATACAAACCCTCAGGTAGCTGAGGAAACCTTGCAGCAGCTCACCAAGCTACTGCGCAATTCCCTGAGTCGAACACGCACCGACCAGGCAGCCCTGAGCGAAGAGCTTTCATTAATCGATGCCTACCTGCAAATCTCAAAAATCAGAATGGGCGAACGACTACAGTTCAACATCCAGTGTGATGAGCAAATCAAAACTATTAGCCTGCCCCCGATGCTGGTTCAACCCCTGGTTGAAAACGCCATAACCCATGGCCTGGAGCCTTGCGAAAACGGCGGCCATATCTCTGTTTCCGCCAGGCGCGCAGACCAGGGACTTAGGATCACAGTGACCGATACCGGGCTTGGACTCACAAGCGATACGGCACCTTCCGGCACTAAAGCAAGGAGCAGCACCTCAGGTACAAACACGGGTTTGCGGAATATCAGAGATCGACTGCAGCAGCTGTATGGACCGGCATCTTCACTACGGCTCACAGCCAATGAGCCCAGAGGTGTCATCGCCACTCTGTTTATACCGGACGGACAAGATCAACGTGAGAGCTGAACCAACCGCCATTCTTGTCGATGATGAAGAGAACGCGCTTAGCCACCTAAAGCGCATGCTCAGCGAGTGCTGGCCAGAGCTGAGAGTTTTGGATACCGCCCAAAACGGTAGAGAGGCACTTGCCAAGATCGGCGCCCAGGCTCCGGATATTGTTTTCTTGGACATCAAGATGCCTGGCACGTCTGGTCTGCAGATTGCCGAGGCCTTAAGCGACAGCGTGCATCTGGTATTCGTAACTGCATTTGATGAATTTGCGGTGCAGGCCTTTGAACAGGCCGCCACAGACTATCTGCTGAAACCCGTTGCGCCAGAACGTTTGCTAGAAACGGTCTCCCGCCTGCAGCAAAAACTCAATCAATCCACCGCAACAGATTCGGCAAACCTCAAGAATTTGCTCGCAACCCTGGAAGAAACAGGCGCAGCAACCCAAAGCTGGCTGCAATGGTTACGGGTTGGCCACGGCGATGAGGTAGAGCTGGTTGCAACCAGTGATGTGGTTTATCTGCAATCCGATCACAAATACACCAGTGTTTTCACCGCCCATGACGAACACGTATTGAGAGTCTCGATGACAGAACTGGAAAAACAACTCAATCCAGGCGAATTCTGGCGCATCCACCGCGGCATTATTGTCGCCGTAAAAGAAATCAAGAGTGCCCGGCGTGATTTCAGAGGGCGCTATACGCTCAGTCTCAGATCGCGCCAGGAGACTATTCGCTCAAGCGCTGCCTACAAACACCTATTCGCGCAAATGTAGTCTGGTTTCGGCTCAGGCAAAGGGATTGGTCAGCTCACCAACGGCAACCCGTTGTACGCGTCCGCCAACCCGATAACTGGGTTGCGTCGTATCCAGGTATATTCTTGATGGCCGATGCATGTAGTCGCCCTGGGCTACTACCAGCTGCTGAGGTCCACCGCCGCAGAGGTCGCGAAGATAGATCGCAAAGGCGCTGTTTGCACTTCCGGTGGCAGGATCTTCCCTAAGGCCACTCGCTTCAAAGAACATTCGGGCTGCATAGTCGGTGTCATTGCCTTCACAAAATACAAATACGCTGCTAATCGCCACGCCCTGTTCAAGCAGCTCTGCCCGCACGTTGGTATCAATGGCAAGATTTGCCAGGATTGACTCGTCTCGTACACCAATGAACCCAAACTTCGGCCCCAACTCAACGGTTGTGGGCGGGTACTGAGGCGCGAGATCCGCGAGATCAATGCCAAGCAGAGCGGCGCAACCTGAGGTATCCAGTGAGCCATGAAACTGCGGTTCAGGTGGACTCATCCAGCATATACCGCCAGAGGCGTCAGAGTTGTCATCTGGTGGATCAAAACTCACAGACACTGGGCCCACCGGGAGATCCAGTGTGAAAGCGGGTTTATCTCGACCAAGCACCCAGGCCGTTCCCAACGTCGGGTGCCCTGCAAATGGCAGCTCTGTATTGGGTGTGAAAATTCTGACCTCTGCCCGTTCCGCTGATCTGCTCAGCACAAAGGTTGTCTCAGAGAAGTTCATCTCACGGGCAAAGTCCAGCATCTGCTCGGATGACAGCGCGCTCGCGCCTTCGATGACAGCGAGCTGATTGCCTTGCAGTGGTGCTTCAGCGAATACGTCTACAATTTCAAGCCGCATCGTCGCACCACCTCTCAAGCAAAAGTACTAGCCCTTGAATTCAGCCACAAGCTGGCCGATAGATTCTTTGGCATCACCAAACAACATGCGCGTGTTTTCACCAAAAAACAGCGGATTATCAACACCCGAGAACCCTGAGCTCATTGACCGCTTAAGCACAAATACGGTTTGTGCCTTATCTACATCAATGATCGGCATGCCATAGATTGGGCTGTTTTCGTCTTCGCGAGCCGCAGGGTTAACTACATCGTTAGCTCCGATCACAACCGCAACGTCAACCGACTCCATCCGAGGGTTTATGTCATCCATTTCAATAAGTTGATCATAAGGCACATTCGCCTCGGCAAGCAGAACATTCATGTGTCCGGGCATACGTCCAGCAACCGGGTGAATAGCATAAGTCACTTCACAACCATTACCCTCAAGCAGCTCTCCAAGCTCGCGCACAACGTGCTGGGCCTGTGCTACCGCCATGCCATAACCTGGCACAAAGGTGACTGAAGAAGCCGCCTCAAGAATGAGATAAGCGTCTTCTCCCACAATAGGCTTAACCTCGCCTTCCACCTTTGTGGCGGTCTTGGTTGCACCAAATCCTGAAAACAGCACGTTCGCGAGTGAACGGTTCATTGCTTTACACATGATATTGGTAAGGATGATGCCGCTCGCGCCAACGAGGGATCCGGCAACAATCAAAATATTGTTGTTGATTGCAAAACCTGCCGCACAGGCTGCAAGACCGGAGTAGCTGTTTAGCAGCGAGATCACAACGGGCATGTCTGCGCCGCCAATGGGCAGAACCGCCATCACACCAAATACAAGCGACAGCACCAGGATAACAATGAAGGCAAAACTGGTGGTGCTTGGGTTAAAGCAAAACAGAATACCGGCGATGATCAGAGCAGCAAGCAAAGCGCCGTTAACCAGCCGCTGGGCGTCAAACACAATCGCACCGCTAGGCATTGTCTCAGACAGTTTGCCCCAGGCGAGGATTGAACCTGAGAAGGTCACGCCACCAATCAATATAGAGAGGAAAATCGTAAACGCGGTGAAGCCGTCAATGCCACCAGGGCCAATGTCATACAGCGCCGCCCAACCGACCAACAAACTGGCAATACCGCCAGAGCCATTAAACAGCGCCACCATTTCTGGCATTGATGTCATCTCTACTGTGCGAGCGACATAAGCACCAACGCCACCGCCAATGATGCAACCCAGCACAATCCACTTGTAGTCAGAAATTTCGTTATTAAAAAGGGTGACAAGAATCGCAATGACCATGGCAACTGCTGAAAGCATGTTGCCCCGCACGGCGGTTGCTGGTGACCCAAGTTGCTTAAGGCCAAAGATAAACAGCGCAGCGCTGATTATGTAGACCAGGTTTACAGCTTGAATACTCATTACTTACCCGCTCCCGCAGCTGGATTACTGTCGTCTTTCTTCTTGAACATGGCCAGCATCCGGTTGGTGACCATATAGCCACCTACCACATTGATCATCGCAAAGGCCACGGCGAGAAAGCCGAGAAATGTTGCGGAGCCAGAATAGTTAGCACCGGCTGCAACAAGTGCCCCAACAATAGTGATACCAGAGATAGCATTGGCACCAGACATCAAGGGGGTATGCAGAGTTGCAGGAACCTTGGCAATAAGTTCGAAGCCCAAAAAGATGGACAACATGAGAATAAACGCGAGAAGTACCGCTTCCATCAGTAAGGCTCCCTACAGGTTCTTAATAGTTTCGTTAACGATCTCACCATCACGAGTGATCACGCAGTTCTGCACAATGTCGTCCTCAGGATCGAGATTGAGCGTCTTGGATTCTGCATCCCAAAATTCATCAAGCAGATTGAACAGATTGTTAGAATACATTTCAGAGGCATTGCGACTGACCTCACTCGGAAGGTTTCCGATACCAATTACTTTCACGCCATTGATATCGACAATCTCATCGAGCTTTGACCCCTCAACGTTACCGCCACTCTCAACTGCCATGTCTACAACCACACTGCCTGGGCGCATGGCTTCGACCATTTCACGCGAGACTATTTGCGGAGCGGGTCGGCCAAATAGCTGAGCCGTGGTAATCACAATATCTGACTGCGCAATCACCTTGGCCTGACCTTGCTTCTGTAGCTCGATCTGTTCTTCAGTGAGCGCCTTTGCATAACCCTGGTCTGTCTGTCCGGTTTCACCCAGATCAATCTCAACAAACTTGGCTCCCAGCGACTGCACCTGTTCCGCCACTACGGCTCGGGTATCAAAGGCTTCTACTCTGGCGCCCAGGCGCTTGGCGGTAGCAATAGCCTGCAAACCCGCAACCCCGGCACCAATAATGAATACTCTCGAAGGCGCAATAGTTCCCGCCGGGGTCATCATCATGGGGAAGATTTTAGGCAATTGGGAAGCTGCCTGAACAACCATCACATAGCCTGCCAGGTTAGCTTGAGACGACAACGCATCCATTTTTTGCGCCCGGGTGGAACGAGGAATCATCTCCATCGAAATACCGGTAACTTTCTTTGCGCACAAAGAGTCAAGCAACCCTTTCTCGTTAAAAGGGTCAAGGAAGCTAACGTGGATGCAACCCTCCTTTAACTTCTCTATATCTTCTTCGGCTGGCTTGCGCACTCGCAGCAGAATGTCCGCCGCCTTGAGAATATTTGCACGCTTCTTGCCAATGGACGCGCCGGCCTCGGTGTAATCATCGTCACTGAATCCAGCGGTTGCGCCAGCCGAGCTCTCTACCGTGATCTCAAAGCCAGCTTTGATCAGCTTCTTAACCGTAGCCGGAACGAGAGCGACGCGCTTCTCTCCAAGCCAGGTCTCCTTCGGGACTCCGATGTGCATAGTGCCCTTCCTCTTTGGTTATGGCGCCTTGGGTGATAACGCCAATTTACAATGCCAACCGGGCAGCAACGAGAACGCAATCGCTCCTCGCCGACCTCTCGGACAGCGTGCCAGAGTAGCGAAAGCAACTAATCAAAACAAACCGGTTTTGTGGCCGAAAAGTAATGGCTTGAATGTAGTTGATTTGGCACTGACAATGACAGGAGTCAGTGTTTTTCAAAGCGCTTAACCCGTAAAAAGATCGGGCGATATGTTGATTCATCTGCTAGTTTTCGCCTTGGGCCCAGATCAGCTTATTGGGCCAAACGATCAGTAGATCAGGAAGTGAATCAGGACGCCCAGCCGACATCATGAGCAACAAAGCCGCACTTTTTGCCGTTTGCATCGCCTTCGCCGCAGGACTGCTGCTCAGCCTTTCGATACGGCCACACAATCAGACACCCACCCAAACATCTACATCAGCAAATAACGGCGCAGGAAGCTCGCAGGTTTCAAAGGCCGAGCTGAACTGGCGCATCCCAGTTGCATTCAATTCCAATCTTCCAGGGTTGGGCGACAACATTCTGTACGTAGCTGAAGCACTGTCTGCGGCAACCGGTGGACGACTGGACTTTGAGGTCTATGAGCCAGGTGAAATAGTGCCCGCCTTCAGCATTGTCGACGCGGTGAGAGATAACAAGGTCGAGGCTGGCTACACCTGGCTCGGCTATGACCAGGGCAAAATCCCTGCCTCGGCGTTGTTAGGCGCTGTGCCTTTCGGAATGGAACCCTGGGAATACAGCGCCTGGTGGTTCGAAGCGGGAGGTGAAGCGCTCGCTCAGTCGCTTTATGCAAAACACGGCGTACACATACTGTTGTGCGGCATCATTGGGCCTGAAACGGCAGGCTGGTTTAGCAAGCCCATCAACGCCCTGTCTGATGTCGAAGGTTTAAAAATTCGATTTGCCGGGCTCGGTGGTCGAGTAATTAGTGAACTGGGCGCATCCGTGACCATGCTCCCCGGCGGCGAGATCTTCCAGGCCCTGGAGAAAGGCGCCATCGACGCCACCGAATACTCGTTGCCGAATGTCGATCAACAACTCGGTTTTAATCGCGTTGCCAAACTAAACTACTTCCCGGGTTGGCATCAACCGTCAACCTCCGCCCACCTGGCCATCAATGCCAAACGCTGGAATGCGCTCGCTGCTGCCGATCAAGCGGCGATTGAACTGAGTTGTACCGCGGGGGTTACCCGTAACCTGGCACGCGCTGAGTCTCTTCAGGGCGGTATTATTGCCGGATTTCCGGAGATTGGCGTCACGGCCGGCAAACTTCCCGATGCGCTACTGCGAGAGCTACGCGCAGTCACCGAACAAGTGCTCGCCGAAGAAGCCGCAAAAGATGCAGACTTTGCAGCCATTCTTGAGTCGCAAGAGTCTTTCCGGGCAGATTATGCGCACTGGAAAAAGCTAGCCTATCTGCCACGCGATTTTTAATGCTTCCCGAAACCAAATTCTCCCAAGCTGTAGACCGCGCCATAAAGTATGTGGGCGGTATTGTTTCCTGGGTTTGGCTTGCGCTTCTCGCTGTCATTGTAAGCAACGTAACGCTTCGTTATGCCTTCGGTGAAGGCCGGATCGAGTTCGAAGAAATACAATGGCACCTCTACTCGCTAGGCTTTCTGATCGGACTGAGCTTTGCATACAGCACCGACAGCCACGTCAGAGTCGACGTACTGCACGAACGATTGTCACCACGTCGCAAAGCGTGGGTAGAGCTTTATGGCATCCTGTTGCTGCTCCTGCCATTCCTTATTTTAATTACCATTTTTAGCGTACCTTTTGTGACAGACAGCTTTCGCTTTAGTGAAGTGTCCCAAGCACCAGGCGGCCTGCCCTATCGCTGGGTTATAAAAGCGGTACTTCCCATAAGCTTCGCGCTGCTGTTACTGGCCGCGCTCGCTCGTCTCACTCGCGTATGGACGTTTCTGTTCCTTCGCTCCCATGAAAAAGACAATCAATCATGACCGGCAGCGAATGGCTGGCTCTGGCGATGTTTGCCAGCTTCATCACTCTCATACTCAGCGGCTTTCCCGTCGCATGGGTACTGGGCGGTCTGGCTGTGTTTTTTACAGCACTTGCAATAACTCTGGAGATCGACCTGGGCATCGTCTCAGGCGTCGACTGGAACTACACGTCTATCGCAGTGGAACGCATTTGGGGGGTGATGGGAAACTGGGTGATGGTAGCCCTGCCCATGTTCATATTCATGGGCCTACTGCTTGATCGATCTGGTATCGCGCATGCCTTAATGACCAGCTTTTCACGGTTGTTTGGCCGCGTAAGAGGCGGACTGGCTATCACCGTGATACTCATCGGGCTGTTACTTGCCGCCACCACCGGCATCATCGGCGCCTCTGTGGTTTTGTTAGCGCTACTGGGTCTCCCAGCCATGCTCGATCAGGGATACAACAAGAGTCTCGCCGCAGGCACAGTGTGCGCAGTCGGCACGCTTGGCATCCTCATACCTCCAAGCATCATGTTGGTATTGATGGCTGACCGCATGGCGATGAGCGTCGGCGATTTGTTTTTAGGGGCCGTATTTCCGGGCATGCTACTGGGCGGCCTGTATATCGGATACGTATTGATTTACGGGCTGCTCAAACCCTGGCACGCACCAGCGACACCCGGTGAGCCTATGGACTGGCAAGCCGTAGCTGACCTGTTCCGTGCCATCTTGCCGCCCGCCTTCCTCATACTTGCCGTGTTAGGCAGTATCTTTTTCGGGCTGGCCACCCCCACCGAGGCAGCGGGCGTCGGCGCCGCAGGAGCCGTGTTGCTGGCTCTGTTCAATCGCGTGCTAAACGTCCCAATGTTGCGTGAGGTGCTCACCGAAACCACCCGCACCACCGCATTTATTTTTGCCATTCTGCTTGGCGCCACGGCCTTTTCGCTGGTACTCAGAGGACTAGGTGGCGACGCCCTGATAGAACGCGCCCTACTTGGTCTTCCTTTTGAGCCTACCGGTGTTGTGCTGTGCATTCTGCTCGCCACCTTTCTACTGGGATTTTTTCTGGACTGGATAGAACTGACGCTGATCATTTTGCCGCTGGTCGCACCCGTAGTTAATCAACTCGGATTCGATCCTGTCTGGTTCACCGTATTGTTTGCTGTGTGCCTGCAAACCAGTTTCTTGACCCCGCCAGTCGGCTTTGCAATTTTTTACCTCAAGGGTGTCGCGCCAGCAGGCGTTGATGTGGGTGTGATCTACCGAGGCGTGTTGCCATTCATCGCACTCCAGTTGATCGGCCTGCTGATACTCTTCAATTTTGAACCTCTAGTGACCTGGCTACCGGCCCAAGCGTACGAACAGTGAACACGAACACACCCAATTCCAAGCACCCACCCTTAAAGAACCCACCCGTTCACACGGGCGTCGCAATCAATCACGCAGAAGAGCACGAAAACCGCATTCACAGCGATGACATTGCCGCCAAACTCGGCTTCGAAGGCGCTCTGGTTCCAGGCGTAACTGTTTTTGGGCTAACCAGCATCGCACTAACAAAGCAGTTTGGAGCAGCCTGGCTCGAAGGCAGCTGCGTACATACTCGCTTCCTAAAACCGGCTTATCACAACGACATACTCAATGTGTACGCCACTAACGAAAACCACGCAAACGAAGCCAAATGCTTCAATGAGTTGGGAACCCTGCTGTGCACACTCAACACAAACCCTCTTAAAGTCGCCGCAGAATTCAGCCAATACCCATTCGACACGGCCACCACGCCAATCCCTGCCACGCGCATCGATCGACCAGTCATCCAGTGGGATTTGATCAAAGAAAATTCGCCTTTCCCACCGAGATCATGGCGTCCCAGCCCTGAAGAAAACGCCAAACTTGCAGCAGAAGTACAAGACACACACCCCTGCTTCACCGAGGCCAGGGAAAACCTGGTACATCCCCACCTCCTGCTATCGCATGCAAATCAAACGCTCGTCGATGAATTTGAAATGCCAGCCTGGATTCATGTTGGCTCAGAACTACGTTTGCACCAGGCTCTGCAACTGAACCGAACCTACAGAGTTTTCGCAACGCCCACCCGAAAGTGGCGCCACAAGGGACATGAATTTCTTACCTTGTATATCGCCTACCTGTACAAGGACAAGGTTCAGACCGAGATCTTTCACACTGCAATTTTTCGTATCGCTGGCACATGACACCACTTCGCCTAGGCATACTCGCATCGCACACGGGCTCGACATTGCAATCTGTCATCGATGGATGCAGCAGCCGTGTCATCAACGCCCAGGTCTCACTGGTTATCAGCAACAACAGCACAAGCCTCGCACTTAAGCGCGCCGAGCAAGCAGGCATAGCAACAGCTCATTTATCATCGGCCACCCACCCGAATCCTGAAGATCTGGACAAGGCCATACTCACTGCCCTGCTCAGAGAAAAAACAGACATGGTGCTTTTGTGTGGATACATGAAAAAGCTTGGCCAACCGACACTTGAGCATTTCCGTGGACGACTGCTGAACACTCACCCCTCTTTGCTACCCAAATACGGTGGTCAGGGATTCTATGGACGTAAGGTTCACGAGGCTGTCATCGCGTCAGGAGACACTGAATCAGGTGTGACGTTGCATCAGGTCACCGGCGAATACGACGCGGGCTCAATCGTTATGCAACACAAAGTGCAGGTGTACCCCACCGATTCAGCGCATGACCTGGAGGAAAGGGTTAAGCGCGCCGAAAAGACGCTGCTGGTGAATGCGCTGGCCGAGTTAGCTGACCAGCACCTCAGTGCCTGCAACCAACCAGAGGTTTAGAGGTTAAGAATCTCCATCGCCTGGGCGTGCACTCGAGGGTCGCCTGCAGCCAGAATCTGTCCGCCCATGGCGGCACTCTCACCCGACCAGCTCGTCACCATCCCGCCCGCACCCCGGATAATCGGAATCAGCGCGGCGATATCGTAGGGCTGAAGACTTGCTTCCACTCCCAAGTCGATCTGCCCCATGGCGATAAGCGAATAAAGATAGCAATCTCCACCAAAGCGCACCTGCCGCGCTGCTTGCTGCACGCTCTGAAAGCGAGGTAGCTCTGCCTCCGAGAACATATCTGGCCCTGTCGCAGCAAGCGTCGCCATCTCAAGCCCCTCACAGCGACGGACACGGAGTTCACGCGCTACATCACCCCGTCGGTAATGGGCAGACGAGTTATCTCCCCAAAACAGCTCATCGGTGAACGGCTGATACATCGCACCAAATTGGGGCTCACCCTCATCGTAGAAACCAAGCAAAATTCCCCAATGCAACATTCCTGACATAAAAGATCGCGTGCCATCGATAGGATCGATAATCCATGTCGGCCCGTCGCCGATTTCACCACCAAACTCCTCACCAACAACCATATGATTGGGAAATTTTTCGGCCAAGCCCTCCCGAATCACCATTTCTGCCTGTTTGTCTGCCTGGGTCACGGGATCAAAGCTGCCTGGGTCCGCCTTGTTTTCGATCGTGAGGGTGGATCGGAAGTGATTCAGGGTGGCGGCGCCGGCATTCGACAAAATTTGAGCCACAGGGTTAAGTTTCGATTCTAGTGTGGATATATTCATATTATTCAACTACTTAAAGGTTTCCAGGAAGACTGAAACACTGCATAACCCGCCCCTCCTAAGACCTACCAAATCAAACGCCAAGCGCGCATATTCATAAAAAACTCCGAGGCCGCCTGTCCACATCCGACGAGTGGACCTAAACAGGCGACAAGTAACCTTTCTCAAACTGAGGAACCCCCGGAAACTGATACTCGTGCAATCCTCGCATATAGAGACTGCTCGCTTACTATTCAATCCAACCCGAGCAAATACCGTCACCCATGAGAAGCTTTGATCGCCTAATCACTTACCTCTCCCCTAAGTCGATCTTAGAAGGCACACCTTGGATGGATGCTTGGGAGGATAAAGAGCGGGCCGAGTTTGTAGGGCTCGCAAGAGTTTTCTTCTTAATCGGTGCCATCTTATACATTGCACACTACTACTTCTTCGACCTACCGACCGGTTTAGAACCCAAGAGCCACTGGTTTCAATTTCGCGCTTCGATGACCGGCGTATGTCTAGCGACAGCCGGGCTGTACCTAACGCCGATATCCCAAATGCGCTACTACAGATTGCCTGCCGTAATTGCCGGTTTAATCTCTTGCTACTTCCAAGCGAGAGTGTGCGTTTGGTATTCAGAAGCTCCTTGGCTGTACTGCTTCGTTTTCATCATCATGTTGACTGTTGTGCTTCAGACATCGCCCGTCAAAAGCTTACTCTTCGCAATCGCAGCAATTAGCCTTCAGTGGAGCTCCTTAGTTGAGTCAGGAGTTGATACTCCGGCAATAGTGAGCGCCTTCTTTGTTACGGTTATCATGTTACTTGCAACTAGATCAGCCTACATATCGAACATCAAATTCTTTTACTTGACGCAACAGAACACCGATAGCCAACGAAAGAATATCGAGATGAATATCGAGTTTACTAATCGTCTCAAATCCTTTATTCCTGAGCAGATTGCAAATAGATTAGAAGACAAACTCTCCGACGGCCGAACCACAGTCTTACAAGCCATTGACGACGTACTTAGACCGAAAAAACAGGAAGTCGCGTGTCTATTTAGTGACATAAGAGGATACACACAAGGTAGCAAGGACCTGGATGATTACATCGGCGAACTAGTACTACCCAATATAAAAGCCTGTACACACGCCGTAGAGGCACGCGGAGGGATCCCTCGAAAAATCGGTGACTTGGTTTTCGCCTACTACGATGATGTAGATCAAATTCAAAACGTACTCAACAGTGTACTTTCTGCCTTCGCAATATCTTCATTAAATGAAAATCAGAATGCGGGTACTGAGAATGGAGAAGTTAGAAGGTACATTCTGATCTCCATTGGAGAAGCAATAGTCGGCAACATTGGTGGATTCGACTCATCGGTGGAAATTACCGCGCTAGGTTCGCCGGTTAATTTTCTAGCAAGAGTGGACGAACTCACAAAAGATAAAGCGATCAGCCGACAATTGGAAAATGGGGACGTCATAGTATGCGAGAACACATATCGCCTTCTAACATCCCTTGGGCTGGACTTAGACGCTCGCCCGTTGGTGCTGAGTAGAGCTAACCTACGAATAAGAGACTTCGCTGAAGAGAATATGCTGTATTCTCTAAAACCAAATGATTACAACAAGAATCGAGTACTAAGCTTCACCGAAGCCACTCAAGAACAACAGGTAGAGATAAGTCGTGACAGACGTGGAGAGGCGGCGTGAAATTGCCGACGTCAACTATAAGGAAGTTCATGACATCATATTTCCAGCGGATGTAAGAACCACTGATTCCATATCTGCAAAACTCACGTCCCGAGGCGATGAAACGCAAAGCTTCAACGTTAGGGTATGGAAGCTAAGCCCACTGGGAATAGAAATTGTT
This sequence comes from uncultured Pseudomonadales bacterium, assembly GCA_964634815.1. GTDB lineage: Bacteria > Pseudomonadota > Gammaproteobacteria > Pseudomonadales > Azotimanducaceae > JALZVT01. The sequence continues at coordinate 5,936 of CAZWMD010000060.1, read as the reverse complement.
CTACCAACAGGGTTAGAACTCGAAAAAGGTCACCCTGTAGATTTAAAGCTGCAGATCGCACGCCAAAACACCGAATTCGAGGGCCTAGTTGTAGATGTTATTTCAACAAATACAATAGGTACCATTGCAGGGATAAGACTATCGGGGAAGAAGAATAGCCGCTTCGAGAAAGAGAACCGGCGAAAATCAACCCGCTGGCAGTGCGGCACACAATTCTACCCCGTGGCTACCTGTGCCAATCCTGTGGAATTCAACGACTTCATTTACCTACGACTGAAAGATGTCTCTGCAAATGGGTTCAGAGCAATAACAAGTCTTCGCAATAAGTTCCTCGTGCCTGGGATGCAGCTATCACTTCAAGTTAGCTTTCCAATGACTGGCTATTGCAATATCGACGGCAAAATTTCTAGAGCCGACTTAACAGCTGAAGACGGCAAAGATTACTTAGAGCTCGGAGTGCAATTTGAAAACTTGAGTGGTAACAATCGTGAAACGATTGGACAGTACTTAATCCAGTTCGGAGAGGCCACCTCGCTTGAGCAAATTCGCCAAGAGGGCTTCTACCCCAAATCTCTGGTGGCAGGCTTAGACTATACTTACGTAAAAACCGAAGCCGAATTTCTCGATACACTCAAACTCAGGCATTCCGCCAACATCGAAGCAGGGAAAATTCCAGAAGACTTCAAACCTTCGGAAATGTCAGATATTTACGATGCACGGAGTAGGATCGTCAATTGGCAATACCAAGGCAAATGCGTTGGCACCGTTAGAACAACTTTCTCTGAGAAAGACGAGAAACTTGAGCTAGAACAATTTGTTGACCTGCCGAGCGAACTGCCCAGGAGAGATCTAATAGCCGAGATCGGCCGGGCAGCCACACATCCAGACTATAGAAAATCGGACCTCTTCTCCAATCTCCTACAGAGGGTCGCGCTCCTCTCACTGCAGGCGAACAGAACATTTGTGGTTATGTCTACAACAGAAGAGTTACTTCCTTTGTATGCCAAAATAGGAATGATCAACTCTTCCTTAACCTACACCCACCCTCTTTATCCCACCAAAACTCAATTCGTACTCTATGCCGATATCTATAAGCTGCTGGCAGGCGAAAATGTTGGGTTTATAGCCTGGAACCTGGTCTGGAAAGATGTCGTTATGCATCTTATTGAGAGCGGGACTTGCAAACCAGAAGAAATTCTAAGTAGCAAAACAAAGATCTATAAATATCTATCACCTCTAGCAGCCATACCTAGATACTTCATGCGGAGCCCTAGAAAAGCTCAAAACCGCAGAAAGGCCAAATGAATCTCGCCAGGAACTTAGTCGATCTCTCTTTGAACAACAAAGGGATAATATTATGCGTTTGGATGATCGCGCTTGCCCTAGCCGCTTGGGGAACGACAAAGCTGACTGTATCCTCAGACAACAGGGTCTTCTACTCATCTAAAAATAGTGCATTCGAAAAGCTACAGAACCTCGAAGAGAAATATCTTCCCAATCACAACATTTCCTTCCTAATCAGCAACACCGGTAACACTGAAGGAGAGCTTTTCGAGCTAGTCGAAGCAGTAAGGTGGTTATCGGAAGCCGCATGGGCAATCGAGAATGTGATCAGGGTAGACTCAATACACAACTATCCTGTAGCTAGCGATTCATCCGAAGACAGCTTTACTCTTTCGACACTGGCCGAAGTTGCATGCTTTGATCGAAAAAGCTGTGAAAACGCCGAGCGACTAGAAACTCCACCTATTGGGATTGACCTTAGATTGATCTCTAAGAATCGTAGAGCCTTTGCAGTATCGCTATCGCTGGAATTGAACAGGAACGACACGGAACAAATCCCGAGAATAATTTCTGATGTAGCGGAGGTTCGGGGAAAATTTCAAGAGAAGTTCCCAAAAATTAAACTGCACCATACCGGCGGCATCCCTATGATGTTCGCGTTTAGTCAAGCAGCAGACCAAGACACAAACACTCTCGCTCCTCTCACTATCTTACTGATACTTTGTATTTCTGCCTTGCTACTTGGAAGCTTTTTGGCGGCATCAATGCTCATGGTTGCTGGCGTTTCCAGCGCAATATTGACATTAGGAATTGCTGGCCACCTCGGTCACGTTATCAACCCCGCCACTTCAATCGCGAGCATAATGATACTGACTCTTGTCGTAACATCAGGAATGCACTACCTATCAAGCTATCTGAATGACAGCAGACTCTACGACACCTACAGATCTACAGTGAATGCGACAAGTGTGAATATCCGCCCAATAGCACTGGCAACCATCACTTCCATAGCGGGTTTTGCATCTCTCACTCTCGCAGATGCACCTCCCGTTGGACAACTCGGGTTAATGGCTTCAGCTGGCGTACTTCTCGGCGCACTACACATTTTTCTTCTTGGGCCAATCTTCCTAAAGTACTTACCGCTGAATGATAAACCCAATATTTCACAAAGAGCTTCCCTTCTCTTCTCTCGAGCGGAGCTCTCAAGAACGCAGGCACTAATTGCGATAGGTACGCTCGTCTTAGTCGCTGCCGGCACTCTGAACTTAAAAATAAATGACGATTTCGTGGGATATTTCGATCAAAGCTTCGAGTTCCGGACTAACACGGACTTCATTTCAAAAAAACTATCTGGTCCAAATCATCTAGAAATTGACGTCATCAGCCCAAACGAAGACTCTGTTTTCACTGTCGAGTATCTTAGGGAGATAGATCAACTTGCTGGTTTTTTACGAGAAGATGCTGGCACCGCCAACGTCTTCTCTGTAGTGGACATATTTAGGGAAATTGAGCCCTTATTCGAAATTAGCCAATTCCAAGCTACACCTGAAGAACTTGCTCAATTTTACCTCGCTTTCGAACTTTCGTTGAAAGAAGGGCAATCCACTACCGACTACATCTCATCAGACCAAGGCAGCACAAGGATTTCAATAATACTCGGTGAATCAGATTCAACCTCCATACGGCAACTCATCGAGAAAATTGAGAACTTTGCGAGCGAGCACTTGATTTCAAGAATTGTGGTAACTGGCGAAAATGCCCCCGTCGCTTATCTAACTCCTACAAATTTTAAGAGTATGAGTGTTGGAATCGCAGCAACAATGATCATCGCTGCCCTAGTAATCACAACTACCCTCGGGAGCTTCAAGCTCGCACTAATGAGCGTAGCTTGTACGGCTGCACCCATCATTATCGGTTTCGGGATATGGGGCTGGACCATCGAGGAAATAGGTCTAGCAAGCGTAGTAGTGCTCGCCATTACTATTGGCATAGTTATAGACGATGCAATACATATAGTTTCGAGATATCAAGAGATTAGAAAGAGCGGAGCCGAATATTCGACCGCGATAGAGCAAACAATTCGAATCGCAGGCGGCGCAATCATAGCGAGTAGTATTGCGCTAGCCTGTGGTTTCGGTGTACTGGCTTTTTCTGGGTTCGGTGTTAATGCCTCGATGGGCTTGTGCACGGCTATAATCGTGCTATCCGCAATGTGTGTAGACCTACTAATATTGCCATGGGCGTTAAAGTCCATCCCGAGATGAGGCTTGCATCTAGATTACAATTGCTCGTTGCCTCATACGATTGACAATGGTCTACTCAACCACCGGCATGCAATTTTCGTGACAATATGAAAGACACATCAGCAGAACAGCGTTTAGAACCAACAGAAATACAGTGGTCCAAATATGCTGAGCACTACGATCAAATGTGCGAAAACAACCCCTCATATGCTGAGATGGTCCAACTAGTGGTAGATAGAGCATTGTCTAGAGATCTGCCAAGAGAAGCCCAAGTGTTGGACGTTGGGGCAGGAACCGGAAATTTAATCGCTAGCTTGGCGCAGCAAAAACCAGACTGGAATTTCGTACATCTGGACTACGACCCTGGCATGAACGCAAAGGCATCTGAAAAGTATAAGAGTTTTGGGTTGGAGAATGTATCTATTACCCAAGAGGCTGCAGAGGAAGCTACCTTTACCCAGGACTCCTTCGATCTAATACTGAGTACCAATGCAATTTATGCAATACCAAATCACGAGTCTCTATTAGAGAACATAAGAACATGGTTATCTGACAATGGTACGTTTATAGCTGTCGATTTTGGTAGACCGCAGAATACGACCGATTGGATGATATACATCGCTAGGAATCTGATTCGGGAAAAGGGTTTCGGCCAAACCTTAAGGATATTTAGAGAAAACTGGGAAGCTGCAAAACAAAACAGAAGAACCACTGAAGCTCAAAAAGACGGAAACTACTGGGTTCACAACAACTCAGAGTTTCGTGCAACACTAGAGAGAATTGGTTTCAAGGTGGAAGAGAATGCAGAGTGCTATCGTGGGTACAGCGATCTAGCTGTATGCACTAAAAGAACTGTTTAGCTAATTCTTTGTATTAGCCAAAGACCAAAGCATTCGACTGACCTACTCATCTACTGATAGTTGAATGCGAAATTTGGTTTCAACGTTGGGAATCGAATGTAGAGTGAGTGAGCCACCCATTTCGGATATGACATTTTTACAAAAATGCAGTCCGACGCCTGTTCCTTCACCGGCGTGAGTCGTCGTATAGAAGCTCTCAAAAATCTTGTTGCGATTCCGCTTCGGCACTCCCGGACCATTATCAATTACATCAACAGTGCCAACTCTGCGGCTGCTAGCTATTCTGATGGTGACTTTCGGGTCATGACTAGAAACCGCCGAAGTTAGTGCATTTTTCACCAAATTTAGAACAACATGAAGCATAAGCCGATAGGGTCCGTTAACTCTGAAGTCGCTATCAACAACAACCTTCGTACATCCTCTTTCTCGAGACGACCCAAAAGGGTAACGATCTATAGCCTCCCTAACGCAGTCCGACATTTTAAAATCCACGTTAGTCTCAATTGAACTCCTTGTTACCCCAGAACGAACCAAAAACATATCAATCAGCTCATTGGCATAGACTAAATCTTCGATTGCAGCATCTGAAAATCTACTTGCACTTTCCAAATTTTCGTTATCGCCCAGAATACTGTCATCAGAGCTAGTGCCTGCGTTAGTCATCTGCTTTTGAACAAGCCTTTTAATACCTTGGAGCTTAATTGACACACCCGCAAGAGGTGTACGTAGTTCGTGTGCGAGATAGCTACCAGTATCAGAAAGAGTCTTGAATTTCTCTATCTCGACCATCGCTCGATTTCGATTGAAATATGTGCCCGCTACAATTCCGAAAATCCAAAAAGGCACTTGCGTGAACACGCCGCTGCGAAGGCTCGGAAACTGTCCGGCGTCATAACTAAGCAAATATAGAATTCCAACCGAAATAATGCAGACAAATAGACCTAGACTTAGAACCAGACGATCGTAGATCAAGAGCGCCGTTCCCATCATCGCAAAAGCACACTGAATTTGACGCGACGCTAACTCATTTTCTCCAATCTCTGGTGCAATAGAATTCTGAATCAGAACCCAAAGAAAAAAGAAGGGCAACGCAAAGAAAATCAATCCAACAGCGAGACAAGAAGCAAACCTAACCCCCCTAATCTGTTCTATTCTCGGTAGAAAAATCGCAAGCAAGCAAGCGAGCACAGCTAACAGCCTAAGAACAATTGAATCGCCTCCATTCTCAAGAATCCGATTAATAACAAGATACAAAGGGTGAGTAACAAGACCAAACACTGCAATCCATTTCATATTGGGCTTCAACGCAAGCCAGGTAGCTTCAATATGTTCGAGCAAGGTATCCATCTTGTTCCTTTTCTATGACTCGACTCTCGTTGCGGACTATGCGCCTTAAAATTTATCTACAGGATCACTCATAGAGCAACTAACAACTATTCGTTGATGATACATCACTGCTAACACCCTAACGCAACTCGCCGAGCGCAACTCCGTTATAATCCCCCCATGCCCCCCTCCCCCAAAAACGACTTAACCCAAGGCCCGGTCG
>CAZWMD010000059.1:13979-26019 GCA_964634815.1 uncultured Pseudomonadales bacterium | reverse complement strand
CGATAATCTGCCCAGGCTTGAGAACCTCCGCCCAGAACAACACCTAGAGTAATACCCAAACCCAGGAATACAGAAGAGCATCTCTTTGTTGTCAGTTTCATCGTTTTTCCTTGTGCTACTTCGTCGAGCTACTTCGTCTCGAACAAACGTATAGAACGCATAGTCAGTTACTTACTTGCCAACACCGATTGCTAGCCAGTTTAGAACTGTCGGTTAGCGACGGATTATGTTCCAAGACAACGGCCCGATTCTCGAATCTACCGCGCAGTTTTTTGCAAATAGTCACAAAAAGTGTGAGGGACAGCACACAGCTAGGCCCGATATCTCAGAACAGGTTTGGCGCTACACCAACAATGCGCGCACTACTGCAACCAGCTGTGTCTGACGGCGTACGCGGGCCTTTAGGAAAATCTGTTTTAGATGGGTTTTAACAGTATTTGTCGTCATCGAGGATTGCTCGACATAGTCCTTTAGCGTTAAACCACGAGCCAGGTTCGCCGCCACTTCAGATTCGCGTGGGGTAAAGCCAAAGATCGCACTCAGTAGCGCCCTATCCTCGTCAGAAGGATGCCAGGGTTCATCTAATGACAGCAGCAGCGAGCCAGATTTAGAGCACCAACGAACCGACATCAGCATAACAATCCCTTTATACGGCACAGGAACCATCAACCTATTTGGTTGACTGTATCTGGTAGATGTTAGGACTAGCTTGGAAATGTCTTGAAGGAATCTTCTTTGCAACGCTCTATCAATGAATGCAAGTCTGCGTTCGTGAATTTGAATGGGCCATCGATTTGTCACCAGAGCCTGACGGGCCGCAGGTGAAATATGCAACACTTGAGCTTGTTCATTGATAGCAATGGCGATTGGATTACTACGAACGCCCCCGCTTTCGATGGCTGAGGCCCGAACCACCGCAACTAACTGCACCTGGTTGCGTACATCAAGTTTTCTGAATATCTGCTTCAAATGAGATTTCACTGTGTTTAACGTCAGGAAACGACTTTCAGCAAACTGTAAAAGCGTCTTTCCAGCTGACAGATAAGATGCAACTTCTGCCTCGCGCCGGGTTAGTCCAAAGCATTCTTGAAGTCGTACCATCTCATCCGCGGACGACCATTCCGGATCGCACAGAGTCACTAAAACCATATGCTCGGTAACGGTCCTTTGGATTATGAGAGTAAGTCCCAGGCGTCCCGGTTCTCGAGCCAGCGACATACCACAGGTCAGGCGCCGGCCATAAGCAACATCACCTAGACAGGCTAGAAATTTGACTTGCTGCTGAGCATCATCAAGACGCAGCCTGCCATCACTTAGGCTAAAAGCTGCCTTTCCCTCCCAGCAGGACTCTCTTCCACCAAGATACGCCAGAGCAAAGGGGCAACCATGGACAATTTCTCCGGATCGCCTGACCAGAAATACGCCTCTACCCTTTGAGGAAGGACTTCGCCCTGGTTCATCAACCCCAATTTCTGATGCTAGCGTTCCGATCACACAGATTCCCGTGCACGGCCAGGTACCTCAAGGTTTCCCAGCCATACCAAACCAAACTCTAGGGATAATCTGTCGCGACGCGCGAACTTCTCGCACTTTTACCGTAAACAATCCAAGTAGAGAGCTACGGCAGGTCTAAGCGATTATCAAACAGCAGGCACCAGCCATCATTTGATTGACCAACAACTCGCAAGGCATTGAATCCGGCGGAGAAGTCTTCTGGCGGCACAAACGCTGACCATTGGTTAGTTGCAGAGCGCAACGCCTTCGAATACCTCCCATTGAACTCCACAACGATCGTCGACTGCTGAGCCTGAGGATCGTTTAGCAACACATGAGCGGCGAGAAAGTCCTCGGGATGGGTATGGGTATAGAGCTCAGGATGCGCCACCTCAATACCGTGCTCACAGGCCATCAAATTCTTGGGCAGCACCAAATTTGGATCTATCTGCTCTGCTGTTGGCCACCAATCGAGCCCACTACGCAGATCCAGGGTCTGGGGTAAATCCAGATATTCACGGTAAGAGCGTATTCGTCGACCACGCGCCTTTTGTTCAACTTCTGATGTCTGCAAACCATAAGAAGATGGGTCCAGACCTACAGTCTCAAGAATGATTGGCAGTAGATCGGTACTTTGAATTCTACGCTCAATACGCTGCGGACTACTCTGTCCGGGACGTTTCACAAAAAGCGGGACAGATGCGATATCAATATAATCGTCTGCGAAGGGCTGGCGACGCGACATCCCAGGAGCAAGCCGCATGCCATGATCTGCAGTGACAATAAATAGAGTATTGTCATAGCGACCTGAACGGCGCAGGCGAGTCATTATCTCACCAACCATTTGATCCACCAGTTGGAGTTGCCACCGAAAGAAATAACGCGCCTCGACATCCGCCCAGGCTTCCGGGGAAAGTTCGTCCCGGGCATCATGCGTTACGTGCCCGGAGGTAGCTCCATGTCGAAACAGACGGTGCTTTGTTGGCAGACTGGTATAAGGAATGTGTGGATACAAAGAGTGCAGAAAGTGCACGCCCGGACCATCAATTTGATCCATCCGGCCTAACCACTTGTCAAACTTTTTTAGGCGCTCATCGTGAACAATATTGGATGACTCGCTAAGAAAGGAACTCCATTGGCCAGTGAGCGGCGGAAGATGTACTGCCAGGAATTTTGGTACTACTAGATGTGCATATACAACCATACTGTCCTGAGCGATGAGAAGCCAGTTTGCCTCATCGGCACGGTAATGTTCAGCAGCGAGTGTAGAGGCAGACTCCTCAACGTTTAGCTCATAGTGATCAGCAAGAATCGTAAACAAATTCAGCGGGTGATCATCAATGTTTGGATTTTTAGCCGGATTTGGATCCTTACCAGTCAGCAAAGCTGGTAAGGCCAACCGGGTTCTGGACGCTACCGTTGATACTTGAGTGTACCAATCAGCCTCATCTGCCAGCTGAGCGAAATTTGGGAACAAATCCCGACGGATACCCAGATCAGAATCTAGTAATGCAGTGAGCGGTAACTCATCAAACACCAGCATTACCAGGTTTGGCGGGTCTACCAGCTTTCCCTCATCATCAGCTGTAACTGATGAGGCTGTAGAGGAAAGATTGAGATAGCCAGAGGGCAACTGCACAACCAACAGGAGCGGAAACAGGACTGCAGCGATAGCTGCCAGCCGCAAACCTTCCCGAACCGGAGCAAACCTGAGTATCACAGCAATACCAGCAAACCCAAACAGCCCAATGAGAGACAGGTTAACCAGGGGTCGAGTATCAGCAAACACCTTTTGAGTGATGAAGCTGCTCAGCAGTAAGATTAGGGCCGCTGCAGTCATCCATCGAAGGATTGGAGCCAACACGGGCAGCAGCTTCTCGATCGCTGCCAGCAATGCAACGATCGCCATCGGCAGGCCAAGAGATACAATAGCAAGAAACCAGATTAGATCTGCGTCATGCAGCGCATGCGCACTAAGAAATGTTGGAAAGCGACCAATGAGATCATAAAGTGGTTGAGCAATAGCCAGGCTATAGAGGCTCACAAGCTCCAGCCCACCAAGTCGCACACACCATTTACTTTCTATACTAGAGAACACGCTAGTTCTTCGGATGCGGAAAGTGCAGCTGTGTATCACATACCCTGGATGTTATAGACTTTGTGAAAACCAGCTGACCAACAGTTTGCCAAGCTGCAGACGATTTCTTTTTCTTGGTCTTATTCTCAACATTCGTTTGATCACCTACGTCGATGTTATAGACCAGAGTTTTCCCCGGGTAGTTTTCTACACGCAGCTCATCACGAAAGTCTTCCTTATCGATACGTTCCCGGGTTTTGGGACTAAAGCGTATCCAACGTGGACTCTTTACCGACCCTCGCGCATTGTATTCGCCCAAAGCGCTAATACCCCGATAGGTGATACTCGGGTTGACTGAGCCCGCTTCCCGGTCTGCTTCCAGCAGAGTGCTCTTTAGTTTTATCGCGGTGGGAATATCTCGCCAGGAAGGTATGCGCCCCAGAGGCGGCTCATTGTCCATACTAAGATCCAGCAGGTAGGGTTGTGTTACCCCACCTACGGAGTGGGAGGTAAACACGTTAAGACTGGGTGCATCACCCAGATCCTTAGGTATTAACTTTACCGCCAGACCCAAAGCGCGACGCTCTGATTGCAGCGTACCGCTAAAAATCGTCGATGCTCGCGCAAGTACAGGAATCTGACTACCAGACGTGAAAACACCGGTAAAGCTATTGTCCTTATCGATTTCCCAATAGCCTGAAAAGCATATACCGTTTGCTTGCAGGAGCTTTGGACCACGTTCAGGTCCGAGCAGGTCATGAGTACTACTTAACGTACGCCTTGCATCTTCGCCCAGACTTGCAGATCCATTCTCAGAGTTGCTTTGAAATGACTTCCTGGTCACTTCGTACCTCGGGAGAATATCGTAGGCAGCAGCAAAGACTTGTTCTCTTAGACGCTCATAACGGTCAGAATAGCGCTCAGTATCAGCAGCAAATAGTGCCGTAGAAAAGATGGCCATGAACACGCTTAGCGGGATGAGTTTCACTGGCTTATGTACAGGTTTCTTCAAAACGTTACGAATGATCCAATGATTAGTACTCTTGCAAAAAGAAAATCCAAATAACAGCTAACTATCAGACAACGCTTTATCAAATAATATCCCTGCGCTGCCTGATAGGTCTTTAAGAACTTTTACTTCATAGCCGTCTGAGTGAAGTATACGCTGATAAACTGAAGCACGATGAAACAAGATGAAGCACTTTGAATTTTGGCATCCAAGGCTGTTCGAGCTGCCTTACTATCTTTATCTGCTCGGTGGCTGTGCCCTGCGGCTTTTGCCCATCAAGTCACTAGCCAAGGCCAACTACGCTCTTGATCATGGGGAAATTGGTATTGGCTCGAAGGTTCAGACTCAGTTTGCTTTCGATCAGACACATTTTTTACCAACCGAAGCTCTGCCAGACACCTTAAACCCTGGCGCCAAAGAAGCGCTGGTTCTGCAGTTTGGAGAAAAACACGGCTATCCACTAATACTAAAGTCTGACATCGGTAGCGTGGGCAAAGGAGTAGTGAAACTACTCGCCTCCAACGAAATTGCAGCACGTATCAGCGACCTGCGTGGTCCGTATCTGGTACAAAAATACACAGCCCACAACAACGAGTTTGGTGTTTTCTTTGCTCGCCGCAAAGGCAAAGGAGAGATCACCGGTATTAACCGCAAGCACTTTCCATCAGTAACCGGTGATGGCGTTCAAACCCTGGGGGAACTGGCTGCCACCCATGAGCGAGCAACTGCGCATTGGCAGACGTTCCTGCAATATCTCGATACAAGCTCCGTACCCGCAAAAGGCGAAGTGGTGCAACTATCGTTTATAGGCTCTCATACCATGGGATGTAAATTCACTGATGACAGCGATCTGTTAACACCGGCACTAAGCGACGCAGTGTCTGCCCTCTTTGCGTCTCAACCTGGCTTCAATTTTGGCCGGCTTGATGTAAAGGCCGAGAGTCTCGATGCGTTTCAAGCCGGTGAGTTTGTCGTTATTGAGGTAAACGGTGTGGCTTCGCTTCCGACCCACATGTTCGATCCCGAAAAATCTGTCTGGAAGGCCTGGCGCGAATTTTTGCGCCACGGCCAGCTGCTACTGGAGATTGCTGCCGAGCACCGGGAACAACCCATGGAACTTGCGAGCTATCCTGACATTGTTCGCCGTGTGAGGGAGAATGCTGGACTGCTCAATGATGCTCACCAGCAGCTGATGCGTAAGGCAAGTTAGCCGAACCACGCGGGCCAGCAGAAGCGCAGTCAGCGAGCTTTCCCTATTCTCTTTTAGCTACCTTTGGCGCCAGCAAGGTTGTGGTGTTGGCAAAGTTTGCTGCGTCAACATAGATGCAGACAAAGGTCGTATTGAACTCCGGATCAACAATAGCGCTATCGCTACAGCGTGCCCCCAGCTTTAGGTACCCGCGAACCAAAGGCGGCATATCACGCAGGTCGCCTATCTCTTTGTCGACACCATCTACTGGAGCACACAAGGCTTGTAACCGGTGGTGATTTGGGACAACGGGTGGTATCTGCAGATCAGCAGGCGTCAATGCGTTTTTGTGCAAGAAGCCAAACTCTCGCCAGTGTTGGGTTGCGTCGGTTCCGGGAAAACTCGCACAACCAAGCATAAGATCAACCTGATGCTTCAGAATATAGTTGGACGCCAGCTTCCAGATGAGAGCAAGAACAATACCATTGCGGGTATCAGGGCTGATACAAAACCTGCCCAGTTCGACAAGATGATCGTAGCGATCGCGAATGTTCGTCAGATCAAAGGCTTGCTCGGTATAGAAAGCCTGTTCGGCAGGCATCTTTTTGTTGCTGACAAGCCGCAGAGTGCCAACCACCTGGGCACCTTTCAGCCGGCTATCAGACACGATGATGTGGTCAGCGTGTTCGTCCCATTGATCTTTATCAATTTCACCCGCCGCACGCTCGGCCCCAGGATTGCCATTGCTGTCTTTAAAGAGCACCTGATAGCGCAACCTCTGCGCTTGTTCGAGTTCTTCAGCTGTTGTCGCATAGCGCGCCTCAAACGGCCCACCGATGATGCTATCGGGAGCATTCTGATTTGATGTATCGACGTTTGGCATAAACTGCTGCCTTAACCTGTCTCTCTGTGAGTGTGAGTGTGCGTGATCGGACTGCCCTGCTCCAGTACAACAACATACATGGTGGTGAACAGAGCGCCAATAACTATTCCCGGCAGAATCGTCACCAGAATGTGCGGGGTTCCATTTAGATAGTGAATACCAAAAGCGACAGCACCCACAACCGCACTGGTTGCAGCAACGGTAAGCCAGCGTGAGTGCCTGGCGGGCAAGCTTTGATGAAGCTTTTCCGTCACGAGCGCCGCACTCAGCGTCAATAAAAAGCTGTAGCCACCCTGCAGAGCTGCCGCCCTCAACCCCATTTCGATACCGGCGGATTGATTCACAAAGAAAGCCCAACCACCGTAACCGATCAGACCCGCGGTGGCCGCAAACAGGCTGCGTTTAAGCGGCGGTGTCTGAAGCGGCCGTGTCTTGGGCAGATATGTCAATGTAGGGTCGCAGTTTGGTGAGTGGATGTGTCTGACGACTCAGACGCTTCCCGCTGCAGCTGTTGCCAGCGCCTTGAAAGCGTCTGATACCCAACAGGGCACGTCTCTGCTGTCTCACCCAGCGCTTTCAGCAAGCCACTGCGCACCCTGGTTTCGCAAGCGGCCGCACAAGCTTTCCGGGATGGGAAGTCGTTGAGCGTCACCGGCGGATGAAATTCAACCGATGTCCTGGCCGAAGACAGACCCAATGCAGCCAAAAAATGGGGCGCAAATTTCATCGGTAGATACCAGGCGTACCGGTCTCGCTGTGTCTGCGTCATTGGCTCATTGGCATAGTGGGTATACGCGATAGTGACGGGCTGTATTTTGGGTACAACGCTCTCATTCTCAGCTGCCGCAGCAAACAGCGAGCTACGGAAGGGTTCAACCAATCCACCTGGGGTGCTGGTACCTTCCGGAAACAGAATCATGGGCCCCTGAGCGAGTCGCGAGGCCAGCTGTTCGACCTGGCTTGCCGCCCGGGTCGACTTTCTGGTCAAGAATAGAGTGCTCTGAATGCCCGCCAGCTTGCCAAACACAGGCCAGCTAGCGACTTCAGATTTGGCGATGAAACTGCCATTGATCTTGCTGCCCAAGACAAAAATATCCAGATACGATGCATGATTGACCACAAAAAGCGTGTTCGGTTCAGGGCAGATCTGTCCAACAATATGTATATCTAGTTGGAATAGTGCAGCCAATCCGCCATGGAATTTCCGGTACAGATTGGCAGGCGGGGCCAGCCCAAACCTGCGACAAAACAGGGTAGCCAAGCCGCACAGGAGCCCACCACCCCCTATCCACAAAAGCACCGCGGGCAGCTTGAGCACGATTTTCCAGGTGGATGGTTGTAAAACGCTACTATTTGTCAATTTAGTTATCTTTAACCCACTAGACTAGGCGGACAGAATCACCGACCGATAACGTGCCGCCAAGAACAACCCTGGCGGTGATACCTCCGTGGCCACGAACCGCATTATAGCCCCCGGCTCCAAACAGCTGCTCCATACGGCTACAGGGGTGACAGAGGCCCGTGGCCTCGAGCTCAACAGAGCCAATTCTGAAACAACGTCCTTTAAGAGCGAGCAGGTTAAGACCCTGAACAACCAGATTGCGGCGCATAAGCGCAGGGTCAATTGAGCTCCTGCCCAAACAGCTTGCTATCACGGGCAGATGTTCGGCCTGAATAAGTGTGACCTGACGTACCGATGACCGGGCCCTAAATCGATCTCCACTCAATCCTTCCGTCGTTGTTGCAGCAACCGAGTTTAAGGTCACCATGGGCGCCTTGCGAGCGGGTCGCGTACCGATCCATTTGAGTAAACCGCTTTGAGGCAGAGTATCCAGCAGCTCTTGCACACTCATCGACATGACTCGATCCCTTCTGACCTCTTGAGTTATTCTTGCCAACCTGATCAACAGGATCCCATCGATGTCAGCCGGTTGTCCCCCTAAGGTACTCGTAATGGGTGGCAACGGCTTCATTGGCCGCTACACCGTTGCAGCATTGCGTCAAGCTGGAGCCGCAGTAACCGTGGGATCTCGCTTTGGCCGTAACGGCGCAACCAAGATCAGGTTACACAAGCTCTTGCACAAAGACGATTGGTTGCCCGTCATCGCGCCTTACGACGCTGTCGTCAACTGCGTGGGCATTTTGCGCCAGCGGCCAGGAGAGACTTACTCAAAAATCCATCATCTGGCACCGGCTGCGCTCGCCGATGCTTGCAGCACCTCAAAGCAACGGTTTGTGCACATCTCGGCTTTGGGATTAACTGCCACCGCCAAAAGCAGATTTCTATCCTCCAAGTATCTGGGTGAACAGGCCATTCAAGTGAGCACGGGCGATTGGGTGATCGCCAGGTTGTCATTACTGGATGGGGTGGGTGGCTACGGAGCATCCTGGCTGCGAGGAGTAGCAAAGCTACCCATTTTCTTCGCACCAAACTCGGCGCGCGGCAAGATCGCCGCACTCACCGTTGAAGACGCTGGCGAAGCCCTGGCTCGGCTCGCTCTGGGTTCCAGTACAGAGCTGAAATTTGCTGTATCGAGGGAATACGAGTTGGGTGGCAATCGAGCAACAACCTTCGCCAACTATATTCGACTGCTGCGGGCCCGATACACATCCAAACCCGCGTTGGCCATACCCGTGGCGGGATGGCTGGCTCGATTCGGCGCCCATCTGTGCGACCTGGTACATTTCAGCCCGTTTTCTTTTGGGCACTGGGAGCTACTGTGCAACGACAACGTACCTTCGCCCAATAGATTAGAGGAATTGCTGGGCCGACCACCTTCCGATGTTGCACAAAACCAGATCACAGGCATCTCACATCCATGACCTCGACAACAAAAGCTCTGCAAAGCAGACCAGCAACAATGAAGACAGCCACAGAGAAGGCCAAAAAGGGCTGGGCATGGGTCGCTGGCGCTTCCGAGGGGTTGGGGCTGGCATTCGCTGAAACGCTTGCCGAACGCGGCTACTCTTTGGTGCTGTTTGCCCGTCGTGCCGAGTTACTGACCGAACACGCAGAACGAATCCAACAAACCTATGATGTCCATGTTCGAACCGAACCCATGGATCTTGGCTGTCCTGAACTTGCCGAACTACTGACGCCATTGTGCCAAACATGCCCACCCGATCTCGGTATCTACAACGCGGCATTTGCACCGGTGGGTGAGCTGCTTGACCGCAGTCTGTCAGACCTGGTTACGGTAACTCAGGTGAATGTGTCGGGTCCTCTGGTTTGGTGCAGGATCCTGGGCGAGCACATGCGGAACCAAAAGCAGGGCACTCTCATACTCATGAGTTCACTCGCAGGCGAACAAGGCAGCCCGCGTATCAGCACTTACGCTGCCTCCAAAGCCTTCATAACCCGGCTGGCTGAAGGTCTTTGGGCAGAGCTTCAACCCGACAACGTTCAAGTTCTGTGTTGCTGCACAGGCGCTATTAGTACACCAGGATTGCAAACTGTGAGTAGCCAACCCGCACCCGGAACATTGACACCAGAGGCTGTTGCGACCGCCGCCCTCGATAACGCACATCGCGGGCCTGTGCTGATCCCAGGTGTAACCAATCGACTGGCTGCGATGCTACTCGGGCGCTGGCTACCTCGTCGTTGGGGAATCCGGTCAATGCAACGTATCACCCGCTCTCTAACTTCATCACCAAGCAGCTGATCGTTATGACTGCCGATACATTTTCAGCACCCAACCCTGTTGCCGGTCTGGTTGCACCCGCGTTCATCTACTTACTGCTTCTATTGCTGCACTTGCTGTTACCCGCAAAATGCGTGGACGGCTACGTTAAAAACCCGCACACCAGCAAACCCTACCGCTATCGCATCAACGGCTTATGGGTGACGCTCGCGGCATTAGCACTATGGGCTCTCGTTGGCGCCTTTGACCTAATCGCCTGGGAATGGCTTTACATCAACCGCTGGTGGTGTCTGACCGGTGCGTGTATCACAGGTTTGCTCTATACGTTCTGGGTAGTTCTACCCGCCCCTTCGACGGGCCGAGGGTTATTCGTCGACCTGTTTCTTGGTCGCCTGGAAAACGTGCAGTACTTGCACGGCCGCGTTGACGCAAAGATGTTTCTGTATCTGGCCGGTGCAGCGATGCTGGTGCTCAATGGCTGGTCCTATTGCGCCTACCATCTTATTGCCTTTGGTTCAGAATATAACCCCGGCATTGTGCTCCACGCTGCGCTTCTTACCTTCTTTGTGTTCGATTACATGGTGTTCGAACGGGTACATCTTTATACCTACGACCTGTTCGCCGAGCGAGTTGGATTCAAACTCGGTTGGGGCTGCCTGCTGTTTTATCCATTCTTCTATCCAGTGGGCTTATGGGGCACGGCTCACCTCCCCACCCCAGACATCATCGACCGTGCGGGTATGCCCTGGTTGTGCCTGGCAACGGCAATCTTCCTGAGCGGCTGGTTGACTGCTCGCGGCGCCAACATGCAAAAATACTGCTTTAAACGCTGGCCTAACCGACGTTTTCTCGGACTACTGACGCCCGAGGTGATTGGCCAGGGTGAAGCTACGCTCCTCACTAGCGGATTCTGGGGTGTGGCCAGACACATAAACTATCTGGGTGAGATTCTGATGGCCCTCGGCATAGCGCTTGCGCTGGGTCATCTCGACAATCCATGGCCCTGGCTGTATCCGTTTTACTATCTGGCACTACTCGTTCCCCGCGAGCGCGATGACGATGCGCGCTGCCAGGCCAAGTATGGAGCTTTGTGGACAGAATACCGACAACAAGTACCCGCAAGAATCATTCCACGAATCTATTAGAATTAGCGTAGATACATTAAGCGGAGTTAGAGTGATCAAAATTGAGGCTTATGCGGTTATCTGCGAGAACAACTGCATTGCAGATGCCACTGGAAAAATGCCAGCAGAGTTAAAAAACGAGGCGGAATGGGCGTTTTTTCAGCAAGGTCTGGATCGCGCAGACGTATCGGTGCTAGGACGCAAGAGTCAGGAGATTACGCCTAATCCAAAAAACCGACAACGGCTGGTCTTGTCGCGACGGATCAAGAGTACAGAACAGAAAGACACGCGCACCGTGGTCTGGAACCCAGAAGGTGCAACTCTCGCTCTTGCGCTTGAATTATTTGCTAAGCCTGTTTCTTCACTGGCGATTACCGGCGGGCAGGCAGTGTTCGACTATTTTTTAGCGCACAAAAGCGGCTATACACAATTTCATTTAAGTCGCCTTAAGAATGTATATCTT
Source organism: uncultured Pseudomonadales bacterium (assembly GCA_964634815.1). Taxonomy (GTDB): domain Bacteria; phylum Pseudomonadota; class Gammaproteobacteria; order Pseudomonadales; family Azotimanducaceae; genus JALZVT01. The sequence continues at coordinate 14,139 of CAZWMD010000059.1, read as the reverse complement.
GAGGGTGGGACAAAGTTGTTCTCTGCATTGAATGGGACAGCAGATACGCCAGAGAGCCTATTAAAATCTGCTGGATACACACCTGGCGCCTATCGCGACTTTGATGAGCACGCGAGCGTTGTGTCTTGGCACAAAGCGCTTTAGGTTATTACTGGAACAA
>CAZWMD010000059.1:12398-13879 GCA_964634815.1 uncultured Pseudomonadales bacterium | reverse complement strand
GTAATGGTCTCGGTCACACCGACGTTTGTGGTCGCCACTGCAAACGCCCCGGCCTGACTCGTCAGTGAAATATCTGCTATGCCGCTATTACCCGCTGTAGCAGCCACCGCCACCACATCCGCCCCAGGATCGGCCAGTGCAGCGAGCATAAAAGTGTTCACCCCTGCAACGCTAGTGGCGGCTGCTTCTGCGTTGCCACAGCTGAAATCAAATTCAATCTCAGTGCTGGCAAAGGTATTGATGGGACTAAACGCAAAAATAAGGGTGGCAGAACCGTTTGCCTCAATATCGATCTCTGGATTGGGTTCGCCAATGGCTTGATTCGTAATTGGGTCGGTCTGAAAATACTCAAACGTCGCTGGCACATCGGTGATCGGATTGATGCGACAGCTAGCAGCAGTTGCATCAGAGGTATTCAAAATAGTTGCAAATGCCGTAGCCGTCCCACTTTGGCCGATGGATCGACTGCCGGGCAGGAGCGCCGACAACGGCGCAGCAACAGTCTCAAATTCCTGGGTCTGAGTAATTAAAAATAATTGCTCGCGACGAATGTCTGCCGTACTGCTGCCAAGTAACGGCAGCTCAGGAAAGTCGACGCCTCGATCTTCGATGCACTCCGCATTAATTGCATCTGCCACTTCCATGCCGGCAGCGTTAATGGTGCCAAACACAGTAGCACCGCCATTGAATGTATCGAGACCCCCGGCGTCCGACCCACCATTGTCGGCGATGTTGATAAACCAGGTGTTGGTGGCACCATCCGGCTGGCCGTCTGGAGCCAGCATCGCAATGGTGCCACGCACATTGCTGCGATTGAACTCGTTGGCAACAGGCTCGCGCATCGGCGCGAGCTCTATGCCCGCTGGGCTGCCTTCGGGCCAACGAAACCTGCCGGCAACAAGAATCTGCGGAGTACCCGCCCCACCCGGGGTGCTCTGATGAAAAAACGTATCTTGGTAGTCTCCGTTAGCCAGATAGTCGAGAAAATTTGCAACCGTAGCGGGCGCGTTATTCGGGTCAAGGTTTACGAAGATGTCGCCAAACACCGTGCGGAGCCGCACGGGATCCTGCGCATGTACTATCGAGACCGGTAGCACAGCAAAACCCATCACGACCGCAAACCATATAAGTGGCACTGGACAAAAGTGGGACTTTTTGTTGGTTAATCGAACCATCTCAGCTCTCTAAATATCGGAGGAACGGAAAAATTAAGCTAGCCTCTCTATACTCAACTGAAGTGCAACCCAAGTGCAACAGTAGGCGCCATATCCATGATCCCGATAGAGCGGATTCGAGAATACCTGAGCGATTACTCCGGCTTTGATTTGTCCACCGACGATAGAGGGTTAGAAGATGAGTCAGTGGTAGTGACCTGCCAAAACACGGAAGCGATTCCCATTACCTTGCAGGAGGTCGGTGACTCCTACATCGTTTCTGCTGATCTTTGGCGTGAACGATATTCGGATATCGACGAAGCTCTG
>CAZWMD010000059.1:6071-12298 GCA_964634815.1 uncultured Pseudomonadales bacterium | reverse complement strand
GGCACCAAGGCTTCAACGAGTTTCGCCAAACGCGGGCGAATGGTTTTCATCGCATCCCACACTTCCGCTTCATTGGTGATATGCGCATCAAGAATTGAATTCACCGAAAGATTGGTCACCGCACTAATAGCCAATACCTTGAGTCCCATATGACGCGCAGCCAGCACCTCTGGCACAGTAGACATGCCGACCAACTGACAACCCAGCAATTGCAGCATGCGAATCTCGGCAGGAGTCTCAAACGTGGGCCCGGTGACAAAAGCATAGGTGCCTCGCTTCAACAACTCACCACCTTCTGCTGCGACTAGCACCGCAAGCTCAATCAAATCCGGGTCGTAAGCATGATTGCTACTGAGAAACCGTGGTCCTAATTCTTCGTCATTCGGTCCACGTAAGGGATCAGCGCCAGCGAGATTGGCAATACTGAGATGATCTTCCACCAATACCAGATCACCCACCTTATGATCTTTTTCCAGACCGCCGGCAGCATTGGTGAGCAACGCGATCTTCGCGCCTAAGGCCGCCATAACCCGCATCGGCAAGACCACCTCAGAAGGTTGATACCCTTCATACATGTGCACACGACCTTGCATGGCCACAACCGCCCTGCCGTGCCAGTGCCCCAACACAAACTGCCCGGCATGGCTGGGTGCTGTTGACGTCGGAAGCCCTGGAATGCTGGCATAGTCGATCCGCACGCCATCGATCTCGTCCGCCAATTCACCCAATCCAGAACCCAGCACCAAACAAAGCTCTGGAACAAGCGAAGTTTGCCTTCTAATCTGCTCTACGGCGGAGTGGATAACTGCCTTCATCTATTCGGAGCCTTTAGTGCGCATACGAAATATCTTAACTATTGTAATGTCAGTAACAACTAAAAGAACCAACCGAAATATCTCGCAATATCTCGCAATATCTATCGAAAGGCTGCAACACCCATGAACCCGAGTTATGGCGTATGATCTACCTTGATCTCTTCTTGAAAAAATGGAAACCGAAGGAGGGTAACATTGATAACAGACTCAGATCAGGAAGAGTCTGACTCACCAACTATCTCGGTGATCATGCCCGTGTACAACGGGGAGCGATTTGTAGGCGAAGCTATCGCCAGTGTGATCGCACAAACTCTCCAGCCCACTGAACTAATTATCGTAGACGACGGGTCAACAGACGCCTCTGTTGAGGTAATCCGCAGCTTCAGCGCCGATTTCCCCATCCGATTGCTCCAACAGCAAAACCAACGACAATCTGCCGCTCGCAATCTGGCAGCCGCAGAGGCAACGGGCGACTACCTGGCCTTTATAGACCACGACGATGTTTGGTATCCCAAGTATCTGTCGATACAGGTCAGCCGACTGGAAGAAGACGCCAGATTAGGCTGGGTTTACTGCAATATCGACGAAATGAGCAGTGATGGTCAGCTCGTGGGTCGTAATGTTGTCCCCAGTTTAAATACAGCAGTGGAACACCCTAAAACCAACGTCTTTAACATGATTGCCGCAGATATGTTCATTTTCCCGTCGGCGGCAGTTGTACGGCGCGATGCATTCCAGGAATCCGGCGGTTTTGATAAGCGCCTGTCGGGTTATGAAGATGACGATTTGTTTCTGCGTCTGTTTCGCCTCGGTTGGCTAAATAGCTATCAACCCGAGGCGTATATCAAGTACCGCCGCCACGCCGAGAGCAGCGTCTTTACCGATCGAATGTGGAAAAGTAGAGAAATCTATGCTCAAAAACTGATAGAACAGTTTCCCGATGATCCAGAACTTGTGCGTTACTACGTGCGCGACATCATCGCCCCCAGGTTCTACCGAACCGCTTTGGCAGAGTACTACAGACATTATCCCCGAGGCCGCTGGTCTGAGTGTAAAAAGGCGGTCGCCGCTATGCGCTACTATCACAAGCTAATGAAGTTACCTTCAGGTCGTCAGCGATTACGCCAGGCGATAACTATGGCCGTCCTTGCCGAGCCCAAGCTATTTTCCATGCTGTATCCGGTACTCCGGCTATTTCGGCCGATGCCTGTTTTCCGTTGATACTTTCTGCAAGACAGCGCAGCAGCCAACTACACTGACAAACCGAAACTCGTGAGTGTTAATCAGGGCTTCAACCACCGCGTATATTTCGTACTCAGGTGGCTGCCGCGTATTGTTTACATCATTGAAATCATGAAAAACCACACAACCGTTGGGTGTGAGCAATGTCGATAATCGAGCCACCACGGCGTCGAGGGCCTCGCGGGATTGAGCAAAGTCGATGAACACAAGCCCAAAGCGCCCGCTTGTAATAGCAAGCGTCTCAAGCACCGTTAGCGGATCACCGGAATGAAAATCACACACTGCATCTAGCCCTAAAGTGGTGATGGCCTCCTGCGCCAACGATGCATAGCCCACGTGCGTTTCTACACTCACGAGCCTGATGTGAGAACCTGCATTAACTATAGCCTGGCTAAGAAATAACGATGACAGTGCTGAGTGAGCCACTAACTCAAGCACATCACCGGAGCAGAAATAGGCGAGTTCATACAGAGCGGATGCATCTGCTGCCCGCAAATAACCGGGCAAGCCAATATTGAGCAACCCACCATTCATCGGCAAATCGGGAATCTGAGCATGATCGGCATCTATAGCAAGGTCATAACCAGCATAGAAGGGCTGATGCGCAGGAAACTCAGCACCGAGGGTTGAGGCGGCTGGTATTTCAATCTCAGATGCCAGCCAGTTGGAAACAGGAACCACTCGATGGTTCTCCTGCACTTTTGAGCGCCAGATACAGATCGCTTCCTTATGACCCGGATCCGGGGTTGATACCAAAGGCTCCAATCTGTGACGCTTCTGTGCAAGCACGTTACCCAAAAACTCCTCATGAGTCCCTGTTCCGCTGGGACTCGCCGCATCTTCGAGACTTTTCAGTCGCTGTCGAAACTCGTCGCAGGCCAGATTGTTCTGGACCGCCCCTTCAGAACCCAGTTTTTCCAGGACGACAAAAAACTCGTTTTCACCAGGAGAAGTAGGCGAAAACTCAACACACCTATAGCTCAACAATCCAAGCTCCGACAACGCGATCAGTGTTTCGAACCAGGACCGAGGGGTAAACACCCAGCAATGCAGATCAACGTTATCGCCTGTTTTTGCAGCATACGCAGTGGTGTCCCACGCTCGTTGAAGCTGCTCAAGGCTCAAATGCTCAGCCGGATCAGGCGCTGATTGCCAGACTTGGTTTGAAGTGAGGTTGGAGAAGTACAGCGTCTGGCTGAATATCTGCGCAAGACTAGGCTGTTTGGCCCCATTGAGGTGGGCAGCAACAATCTCGGCCAGACTACTGGTGGAGCGAAATCGATCAAAGGTCACTCGGTAGTCAGGCACCGCCAGATACAAACGTCCACCGCTACGTAAAATGTTGCTAATGTCAGCCAACCAACCAATCAAATCTGGTACGTGCTCGACGACATGAGAAGCAATTACCCAATCAAAGTCCTCCTCGTCGGAAAAACACTCAGCTAACGAGCATTCACCCCATACAGCATCTACGCCAACGATATCCTCAGTTATCACATTGGGATCAAGTGCGTACTTCTGTTTTAGTTCATCGGTTTCAACCAGATCAACATAGCGGACATCCGCTTCAGGACGTCGCGCCAGAGGTGAAGCCAATGGCCCTATTTCTACGCCTCGCGTTGAACGCCAATCGAGCTGGCCCAGCAAGCGTTTGCGTCGATTCTCTTGCCAGTCATTGGGCTCAGGGCTGAGTACCATGTCTAGTTCATCCATGAGAGCATCTGTAAATATGGTCAGTGTGCCCAAACACCAGGTAAAGTCGGGCTCTTTATGAACAATAACCTTGCATCTTTAGTGAGTCGAGAAGATCTCGGCCAACTCTACCACCCCTTTCAGCCAACCTATGGGTACGCCGGCGAATATGTTGATGCAACCCACGCGGCGCTTGCGGAACCTGCAGATCAACAGACATTGGTGGAGTACCAGGGTATTGACGGATTTCTACGCGTGGCTGATGCGCTCAAACTGTATGAACTTGCCTTTTTTGCGACCGGTGATGTACTGGAGATTGGCACTCATCATGGGCTTAGCACGGCCATTCTCAGCACAGCAATACGCAACTCTCAGTATCCAGACAGAATGGTACATACTATCGAAATCTCACCAACTTCAGTTGAGAGGGCCAGATCTCATCACAAGCGTTTGAATGTTGGGGATACGATCTACTACCACGCACAACCCAGCACCTCAGCACTCTCTGAATTTTCTGCAACCAGGCAAAAGTTCTCACTTGTTTTTGTCGATCATGATCACAGTTATGCAGCGACTATTGAATTGCTAGATTCTATCGAAGTGCTGTTGGAACCTGGGTCACTTGTGCTGTTTCACGACTACAACGATTCACGCAACACAAATTCAGATGATCTTGAGTACGGAGTTTTCGACGCCATCGAACACAGTGCACCACCAAGTCTCAAACCTTTTGGAACCTTTGGTTGTTGTGGACTGTTCTTGTATGACTCGTCTGAGAATGAAAATTACCTTTCATAGGCACGAACCCTTACAGAAAGTCTAATAGTGTCTCCTGGCTCATATCGGGTTCGCACTACATGACCAACGCCATGCAGACGATACCTGACATCGTAGCCGACAAGTTGTTCCTCCTGGTACCGACCATTGTAGCGTCGACAGTTGCCTCCTCGGCGACCAGATTCTCTACCTCGGGTTGCAACTCGTTGACCTATAATCGCACCACCTATTACGCCACCTGCGGTAGCTGCTTTTTTGCCACTCCCGCTGCCAATCTGATTACCAACCACTCCGCCAATCAGACCCCCAACAACGGCACCGCCTATACCCTTATTACGATGAGAGTCATGACTGTTACGAGAATATTCACATCGGCTCTGGGGAACAGAAACAAATCCATAGGCGGGCCGATAGCCTTCCACCCGCGCATCTATATAGTACTCTTCGCCGTAGGCAGCTCCTCGACCTGTGTCGTGTGCAAAAGCGTTTCCATAAAAGGACAGACATAGAACCGGGCCAATGTATCTCAGCAAGTTCACTGCACGTCTCCTTCCGCAGTGGCGTTGGCCTTAAACACGCCAGCTTCCGGATAGCTGGTTATCAGTTCGGCCATAGTCAATCGCTTGGTTTTGTATGCACCATTAGTTTTAAAAGTCTGGGCGTTCACATCAAATTCAAGAGAGAAAGGCCCCTTGTCTCTATCCAGCCGAACCTTACTCGCAGCCAGCACTTCGGATGCTGGGAATCCAAGGGACTGATCTTCAAATTCAACCAACAAGACAGGCATGGCCAGTGGCAACTGCCCAAGCGTGCGCTGCAAGCCGGAATAGACGCTGTCCCCAAAGGCAGAAGTTCCGTTAGGGGTAACCTCATATTTGGTCTGATTTTCTGGCGAAGAGCTCGCGATTAATGACGTGGGATGAAACTCAAGCCAGTCTGATAACCGCTGTTGGTTGCTGGTCATGAGCTCCAGAGCGCTATCTTTACTTGGACCCGCCACTGCGACCTGGTCGCCCCAGGACCACAAAGACAGACTGTTCTCATCATAGAGCAACATATCGTTGTTATTGACCAGCCCCGAAGTACCAAAACGAAGCACGTCTTCCCCAACGGTTCGCTGATAAACCGCGCCGGACCCACATATTCCACAAAACACCACCATGATGGGCTGACCATTCACATCATCATTAATCACCGAATGCCAAAGTAGCATCGCCAACGGATAAGCAATGGGCTGACCCTCAACCACCACACCCAACACCTGAGTATCACCACGCCAGGGTGTCTCAGAGGCTGAGAGGTGTGAGGTTTCATACAACACATCGCTTCCACAGGACGGATCGTCTCTCTTTGTAGAGGCACAGGAAGGTTCTGCCACCTTCACTGCATCCAGGGCCGTGAACTCAAAACCATTCACGGTTGCTGCCTGAAGAACCCCAGCGCACATCATGAGTGCGCTCGTGATAATCAGTTTCATTGTTTTAGTAATCCCGTATCACAGTAATTTCTCTTTTGTGTTTTTAGACAATCGCCAGATTTTCACTGGCCCTTCTCTAACTCTCCCGGCAGTTCAAGCACCATTGAACCACTACGATAATCAAAAGTAACAATGAAGTTCTTGAGCACATCATAGCCAAGTAAACCCTGAACTCTACCGCGCCCCCTAAGCCCTCCTCTTAGACTTGAAAATACAGGGGCTAC
>CAZWMD010000059.1:0-5971 GCA_964634815.1 uncultured Pseudomonadales bacterium | reverse complement strand
ACTGAGCTCCTGTATCAATTACCGAGTGGCCTTTGATGCCGTGCACTTCGGTCGGAATGACAATGAATCCATCAACAATCTGGAAATCAATCCAGGGGGTGATAGAGGCATGGGCCAACCCGCAAAAGAATGCAGAGCACGAGACAACACACTGGATCAGAACCCTTTGAGCAATACGCATGACCGTTGCCTCGCTTAATGTATGGTTATATTTTCCAGATCGGCAGCAATAATAGTCACCCTCAGGCTGTCTCCTAGTGACTCTTCAATAGCAGTACCAAAAACTATATCTGCCTGATCATTGTCGATTTGATCGTACAAATATTCTGCCAGAGTCGGAATCTCCCTAAAACTCAGATTCGGCCCACCAGCGATATGTGCAATAAACCATCTTGCCTGTATAAGAGTTGAGGCGCCAAGATGAGGGTCATTCAGTGCCTGATCCGCCGCAGCAAGAACCCGGTTTTGGCCCTCAGCAAGCCCTGTTCCCATCCTGGCAACGCCCTTTCCGGCCAGCACCGCCCGCATATCCATCAAATCAATCATGGAGCACTCCAATAGTTCTGTGATGCAAACTACAGCGTCTCGAGTGGCCTCAAAGACCGGAGAGTACTCGCGGTCTCCACCTATTTTTTGAGTACGAAGTTGGTGAGCTTCTTCGTTTCCAAAAAAGAACGTCGAGTCTGCTGCATTAACCACAGCCCTGATCAAAGCGCTGACCAAAGTCCCAGGTTCAACGCTAGCCGTAGTGTGGCTGTCGCTGTTTTCGGAATCCATTTGGCTCAAGCCAATAGCGAGGCTCAATATATTCAGCTCTTTTGCTATTGAAGCGAACACTATCGACGCACCAAGGCTCACGGCGCATCTCGCATCCGTGATAACAACGGCTATGTAGGTATCAGTGAACTTCTCTGCAATACTCTTTCTGGCATTAAGGGCTGCTGCTTTCCATATAGCCAAGTCTTCGGTACTTCCTTCATCCGCAACCGAAGGCCCTTCAAGCAGTAAGGTCCTGGAAGGATCTATCGTCTCTAGAGACTTTGGATCGTTATCTACGCAAAGAAACTCGAGACCACCCAGGCGCCCGTCTGCAAGTAAGTTCTTTACTGCCTCAATACCCGTTCGCCCAACGCCAATCACCTTGACTCTCTCAATCAATCCGCTCATCTCATCTGCAGGTTGAAATGCTGTTAGGGTATCTGGATTTACAGAGCTGTCACTATCATCCATGCAAGCCATGCTCCGGGATGTTGCTGCTCATAAGCTTATCACTACGACATCACAAGGAAACCATATGCCTAGAGAGCCTTTCCCTTGGTAGAATGCGCAGACCTCTCTACGATTTCATACACAGGCTCTCACACTATGATTTGGACCGTCTATCTTTCCGGCGAGATTCACACTGACTGGCGTCAACAGCTTATTGACGGTGCTGCAAAGCTGAAATTACCTGTGGAGTTTACCTCCGCAGTCACCGATCACCCGGCAAGTGATGCGGCAGGCGACGTGTTGGGAGAAGAAAAAAACAACTTTTGGCGGGATCACAAATCCGCAAAAGTAAACGGCCTGCGCACCAACACCTTGATCGAAAAGTGCGACCTTGCAGTCGTGAGATTTGGTAGTCAGTACAAGCAATGGAACGCTGCCTTTGACGCTGGTCGCTGCGCCGCACTCGGCAAGCCCTACATTACACTGCACGACGAAGACATCATCCACCCCCTTAAGGAAGTTGACGGGGCAGCTCTGGCATGGGCAACAGACATAAACCAGGTTCTGGAAATCTTGCGATACACCACTACTGTAAAGTAGGCGTGTAGAACACTTTTTGCCAGTCTATGATATGGGGGCAACCCAACGAAGGCGTCTTAATGACAGCAGAGCAACCACTACGCCCTATAACTGACCAGGAAATCTATACCTTCGAAGCAGATGGGATTGTCTGTTTACGTCAGATGTTTTCACCCGACTGGGTTAAAAGAATGCAAGAGGCTGCCGAAGTCAGTATGGCAAAGCCTGGTGATCTACATGCCGAATTATCCGCCGAGCGTGGCGATACCGGCCGCTTCTTTCATGACACCTTCATCTGGCAGCGCAACAATACCTGTCGATCTTTTGTTTTCGACTCACCCGCGGCACTTATTACGCAAACGCTACTGCAATCAAAAAAAATCAACCTGTTTTTCGATCAATGGCTGATCAAAGAACCCGAGACTGGCACCAAAACGCCCTGGCATCATGATATGACTTATTGGCCCATTGATGGCCGGCAAATATGCACATTATGGCTCGCCCTGGACGAGGTAAGCGCAGAAACGGGTGCGGTGGAATACATCAAAGGCTCTCACAAATGGGGTAAAAAATTTCGACCCGCAAGCTTTGGTGATAACAATCAATACACTGAGAATATACCCGAGGTTCCAGATATTGAGCATCAACGTGACCGCTACGATATCGCACAATTTGATCTGTCACCCGGTGATTGCACTGTGCATCACGGATTGACCGTGCACGCGGCGCCCGGCAACAAGACCACCACCCATCGGCGTCGAGCACACACAAGCCGCTGGACCGGTGACGACGTTATCTATCGACCCAGAAAGGGTTTGCAAGAAATGCCGCCAATACCGCCGGGGCTTGCAACAGGAGATCCAATCGATTCTGAGCTATGGCCGCGTATCGTTGGATAACGGTTCAGCAAAGGTACCCTCTGAATTCGCAGTGAGACCTGAACACCAGAGCTACACAAGCAGCTTTAAAGAGTCTCTCCCGCTCCTTGGAGCAGCACTTTTTGTAAGCACAACGCTTTGTCTCTTCTTGCCGCATCAGATCTATACCCAAAATCTAGAGGAATATGCAGTTTCGTTTGAAACCTTGCTGATTCATCTAGTCTTAGCAACCACTGGCCTGACACTAGTCCTGTGTGCTCCAGCCCTGATGCTGCGTCACCGAAATCTGTTGATATACACCAGCATCGTATTTGCCGTAGGGCTTCTACTTTGGATTCAAGGGAACCTTTTGGCAGCAAGTTACGGTGCTCTGGATGGTCGTGAGTTAGATTTTGGCGCTCAGACTTGGCGATCCATCTACGAAATACCCCTTTGGATCAGCATAATATTTGGAAGCATCTACTTCTCCAGGCATCTGCACCCCCTCATCAATACGATCGCATACTTAGTTTTAGTACTCAGCCTGATCGTTTTGCTTTTTGGTTCAATGACACGCAAAGAAACAGCTAAGTATGCAACAGTGATTGATCCCTCGTTCTATAGCCTATCGGCCGAAAAGAACGTACTTCATATTTTATTGGACGGCTTCGGGAGTGTGACTTTTGAAAACATTTTGCAGTCCGACACGACACTCAGAGATGATTTAAAGGGGTTCACTTTCTTCAGAGACACGGTTGGATCCTTCAGCACTACACATCCCGCCGTGGCGTCTGCGTTGACCGGTGAGATATTCGATTTCAAGCAGCCACTTTCGAAATTTCTGGAAGAACGGATGCAACACAAGACATTGGATCTAAAGTTGCAAGCAGAAGGATACAACACCGCACTGGTGAGCACATCAAGGCTCTGTCTGTACATGGCCAGACGCTGCTACTCGGCGATGAATCTGGATGGTAATTACGCTGATGCAAATACACAGGCAATTCAGCTCATTGGTATGAGCCTGTTTCGCGCAAGCCCCCACGTGCTCAAGCCCTCAGTTTACCAAGGTGGCTCATGGATCTCCTTCACACCTATTTCTGCTAGCGAGAAAGCACTGCTTCAAAAACCCTATCTTTGGTTCCAGTTTCTCAATGCCTACATTGATAAACTGGAGTTAGACATCGCATCGATAACCCCAAGATATCGCTTACTGCATCTTGAGTTTCCTCATCCGCCGTACATTTTTGACCAGCAGTGCAATATCGTTGAACGACAACAAGGGAACTTTCAAGCAAACCGTCAGCAGTCCCTCTGCGCTCTTTCTCGAGTCCGAGTACTACTGAATAGACTGCGATCTCTTGGTATATATGACAGTACGGTCATCGCCATCCACGCAGATCATGGCAGTCACCATGAACTACAAGCCAAGTGGCCGCGTGCTGCAGATCAACCAACAGAGTGGTTTGCATCACGAAGCTCTCCTCTGCTTCTATTAAAACCCCGTAATGCCAATGGTCAGCTGCAAACCTCTTTGGCCCAAGCTACGCTCAGCGATATAACACCAACTCTCTTGGAGCTTGCAGGGCTTCCAGCAAGACAGCCTACAGCTACCAGCAGATCTCTGGTTAACCTCACGCAGGACACAAAGAGAATCCGCTACCACTGGGGAAGCTCTGTATGGAAGACAGATCAACTCAATCCCCGAGACGCCAAGCTGTTTCGAATTGAGGGCGACCATCTGAATCCAGAGGCCTGGCACTTCGTTACTTCCAGCGGCGATTCGGAAGCCAATTCGACAGAGTCAAATTCTGTAAAACAATAATGCGAATATTCTTTTTGAGGAACAGCACGACCTGATCCGGCCCAATCATCATTTAGCCGAATCAACAAAATCTTTAAGCGCATTGACAAGTATTTGAGGTTGCTGCCAGTGCAGAAAGTGATTGGCATCAGGCTCAATGATCATGGTGACCTGAGCGTTGATTAGAGAGCTTCTCATAAACTCCGCGTTGTTTGGGTCAACCAGTGGATCTTTTCCACCTTGAATGATCGTTGTCGGCACTACAATCCGCTCCCAAAGAGGCAGCATGTCAGTGAGTTGCCGTTTCAGCGGTAGAATTTCTTGATTCGCGCGTTTTAATGGCGCCGACAAAAACCAACTAATCGGGGGGATCGCCCCAGCCAGATTATACCACTTGCGACTTCGCTCGGGATCAGCTGAGGATGCCATGAAAACCAGGCCAGAAACTCGATCCGGGTAGTCCATCGCAGCGCGAGCAATAATAGGCCCACCCAGTGAATGCCCCACCAGGATCGCCCGCTCGCCTTGATCACTCGTACTAATCTCGTCGAGCACCGCTTTGAGAGACGCGGCCTGTACTTGCAACGAGGGCTCTACAGAACCGGCCGACTTACCGTGCCCTAGTCGATCTACCGCAATCAGACGAAATCGTTGTTGCAGGGACTCATTGGCAAGGAATATACGGTAGTCGTCCCATCCTCCGGGTGTACCGTGAACAAACACAACCGGCGTTTTCGCCGGACCACCAGAGTCTTTGTGGAGCTCAACAAAGTGCAGCGGTCTGCCTGAAAACTTGATCGTTGTTGACCTGAATTCACTAGCCATCGTATTACCGCAAAATAAGCAGAGAATACCCGTGAGCAGCCCCGTGCCCATAGTTTGCCTAAAAGTGAATTGCCTAAACATGCGACTGAGAATAAATCAAAACAACAAAATTCACGAACGTCATGGATGTATGCTCTCAGGCTAGCTCGTTTTTACGTTAACTTGCCTTTCCGATCGCCAACTAACGACTCGACGCCATGACAAACAGAGTTTTCTTATTTGTGTTCGCTATTTGCGGGCTACTTCTGAGCGCTTGTGGTGACGAGGGAAATACCTCTGGTTCTACAACAACAGTAGAAAAAGCGAAAACAGCAAAGCCGCAAGCAGTAAACCCAGGGTCGGTAACTCCCGCCACAACAAAATCTCCAAGCCTCAATTTTTGCCACAACGGAGAGTTTAATCCAAAAAAGCCGTTCAATTTTGTCTACTTCAATCTGACGACAAACAAAAACGAGATGAAACGCATTCGCGATACAGTCAAAGCCGAAATGGCAGCTTTAAAGGATCTGCCACCCGAAGCCAAGGCCAAGACCGTGGAACCACACTTAGGAAAATCACAGGTATTGGCCGCTTTGGCTATTCTCCCCTTGGCCGACCAAATGCAGCGCGTTTCCGCAACGCTCTGTAACTTTAACACCTATGCAAAAGACAAATGCACGGGCTTGTTTAGCCGCTCCGTGACAGGGGCCGAAATAGT
>CAZWMD010000058.1:22961-26194 GCA_964634815.1 uncultured Pseudomonadales bacterium | reverse complement strand
ACATCTCGATCAAACAGTCCTGCAGCCCAAAAAGTACTGGCTACAGCAACACAAGCCAAAAGAACACAACCAAATAGAGTTCGCACCATGATCTCTCTCCAGCAAAACAAACCAGACACATTCCATCGCACACCTGCGCAAAAATCATAACAGAGAATTCTGTTGAACGAAGCGTTACCATCTACCTACTTTCAATGAAATCTGCGAACCCAAGAATGCCAACACTCATGTACGCAAAAGCGGTAACTGCTGTCCTAATCGCCACCATTGCCCTGTCAGCTCAGGGTGTAACGCAGGGAGATCGCGCACCTGATTGGACAGGCACCGATATTGCCTCCGGGACCACAATTAACTTTCCCGCAATCACTGAGGGGAAACCCGCAGTACTGATCTTCTGGGCCACCTGGTGTCCTTACTGCAAAGCCTTTATGCCTTATGCAAAGAAGATCGAGTCGGACTATAGAGAGAAAGGTGTAAAGATCATCACGTTCAACACCAAAGAACGGGGCCGAGGTGATCCTGCAGCCTATGTAGAAAGTCTTGATTTTCCGTTGATCGCTATCGAAAACGCGGATGCGATCGGAGATCTGTATGACATTCCATTTATCCCAGGTCTGTTAGTGGTCGACGAAACCGGCCAGATCGCATACCGACGCAAAAGCACTAACTTGCCCGCCGGGAAAACGGTGTCACAACAGTGGGATGCAGAAGTACGCACAGTACTCGATCAACTTACTGAGTAGTCTGCTGAGGGCTCGAACTCATAACCGAACGTGCGAATAAGATCCTCATTCGCCTCACCAACCCTATTAATCAGCTCGTCATCATAGTACTTCGAGTAGTGAAGACGATCTGAGCGATGAATATGCGGTAACTCGCCAATCGGCAATGAGGTTCGGGCGAGATCGGTCTCCAGAGATTCAAATCGACACACCCAGTCAATTGCATCCAATCCACGCTGTCCGCCCAAATGTTCCCACTGAGTTATTTGGGTATGGTAAACCACGTAAGCCAAAGCGTTGGTGAACTTCTCGGGATAAACCCTCTTGCTGGCCAACTTCCAATCGCCAAACACAAATTCTCGGAACGAAGGAGCGGCGCTAAAAGCCGGCATGTTTGTAGTCACCTGCAGATAACCTGACACCGTCCAATCCCAAGGATTCCGTATACAGACTATCGAGCGAAACTCTGATATTGGTCTGGGCAGTTGGCGCTCTAGCTGAACGACACAGGGTACGGCTATGGCCATGTTCTGCACCGAATAACGCGCAGCACCCTCAACTCTCAGGAGTCCACGACTAACTGACCCTCCAGCAGTCTTCGGCACATGTATAAACAGCTCGTTTGTCGATTCAAGAACAACACTAACCATGTAGAAGATCCATCAACCTGGTAACAATTAGCCAAGCAGCTCCTGAGTTTAGGTAGAATACGGAAGATTTGACAGAACCTATCTAAAGAGAAAACCGAGTTTTACTGCTGTGTTTCTTATCACTCGATCAATTGCCGCCAGCTTTTTTGGACTTTGTTTACTTGTAAGCGGTTGCGCCACAACCAGAGGCGTCGTCGAGTATTCGAACTGAAACCACGCAACCCGTCGACCCCCCTCTCTAAAACAAAAAAGCGCAACACGTTTGGTAAAGCAATGGGTGGCGTTATGCTCCCAGAAGACGGTGTTCAAGAGGTTGGCGTTGTGATCCACAAATTCTGGTCCTGGCTTACTCCCTGATTCTGGGCGTTGAAGCTTGAATTTCAGTCAGAGCTAGAGCTCATCGGAACGCTTGAAAATGCACCTTCGGGAACCCAGGTGATGGGTTATGCTTATCAAAAACACCAGTCGATAGTACAGGAGAACTGAATGACGTTTTTACTGGTTCATGGTGCCTGGTGTGGAGCCTGGGCATGGGATTGCCTCACCCCAACGCTGGATGAACTTGGCATTTCTTACAAAACTATCGACCTGCCTGGTCATGGACAGAATAAACGTTCAATGTGGTCCGTATCTCTTGCAGACTACGCAAACGCCGTCGTCGATACCGCAAACTCGATCAACGGCCCGGTGATTGCAGTTGGCCATTCAATGGGTGGTATTGTTGTTTCTGAAGCGGCAGCCAAGGCGCCGTCAGCTTTTCAAGCACTAACCTATCTGGCCGCCTTTCTACCGATATCTGGCGAACGTCTGGCGTTTCTCGCGGCGAAAGACAAAGCTTCAAAGCTCAATGGCGGGATCAAAACGCATCTGCTACGAGGCAGTTCGACCTTGAAGGAACACTGCCTGGACGACGCTCTCTTCAACCAGTGTTCTGCAGAAGACGCTCGAATGGGCAAGTCTTTGCTGGGAGAAAATCCAATCCGACCAATTCTGTCGAGCGTAAATTTGAATGATCAGTTCGACGCAATCCCAAAACACTACATAAGGTGCATGGCAGATCAGGCCATCACGCCGTCTCATCAAGAGTGGATGGCAAACCGTTACACCTTGAAGTCTTTCCACGACATCGACAGTGGGCATATGGCTGCACACAGTGCACCCAAGGAAGTTGCCGAGGCTTTGGTAAAAATTCGCTCGCTCGAGAGCAATATCGACAAAACCTGATTTGTCAGTCTGGATAGAGTTTACTCAATAGTCTCTCCATATGCTGATCGGAGCGTTCAAGCGGAACATCCTTTCTATGAAACCAATGCACCGAGGTGAACTCCGTATTGTCATAGACCAGCTCCTGGTTTCTGCTGCCCCGTAAAACGTACCAGATCGAAACGTCGATATGTCCAGCGGTTTTACCCACAGTCTCTGTTTCTGTCAAAAGAATGGGGGACTTTTGCTTAAACACAGCATCAATACCCAGCTCTTCGAAAGCTTCTCGAGCAACAGTTGTTCTGGGATGCTCCTCAGGGTCCACATGCCCTCCCGTTGGCAACCAAAGCTCTGCGTTAATGTGATCTACCAGCAGAACGTAGTCGTCGTCGACCAACAAAAAATAGGAGATGAGATGCTTTGGGGGAATATCAGGTTTCTGGATTCGGAACAGCGGGGCGCCAGAATCAATCCAGGCTAACGTATTGGCAATGTGTAGGCGCTCCAGAGCATCTAGAGGCTGGATTCCATCAATTTCGGCGCGAATCTGACTTCTCATCTTTATCTGCCAGTTCTCTCTTTCTACGAGTTCTGCTAGCTAAGCCGGCAGCCCTCCTCGACACTTTCTTGACTCCAATGCGCTTAGGAGATTTGATTT
>CAZWMD010000058.1:3854-22861 GCA_964634815.1 uncultured Pseudomonadales bacterium | reverse complement strand
CCGGCAGCCCTCCTCGACACTTTCTTGACTCCAATGCGCTTAGGAGATTTGATTTTAGAAGAATGACTATAACCCGGTGTGCCAAACAAATTGCATCACCTTTACCTGGACAGATGGCAGCAAATGTTTCTCGATGCCATATTTGACGCAGCTTCAGGAGTACGAGAGAAACAACCGGATCTACGCTTTGATGATGATCTCGCCATAGACTCCAATCGTTTATGGTCAAACACTATTGTCCACGACCTGTTCGTGGGAAATATGGTCTTTGAAGAAGTTGTTTTTTATCAGCCGTCTCAAACACGGATTCTTACTGACCTGATGCTGAATCTCAAAATTGATGATTTCAAGTGGAGCATTCGAAAACGGTTCCGAATATCTGCAAAAACGCCTAGGATGGATAATGATATAGTATTAGTGCTTTCAGAAATGCGCAAAAAGATGAAATCCCGATGATCCTTCCTGAAGCAAGTCGCCTTAGTAGCCTCAAGCTTTATCGCATACTGGATACCGCTGCCGAGTCCACATTCGACGGCCTAACCGAGCTTGCCAGCACAATTTGTGAAACGCCAATCAGCCTGATTAGTCTTGTCGATGAAACGCGACAATGGTTCAAATCAAGGCACGGACTGGACAGCACAGAAACGCCACGCAGTCATGCATTCTGCGCTCATGCTCTTAAGGACGAACAACTACTCATCGTTGAAGACGCGCTGGAAGACAGTCGCTTCCACAACAATCCTCTTGTTTCTGGCAATCCCAATATCCGCTTTTACGCAGGCGCTCCTTTACTCATGGCAGATGGCGCTGTACTGGGAACTCTGTGCGTTATTGATACCAAACCACGAGGTTTGTCAGACACCCAAACAACGGCTCTGTCTATTCTACGCGATGCCGTCGTTACCCAAATAGAATTAAGACGTGCGCTCGGCGATCTGAATGCTACGCGGAAGCTGTTACCCATGTGCGCCTGGTGTCGCAGCGTCCGCACAGAAGATAGCGACCCAAATGCAGCCTGGACTCCGCTACATGAGTACGTTGCAGAGGCGAGTGCGATTACTCATGGCATGTGCCCATCATGCGAGCAAAAAGCAGTTTCAGACCTCGAAAAAGAAAGCCGCTAGACAGTTCGAGCCTTCCCGTCATGCCCCAACACTTTGTGATCCAGGGGCAATTCTCGCCCCAGGCGTTCTTGATATAGCGAGCGAAAGTTATAGTGAGGGAGGTCCTGAGGGATTTCATCCCAGTCGTGTTTGAAATCGATGTAAATACGTTTACTGGGCCGCACGCCTGGATCATCGTCAAAAAGACCGGCGGGAATTTCAAGAATAGGCTCCTCAGTACTGGCTGGGGGCACTGCGCTTCCACAGACGCAGCAAAAATGCGAGCTGTAGGCTGGAGGTTGATTTAGGACGGGGGCACTAAACGCTTGAATTAGATCACCGCCAGATACACAGCGATAAGAAGAAGACTTGACCGCAACCATGGCCAAAGAGGTGTTGCCACTCTTCTTCTGACAACGAACACAGTGGCAGATTTCGACCGGACCAGAAACTTCATCGACAACAAACTGAACTCCACCACACAGGCAACTACCGGATATGGCCATAAAGAATCTACCTCAAATTCTGCAATTGACGCCAACTCGATACAACCGCTAACCGGCAGCAGTCCAAACTAGTGCATATCCATTGATTCTACTATATTGATCGCGAAGCAGGCATCAGGCCGACAAAGATGATCAAACTATACGGCGCAAACGGTAGATCATTCCGATGTGCCTGGATGCTGGAAGAAGCCGGCGTCACCTATCAACGCATACCTGTTAGATACGGTATTGAAACGAATAATTCCGACTTCCTGGCGGTCAACCCAAACGGAAAAATACCGGTACTGGATGATAACGGCCTTGTGATCTTCGAGAGTCTGGCGATCAATATCCACTTGGCACAAAACTACGGTGGCGACCTATGGCCAACGGTAAGCAATGATCAAACTCGGACTATTGCCTGGATGGCATGGGCTTTAGCTGAACTGGAAGGCCCTCATGATGCGGCCAATAGACTTAACTTGCCAATAGATAACGCCAGACTCGAACGGTCGCTGGACGCTCTGCGGCAAGCGTTAACTACCAATTCCTACCTACTCGGAGAGCGCTTTACTGTAGCAGATCTCAACACCGCTGCAGTATTGCTACGGCCGAGCTATAAGGAAGTCGCAAAATCGGATGTGCAGATTGCTCCCTGGTTCAAACGCTGCATTAAGCGAGAGCTTCTACTGCGAGTTACCTCCACTTCTCGTTCATCCTGAGCCCGGCAGAACTAGGAAATAAATCACTCGACAGCGAGCAACAATAACAACTACCTGAAATACCAATCGCCAGTAACGCCGCGGCCTTTGTTCCTATAAGCGTCCACCATCAAAGATGGTCTGTCGTCAGATTCAGACAAGTTATTACCTCGCGCGTTGAGAGGTATAGAATATACCTGTTTCGGGAGCCAGGTTTAGGGGATAAATATGAGTTTCAAGCAGTTAATCTGGGGTGTAAAAGCCAGCTTCCGGAGCTATGTTGAAGCAGCAGAAGGAAGCATCAACGTAAGTGACGGGGCGATCCGAACAGAGGATGGATCTTTCCTGTTCAAAGCTATTCCCGGAGGAGATCTAATCGTTGCGCCAGATGGCAGTGTAAACGGGAGCATGCGTTTTCAAGGGAAAGTTACTTTCGAAGCTCACGGTGGAATGCTCAACGCAACGCTCAGCGAACTTGGCATCGATATTGAAGCTGGTGAATTAGTACTGACCTGCCTCGATGCACCAATGAACAAAGACCGCTGCGCCATCGCAAAACTCAAACTCGTTGATCAAGATTCAAACGTTGCTATTACGCTGCAATCGGAGATTACAGATGACGGTATGTACCAGATAGCCGATAACTATCCCACGGGCACTGAACTCGACCCGGTGCATCTCCAATAGCCAGGGTCCACATCCAAGGCGATGTTATTCGAAACTCCAAGACTTCGCGCAGTGCTACTAACGGAATTGACCGCTGAGCAGTTGAGCCTCTACTACACTCGCAACGATGAGCACCTCCAACCCTGGGAGCCCCTTCGCCCCAGCGGATATCATAGCCTTGACGCCTGGACCAAGCGCCGTCGAGAATTTGAGGACGAGCACAACAAAGAAATCTCATTGAGAATTCTCGCACTCTTCCCCAATCAAGACGAAATTGTAGGTGCTTGCAACTTCACAAACATCGCTCGCGGCCCCTTTCAAGCCTGTAATCTGGGGTACTCCATTTCAAAGGAACATACTGGCAAAGGGCTCATGACAGAGTTTGTAGAAGGTGCCATAAACTATGTTTTTAAAGAGCTAGATTTGCATCGAGTCATGGCGAACTATATGCCTGGCAATACTCGAAGTGCTCGAGTCTTGGAAAAGCTCGGTTTCAATAAGGAAGGGGTTGCAAAATCCTATTTGAAAATAGCAGGCAAATGGCAAGACCACGTGCTAACAGCCAAAATCAATCCACACCACAAGCCGGGTACACGAAGCTACCAACATCGTCACAGCCAACAACTTATTGGAGAAGCGATGTTTGACCACGTCGTGTTTGGCGTAAGTGACTACGCCCTGAGTAAAGCATTTTATCTACAAGCACTTGAAGTTCTGAATGTTCAGATCGTCACAGAAAACGACACTGGTATCGAGCTGAGTACAGACGGCAAAAGCTCGCTGTGTCTCGTCAAAACTGAAGAAAAGCCAGCACATTTGCATTTGGCATTCCGGGCAAATACTCGCCAGCAAGTTGATGTCTTTTACAAAGATGCCTTGAAAGCCGGCGGGACAAGCAACGGAGCCCCAGGTTTACGGCCAAAATACAGCAACAATTATTATGCGGCCTTTGTTGTTGACCCAGACGGGCACAACGTCGAAATGGTATGCCACGAACCAGAGTAGTACCCAGCTATTGATCAGACCCTTAGGAACTCCATGAACATTATTACCACACTGATCAGCCAGACGCTGTTGTTCACATTGTTATGGTTTCTACCGCTATTCTTTTTCTTCAGAGATCGTAGAACACTAACCAACAACGAGCGACTCCTGTGGATGTTCGCTATCATTTTTGGTTCATGGATAGCTTTGGTTCTCTATCTTCGCCTTACGCCAAAATTTAAGCAAAGATAAGAACTACAAATGTTTTGTAGTCATATAAAGATGAGTTTCCGGTTAATTCTTCCCAAGCTGCGCGACTCGTTTATACGCAGGCCGTTGGGCAAGGACACTGAGATAATTTCGAATATTGTGCTGTTCATCCGTTAGTAGGCGTTCCACCAACGCCAGCGAATAGCCCATCATGACATCTGCTGCCGTGAATTCTTCGCCTAACAGATAGGTTCTATCGTGAAGGCACAACTCAACCGCCTGAAGTGAATCAGCAAACTTCCGCTGGGCTTCATCTATCAGGCTGTCCACCGGTTCTGACCGGGCTCTGAGTAACCGATACAGTCCCAACGGACGAATGAGCGTCGCCTCAGCAAACCAACACCACTGTCGGTATTTGGCGTAGTCTTGAGACTCAAGCGATGGAGCCAGGCGTCCTTCTCCATAGCGGGCAAGGATATAGTCCACCATGGCACCCGATTCGAACATTTTGAGATCGCCATCAACAAGGGCTGGCACCTTTCCCGCAGGGCTGATATCTCGCCACGCCTTTGAGTCTCTGTATTCGGATGAGAAGTCGATTATCTCAACATCAATCTTCAATCCCAGTTCAAATGCCAACCAGACCGGTCGAACAGAACGCGTGCCAGGCACGTGGTATATTTTCATTGTGCGAAACCCTCTGGCAATGCAGTATAACTGCCAAATTTGCTTTGACACTCAATCGATTAAAGCGTAGCGTTTGCCCACGATCTTAGTTTTGTCCGGCCCATCGGTTACCTGTCCATTCTTGGGCATTCCTCTTCAAGTCACTCAGAATTCCCAGATTGTTCGTCCCCACGCCCGATTTGTGCGTGGCACTTTTATTTTGGAGGCCAAATAATGGCTATTGGAACTGTTAAATTTTTTGATGCGGCTAAAGGCTTTGGGTTCATCCAGCCTGAAAACGGCGAAAAAGACGTTTTTGTACATATTAGCGCCGTGCAAAACGCTGGCATGGATTCGCTTTCTGAAGGACAGCGCATCGAATACGAAGTTGTCACCGAGCGCGGTAAACTTGCCGCGAGCAACCTCAAAAACGCCTGATCAACCCTTCGCAGGTTCGTAACTAACGGCTCGCAACGCGGATACCGCGGTTTACTTGCGAGCCGGCATCTCCTACCCAGCTCAAACCACTCTGGAATTCCAAGCCCTACTGACATTACGCTGTCAGTAGGGCAGATATAGGCTATCTGCAAGCCCCGAATCCCGAGTATGAGTACATGGCCGATAGAGAAATCAACTACATTGAATTCCCGGCAGTCGATCTCGACAAAACAAAAGCCTTCTATGGAAACGTCTTGGGGTGGACATTCACCGACTACGGGCCCAAATACTCGAGCTTCGAGGGAGCCGGAATGGATGGTGGCTTCACTCTAGATACCAAACCAATATCCAATGGCGGAGTTCTAGTCGTTCTGTATTTCCAGCAGCTAGAAGAACTACAAACCAGGATTTCTGACTACGGGTGCGATATATCACAACCCATCTTTCGTTTCCCCGGTGGGCGACGCTTTCACTTCATCGACCCAAACGGAAATGAACTCGCGGTATGGTCAGAATAAGCATCTAACCAGCGACATGTTGATCGATCAGAATCATATTGCCATCTGGATCTGCAATCATGATGCTGTCGGGTTGATTACCTTCAGGTTCGCACGACTTTAACAGTTCGATGCCTTGATCCTGCAGAGTAGACTGGATTTCGCGAACATCATTGAAATCATCCAGAACTTCCATTTTATGGTTCCAACCCGGATTGAACGTCATGGTATTGTTTTCGAACATTCCTTGAAACAAGCCGATTGTGGTTGTACCGTTTTGGAGAATGAGCCAATTTTCTGCTGCTACACCACCTACTTCAGAAAAGCCCAGCTTTTCATAGAATGTCCGCGACACGGCCAGATCTTTCACGGCAAGACTCAACGAAAAATTACCAAGTTGCATCATAAGTTTAGGTTCCATTTCATTACTCATAGTTTTAACTCAACTTGACCGAATATCGCAGTGCTCGCTTGTCAAATCTTGCGAAATCTGGATTCCATTCGACACGTAACAAAAGATTGAACAACAAATCGGAAAATAAATCGAACTCTGTCAACTACGTGGCGCGCACAAATATCGCCATTGACTACATAGTCAACAACCTGAGCAGCGATCTCAGACTGGAAGACATCGCCCAGGTTGCCATGTTCTCGCCGTTTCATTTTCATCGAGTGTTTCGATCACTCATTGGCGAGACCTTAAATCAGTTTGTAAAACGCTTGCGGCTTGAGCGTGCGCTCTATCTGATGTCACATTCTCCGAAGCTCACGCTTACTGAAATCGCACTCGACTGCGGTTTCTCTTCGTCGTCTGATTTCTCCAGGAGTTTCCGAAACAGATTCGGCAAACCACCAAGTGCTATCAATATTCAAGAGCTGCGTTCTTCGAACAGAGAAGAATTTACCTCAAGCCTCGCCGCTTTGGGAAACAAGCACAATCTGGAACGCTTGCCTGCCAATGAAAATCCCGATCAGTTCAGTGTGACTCTACGCAATTTGCCAGCCAGACGGGTCGCCTACATAAGAGTACTTGATCCTTACCAACCGGCTGCTGTGCCAAATGCCAGCAAACGGTTGGTAAGCTGGGCAGAACAGAAAGGTTTAGCCGGTGGCGATTGGCTTGGCTATATGTGGGAGGATCCAGAGATCACCGCCACCAAAGACTGTCGGTACGACGTCGCAGTTGTAATCGATAAAAAAGAGAGTCAGGCATTACCTGACGGCGAAGTTAGTTGGCATCAGTTTCCTGCTATGCAGGTTGCAGAACTCAATATTAAAGGAGATATAGAGCTGGAGATGCGCGCAATAGACTGGCTTTTTCGCACCTGGTTACCTCGCAGCGGCTTTGTCCCAGACGAGCAACCAGCATTTGAAGCCTGGCATGGAAAACCTTTCGAACAAGGCCTTGAGTACTTCGAACTGAGTTGTCAGTTACCCGTAAAAACAAGCTAAACAAGCCAACTTCGTAACAGGTTTTCGCTTTACCAATATAGTCAATCATGGCCCGGCCAGCTTCAAGCGCGCACTTTCAAATGTGTTAGGGTAAAAAAGAAATTGTATATTCTAATAGTGTTTAGCTAACTCATCACATGAACAAACTCGTCGTTATCTCTGGCTGCTCGGGAGGCGGTAAAACTACTCTACTCAATGAACTTGGAAAGCGCGGTTACTCTGTGGTACCCGAACCAGGACGACGAATCGTTTACCAAGAACAGCAACACAATGGAACGTCAGTCCCCTGGATCAATCCGGAGGAGTTTTTAAAGCGGGCTATTCATACTTCTTTATCCGATTTGAAACAATGGTCGACATCAAGCGACTGGGTGTTCTTTGATCGTGGGTTGATCGATGCAGCAAGTGGATTAGCACAGCTTACAGATACTCCAATAGAGCATTACCTTCGAAACGCACCAAAATTCAACAGAACTGTGTTCCTGACGCCTCCATGGCCAGAAATATATGTGACTGATGAGCAACGCAAACACTCGCTGGCAGATGCTCAAGAAGAATATCAAAGACTGCTGAGGACCTACCCTCAACTTGGCTACAATCTGAGAGTACTCGACAAAACCAGCACCAAAGAAAGAGCAGATGCGATTCTCCAACATCTACAGATTATTTAAACGAGAGCATCCATTCTCAATGATCAGATCTTTCATAGCATGTCTAGTGGTTCTGATTTTTGCCGCCTGTTCAGCGGTCGAGAATATCAACGGACGTACTTGTGACGTCTCACCATCTGTTCTGGTAGCAGACTTTGCAGAGTCGAAGGGTATTCCCGGAATGGCGGTAGTCGTTGGCGTACGGGGGCGACTGGAATGGTCGCATGGCTATGGCGTCGCTGATGTCGCGACATTAGCGCCCGTTCGCCCGAGCGAGACCATGTTCAGAATTGGTAGCACCTCCAAAACACTGACTGCGTTTGTACTAGCAAAGCTCGCTCAGGAAAACCGGTTGGACATAGACAGAAAGATAATAGAGTTTCTCCCAAACCTGCCGGAAGCCTATAAAGACATTACCCTGAGGCAACTGGCCGGTCATTTAGGCGGTGTCAGGCACTACAATAGTATGGCCGAACTGGGTAGCAACGTTGAATATCAGACGACAAGAGAAGCTCTAGAGATATTCATCAACGATCCACTAGTCGCTTCGCCCGGTGACAATTACGAGTACTCTACCTATGGATTCACGCTGATCGCTGCTGTACTTGAAGCAGCTATGGATAAAACCTATCTGTCGCTCATGTCCCAAGAACTATTTACTCCCCTGGATATGCAACATACCTCTGCAGATCTAAAGAGCATCATCGTTCCCAAGCGCACAGAGTTCTACTATCTGGATGATGCTGGCAAGCTGACAATAGGCCCAGAAATAAATAGCAGCTACAAATACGCAGGCGGGGGGTTTCTTGCGTCAGTCGCTGACCTCGCCCACTTTGGTATGAAGCACTTCGACGACGCAGTATTGACACCCGATTCGAGAGCTTTGCTTTGGACTACCCAGCAATCCACAAATGGAACCAATACAGATTACGGTGTTGGTTGGTTTACATCAGATCGATGGGTTGAGCATCCGGGAGGGGCATTAGGTGGCTCAACACTGCTGCGAATCTATCCCGAAGAGCAGACTGTTGTGGCTCTGGCAGCCAATCTTTCAATGCTTGGATCCAATCGATTTGGTGAACTCCCAGATCAATTATTGGACTGCATAGCGCGGGAGTAACTTCAGCACAACTGATCACACCTGATGCTGAACAATCGAAAAAGTGTTCCCATCACAATCCTGAAGGTGAGCCATTTTCCCTCCCCACTTCTGAACTTCAGGCACTCCGGAAAATATCACACCCCGCTTCAGGCAGTTTTCAAAGAAAATTTCGATATCGGCTACAGAGACACTAAATCCCATATATCGTCCACACTCAAATTCTCCAGGCTCTTCCGGTTCCAACAAGAGCAATGCGTTTTCTAACTCAAAACCTACAAACCCTTCATCAGGGCTGCCAAACGATTTAGACAATCCCAACGAGTGTTCGTAAAATTCTGATGCTATCTTCAAATTCATTGAAGGAATACGAATAGTGCTTAGTTTCATAACGACTTTGTATGCTAATCTTTTTGTATGCCTGAACTCCTAAAAATACTGGCTTCTACCTGGGATAACGGTGTTTTTGTACTAGACGATAGTGGAATAAAACACGAGCTACCCAACCAGCCTGTTCAAGGACTTTCTAGCGATTTTCAAGGCGGTACACTCGCTTCGGTAGATGGCAACTCGCTGTACCGAAGAGAAGCAGATGGCTGCTGGAATTTACTGGCGCACCATGATCAAACTATATCAACCACTTTCACCAATGGTGAAGATATATTTGTCGGTACTGACAATGCTTGTGTGTTCATTCTTAAGCAAGATCGAACGCTTAAACAAATAGACACTTTTAAGTCGATTGAAGGTAGAGACCAGTGGTTCGCTGGCACCGCGATAGTTAACGGAAAAGAAGTTGGACCACCACTGGGAGTTAGATCTCTGCACGGGGCATCTCATGACTTGCTTTTTGCCAACATTCACGTCGGAGGCATACCACGATCAACTGATGGCGGCGTCACGTGGGTACCAACTATCGATGTGAACCTCGATGCTCACGAAGTGCTTGTGGATAGCACCAATTCCAGTTTGGTCGTTGCGGCAACTGCAGAGGGCCTTTGTATGAGCCACGATGGCGGCGATACCTGGTCTGTGCATACTCAAGGACTGCACTCCGCATACTGCTCCGCGGTAGCCATATCCGGCCAAACACTTTTTGTTGCTGCTTCCGAAAGCCACTTCTCTCCAGAGGGAGCCCTCTATAAACGATCGACCAACCCTGGCGTGGAGACCCTGGAAAAAGTGACAGGAGGACTGCCGAACTGGCTCAATGGCATCGCAGATACATCATGCATTGCAGCAAAGCACAACCAGATGGCAGTAGTTTCAGCAATGGGCAGCGTTTACGTTTCGTCGAACTCAGGCCAAAAATGGGTTGAACTAGAAGAAACCGTGCCCAGGGTTAGTAGTGTGCTAATCATCGACTAATCTAATGACAGCACCTTGCATTCGGAATATCGAACTATCGGACCAAAACGTACTGCAGCAAATCGCCAGAAACGCGGTCACTCTTTCGGTAGTTGCGCCCGAAGAAGAAAAACAAAACCTACTCAAAGGAATCTCACGCAACATAGCATCGGTTATCATCGATCAGATTGACGGAGTGTTCCTTGCTGCTGCCCTTTCTGAAGTCCCCGTTGGCTTTATCATAGTTAAAGACTATTGGAATCTGTCCGATCTCTTTGTCGACCCAGATCATCAGGGGTTAGGTATTGGCAGACAACTATGCAGTGATGCCTTTGCTATCTGCGAAAAAGAGAATAAAAAACCTTCGATTCGTGTTAATTCTTCACTTAACGCCGTCACCTTCTACGAATCATTGGGGTTCTCCAGGATTGACGTTGAACAAAAGCTGCCTGACTTTATCATTCCACTTGAATATTCAATTCGCTAAGGCACTTAGGTTACTGGCCTCACGCGTGCCGATTTCTACGAGTCACTAAGCTCGACTCCCCGTTCATACCAGCACACTTCTGAGCTGAGAAAGTAGCGTTTGTGAAGGGTTCTACCAAGTTCAGTAGTAGAGTTACGCGCAAGTCTTCGCAACATTGGGCGCATAAGGTCACAGAACATGGCCTGCTCACCAAGCGACTGAAATCTCCCAAGCAGCGTCGAAACAGCAATAGAGTCCTTGTCGCTATGGTTTAGGATTAGTTCACAGACCTCCAGGACAGGAACACCAATGCAAAAGGTAGAAGCATTATTCGAATAGCTGATTGCTCGTTGTATGAGCAAAGCGAGTTCAGTCTTTGCAACACCCAGTGCTTGTTGATGAGTCAGACTATTTGCTTCGATCTCTTTCAGCGTAGTGGCTAACTGTATTTCTTGATCATCAACTGCACGTTCAAGGGCCAAATTGGAGCTTTTCAAATCGCTGAGGATAAACCAGACAATGGGTAAAGAGAGAATCGCCAGAACACCCAGAACAGTGAAGATACGACTCCTCCATTTTGATTGGATAATCTGCGTCGAGTGGCAAAACGAGCAAAGCTCAGCACGTTTATCGATCGGCTGATAACAGCGAATACAATCCCTATATTCAATAATCTGCAACTCAACAGTCAAAGATCGTCACTCCCTACCCTGAAAATACTACATCAGACTCTCAATTGATAAATCTGGAAACCTCTAACCTACTGTTTATATTAATTTTATTCCATTTTTGATCCATTTCTATAATGCACGAAGCATCGCCAATTCGCGCCGCCTAATGTAGCTGGGAACTCATCAACAGGAGATAGAAATGATCGTTGAATTCAGTTTCATGGCCTATATTGTGATCACCATCGCGATGACCATCTGGGTAGCTCGTACTTTAAGTACCAACGGCTACGTATTCCTGGTCGAAGCCTTTGGCGCTCGACCTGAACTCGCCCAGAGTATTAACCATATGTTAGTGGTCGGGTTTTATCTGATCAATATCGGTTTTGTGTTGCTTGCGTTACGCTACGGCGTCCGCCCCTTTGATGTTCCTGGCGCGATAGAATATGTCAGCACCAAAGTAGGATTGGCCATGTTAGTGCTCGGCGCTATGCACTTCTTACTGATGTACGTGATCACCAAATATGGTCGGCACGCTGCCGGGTACATCTCAGAAGAGCCTCCTGAGGAAGCATTTATCTAAAACCGGAGTAAGATCTTCTAACAACGCAGGATAGTCTCGGGCGCTAACAGGTAGCGCCTGAATACCACCCACTCAAAGGTAATTGAGGTCGCTATGAGTAAAGGAATACTAAACACAATACTATGTGTTTCGTTCACCCTGGGCGTTCTTCCAGGTGTTGCAAGCGATGAACCGGCTATTCTGGTGAGCCCTGATAAACACACCGAACTCAACCAGACCTACCAAAAGTGTCTTAGGCACCCCATTTCTACTTACCTGTATCTGATTGAGCAATGCACAGAGGAAGGTGCTCACACTGATCTTGAATGCGCCCAGAAGAGCGAATTCATACTCTTCGCACCAGATGAAAAGCAAAAAGAAGTTTGTGAACCGCTAAGGCCGTTATTCAAAGCCTCCTAAATACCCTCGGATAGCACGGGTAATAAACTTACGCCTCACCCCACTACAGCCAAAAGAGCCTGTATTCAGAAGTAAACGTATTAAATATAGCTAAGGCATAACCATGCAGCTTCCTGTCAATCGAATGGTTTCTCCAGGGCTTGTGCTGTTGAT
This sequence comes from uncultured Pseudomonadales bacterium, assembly GCA_964634815.1. Taxonomy (GTDB): domain Bacteria; phylum Pseudomonadota; class Gammaproteobacteria; order Pseudomonadales; family Azotimanducaceae; genus JALZVT01. The sequence goes on along the minus strand of CAZWMD010000058.1, from coordinate 10,294 downwards.
CGTTCTCACCAACCTAATTCCTTTATATGGCGTGTACAGCGGAACTTGGACGGCAACAAGCATGCTATTCCTTTATTGCTTTGAAATAGTTATTGCCGGGGCGATTCACGTGGTCAAGATTTGGACCAGAGTAGATCAGGCCACACTGTGGCCAAAAGACTCGCGCGATTGGCTTCGCTGGATTTACAGCCGGGCAAGGGATCGCCTTCTGGAGACCGCACTATTTTCCCTAATCTTTGGCATCTCAACTCTCTACATTTGGAGTTACCTGATACATCTACTTTATTGCGATGCTCGCACCTGTAACTACCTGGAAATTACGATAGACGTCTTCAAAACCATCGTGACAGACAGTCTGTACTGGGCGGCACTAGGTCTTTTCCTAAGCCATCTCTTTATGCTTATTACCTACTGGTTTGCAAACAAGCAATTCCGGCAGCCCAAATCTCTCCAGATAATTCCTCACATATACATCAGAAGTCTTGTGCTTTTTATAGCAATATCCATTGCGACAGTAATGCATGTCTACGGCGAATACTGGATCATTCTTTTAGCGCTGACAGCCATCAAGATACCTGTAGATTTGTTCTTCTTCGTTCAAGACAAAGCCAGATATAGTTGAAACCCTATGACTAAAAAGGCGTTCCCCACACAGCTCATCACCACCAACAGCTTGCTGCAAAACCTTATCACTTTGGGTGTAAATAAAGGCGATTGTTTACTGGTGCACTGCGCTTTCTCAAAGGTGGGAAGGCCCTACGGAGGGGTGCAGGCATTAATCGATGCACTGCAATCATGTTTAACCGCTGCTGGCACCCTGGTTATGCCAACGCACTCTACGCAGCTCACCGAGCCCTCAAAATGGCAGAATCCACCTGCACCTGAAGACTGGTGGCCAACAATACGTGCGGAGTTGCCCGCGTTTGATCCTGAAAAAACTACAACTTTGGCTATGGGAGTTTTGGCTGAAACCTTCAGATGTTACCCAAATGTGTTGCGCAGTGGTCATCCACATGGATCTTTTGCTGCTTGGGGAGAAGCTGCGAAGTACGTGACTGCTGGACACAGGTTTCCAGGAATTTTTGGTGAGCAATCGCCTTTAGCGCGCCTCTATGAACTTGAAGCCAAGGTACTGCTCATAGGTGTAGGGCATGGCAACAACACTTCTCTGCACCTAAGCGAATACCGGGCTGACTTTCCGAAGCCCTACCATATAGAAGGCGCACCAATCACAGCAAACGGGCAACGTCACTGGGTAGAAGGTGAAGAGTTAAGAATCGATTCCGACGATTTTGTTGCGCTCGGTGAAGCATTCGCGCTGGAGACAAAGCTACAACGAGAAGGAAAAATTGGTAAGGCAGATGCGCTCTTGCTACCACAGCCAGCCCTTGTAGATTTTGGAGCGGCCTGGCTGAGTAAACATCGTGGCAACAAATTGTCAGTCTAGTGACTTACAACAGAGAGTAAGTAAGTGTGCCCCTACTCCTAGCTGGTATATACGGAACTTGCCAATACGACGGCCAAAACCATAGATACTCCAAATAGTATTCTAATTGGTCGACCAAATTTTGGTGACAGAAATATGGGCGTAAGAAGACCGCCTAGTAGTAGCCAAATCCCATCAACAACAATGGCGACTAAAAACGCTACCAGTGCGGTTATGCCTATGCTGAGAATTTCGTTCGAGAGAGGCAACAGAAACTGAGAGAAGAGCGCAGCAAAAGCTGCATACGCTTTGGGATTAAGTAGATTCAGAATGAATCCGTCTCGAAAGGTTGGAGCAGGTCCATCAGATTCATTTGCATCGGCAGGTATGGGCGCCATTGCAATCTTCGCGGCTATGTAAAGAATATATAGAGCGCCAGCTATTCCAACAATATTTCGACTGGCCGGAAAGGCACTAAAGAGTGCGGCTACACCTAGCGAACCAAAAACAATAGCAAACACAAGACCCAACAGAATTCCAAATAGGAATGGAATTCCTTGTCTAGGCCCATATGACGCTCCCGTCGCTCCAAGAGCGATCGGCACCGGGCCAGGAGAACCCAAGAGCAAGGCAGTAGCAAGAACAAGTGAGGCTATTGCGTCAAACACGTTCAGTCCTTACCGTTGAGTAGGCAGTATGCTATTGCTGGCCCGAAAGCATTGAAACCAAAACTAAACCCAACAAAGCAAGAGTTCCGACAAGAGAACCTGCAGCACCAATCAGATTTCCAACATAGACTAACTGCGAAAGTCCCCTTCCAGATCGAAGGCCTCTTTCTCTAATCGCCGCACCAGGCGGCAATGCGATAACAAACCCATATACAGAAGCAACAAAGCTCCATGTGGCGACACTGCTTATTCCGCCATGATCGCTAATACGCGGAAGTATCGCGGCTATTGAGTAGAGTAACGGTCCACCCAGCGCAAGACCAAGATGAGCCACACGCCATCCGTGCACCGCCGCGTCACCATGATCGTTGTTGATAGCGCGTCCAAGCGGCACCCCGCAAAGCAATCCAACTAGCATGCAAACGGTGCCGTGCAAGATCAATTGACTGGTAAGGTAGTCGGTCAATTACCACCCTCTCAAAATCCGGAAATCAACTCAGAGTATAATCATTTTTCGTCTAACTACCCCTAAGTCTGCAGCCTGAACAGAATTCTATCTATTCAGGCTCAGTTGACCGTGGTCGACCTTCACGACTTATCAAAGACTTGCTCACAGGTTGGGCAAGAGCCAAGTGGGCTCGAATTTCCGAGCTCAAAACCTCGCTGGTACCAGAAGCACAGTTCTATGAATATGACAGGATAAGAAAGCACAGACGAGCCGATACCAAGAGTGAAAAAGCCCATAATTGCCCCACCCATCCCGGCCTTGTTTCCCGCCATGACCAGTAGCGTCGACACCATGGCTAACCCCGCCCCGATCGCAACTATCCAAAACGCCGCAACAGCTAACTGGTAAGCGCGTGGTGCGAGGGTTGCAATATTCTCTGGCAGAAATGGCGTCCGATTTTTCCATGCATCGTAGTTACGCCATACAAAGTAGACTGGCGCAATAAAGTTCACCAGATACATAAGTGTTCCAAGTCCCAAAAGGGTCTTAGTAGCATTAGCTCCCGTGGGTAGGAGAACCGAGAGGCTATAAATGGAATTCAATATCCATAAGCTGGTAATTGTTCGATAGAGTGCCGATGTCACGCGCAACCTCCCTTGCATAGGTGAGAGCCATATCTGTGGTAGCTATCCTTCGTAATAGCAGCTTTGATTCTGCAACAAAGAAGTGTTTGCGAACGTGAGAATGGTTCGTGTCTGAGTAAAATTGTCAAAATTTGCGCAGCCAGTCGCATTCAGCGTCTACCTTAGACACCATACATCTTTAGATAAGATCAAATTTTTGACGCAGGTTCACCAATAAGCAAATGTTATCTCTCAAAGTAACCGAGGATGTTTCTCTGGAAACGCTGAATATTTCCGACAGCCAGGAACTATTCAACTGTATTGAAGTGAACCGTGCCTATCTGAAAGCGTGGCTACCATGGCTGGATCACAACCAGGATGAATACGATAGTGAATCCTTCATAAGATCAACTCTCGAGGAACGCAAGAAAAACGAGTCTTTGGTTTTGGCAATAAAATTAAGAGGAAACATAGTCGGCACTTCAGGACTAGTCTCCATAAACCCTTCAAAAAACTACGCCGAGATTGGCTATTGGCTAGCTGAAGGCCATCAGGGTAAAGGAATAGCGACGGCTTCAACCAAATCCCTCATTGACTACGCCAATATGAATCTCGGCATAAAGAACTTCAGCATATCCGTGAACGTCATGAACCTCAGGAGCAAGCGCATCCCGGAAAGGCTTGGCTTTCGATTCGCTGAAAAGATTGAAGATGCCGAGTGGCTCTACGATCACTATGTTGACCACCTAAAATATCTACTCAAACTCTAGAGTAGATAATAACGCAGGCAAAGCGATCAGGTCGAAAGCTACTCTACAAGATTGACCCGCTTCTGGTCGTCTATTGCTACAGAAGAAAAACAACGTCACGATAGATGATTAACTAACCAGGAGTCATTCATGACCGCGTTTCGTATCTTGTTAGTGGCTATTTTCAGCGCTATATCTCTGTACACAATCCCCGTGGTTCTAAATCATGGCCTTGATTTGCTAAGTGTGTTTTTTGGTGACATCGGGAAAATGGGCTGGCCGGGTCAGTTCAATTTGGATTTCTTGGGCTTCCTGGTGTTGTCGGCTTTCTGGACAGCATGGCGCAACAACTTCTCGACACCTGGGCTCGTACTAGGTGTGTTTGCGTTCTTTCTCGGAGCGCCCTTCTTAACCGCCTATTTGCTCTACCTGAGCTATAAATGCGATCAGAACGTGCAGGCCATTCTACTGGGCGAGCACGGATCTATCTAACAATAGCCAATTACAAAATTGGTATCTAACTCACCAGACAAAGACGGCAGAAGAACAACCCGCTGAAATCCGAGCCTATCGAACATGTCTGTGTATTCCTGATCCGAATAGCTCTTCAGCGTGTCTCTGTATTCAAGCACATTGCCATTCTCTTCTACGACATAGTGTCTACCAACGGTCACCCGATCAGAGGGAAACCAGAAATGCTCTTGTAAATGCAGATGTGGAGAATCACTGAACAAGCCACCAGGCATAGACCTCCAACTCGAACCCTGCTTTCCCATCGATTCAATTTTTGCCTCAGAAAACACTTCAAGCACCACTACCCCACCTGGAACAACTGATCGTTTCATACGACTCAATAATCTATTTGCGATCGCTGGTTCAAACGACTGAAACTCGCCAAAAAGCATCATTGCCAGCGCGTTTCCATCTGCAAAGTTGGCACTCGTTACGTCTTCCAAACGATATATCGAAGAGGGATCTAGCGTGCGCGCATAGGCTATCGATGCCGGAGAAATGTCGATGCCCGTGCACTCATAACCTCGCCGAGAAAACTCTCGACAGTACAGCCCAGGACCGCAACCAAGATCCAGCACTCGGCCATTTTTGGGGATTATCTCAGAGTGCAAATACTCTACCTGAGCAATTACCTTTGGCAGCGCCCGGCTAGCCAAGTCATGATTTGGATTCAAATGTTCCTGCAGCATCCTCTCCGAAAACGAGGGCTCGTCCCAAGGGATTTTGTGGCCGTACGCCCAGGGAATCGGATCAGACCGGTCAGCGAGCAGAGATATATTCATACTCATAGACTACACCACAGACCTTGATTGGACGTGCATACACATTGAGTGTGTCGCCTAGCGCCCGGCTCTCTAACAGTCATACCCGCTGGAAATTGCAGATAGCCAAAAAATGGCCTGCCCGTAGCAAAACAGAAACCTAACCCGTGTCTGGACAAACCCAGGATATAGAGGCTATATTCCCGTCCATGAATACCTGCGCCAAATTTGCGAGCACACGAAATTCGCTTGAACAAGCGGTTGCACTGCTGTGTGGGTGTCAGGCACTTTCTGCATAGAGGATATCTCTAAACAGAATATAAAACCCCGGCAGTCATCGACTCCCGGGGTTTTTCTTTATGGGGAGCAGACTGAGGAATAGCTTTAGAAACAAAGAAAGGAACAGAAAAATGAACAACATCAAAGACCTGGTCAAAGGCCAAACGGCACATTTTGTGTTTTACCGAGATCGAAGCCTGTTCTATGAAACTGATAATGGCTTCCAGTTTCCCGTGCCTATAGATGATGCGGGTTCAGCAACCTTCAATGCAGATGAAAAAGCAATTCTACTTATGCGCTATATGCGAAAGCACTTGGCCAGGGTTTCTGCGGCCAAACTCACCCAAGAAGACGACACCAATCCTTGTATCTGATGAAACAGAACACGTCAGCCAAGCTAAGCAACGCCTCTTGCCATTGCGAAGCGGTTTCTCTGGAGTTAGTGCAGTTAGCGGAGAAACTCATTGAGGTTATCGGACAGCCATCTACATCTAATAGTACGTTTAGAACAACATGGTACTCAAGTTCCACAGGCGCAGTCACTGTGGCTGCACAACACATTGGATCGCGATTGATCCAAGCTTTAGAGAAAAGAAGGGCGTGAATTGCGGATTCCAAAATGGATAAGAAAAACAATCTAGGCTTCACGTTTCAACAGACCGGCACGGAATACCAAATTTTTCACAACGGCAAGAAAGCCACGACCTTACGCGGCCATAAGGCTGCCGACTTTGCATTCGACATCTCTGAAATGGATTTTTCTGAACAACAACAGTTGATGGCTCGCTTAACCGGAAACTATAAGCACGGCAACGAACGAACAGCACAGAATCATCCGCGAAACAGAAAATACTGAGCCGATAACTGAAAGATCCCAGCATCTTTTCCTAAACCAGTAGCTTTCGTTCACCATAACCCGATAGTCAATATCTCGACTCCATAGCTCATTTAGTAAACAATGGATTCTCGACAG
>CAZWMD010000058.1:0-3754 GCA_964634815.1 uncultured Pseudomonadales bacterium | reverse complement strand
GATAGTCAATATCTCGACTCCATAGCTCATTTAGTAAACAATGGATTCTCGACAGGCATCAGGGATGAACATGGAAAACCAAAACGATCAGACCGAAGAGCAAAAAGGAAATTCATGGGTATCGCCATTACAACTTATCACCAATATCGCGGTGGTAGTTGGTATCGCAGCCCTGATCTTTGAGCTGAATCAAAACAGAGACCTTGCCCAGGTCCAAACTTTTGACAACGCCTACCTCTCGGCAATGTCACGCAATCTATCACTAATGGGTGAGTCGCCAGAAACTTCTCTCTCAAAGGCTATTTTCAGACCAAACGACATTAATCAGGAAGACGCTGTTGTCTTAAGCCAATACTACTCTGCACTCATCGTGAGTTGGAGACGACTCAAAGACGATAGAGCTATAGGTTACTTTGGCGACGGCTGGGAAGGCGTTGTTTCTGAAGAAGCATTCAACTTGAACACCCAGATAGGTCGTAAATGGTGGGAACAGTACAAAGCCTATGGCGACGCTGAGATTATAGTTGTTGTTAACTCAGTACTGGATCGAATCTCAGTCACAAACACCTTCAATTTTTATCAAGGACTGCTACCAGATGGTGGCAAAAACAAACCTCAATAAGTTCACGGGCGGCGAAACCCGGGGTTTCTTGGCGAACTATCACTTGGTAAACAATGACCACGAAACGGCAGCCATGCTGACACAACGGTGTCAGGAGTGGTCAACTACACTGGGAATTTTGAGGAGGCACCAATGGGAAAACTATACCAAGAACTTACGCCTAAGCTGATTGAGTTCATTTCAGAACAAAAGCTCTTTTTCGTGGGCACCGCGCCCTTAAGTCAGGAGGGCCATGTCAACATTTCACCCAAAGGCATGGATAGCCTTCAGGTGCTCGACAACAATACGGTGGCATACCTGGACGTTACGGGCAGTGGCGTGGAAACGATTTCACAGATCAAAGAGAATAGGCGTTTAGTGCTCATGTTCTGCGCATTCGAAGGGAAACCCTTCATTCTCAGATTGCATGGCAAAGGCAGCGTTATCGAAAAAGATAGTGACGAGTTTCATGTTCTGGAGGGTCGCTTCGAGCAGCTGCCTGGCGTACGCTCAATCATCAAGCTGGAAATCACTCGCATTGCTGATTCATGCGGATGGAACGTGCCACTCTATAAATTCGAAGGAACCCGCGACTATTACCAGAACTTTGCAGACAAGCTGGGGCCAGAAGGGATTCGTAAGGGACAGCTTGCGTCAAACATGTCCAGTATCGACGGTTTGCCTGGACTGAAGACACCATCTTTCTAGGGTGGCCTGAAGGCACAGGCTCCTATGCTCTTGTATATTTTATATCGCGGGCATCGCAGACCGCATAGTCAATCCGCCAATGCAACGCAGAGTATGCCAAGCCAAATGCAACCGCCTTTTAACAAACCCCGTTACCTCCTGGCTACCGTGCTCTCTATCAGCGGTTGCTCATCTCATCTACCTCAAAACGATGGAGTTTCCAAAGAAGAATTTCTGGATGGTCTATCACAGAGTTGTAGACACGTTAAAATCGTTTATGAAGGTCATCAGTCTTCAGGCTTTATTAATTTGGATGGCAGCGGAATGCTAACGAGAGACACGCATATCTCTTTAGACATCATGGCAAACACATTGCGCGAATGTGGCGCTGAGCTGAAATCCGTTTCCCAAATTCTGGAAGACTAAGGGTTAGTCAGATAAAGAATTGTGGCAGAGCGATAATCGGAGCGGTCTTGAAGTTGTGCTTGATGGACTTCGGCAGGAGCGCGATTATGAAATCCAGTATTCGTATCGTAACCGTGCTGATTCTGTGGCGATCTTATGATGACCCTATAGCTTACGCAAAACGGTAAAAGGGCTAAAGAATCTCTAACGAGACGAACGGCCTCGCAATATTTGGTCCAGAGTAGATTGACCCAATACCGTACCGTCACGCCCCAGCGTCTCTGCGAGTAACCCGTCTGGTGCGTACAAATTGAAGAGAACTACAGCACCATCAGGGCCACCTCGCTCCATATGAACATCTCCAGCTGATTTGTGAGCATAGCTCCCCGCACGCCTAACAACACGCCCAACCTCTTCGCCGCTTTCAAGGTCGATATCCATGATATGAAGTTCGCCAGAAATCACCGTAGACGACGTTGCGGCAGCATGCCGGTGAAAGTGGCAATAGGCATTAGGTGCCCAACGATACAGAAGATCTACATGCCCATCGGCTCGTGCTCCCAGAAGAGCTGCCCAATAATCGATCGGATAATCAAAGCTGTCGCTGCCCGTAAAGTGCTTCCACCTTAAGTTCTTGTTATCAATCAACTCCACCGCATTCCCCTCATATACTCCCACAATCTTAACTATATCAGGGTGTTAGGCAATGAGGCAGCGTACCAGAACATCGTTAAAGCGCTAACCAACAAGACACTGGAAACTTGGCGCCACCAAATAGAAGACTGAGTCAATATTTTGGTTGGTTGCAGGGTTTTGCAACGCATTGTCAAACTCGAACGTAGTTTTAAGGGCATCTCTGGGATAGATTAGCTCAGTAGAGCCTACTAAACGCGGACCAGCCAACCCCGACGCAACATAACCTTCTTAAGGAATACACCATGAGATACCTACTGATCGCACTAATCGCGTTCACAATCAATTTTCCCGCGTTAGCAGAGACCGGAAAAAGGGAAAGTGTGAAAGAACTGATGGCGCTCATGGAAGTCGATTCCATGATTGAGACTATCTACTCTCAAATGAACCAAATGTTCGCCGGCGTGGGCCAGCAAATGGGGATAAAAGCATCAGAACAAGCAGTTTTTGATAACTATATGGAGAAGATCTCGGCCCTAATGATAGAGGAAGTGTCTTGGGAGAAAATGGAAGAACCGATGATCGACATATACTTAAACAACTACAGCGAAGAAGAGATACAAGACATGCTGACCTTCTATCGTTCCAGTACTGGGCGCTCGTTGGTTAAAAAGATGCCTGCCGTAATGGGAGAATCTACAAAGCTCAGTCAGGACCTGCTGGTCGACTTCATGCCTAAAATTCAAACACTGGCCGCTGAATTCGCAGAAGAATTGAAAGAACATCGCGAAGCCCATTAGCGTAAAGCATTGGGCATCTAGACATCAGTGAGCGCAAGAAAACTACGCCAGACACTGTCCATTTCAGGCTCCCAACGCTTTAGCAAACTTGTTTTGGCCTCAGCGTCCGAGAGCCCTTGGCGCTTCGTTAGATAGTGATAGCAGAAAACTGAAACCCTCGCATTAACAACGCAATGCACCCAGACCTTAGAGTCTGAGTAGGCATCCAAAACACCAAAAAAACGGTGTAAGTCTTCCACTCTCGGTGACTCAAAGTCGACCGGTATGTGGACATAGGCCATGCCCGCGCCCGTAACAATCGAGCCTTCATCTGAAACAGCATGATCCGATGAAGGTAACGCAAGATTCACAACCAGTTGATAACCCGCGTCTGCAATCAGGGAAAACTGGTCTGCCTTAGGCTGGCCTGAAGTACCTAGCCAATCTGCAAGTTGCTCGTAATGGTAGATCACTGATAGATCTGCTGTGCTGGTGTCAGTCATATTTGAAACGCCCTTTTTATCTATGACGACGGTCCCAGACGATCGAACCTGTCTATGTTGCGTTTCCTCACAGTTAGTTCTGCGTTATCGCCAGTCACGCTCAGGGATTAGACTACAGCACAACCAGGTTTCGCTGAATGAAATCA
>CAZWMD010000057.1:0-26512 GCA_964634815.1 uncultured Pseudomonadales bacterium | reverse complement strand
GGCTGGTTGCATAACCCAATCTTTCTGAACGTTATGCAGAAGCACGCTTTGTGGGTATCAGAATCTGCAAACTAACCCGTCCGTTCTCCGGAAAAAGGCACCTCACCGCGAGGATTGCGCACGACGCCCTGCAGCCTGTCGCCCTGCACCTCACCTACGTAGTTCACCTCGATAGTACCAATGGGGATCGTGATGGATAGCGGAAATGAAAACTTCGCGCCATTCACTTCTACGCGATCAATCGTTAACAAACCCTGTCGTCCCTCGTAGGTGGCCGAGTATCCTGTGCCTGTTTTCTGCACCGTTAACACCGGATGCAGAACACCCCGTGGGCTATCTATGTTCAGGGTCCATTGCCCAACGATGGTTGCGACGCTGACGGCCTGCGCCGCAGAATCCTCAGCGTTATCGTTGCTGTTGTTTTTTGTTCCGCATCCGGACAAACCTGAAATCGCAACCAATAACAGCCCTAAAACTGGCCACCGACTAACACCCGGCGATACCTTCATGCGCTGGCCCGCCGTACGAGCTTTCCAGGCAAGGCGCCGGTATGCACACCAGATTCGAAAATTACCTCACCCGCCTTGATGGTGGCCTCGTACCCCTCAGCGCGTTGCACCAGACGTCGCCCACCCGCAGGCAAGTCAAAGATCGCTTCCGGTCGATGCAATCGTAGTGCCGAGAAATCAATGACATTCATATCAGCAATCTTGCCTTCACTGATCTCACCGCGGTCAAACATGCCAAAGGCATGTGCTGTATCGGCGGTGAGAGATTTAACGAGAAACTCAAGCTCCATCTTATCGCCCTTGGTTCGATCCCGACCCCAGTGGGTCATGATAAAGGTTGGCATACCGGCATCTGCAATCACCCCACAGTGCGCGCCGCCATCACTTAAACCAAACAGAACATTAGGGTGTTCCAGCAGCTTTTTCTGACCATCGAGTGAATAGGCCTGATAGCCGCCGAGTGGTTGATAGAACAGCTCCTTGCCGTCGTTTGCGACGAGCAAGTCGTACATGACTTCCATCGGATCAAGTCCACTGGCCTTGGCAAGGCCTGCAATGCTGTCAGCCTGATCAGGCTCGTAGTTGGGTTTCTCTCCCAGCGGAAACACTTGATGCATCAAACGCGGCAGATCCTGCATAGGTCCGCCTTTAATCACAGACTCTTCAGCAAGCAACCGGGCTTTCATCTGTGGATCGTTGAGCCTTGCAAGCAACGCATCGTGATCAAGATCAGCCAGTTCATTGCGCCAGGTGGGATGGCCAACAAAGGCATGGAAACTCGACTGCAATCCGTGCAATACGCCGGTTGGTCGACCTGCTGCCTGGGGACGAATCTCACGACCTTCCAGCCGCGCCTGTTCTGCCAGGTTGTACATGTGATTGTTTTGGTACGCGGGTGCCGTGGTAGCAATAAGCGTTACTGTGAGACCGGTCTGCTTCTGAAATTCACTCACCCATTCCCATTCTTGCGTATCGCCCAAATGATCTGACACCAGCTCAAAGACCGCATTATCGAGACCCTTCATACCCAGGCCCAGCGCCAGCATTTCCTCGTTGCCAGAAAACGTACCTGGCATGTACTCACCCTTGATGTCTTTGTGCAATAGAGTTTTTGAACTGGAAAAACCCAGGGCTCCCGCTTCTACTCCCTCGCGAACCAAAGCAGCCATCGCGTCAACCTCTTCCTGGGTCGGGGCGTAATCTGTGTTGCAACGCTCACCCATAACGTAAGCACGCACGGCTCCGTGTGGAACCTGGGCAGCAACATCAATGGCACGAGGCTGCGTTTCCAACGCATCGAGATACTCCGGAAAACTTTCCCACTGCCAGTTAATACCTTCTGAAAGGGCAGCTCCCGGAATGTCTTCCACACCTTCCATGAGTTCAATCAGGAAATCGCGATCAGAGGGTTTCACCGGCGCAAACCCGACCCCGCAGTTGCCCATAACTACGGTTGTGACACCGTGCCAGGATGAGGGCGCCAAAAGTGGATCCCAGGTTGCCTGACCGTCGTAGTGCGTATGAATATCAACCCAGCCTGGAGCAAGCAGCTTATCTGTCGCATCTATTTCTTTTTGCGCTTTGGCCTGAATCTCATAGGCACCGCTCACTCGAGCAATTTTTCCATCTTTAACGGCTACATCAGCCTGCCTGCGCGGCGCGCCGCTACCGTCAATCAATGTAGAGTTGCGAATAATAAGGTCGTAGCTGTCAGTCATGGCCCGGCTTCCTGTCTCTGTCTGTCAATTTTTAGATTTGCAGTGGTATCAATCGGCGAGTTTCACTAACATTTTCCCGGTGTTTTCGCCGCGCATTAATCCTATAAGCGCCGCTGGCGCCTGATCGATCCCTTCCAATATGGTTTCGCTGTATTTCATTTTTCCTTCAGCAATCCATTGCCGCATATCGGCCAGGAATTTCTCCTGTTGATCAAAGAATTCGTAGACAACAAACCCCTTCATGGTGACTCTGTTGTAGATCATATTCGAAAGTGTCGTAACACCTTCTGAGCGCGCCCCCTTATTGTTATACGCAGAAATCATACCGCACACCGGTATTCGCCCCAGGGGTCGCATCTGTCCACATGCCGCATCCAGGTGAGCACCACCTACATTCTCAAAATACACATCAATACCTTTGGGCAAAGCGACATGGAGCTCTTTGGCAATACTGCTGGTTTTGTAATTGAATGCTGAGTCAAAACCAAGATCCTCAACCAGATGACGAACCTTTTCATCTGACCCGCAGCTACCAACCACCCTGCATCCCTTAATTTTTGCAATCTGTCCCGCAACACTGCCCACCGCCCCCGCCGCGGCGGAGACAAAGACGTTCTCTCCATCTTGCAGTGCACCCGTGATCAACAGGCCGCCGTAGGCAGTTAGACCTGTCATGCCAAGCACATGCAAATGGGTTGTCAGCGACTCTTCACCGGGCACAATGGTTTCCAGATCTTTAGCAGCGGCCAGCGCATATTCGCGAAACCCCAGCCGAGAACGCACATAGGTGCCAACGGGAAAGCCAGCATCCTCAGACTCTACAACTCGACCGATGGCGCTCGCCGCCATAACCTCACCTAATGGTGTCGCCCCGTTAGATAACGCCGGGCGCATGGCCGGATCAACGGACATATAAAGGTTCTGCACAACAATATCGCCGGCACCTGGTGTCACGCTGTTTTCAACCAGTGCAAAGTCTTGGGGTTTGGGCATACCGTCCGGGCGCGCGGCCAAATGGACTTCTCGACTAGAATAGGCGGTCAATGTTTCTCTCCTGCTCTGATGACGCTGGATCAGCGAAATCTCTGCGTCTCAGCCTACATGCTGACTCGTTAATTGGCGATATCTCAGCACCTGCGCCAAGTAGCGTGACCCAGCTAACAGCTGTTTCGAGGCACATTCCTCTCCGCAAGCGTGGTCAAAGCGGCATTTCCCGGTTCGCTAATCAGAAAGCACGCAAACACCTTGCTTCATCACAGCAAAGCGGAGGTTGCAGGCATAAGGTTTCTCTCATTTGGCGAGGGCGATCCAATGACAATTTCCACAACGATTGGTCGAGCTGTCTCTCTGGCAATGGCCGTGTTTGCAATAACCACCCCTGTTGTTGCTGAGCCTGCTGGGTTGGCTGTTTACGCAAGCTACCAGGATTCAAGCTATGCAGCCCATGAAGCGCAAAAACTGCAGGCACTGCTGCAATCACCGGTAGAAAAAAACCAGGTGGTTATAAACGGACAAACCTACACGCGCCTGCAATCCCCTGCTCTATCTACGCAGTCTGCGCGCACTCTTGTGGAGAAGGCCAAGGGCGCCGGCTATTCCGCGTGGTTTATCAAGAGCCGGTCGGTTGCAACGCAGCCGGATTCTGCACGTACGGTTGCTGACCAGCCGGTGGCTACCCAGCCCATTGCAAAAAGCATTGTCAAATCAGCACCAGAACACCTGATCCTTGGACCAGACAACCCGGAGCTGAAACTGCAACTGCCAGAGGGTCCGCTGCTTGGAGATCTTTTTCCACCGAGCTCGCCACTGCCAGAATAGCGAGCAGGGTTAACCCAACACACCCTGCGCTGCCAGATCGCGCATTTCGTCTTCACTCAAACCTAACTCATCCAGTATTTCAACGGTATGCTCGGCCAGTTCAGGAGCAGCCCGAACAGCAGGTGCCGGCGTACCTTCAAACCGAACGGCCGGACGGGGCTGACGCAGAGTTCCAGCCCGCGCATGCTGATGCAACTGCAGTGCTTCGGTTGCTACCACCTGAGGATCTGTTGCAACCTCTGAGCGCTTATTGGCTCGCGCCACTGGCACATCGTTTTCAGCAAACAGGGCAATCAGATCATCAGTATTGTAACTAGATGTGCCACCGCCTAGCCCATGAGAAACAATCGCCCCGTCTGCGGTTGCGTTCACCTCGTACATATCCGCCAGATCACCCGCAAGCTGTACTTGCGAGTCGTCTCCAACAAAGCTGTAGTTCCACATCAGATCAGGCCAATTGAATTGCAGACCAGCATCTAACATCGATAGGCGTATGTGTTGACCACCTGCACCTCGCTCGCGGGCAAGCAACGCAGCGGTAATACCTTGAGCAACCGTCAGTGATGTCACCTTGTCGTAGACAATAGTACGCACCATCGCCGGCGCCGTAATACCTTGTACATCTGTAACCCCGGAGATGCCCTGAATCACATAGTCATACACTTTTTGGTCCGCGTACGGACCCGTCTCGCCCATACCTGACACTGAGGTATAGATGATGTCCGGCGCGTGCTCGACAATCTGTTCGTAACCCAGACCGGCCTTCTCGAGTTTCCCGGGCCGATAATTCTGCAACAGAACATCGCAGGTGCCCGCGAGCTTGCACACGAGCGCTGCACCCGCAGGCGTTTTCCAGTTGATGGCAATCGATCGTTTGTTGCGATTGATCATACAAAAGATCGCGCTGACTCCATTGTTTGAGGCACCCAGATAACGAATGCCGTCACCCCAGCCGGGCGGCTCGACCTTGATCACATCAGCGCCCTGATCAGCAAGCACCATCGCCGCCATAGGCCCGGAAACCACAGAAGATAAATCCAGTACCCGCAAGCCAGCCAAAGGGCCCTGATTCGGCTGAGCATCCCGCTGAGTCTCCATGGGATGAGGCGGAGCGCTGTTCTGCTGATCAGTATCTTGGTCATTCATAGAGAAAGCCTATCCCAACTCAGAGCCTGGAGCGCAAGCGCCCAACAAGTAAATAAGTAATGTCGGCATTACCAAAGCGTGCGTAAAGCTATTTCCCTGCAGCTTACCTTCTGGAGCTATCCCGGACAGGGTGCTACCCATATAATGATCCCACGTTTAACGAGGATCACCCCATGCGCGAAGCCGTCATTGTCTCCACCGCCCGAACTCCTATCGGCAAGGCCTATCGGGGCGCCTTTAACAACACCACCTCTCAGGCCCTGGGGGGACACGCGATCAAGCATGCGGTTGAGCGCGCCAAGATTGATCCAGCAGAAGTCGAAGACGTCATCATGGGGGCTGCCATTCAAATGGGTTCGGGCTTCCAAAATATCGCTCGCCAGAGTCTGTTGCACGGTGGCCTGCCGGAATCCGTGGCTGGACAGAGCATTGATCGCCAGTGCTCCTCAGGCATGATGGCTATCTCAATGGCAGCCAAACAAATCATCTCCGACGGTATGGATGTTGCCATCGGCGGCGGCGTTGAATCCATTTCCATGAATCAGACCGGGGACATTTTTGCCATTCCCGATCCCTGGCTGCTGGCCAACAAACCCGCCCTGTACATGTCTATGCTCGAAACCGCTGAGGTGGTTGGTGAACGCTACAACATGAGCCGCGAGGCTCAGGATGCCTACTCCGCACAGTCCCAGGCACGCACGGCTGCCGCACAACAGGCTGGCGCCTTTGATGACGAGATCGTGCCGCTGGCCTCAACCATGAAGCTGCAAGACAAAGAGAGTGGCAAGGTAACCGAAATCGAAATGCTGCTGGATAAGGACGAAGGCAACCGACCCGGCACAACCGCTGAGAGTCTTGCTGGACTAAAGCCGGTTTTCCGCGGAGGACAGGTAATAAAAGAGGGCAAACACATTACCGCCGGTAATGCATCGCAACTCTCTGATGGCGCCTCGGCCTGCGTGTTGATGGAGGCAAGCCTGGCGGAAAAACGCGGACTGCAACCGCTTGGTGCCTATCGTGGTGTTGCTGTTGCTGGTACCAATCCAGACGAAATGGGCATCGGACCCGTTTTTGCCGTGCCAAAGCTGCTGGAGAAAAACGGTCTGAAGATGGACGACATTGGCTTGTGGGAGCTCAACGAGGCCTTTGCTGTTCAAGTACTTTATAGTCGAGACACCCTGGGCATACCCGATGAACGACTAAACGTGAATGGGGGTGCTATCTCGATCGGTCATCCCTACGGTATGTCCGGTTCCAGAATGGTTGCGCATGCACTGATCGAAGGCAAACGCAGAGGCGTGAAATACGTTGTCTGCACCATGTGTATTGGCGGCGGAATGGGCGCAGCAGGACTCTTCGAAGTCCTGTAGGGCAACACAAGGGCACCACAATTTTTTAGGTAACTACAATGTCACATCCTCAACTTGAACTGACTAATGACGAGCTTTTGAGCACCACGCGAGCGGTGCGCAAGCGACTCGACTTTGATCGCCCTATCGCTGATGAAACGCTAAAGGAATGCCTCACTCTGGCCACCCAGGCGCCAACCGGGTCAAACGCCCAGGGCTGGCAGTTCATGTTCGTTAGAGATCAGGCAAAAAAAGAGAAAATCGCAGCGCACTATCTCGATACCTGGAATTTTTATAAAACACAGCCCTACGCTATTCACGCACTGCACCGCGGCACCGGCGACACAAACCAGGAGCAATCCCAGGAACGCTCTACCAACTCTGCCCAGTACCTTGCTGACAACATGGCAAAAGCACCCGTGCTAATGATTCCCTGTGTCGCCGGTCGAACCGATACGCCTGAAGGCGCAAATCCTCTGAGTCAGGCATCAATGTATGGCTCGATCATTCCAGCGGCATGGAGCTTCATGCTCGCAGCCAGAAGTCGCGGAATAGGCAGTGCGTGGACAACCTTGCACCTGATGAACGAGAAAGCTATCGCTGAGATGCTGGGTATTCCCTACGACATGTACATGCAGGTTGCACTGATACCTCTGGCCTACACCAAAGGAACCAACTTCAAAGCGGCTTATCGTCCACCAGTCGAAACTGTGATGCACATCGACAGTTGGTAGCGTCACAAACAAATACAACGCGACCATCGCAAAAGACGTCCTGGATGATTCTGTGCAGAACAGTGCTCACCGCACTGGGTCTGTCCTGGGTAAGTGCCGTCAGCGCAAACTCAGACTGCGCGACAACCCCCGGACTCGAGTCAATTTATGCCGAAGGCTGGGGTATTGATCAGCGCAATACGCGTTATCAACCACGGTCGAGCTTATCGTCGAAAAACGCAGCGTCTCTGCAACTCAAATGGTCCTATGGTCTGGCAAGTACCACACCACGCTCCTACCCACTGGTCACCGAAGATACAATCTTTGTCGGCGATGGTGGCCGCGGACTCGTTGCGCTTGATCGAGAAACCGGCTGCGAGCGCTGGGTGTTCGAGCACACAGGCAACATCTCAAGCGCGATCGTCAAAGGTGTCGTCAAAGGCAAACCGGTACTGATTTTCACCGACCGGATGAATGGCGGCGTGTTTGCGGTGGATGCGCTAAGTGGCACCCTGATTTGGCATGCACGGGTTAAGGACGAGCCTATTCCCTGGTATTCCGGCACGCCTATTGTCACCAAAGATTCTGTGTTTGTGCCTGTGGCCTCGATGGAGGTTGCGCTGGCCATGAATCCTTTCTACGGCTGCTGCACCACCAGCGGTGGACTGGCTGCATTTGACATCGACACCGGAACACAACGCTGGTACCTACCCACCATCGAAGAGCCTGCGAAGGAAACCGGCAGCCACTGGCTGTTTGTGCAGGAATACGGACCAAGCGGCGCTCCCGTGTGGGGTGCTCCCAGCTACGACGAGAAGCGCAACTGGCTGGTTTTTGGGACCGGGCAGAATTACACCCACCCCGCCACCGACACCAGCGACGCCATTTTTGCCGTTGATGCTGCCACTGGAAAACCCGTGTGGATCCGGCAGTTCACCCAGAACGACGTCTATACGGCAGCCTGCAATAACGAGGCGTGGAATCACCCTAACTGTGACAAACCCACCGGCCCAGATGTGGACTTTGGTGCCCCCACCCTCCTGCTAACAAGCCCTACGGGCCGTGAACTGGTAGTTGCTGGGCAAAAATCGGCATCTGCCCACGCCATGGATCGACAGACGGGTGAGGTCCTTTGGAGTACCAGCCTTGGTCGAGGCGGTATCATCGGCGGCGTGCATTGGGGGCTGGCCGCAAACGAGGCCATGGGCCTTGTGTTTGTACCCATAAGCGACAAGGAGATTATTGGTTTCCCTGCACCGGGCGAGCCAAAGCCCGGCTTATACGCTCTAGACCTGGATACGGGCGCCGTACGCTGGAACTACAAACGCGGGTCGCGCTGCGAGACTCAGGAATGTGTTTTTGGCCTGTCGGCAGCCATCATCGCCGCCAACGACGTTGTGGTCACTGGCAGTATGGATGGCTATCTGATTGTGCTGGATGCAACAACAGGCGAGGAGCTGTGGGTACATGATGCCTGGCAACCCTATGAATCCGTAAACGCCGTCGAAACCCAGGGCGGCGCTTTTGATGCTCACGGTCCGATGCTTGCTGACGACCTGCTCATTGTCAGCGCTGGTTACGGCTATGTTGGCAGACAACGCCCAGGAAACGCCTTGCTGGTATTTCAAACCCTGAACCAAACTGCTCAAGGCAACTAGCTTCGTGGCGCAAGACACTTCTGAACTCGCCTCCAGAACACGACGCTTGGTGGCCACACTGATAGACATGGTGCTGGTCCCAACACTGAGCGTTGCACTGGTTTTAGTCACAGGGGCTACTGAAGACGCTGAAGACTACCTGAGCCTGGCAGGGCTTGCCTTGAGCATTGTGGGCCTGTCTATTGTTGCCTACCTGCTGCTAAACGGTATCAGCCTCTGGCGCCATGGCCAGACCCTGGGCAAACGATTACTGAAGATTGCACTGGCTCAACCCAACAAAATGGATACCGGCAGTGGCAATACAAAGGTTCCCGCCCTGTGGCGACTGGTGTGTCTGCGGGCGTTGTTTTTCCCCATCCTTTTCTTCATACCCTTCCTCGTATTGGCTCCACCCTTCACAGCGTTCTGGATAATCAGTGCGATAGCCTGTGTCGATCAACTGTTCATTTTCACAAAAAACCGCCGCACTCTGCATGACCTGCTATCAGGTACCATCGTAGTTAAGGTGACCAACCAGGGAGACTCTTAATGAAAGCGTTTTTTACCACTTTTCTGGTCCTGAACTTTTTGGCTGAAACCCTGGCGGCTGTCTCTCTGATTGGCGCGGAAAATGGTCTGGCTGCCGCACTCTCAGATAACGGGAGCACTAACGGTCTGTGGTCAATGCACTACGGGTTTGCCGTCATCTCGATTGCCAGCGCTATCTGTTGGGTATGGCCACATAGAACGAGCCGCAAAGTCGTTACCGCAGTGCTGGGAATGCTTATGGTGTTTCATTCAGCCCTGCTTATCTCTCTGATTCTCGAGAACAGTCAGATTGGCGGCATTGTTCTGCACACTGTCCTCGCACTCATGGCCATCGTGCTATTTACACTTCGTGGTCGCTGGTGCGACGAACCCTAATGGGACCCTGCTTTCAGAGCTGCTTTGACAAGCAAACCCAAAATTCACTTTAATCAGTGTCAGTAAAAGAACTCACTGGAACAGGAGTCTCACCATGAGCAACACATCACTACTTGACGGTAAAGTCGCCATCATCACCGGAGCCGGCGGTGGGCTTGGTCGCGAACACGCCCTGTTACTGGCTAAACACGGCGCCCGAATAGTGGTGAACGATCTGGGTGGATCGATGGACGGATCTGGAGCGGGTGATGCAGCCGACGCCGTGGTAGAGGAAATACGGGCAGCCGGGGGCACCGCTACTGCCAACAAAGACTCTGTTTCTGACAAGGCGGGTGCAAAACGTATTGTCGAAACAGCAGTCAAAGAGTTTGGCACTGTCGACATCCTGATCAACAACGCAGGCATTCTGCGCGACAAATCGTTTAAGAAGATGACGCTCGATGAATGGGACCTGGTGATCAATGTGCATCTCAACGGATCGGCATACGTCACCTGGCACGCCTGGCCAATCATGTATGAGAAAAACTACGGCCGAATTGTATTCACATCATCTGTATCCGGTATTCTGGGTTCCTTTGGCCAAAGCAACTACGGCGCTGCAAAAATGGGCATGGTGGGCTTAATGAATAACCTGTCGCGCGAAGGGGCATCCCACAATATTCATACCAACTGCCTGTCACCTGGCGCCGCAACACGTATGACCGCCAGCGTTCCAGGTAGCGACATTGACCTGGACAACGTTGACGAAAAAAACCGACCAGGACTGGTGAGCCCTGTCGCGCTGTATCTCGCCAGTGAAGATGCGCCCAACGGGCGAATCATTCAGGCCGCTCGTGGACGCTTCGCCAGCGACATGGTGTACGCCAACACCGGCATTGATTTGGGCGCCGACCAACAACCGGAAGATTTCCTAAGCCACGCAGAACAGGCACTGGATATGTCTGACGCACAGCCAAAAACCAAGTTCTGGCGATAGAAGGCTCAGTACAGGCGCGATGCGGGAACCTGCCGGGATACGTGAGCAACCAGTGAGGCGGGCGCCAGCGTTCAAGGCACTATGTGCGGCCGCAATCCTGCTGGCATTCTGCCAGCCCGGTTTAGCGGCACAGGCCTCTGGCCATTCCAGATCTTCTAAGGCCTCCGATACCCCGCCCAACATCCTGCTCATCTACGTGGATGATCTGGGCTATGGCGATTTGGCTAGCTATGGGCACGGCCAAATAAAAACCCCGCATCTGGATCAGCTGGCTCGAGAGGGCGTGCGGCTCACCAACTATTATGCCCCTTCTGCGTTGTGCTCCCCGTCCCGGGCAGGACTGCTCACAGGTCGGCATCCATACCGGACGGGTATAGACAGTTGGATTCCCGCCAACTCCGGTAAATATCTCGCCCGTGAAGAAATCACTCTGGCAGAGCTTTTGAAATCAGCGGGGTACCACAGCGCCCTGATTGGCAAATGGCATCTAAACTCCGATCTGGGCAGCACGGAAGAGCCTCAGCCACTGGATCAGGGTTTTGACTACTTCTATGGACACAACGCGTTTCAGATCCCTACCAATAAAAACCCAACAAATCTGTATCGAAACAGACAGGCACTACCGGCCCAGACAGGTTATACCGCAGACCTTTATGCAGACGATGCCATCCGCTGGTTAAGGCTAAGAAGGGATACCGCTAACAAACAACCCTTTTTTCTAATGCTGAGCATGGCAGAGCCCCACACCAGTATCGAAAACCCGGAAAACTGGAACGCGCGCTATCGCAGGTTTACGCAGGGAACAATCAGCCCTATTGAGAGCGGACTGGCAAAACCTCCCAAATCCAGACTCATTCCCCGCGGTCCTGGTGAGTACTACGCCAACGTAAGTTATATGGACCATCAGATTGGCCGAGTCTTAAAAACCATTAAGAAACTGCGTCTGGAGCAAAACACTCTTATCCTGTTTGCAAGCGACAACGGACCCGTCACCAGCCAATGGATCAACTGGTGGGAAGTGAATGCCTATGGCAGTACCGGCGGTCTGCGAGGCCGAAAGCACATGATTTTTGAAGGCGGCATTAAGGTGCCGGCAATAGTGAAGTACCCGGGACATGTGAAACCCGGTAGTGAATCCGCCGAGCTCATCGTGGGTACCGACTTTTATACCACCGTGGCTCAATTCGCCAAGGTAGAGATTCCCCAGGATCGAATTATCGATGGCATCGATGTCAGCCCCGCCCTCAGTGGCACGACACTTCCACCGCGAAATCTTCTCTGGGCGCTCGAGGGACAGGACGCACCACCCTTTGCCTGGCGAGAGGCAAACTGGAAACTGGTGCTCGATGCAAACCACTCTGTTAAGGCTCTGTTCGATTTGACGAGCGATCCGCTGGAGCTGTTTAACCTGTCAAACTCTGAGACGCATCGCACGACTGAGATGCGCCGTCGATTTCTTAAAGCCTTGAATGATCTCAAAGGTGATCCTTTGCGCCACCTTGCTGGACAGGGCCCAGTAACCCCTGAGTAATATCCAGGCTACCTGAGGTCTTATTACTTCGGCCGATAGGTGTTGTTGTGGGATACGTAGTCGAGCCGGGCCGCCATGCTATCACCACCAAATGCGCCCTTGAAAAAGCGCTTCACGCCGGAGTTTTTCTTTACCGTTGATGCATCAAAGTAGGAATGACTTTTGCCCACCGATCGTTCTCGGGTGAAGTCCACGTAGACCGCATTGGCAGCATCCAGCTTCTTCAGGTAATGACCCAACCGCGCCTTTTGCTGCTCACCTGGTTTGCGTCGAGACCAGGACAACGCAAAATCATTCTCGTTAATGCCGATGTAAAGCGCATTCCGTACCTGCAATGATTCAACCCAGCGGCGATGATCTTCATTGTTAGTGTCTGGCGCTATGAGCGCTATGTTGTCAAAGATGAGTTTGCGCGACTCAGCCAATTCACTGTTGAGAGCATGCTTCAGAACGTAGTTACCCATGCTATGGCAAAACATGCTCACGGAAACCGTGCAATAACGATCTATCAACTTCGCAAACTCTTCGCGCTGACGTGTCAGATTCTCCGGGTATTTACTAGCAACCCTGTGTTCAAACTTTTTACGTGCCGCATTGGTGAGTAATTCATGGTATTTGCCCACAAGATCTATTGTTCTGTTTAGTGCATCTTTTGAGGAGCGCGCATCGCGCTTGTCGGCCAGGTAAGACAGTGTGCCAGACAGTGCGCCACCGCCATTGGCAGGCCAGGTAAACACAATAACTATCACGCCATAGAGACGCTCTAGTTCAAGGGCCGTTTTGTAGACATCCTTTACATCGTTGTTGTACCCGTGAACGTACAAAAGCACGCTCTTACAGTCTGCTCTGGCCCGTTTGAAAGTCTCGCAGGCCACACGCAGACTGGCATAGTAGTGGACGCCGGGTTCAGTTGAGGTGTCTGGAGCAGGCAAATCAAGGTCGTTAGCTTTAATGAGCGAACTGGCTTGAGTGACACTGAGCTTGTCAGACAGCTGCTTGATCACCGGCTTGCTAACCGGGCCCGTCACCTCGACAGCAGCGAGCTCATTGGGTCCCAGAGGATTCACACCGTTGCAGAACTTATTGAAGCCAGACTTGCTCGAGTCAAACAGACGATTGGTAATGAAGTGCATAAGAAAATTCCTTTTTCTTGGAGTTTTTGTCAGGACAGCTGTTCTCAGGAGGTCCTTGGCAGAAGACGCATCAGCCAGGTCTCGCTAACCTTCTCATTCCTCGGCCGATGACCGTACTTTTGATCCCAGGCTTTGGCAAACCATTCAAATTCGTCAGCATCCGTTACTCGCTGCGCTCGCAGCTCATAGATTAAGCCACCCAATTTCAAACGTACGTTAGGGTTTTCGGTAATGTGCTTCACCCATTTTGTCTCATTATCGCCCGCAAACACATACAGGCGATCTTCTTCCCCAATGACCCAGAGATTCACAGAATAGGGATCAGCAGGATTGGTTTCGAGCTGCACAATCTCCTGGCTTGCCGCCTGAGTGAAGCTTGACGGCAGCGGCGCCACCTCACCCTGTAGACCACCCCCGGAAAATGGCAAATAGTCCGCACAGCCAGCCAAGCTGACAAGCACCAGCGTGTTCAGGAGCACTAGTGAATTTTGTACGATTTGAGGCTTGGTAATCACGTCCACCGGGGCGCTCCTGTGTTTGTTGCAAACCTTAGTTTGTTGGTCATTATGTGCTTTATAGTACAGAGCCTACCAGCCAACTCTACTCGGGAGCATGAATGAAGCTTGCAGTGGTTTTTCCAAGCGTGATCTATCGCGAGGGTCCTCCCGGTGTAAAAAAACTGATTGAGGGAATAGAGTCTATTGGTTTCGATGAGCTCGACATGTTTGACCATGTCGTCATGGGCCACCCCACAAAAACTCGTCCCAGTCCCATCTATCCCCCCACCATGCCGATACTTGAAGCATTTTCTTTGCTGTCTTTTGCAGCGGCCATCACCAAGCGTATTTGCCTTGCAACCAGCGTACTTGTATTACCGCAACGTCAACCCGCCTTGGTCGCAAAGCAGGTTGGCACCCTGGACATCCTGTCTGGTGGTCGACTTAAGCTCGGAGTAGGTAGCGGTTGGCAGCGCTCGGAGTACGAGGCACTGGATGAAGACTTTGCTAGTCGCGGTTCTCGCCTGGAAGAGGCGATCGACTTGCTAAGAAGCTACTGGCGTGAGGAGCACGTTGTCTTCGAAGGCAAACACTATCAGGCCGACGACATCGCAATGGAACCAAAACCACTACAAGGTTCTAAGTTACCAATCTGGGTTGGAGGAACAAAGGACGTTGCCCTGAAGCGCATCGCGCGCATAGCCGACGGTTGGATGGCAATGTCAGCGCCGGGCGATTCACCATTAAAGGAACGTATTGCAACACTCCATCGATTCGCCCTAGAAGCCAATCGCGACCCGGCACAGATTGGGCTGCAAATGATGTTGGCACCCGATACGCGTGATCGCGAGGAGCGCAAGCGGTTTTTTGTTGATACTGACCTAATGCGGGCACGCCTCAACACGCTCCAGGAACTCGGATTCGGCCACGTCAGTATAGACTGTGTACCGATCTTTCAGGCCGGCCATCGCAGCAGCGACGCCATTCTTGAGCATCTGCACAAGATTCATACCGCACTCAGCCAAGACATCAGCTAAAAGGCGAGCACCACGGAAATATCTAATGACACAACGTAACGCAACCGGCCCGCTGGCCGACCTCACGATTATCGACTGCACGATCGCTTACGCCGGACCCTTTGGCACCCAGCTGCTGGCAGACCTCGGCGCCAATGTCATCAAGGTCGAGCCACCACGCGGAGACAATTTCCGCATGGTCCCGCCATTTCCTCCTGACTACGACCATGCGTTCAAAGATAGTGAGGCCGGCGTAGACTTTGGTATGTCGTTTGCCGGGGTAAATCGCAACAAACGCTCTATCAACCTGAATTTAAAAGACTCTAGCGATAGAGAGATCTTTTTGCAGATGTGTGAGCAGGCGGATGCCTGCGTTGAGAACATGCGCGCCGGTGTTATGGATTCACTGGATCTGGGATTCGAAGTTCTGCTGCAACGAAATCCCAAAATAGTCTACGGCGCGGTCAGGGGCTACGGAGACCCACGAACCGGCGAAAGTCCTTTTTCTGACTGGCCATCCCTGGACCCTGTTGGCCAGAGCGTTGGCGGCCTCATCAGCGCAACGGGTGAACAATGGGGTGTGGCGATCGCTGACATTTATCCCGGAACACTAATGGCCCTTGGTCTCGTTTCTGCGATTCATCGCGCGCAGAAAACCGGCAAGGGTGAGTTTTTTGATGTCGCTATGTATGACGGCGCACTAACCTTGCTCAAATCTGCGGTCACAAGCTTCAGCCTGACAGGCAAATCTGCCGGCAAGAGTCGCAACTCGTTTATTCCCTTTGGTCAGTATCCAACTGCCGATGGAGAGATGTCGATTGCAGCGCCTGTCGAACGGCATTGGAGAACACTGTGCAAGGCAATGGACAGAGCTGACTTAATCGAGGATGAGCGAACTCGCAGTAACCCGCGACGTGTCGCCAACAGTGAATTTACCAATGCCCAAATCAGTCAGTGGACCAAGACACTTACCAACGCTGAAATCTTGCAAGCGCTTGGAGGCTCGGTCCCTTGCGGCCCTGTTAACAGCATGCAGGAAATTTTCGATGATCCGCATGTCGAGGCACGTGGTATGTTGGAAACTCTGCCGCTGCCAGGTAACAATCCAGACATTACCTATGCAGCCAATCCCATTAAGTTTGCTGGCAGCACGCAAGATCCCTCGCAACGCCCTCCAAAGTTAGGTGAACATACACAAGAAATACTCGCTGAATTTGGCATCAGCGATAAAACCGAAAAACAAAAACAAGAACAAGAACCAAAACAAGAACAGAGCACATAGGAACCAACTTGATTACCCTGCAAGCGCAACCGCTAACCGCTGAAAATTTTGCCAACTACGGCCACGTCATCCAATCCCAGGCTGACAGCGGCAATCAGATGAACGGCACCTTCGCTCGCTTTGATGATCTGGCGATAATTGATAGTGCAGAGTCACAGAACCCGACAATCTCGATTGTGCGTTCACAGATTCCAGCCGCCCTGCCCTACGTTTTTGATCTTGTTGAATGCCATCCCCTGTGCACCCAGGCATTCATTCCGCTTGGTAAATTTGAGTTTTTTGTGGTGGTTGCTCCCCCTGGTCCAAGCGTCGAAATGACTGACCTAAAGGCGTTCAGAACCAACGGCAACCAAGGCATCAGCTATCACCGAGGCACCTGGCACATGCCGCTCATTGCTACCACGTCTAACCAGGAATTTCTTGTCATCGACCAGGCAAATCGTCGAGGCAATCTGCGCGAACAGCAGTTCGAACAGCCAATCACCCTGGCGAACTGAGCGATGGAGACCTAATCAGAGGCCCCTAGAAGCAATCGCCAGGAACCCGAACCCAGCCTTCCATCAACACTCGTGCACTGCGACT
Source organism: uncultured Pseudomonadales bacterium (assembly GCA_964634815.1). Taxonomy (GTDB): domain Bacteria; phylum Pseudomonadota; class Gammaproteobacteria; order Pseudomonadales; family Azotimanducaceae; genus JALZVT01. The sequence goes on along the minus strand of CAZWMD010000057.1, from coordinate 9,681 downwards.
CATGCTGACCCGCTCTACCTGCCATTCGCTGTCACTGCGTTTTGGATCAGGCGGCACAGTTTGCGCCCCTACTTTCAGGGTACCCGATGGGTGACCAAACACCACCGATTCGCGCTCTCCACCGCCTGCCGCGGTGTTCACCAGCGTGCCCGGGATCGCAGCGGCAGTGCCTATGGCAACCGCTGCAGTTCCCATCATGGCGTGATGCAGTTTGCCCATGGACAGCGCTCTCACCAACAGATCAATGTCCGTGGCATCAACAGATTTGCCGCTGGATGAGGTATAGCTTGCTGGCGGCGCGACAAAAGCGACCTTGGGGGTATGCTGCCGTGCGGCGGCCTCGGCAATGTCTTCAATTAAACCCATCTTTACTGCGCCCCAGGCGCGGATGGTTTCGAATCGCTGCAAGGCATCTTCGCTGTTATTGATATCGTCCTGCAGCTCTTGGCCGGTGTAACCAATATCTGCCGCGTTGAGAAAGATTGTAGGTATGCCGGCATTGATCAAGGTTGCGTCAAAGGTGCCAACACCGGGCACCTCGAGCTGGTCCACCAGATTGCCGGTCGGAAACATGGAGCCTCCGGACGAATCTGCAGGATTCATAAAATCGATCTGTACTTCAGCTGCAGGAAAGGTCACGCCATCCAGCTCAAAGTCGCCAGTTTCCTGAGGCAAGCCATTGCTCATTGGCACGTGAGCTACAATTGTTTTCTCGATATTTGCCTGCCAAATACGGACAACCGCAACCCCGTTGTCTGGCAGTCGATCAGAATCTACCAATCCGCTCATGATCGCAAAGCCACCAACAGCGGCAGACAGGTTGCCGCAATTGCCGCTCCAATCAACGAACGCCTTGTCGATCGAGACCTGCCCAAAAAGATAATCTACATCGTGATCCGGCTGAGAGCTTTTCGACACAATCACCGATTTGCTGGTACTCGACGTTGCCCCACCCATGCCATCGGTCTGCTTGCCGTAAGGATCTGGAGAGCCAATCACGCGCAGTAAGAGACTGTCACGCGCCGGACCTGCCGTTTGCGCAGATTCGGGCAACTCAGCGAGATTAAAGAAAACACCTTTACTGGTGCCGCCACGAATATAGGTGGCGGGGATTCGAATTTGAGGGACGTCTGACATGTTTACTCCGTGTAGACCTGAGGGCTAGCTTGCTGCGGCGTGCGCCTCAAGGAAATCCTGTGCAAAACGCTGCAGAACCCCGCCGGCCTCGTACACTGAGACTTCTTCTGCCGTATCCAAACGACAAGTCATTGGTACCTTTATCTCTTCCCCATTGGCACGTCGAATGACCAGAGTCAGTGTCGCTCCAGGAGCAGGCTTGCCTTCGACATCAAAGGTTTCTGTGCCATCAATGTCGTAAGTTTTGCGGGTATCACCTGACTGGAACTCAAGAGGCAAGACTCCCATACCCAGCAGATTGGTACGGTGAATGCGTTCAAAGCCCTCAGCGACAATCACCTCAACTCCCGCAAGCCTTACGCCCTTCGCGGCCCAGTCTCTGGAGGAGCCCTGGCCATAGTCGGCACCGGCGACGATGATCAAGGGGGCAGAACGTTCCATGTAGGTCTCGATAGCTTCCCACATTCGAACGACTTTGCCTTCCGGTTCTATGCGTGCCAATGATCCCTGTTTGATTTCTCCGTTCTCGATCACCATCTCATTCAACAGCTTCGGATTGGCAAAGGTTGCTCGCTGAGCCGTCAAATGATCTCCCCGGTGGGTAGCATAGGAATTGAAGTCTTCTTCCGGCACACCCATCTTGGCCAAATACTCGCCGGCCGCGCTGTTTGCCATGATGGCATTCGACGGCGACAGGTGATCTGTGGTGATGTTGTCACCCAGGACCGCAAGTGGCCGCATGCCCTTCATGGTGCGCTCACCCGCAAGCGCCCCTTCCCAATAAGGCGGGCGACGAATGTAGGTGGATTGCGCTCGCCAATCGTAGAGGGGCTCAGTGGTATCCGTCTCATCAACCACTTTGATGAACATGGGATCGTAAACCGCCCGAAACTGTTCTGGTTTCACGCTCTCCCCAACCACCGCATCAATTTCTTCATCGGTAGGCCAGAGGTCTTTCAACGTCACCGGATTACCACTCTTGTCGACACCCAGTGCGTCTCTCTCAATATCCACACGAACCGTGCCCGCAATCGCATAGGCAATTACCAACGGCGGCGAGGCCAGAAACGCTTGCTTGGCGTAAGGATGTATCCGCCCATCAAAGTTGCGATTTCCCGACAGCACAGCCGTGGCATAAAGATCGCGGTCGACGATCTCTTTTTGAATCACAGGATCCAGTGCACCACTCATGCCATTACAGGTCGTGCAGGCAAACGCAACAATTCCAAAGCCCAGAGCCTCTAGTTCAGACAGCAGGTTGGCCTCTTCGAGATACAGCTGCACCGCTTTGGAGCCCGGCGCCAGTGAGGTCTTTACCCAGGGCTTGCGCGTCAGACCAAGCTCATTCGCTTTGCGCGCCAGCAGCCCGGCGGCCACCACATTGCGCGGGTTGCTGGTGTTGGTACAGCTTGTGATGGCGGCAATAATCACCGCACCATCTGGCATTAGTCCTTCTTCTTCGACAAATTCTCCAGCAATACCATTGGCAGCCAGTTCGCTGGTTGCTACTCGACGATGCGGGTTTGAAGGACCAGCAACGTTGCGCACAACACTCGACAGATCAAAACTCAGAGTTCGCTCGTAGTCGACCTCGCGCAGAGTATCAACCCACAGTCCGGTCTCTTTTGCATAGGTTTCAACCAATGCAACGTTGTCGTCATCGCGACCCGTGAGTTTCAGATAATCGATGGTTTTCTGATCAATGTAGAACATCGCCGCCGTAGCACCAAACTCGGGCGTCATGTTGGAGATGGTTGCCCGATCACCCAGAGTCAGGTCTTCGGCACCCTCGCCGTAAAATTCAAGATAGGCACCGACGACACGTTGCTCGCGAAGGAACTCTGTAATCGCCAACACGATGTCCGTTGCCGTAATACCCGGCTGCCTTTTGCCGCGTAACTCGACCCCGACAATATCTGGCAGGCGCATATAGGAAGCCCGTCCCAACATCACGTTTTCAGCTTCCAGACCACCAACACCCAGCGCAATCACCCCCAGTGCATCAACGTGCGGGGTATGACTGTCAGTACCCACAAGCGTATCGGGAAAGGCCACGCCATCCGTTGAGTGCACAACCGGTGACATCTTCTCCAGATTAATCTGATGCATGATGCCGTTACCCGGGGGTATAACGTCAACGTTCTCAAAGGCCGTTTTGCACCAGTCAATGAAGTGAAAACGATCTGCGTTACGGCGGTCTTCAATGGCGCGATTCTTCTCGAACGCATCTGGATCAAAACCGGCGTGTTCAACAGCCAGTGAGTGATCAACAATGAGTTGGGTAGGAACTACCGGATTCACCTGGGCTGGATCACCGCCCTTGTCAGCGATGGCGTCACGCAGGCCGGCCAGATCGACAAGCGCGGTTTGGCCAAGGATATCGTGGCAAACCACTCGTGCAGGGTACCAGGGAAAATCCAGATCCCGGCGCCGCTCGATGAGCTGAGTGAGGGAGGCGACAAGTGTTTTGGGGTCACAGCGTCGAACGAGGTTTTCAGCAAGCACCCTGGAGCAGTACGGCAAACCGGCCCAGGAGCCTGCCTTGATGCCCTCACAGGCCTCCTTCGCATCAAAATGGTCAAGGGTAGTACCCGGCAATGGCTTCCGGTAATCAGTATTCATCACGCGTTTAGTTCTCCAGCTGTGAAGCTTATTTTATCACTGCGTACCGGCAAATGGGGGGATACTAGCTTCCGGCCAGTTTTACCGAGAAACCCTGCCCTTCAAGCAAGGCTTTGATCTTCTCTCGATCTGCACTCTGCAGCTCGATAACCCCATCCTTTATCGCCCCACCCACGCCGCAGCCGGCTTTGAGTTTTTTGGCCAACGCCTTCAGCTCGCTATCTCCTGGCGGTAACCCGCGGATCAACGTTACCCCTTTGCCTTTTCGGCCCTTGGTTTCCCGGTGCAAGCGAACAACAGCATCTGTGTTGGATACCTTGTTCAAGGTCGGGTGAGTCGATTTGCAAATGCAGTCTTTCACCCCGCGCAGACAGCCAGGACAGCTGCGTCCTACCTCCGTGCTATAAACGCGCCGGGAATCTGGAGATTTCTTTTTCATCCAATGGCCCGCCAGGCAAACCCAAAACGCTTCTTTAAATCAATAACCCGAATGTAGGCATCGATCAGACGCTCAGGCGCGAGCCTCTGCTCGACAAGTGCCTTCGATATCCACTCCACCACAAGATCTGGAAGCAAAGGGTTGTAGTCAAGAGAATTGGACATCAGTAGCAGATCGTTTCCAGCGCCAAGCGATCGAACAACAGCGTCTTCAAGGGAATAAGAATCACGAATTGCACCCATATCCAGGTCATCGGTGATAATCGCTCCCGGAAATCCAAGCTGATCGCGCAATTCCTGTTGCAAAGCTTGCCTCGAAAAGGTGACCGGAATATCGCCATCACTAAATCTGGGGTGGACCAGATGACCACCCATAACCAGAGGTGCCTGCAAGGCCAGACGCCGAAAGGGGCGAAGTTCCTCCGTGTTCCAGGTTGAAGAAATATCGACAAAGCCGTTGTGGGAGTCGCCACGCGATGTGCCATGCCCAGGAAAGTGTTTCAATGTGGTGGCAAGACCCGCCCGCCGCATACCTCTAAGAAAACTGGTGGCATAGTCTTCAATAACCGTAGCATCCGACCCGAAGCTGCGGCCGTGCTTGCCGATGACAGGGTTTTCTGGATCATGCCAATCAACGGACGGTGCCAGGTTCACATTAAAGCCAGCGCGTCGCAGCTCTTCCCCGGCTTCAAAATACAACTCCTCCGCCTGCAACAGAGAAAAATTGTCTGCAACCCAACGTGCCCGCGGCAGAACACTAAATCCAACAGGAGTGGACAACCTTTGAACCAGCCCACCCTCCTGATCTATAGCGTTGAGCACCAGGGGGTCTGCGCGCACAAACAGCTCCGCGAGGGCCAGAAGAGATTCCCGGTCCTTAATGTTGTGCCGCAGCAGAACAGTGCCGCCTACTTTTCCCTGAGCAATCTGCTGACACAGGATCTGCGCAGACTCATCACTCACCGATTTTGCTGGCAACCCGAGCACCAGCAGCTGGCCTACCATTCGGGCAATAGCTGACTCTGACAAGGGGTCTTGCGTCAACTCGGTTATCTGTGCATCTGTGGCATGCGCGCTCGGTAACCAGGACCCAAGCGAGGCTCCCAAGGACGTCGCAAGGCTGCGACGCAGCAAGCTGCGCCGACTAATGCTTGAGGAGTCTGCAGTTAACATTCTTCGACGCGCTAGGATGCAGCGCGCCACACCCCAGAGGCGTTACTGATATAACCAAGAGATTTATAAGCCGCATCCACAAGTGATTGGCCGCGCTCGTTCATCAATATGCCTTCGCCCATTTGATTCATGGTGTAGCCAAAACTCAATCGTGGCGCCGGATCAGCAAACCCAATACTACCACCTGCACCGACATGCCCAAATGCGCTTGCACCAAGAATAGCGCTGTCTCGGCCCACGCGCGGCGCCGAACGGTTGTCTATCGACTTCATGAAGCCCAATGCAAAGCGCGATCCAATCAGCAACGTCACGTCCTCGTGCGTCGCTACCGCCACCTCGCCCATCCGTTGAAGCGAATCTTCCGACACAAAGGTATGTCCATTTAACGCGCCGCCACAGGCAAAGGGCGCGTAGATTCGAGCCAGCCCCCGGGCATTTGATATTCCACCCCCGCCGCCAATCTCTGCCGCCCGACACGCCCTGCTATTTGGACTAAAGCCACCATTATTAAAGAGTGCAAGCGATTGAATCGAGCCGCGTTGCTCCATTAACGCTCTGGTGAATTCGCTCAGTGGCGCCCCCCTTTTTGGTTTGAATGGCACCATCGAGGCCACTCTCGGTTCTTCACTTTCTGGCAAACCAATCCAAAAGTCGGCAGAGGTTGGCTTCGCTATGGCTTCCTGGAAATAGGTACCCAGCGAGGACCCGCTCACCCGACGAATCAGCTCTCCCACAGTCCAGCCAAAGCTCATCATATGGTAGCCATTACGCTGACCAGGTACCCAGAACGGTTCTTCGGCCGCAAGCTTCCCGGTCATGAACTCCCAATCACAACAGGATTCATCAGGGAGTTTTTCGCGGATACATGGGACGCCAACAGAGTGATCGAGCATCATGCGTACTGTGGCGTTTTCTTTACCGTTGGTGGCAAATTCAGGCCAGTATTTTTTCACCGGCGCATCAAGTTCCAGCTCGCCAGAATCAATCAGCGTATGAGCGGCCAGAGCCACCGCCCCCTTGGTACTCGAGTAAACAACAGATACCGTATCCTCTTCCCAGGGTTCCTGGGTCTTCGGGTTTTTCACGCCTCCCCAAAGATCAACCACAGACTCGCCATCCAGAGTGATTGATACTGAGGCGCCAAGCTCATCACGGGACTCAAAATTCTCAAGAAACACCTCCGCGACGGCGGAGAAGTCTTGTCGGTAGGTGCCACTGAGCTCGCCAACCTGGAGAGTCTTATGCAGAGTTTCCATCATTTTCGCTCTTGGGCTCCTGGAGTAGCGGCTAAATCGCTATTGTATACGAGCCAAAGAATCCATAGTGCGCCCCTTCTTGATCCCACTGCGTAAATTCTCTGGCAGCCCCTCGCCAGACAGTCCCAGTGCAAGTCGAACCTGGTCAATCAACAGCTGCAAAGGCAGGGCGCCGTTCCCCAGTACCGCGTTGTGAAACGCCTTCACATTAAATCGCTCACCAAGCTCTTTCTGCGCCTCACGACGCAGGCCAATAATCGTGAGCTCACCCAACTTGTAGGCCAGTGCCTGTCCTGGCCAGCCAATGTAACGGTCAATTTCGGTCTCCACCTCGTGTTCAGACAGGGCCGTTCTGCTACCAAGATAATCGATCGCCTGAGCACGGCTCCAACCTCGATCATGTATGCCTACGTCCACCACCAGCCGACAAGCTCGCCACATTTCATAACTCAAACGCCCGAACTGTTCATAGGGCGTTTCGTAGATGCCCATTTCTTCGCCTAAAAACTCTGCATACAGCCCCCAACCCTCGCCAAAAGCTGAGATGTAGAACTTGTTACGAAACGGGTGAACATCCTGAAGCTCACTGGTACGAGCGTGCTGCAGGTGATGCCCGGGCACCGCTTCGTGCAGGGTCAGCGCCGGGAGATTGAACAGGGCACGACTTTGCAGTCGTGTCGTATTCACCCAGTAGACGCCAGCCTGGTTGCGCTCTCTATCACCCGACAGATACCTGCCTGAGGTGTAGGTCGGGGCGATTTCAGCCGGCACGGGTTCGATGGTAAAAGGCAGTTCGTACAACGGGTCAAACCAGCCCGGCAGCTGCCCCTCAATCTTCTTTGCAATCCATGCTGCTCGCTCAAGCAGCGCCTGCGGCGTCGCTGGATAGTGCTCGGGAGCCGTTCGAAGCTCTTGTATTAGCTGCCTGCGATCACCTGGGTAATCCAGTTCTTGCACGACCTTATCCATCGCCGCGCCAATACGCTCCACCTCCGCAAGGCCAAGGGCAAATACGTCATCAGGAGTGAGTGGCAGGGTGGTAAAGAACTCAAGACGGTTTTGATAAAACTGCGTACCGCCTGGTTGCGTCAGTATTCCAGGTTGCTGTGACGCACGTGGCGCGTATTGCGCTTGAAAGAAAAGATGCAGCTTCTGATAGATTGGCAGAAGCTGCTGCTCAAACTGTTGTCGAGCCGAGTTTAACAAACGCTGTTTTTCAGAACCTGATATCGTCTCTGGCATACTGCCAAACGGCGTCATCGCCGGATGCTCTTCAAATGCAGTCTCTTTCAACCCCCTGAGCATCGACAGTGTGTTGTTCACAACAGGCACCGGAGCGATACGACCCCGCTCAAGTCCCAGCTCAAGCAAGCCTATATGACTTTCAAGATATTCTGCGTACTCAGGCAACCAGGTTAGGTACTGGTCAAAGTCGACGACGGTTTGAAAAGGCAAGCGTCCAAGAATGAACGTTAGTCGGTTATAGAACCCTCCCTCCGCATTTAGGGGAATAAGGTCCGCGCCAAACTCTGCTCGAGCGATGTAGTCCTCAAGCTTAAACAACATAATTTGCCGACTTAGCGAATCCTGGGGATTCAGATTTGTTGAGTCGACCTCCTGAAGTTTCTTTTGGTAATCGAATGCCCGGGTTAGTCCTCGATCAATATCATTCAAGCTCCGCGGAGAGATGCTCTTTACGTGTTTGCCTTTATACAGCTCAGCCAAAGGCGAACGCTGTTCTTCCCAGGAATGGATATCATCAAGCAAGGCGACAAGCGAAGAACTTTGCGCAACGTTTATTGCTTCATCTGTTGTTGCACAGGACGCCAGTGACAGGTTGATTAGTGCGCCGAGCAGAGTGGATTTAAACACCACCAGGATGTTGCGTCTTTTCATAGCATCGCCCACGGTCTTCTAGAAACTTTACTGGAGTGTGCGCTTCAGATTGGCTTGTTTGAAAACCCGCAGAAAGTTACCACCCCAAATTTTTTCAATGTCCCAGGCAGTGTATCCGCGGCTCAATAAACCGCGCGTAATGTTCTTGGCATCTCCGGCATCCCTGAAACCCTCAATGCCTCCGCCGTGATTGAAATCATTGCCAATACCCACATGCTCCACGCCAACTCGCTCGACGATGTAGTCGATGTGATCAAGCATTGTATCAATGCTGCCGGGCCCAAGAATATCGCGGATCGCGGCAATATAAGCTCCCTGGACTTCAGGGTCATCAAGTTCCCAATAGAGTTCATAGGGGTAATCGTATTTATCCGGTAGTCCTGCAACGCGGCGCGCCGCAACAATTTTTTGATGCATTTCAAGATCGTTTGAATCGAACAGATAGCCGCCAAATGCCGCGACATGAATGACGCCGTTGGCAGCCGCTATGCCGTCAATTTCCTCATCGGATAGATTGCGCCGGACATCACACAGCGCCTTAACATTGGAATGCGTGGCAACAACACCCGTCGTGCTCATCTCGAGCACTTCAAGTGTTGCGCGTCGCGAGAGCTGTGAGACGTCCACCAACCCACCCAGTGCATTGATCCGTGCAATCGCCTGACGCCCCAAAGGAGACAACCCCCCATGTTCTTCGTTGACCTCATACGATGAAGTCGCTGCCCTGTAGACAGGCCGCGAGGAATCCGCGAAGTCATTATGGCCCATATGTGTGAGTGCAAATACCCGGACACCAGCTGTGTAAAACTCGTCAATGGAATCAACCGACGTGCCCAGGATGCGCGCATTCTGCAAGCCTAGAATGACCGCCGTCTGGCCGCTATTGGCGGCGTTCAGAACAACGTCTGCTGAGGTGGCCAAAACCATCTCATTGGCAGGATCACCCACCAGATTAGCCACTTCCTGAAGTTTTTTACCCGCCGTTGCTCTGGCTTGCGCATAGCCTTCGTCAGTCCGCTCTCCCGGTCCAACCGCAAGGGCCATAACCACCGCATCAACACCGCCGAGCTTAAGTTTTTCCGGGGCTACTCTGGAGACGCCATTAGGCAGCGCATAGCGCGACGGCGCAGCGGCGTACTCAATATCCGCATGGGCATCG
>CAZWMD010000056.1:9223-27805 GCA_964634815.1 uncultured Pseudomonadales bacterium | reverse complement strand
TACCATCAGTCCAGGGATCGCACAGCGACGGAGGTACCCCCGCGGACGGTTCCATTGCCGTCAAAGAACTCAACAATGACGCGGTTGTTTGCGGGGTCAAACGCCACGTTTGATCGTTCGCTTACGAACACACCAAAGCTGGGGGTAGCGCCGTTGGCAACAAACACCTCAGTAAATGGGGCCGGGACCGTAGGGTTAATACAGAGTCCGGTGGCCGTATCCGTCTGGCAGATGTTGAGTATAACGTCGGTGTCTGAACGCGGGCGTACGATCATGGTCTCATCGGCGCCAACGTTAAAGCTGCCCAGCGCAAATGCGCCGATTCCGCTGGCTAAATCGACGATACCCCCACCAGTTTCGGTTGCCGAAATCGCGATCACATCAGCGGTTGGTGTCGAGCTGCCCTGAAGACGGAAGGTGTTAATGCCTGCAATACTGCTGGCAGCTGGACGGTTTGCGCAGATGAACTGCAATTCGATCTGTTCATCAAGCGGCGAGTTGGGTGTCAACAAAAACACGAAGCTCTGTGCGCTCTTTGCGGCAAGGTTAACACTTGGATTGAGTTCACCAACTGCCGCGTTGGTGAGGGGATCGGTTCGTCGGAAACTGAATTGTGCGTCGACCACGCCACGGGGGGAGAAACTACAGGCGATAGCCTCTTCATCGCCATCGTTGAGGATAGTAGCAAAAGCGCTGGCTGAGTCCCCCACCACTACAGATCGACTGAGCGGCAAGACAGATGCAAACAGTGACCCTCCGCTGCCGGCTGTTGGCATGCTATTAGGATCCGCTGGATCAGTACCCGCCTGCACCTCAGCGAGGTTGGTGACGCCATCGCCATCCGCGTCCTCCAACGCATCGCTTGCACTGAACGGATCTAACCCGGCCGCGAGTTCTGCGGTATCCGGCATGCCGTCATTATCATCATCGCTGTCGGTATCGTTAGTCTCGCCGTCGCCGTCTGAATCAGCAGTCACCAGAGGATTGGTGTTGTTGGCAACTTCGGTTCCATCGTCAATCCCATCGTTGTCAGTGTCAGCGAGATCTGGACGGGTGCGGTTGGCAAATTCCTGCGTGTTAGTGAGTCCATCGTTGTCGCCGTCCAGCTGTGCGTCGTTGCTGCCTACAACCAGCCCGAAGTCTCTTTCCCAACCGTCGGCAAGCCCATCGTTGTCAGAATCAGTAAGGTCTGCATTGAAGTTGATCAGTGCACTGGCACGGCTTTCGTCATTAACCGCGGGGGTTAAATTGGTTGCACTTATGGTAAAGCTTGTAAGCGCGTCGAAATACACGGGCCCCGTGTGGCGAACCATTGCCGTGAAAGCGATGGTTTGGCCGGGTAACATCGTCGCAATACGGCAATTCAGTTCACCCTGGCTAATGCCGCAGCCGTTTGGTGCACCCGAGAGCTCTACAATCTCAAGGGTAGATCCAGGTAGCTGAACGAGTCGGATGTCACTGGCCGGCAAGCCGCTATATCCCATGGGTTGGGCGTTGGTGATCTGTATCGCCAAGGTAGTCGTGGCACCCTGGTCTACCTCGTCGCTTACCGCGATAACATTGGTATCAAGGCGCACCAGCGGCAGCACACTGATGTTTTCGCTTAAGCAAACATCACTACCGCCGTCTTCCGACAAACACCACTGCACGGTTCGAGAACCGCTGCCCAGGAATGTGTGTTCTGCCATAGCCCGACCGTCACTGCGGCCAGCAAAGGGCGGAATGATCGTTACCCCTTCGACTCGATCACCAGAACCGTCATTCACAATGTCACCCAGTGGACTCGTACTCCCGTCACCCCAGCTGATACTGGTGTTATAGGTGGCCTCACCGTCGTTCTTGAATACCCCATTAAAGGCGACACTAAACCCGCGCCCCCAGCTTTGTGGGAGACCCAAATCAAGCAATTCCGGCGGATCATTAACCGGAGTTACGTTGATATCTATCCGGGCCGGCAGAGAGTCTTCCAGGCCATCGTTTGTAACGAAGAGTACAAAATCTTCCCCTTCAAAATTTCTGCGTGGCGTGTAAATTCGCTCAGCACCAGTTCCCGTCAGGCTGCCAAAGCGTGGCTCGCGTACGACACGAAACGTAAGAGTGTCCAGGCCGTTGAAGTCTTCCCCAACAATGCCATCTGGATCATCGCCCCGCAGAGTAAGCGATACCTCTGTATCTTCCTGTGTTGTAACAGTGTCTTCAAGAGCCTGTGGCGCCCGGAAGTTGCGACTGATGGCCACGGTTGCAGTGGCCAGATTACTAGAGGCCAGGCCATCACTTACGCGGTAGGTGAAACTGTCCGCAATGCTGTGCGCATCAAAATCTGACACGTAGGTTACGGTGGCGGAGTTACTGGTTATATCTTTAAAGGGTGAGGTCTGGAACACATGCACCAGATTTAGCGCTCTATCGACGACAAAGAACTGATCGCTATTGACGCTTACGTTGGTTGGTCGGCCGAAGTTGCCGAGAATGAAGCTGCCCTGTTCACCTTGATTAATTCCTGTACCACTAGATACCGCCTGGCCAACAAAGGTTCCGTCCTGAGTAAAGCGCTGGATGCGCAAGTTCAATGAGTCCACCACATACAGTAGACCGTTCGGTGCTATCCGCAGCAAACCAACGCTGCCAAACTGACCCGGCTGGTCACCGGTGACGTCCCGGATACCTGGCACACCACAAGTGTCATTGGTGCAGCTAAAGCCTTTGCTGCGTTGCAGATTAGTGTCGCAGGCGTTGTTTGTACTACTGGTGCAGTAACCCAACCAGCCAACATATTCGCCGATAGAAAGTTCGCCATCAGCGTCAAAGGTGGTTGGCAAAAACTTATGTACTCGTCGAGTGCAGGGGTCGCCAACATACAGGTTACCCGTGCTGTCGAAGTCGATAGTTGGCGTTACTTCTCCGCAGTTCCCAGGGTCTAGCGCACCAATCAGACGCTCCCCATCAAACAGTGTACCTATGTGTTCAGGGTCAAAACTCCGGAACGGTTCGCCCGGCAGAGTTGCTGGTGTGTCTCGAACATCAAATACGAATACCCGACGAGCATCAGTCATGAACAACAAACCTCGCTCAACATCCACTCGGGCATAGGCCAGTGTTTCTGGATTGATTCCAGGTGCCGAATTGAAATCGAATCGCCAGGTACGACCGCAGTGCCCGCCATTGAGTTCTCCAAAGCGGCTACGGCATTGGGTCAGTCGAAACGTGGTGCTGGAACCGCTGCCGTTAGCGCTTAACTGATAGATGAAACCGTCGTCATCGAGCAAAAAGCGCTCATAGTCATCGTTGGTATCAATTTGCCCGATGTAGGTTCCATCAGAACTCCACTTTGAGATGCGACGTTCTCGATCAGCATTGTTGGTGCGGCAGACAAAGTAGTGGTCTAGTAGATAGTAATCGCCCTCATCTTCAACTTCGATGTAGAGAGGCTCATAAGGGAAATCTCGCACGATGCGCCCGCGCGGCTCGCCCGCAATGGGGTTAACTGCAGCCTGGCAGACGTTATCAAACAACCACTGGTTTGGATTTGGTGTAGTGAGGAACGCCTGCCCGTAAGGGCCGTCTGGCTGGGTCCGGTAGTCATCGATGAAGTAAGGCAGCAGTGGCGCCACAAACTCGCCTCGCGAGGGTGGTGTTTCGATCTCAAAACTCACCGGGTCAAGCTGCCCGTCAAGAAAGTCAGAATCATTCCCGCGTAGCACTATGTCTACCGGTTGGGACGTCAGCGTGTTGGCTGAAACGTCTGTCGCAGTGGGTGCGGTATTGGTTCCAGCGGTTTTCACCGTCACAAACTGGCTCGCGGTTGCACTATTGCCGGAATTGTCGGTGGCCCTCCAGACTATGTTTGCTCTGCTGTCCAGCGGGTAAAAAGCGGGCCCGTTGTTATCAATATCGGGCGAGGCATCTGCCAGATCGATGACCTGAGGGGTGCCAAGCATGAGGTCCTCAGGATTGATGCCGGCAGTGCCTGCGGCCACTTCGACGACCCTGCTGGGTGGAGCAACAATGATTGGCGCCTGGGTATCCTCAACCCGAATACGAATGAAATCGCTGACCTGATTGGGTAACCCGGATGCATCTTTGGGACCCTCGTCGGACGCCGTTATCTCGATCAGGGTTTCTCCAACAGGCAGAAAGAATGGCGCATCGTCTGAAACACTTGCGGTGCGTCCACAGTCGTCGCTGACCGACAGAGTTGGGGCAACAAGGTCATCCCAGAAACTGTCGCGCGGTGTTCCGGCCAGACCTGTTGCCTCTACGGTGAAAACGGATTGTCCAAGTGTCAGCTGTGGGGGATGAACATCAAACACGGTGAACTTCTGTGTGCGTTCATGAATCGCTGTTGGGTAACCATCCAGTAGTTGTTTGACCACTGGAATGTTTGAGTCAAACAAATCCAGCCCTTCTCCTGCACCGAAGATGGCAGCCTCTAGCAGCAGGTCGGTGATGAGCATCTTCGCTGACTGTGTTTTGGTGAGCGTTTTGCTGGCGTTGCTAACGGCAGCAGTGCCAGTACTTGCGTAACGAGTCTTTGCCCCGACCCCAAACAACACCAGGGGAAGAGCGACATCCATGATTGGATCGAGCCGGGCTTCTGCCCGCCAATGCACAGTGTTTCTCCCAGCGGGAAAACTCGCTCGGACATTAACGGGAGTGTCTTGAGGAAACAGCCCAACCCGTGGTGGGTCTGCCAACTGCGGAATAGAGTTTGGGTTGTTTGCAACGGCAGTCAATATCACGTCAGTGTTTGCGTGTAGTACGAAGGGTGTGCCTAGCTCGCCCCAATCCTCTGGAATAGGGGAAATAACTGCCAGACCGAGATAGTTCACATACTTCCACGAGGACTGCGGCATATCAAAGTCGAAAGAGCACTGATCACTTGAATTGGGCTCTACAGCGATATCGGCAGGCTGAATCAACACTGGTGGAGTATTCTTGAGATTCAGATTTGCAACCATCGCAACAACTTCTGCTGTTGACGCGGTAATCGGCTCCGGCGCAAACGCGCCAATGACAGCGCCAAGGTTAACTCCGGCCTGGATTCCAATGCGCAGGGCGAGTTCATTATTGTCATGGTCACGGACCACAACGGGAGTTATCTCTATACCTCTAGCTCCTGGCGCAGAAAAAATAGCGCATACGATGAGAAGCGTGGTACGAAGCCGGGATGTCATATCTGAGTCTCTTGGCGGCGCCGTGGGCCAACCACGGGTACACGGGTAAATGAACGGCGACACCAGTATCAATAGTGGCGGCGGGAATAGAATGGGGTCTACTACCCATTTACAAAAAAACAGCCGGTTTGTGAGAATCAAAGATCGTTTTGACAACTCTCATTAGCCATGAAATCAGCGATATTCCAAGCCTCTAACCCCCGTTCAGTATCTGTAAGCGGTGTGTGTCTCAGCTTGCTTCTTTTCGCACTTCTGGGCCTCGCATCAGCCAGGGCGGTCGCGGAGGCTGTGGACACCAGATTCATACTCACTGGCCAACACGACAATGCTTTGATATTGAGCGGGCTGGTAGCCCTGATCGGAACACACAACTTTTTCTTGCCGCTATCGTTTTCTCCAGACCCCCTCATTGGCCGTCCCGCAGATTTCGTGACTTTCACTGCAAATTTTTCGATGAAGACATTTCCAGCTATTCTGGAGGTTCCCTCTGACCGATCCGTGTTCCCAAACACCAGCGATCAGTGTCGATATCGCGTCGAGCTTAATCAGACGAGAGCAGACTATTCGGACTATCTCGGTCTGGTGCGTCTCGCCACGATTCCCGAAGATTGGGATGTATTTGGTTCACCTGAGGTTGTGCACGTCAACAGCGACGTGGAGCTCTTTCTCCGCAATCCAACTTATATTGAAACCGACCCGGAGCTTGTTTGCGCCAATGATCCAGACCCGTCGTCGGAGTGCCATGCAAGTCTGCCTCAATCGTTTGAGCTACCAGCCGGACGACATCGCTTTGTATGGGAAGCACAAACAAAACTAAGTACCGCCCTTGATATCGTTCTGCCGGCGGCTATGTTAAGTACGGGTGTGTTCAACGAATTTCGACATGGCACTACTGCTCTTGCTGCGGCGACAGACGGTGCTGAACAGGTTGCAAAACGGCAAGAGAAGGCTCTCGAGAAGCTGATTGACTGGGTGAAAAACAGTCCTGTTTTGCGAGGGGTGTTGGAAGAAGGGTTTTTATTAGCTCTTGATCAATCGGGGCTTGGAGATAGCGTACCATTCTTTCCGCAACTGACCGGCGCCATTCACGAGCGCGAGCAATCAATTAGCGTGTTTGATGTGCATCCGCCAACGCTGCAGGTTCCAGCGCTTGTTACCCTTGAAGCCACAGACATCGGCGGGGTTACTTTTGATCGAGTCCGTGACAATCTGCGCGCGGCAGTAACCGCCACAGATGAATGCGGACGGTCGCCTTCCTTTGGTGTAGTGCAACCGCCTGCCCTGTTTAGCCTCGGCGATAACACAATTACCTGGAGCGCCACCGACGCCGGGCCTATCTTCAATTCAACCGCGGGCGGGCCATCTGGCAACAGCGTCTCTGCCAGCCAGATCGTGCGCGTTGTAGATACCCAGGGTCCAATTTTGGTTCCACCGCCTGGGCGTGTACTCGAGGTGAGTGGTGCAACCAGTGTGGCTGCAAACACGATCGATCTCGGCGCCCCAAGGGTTGTTGATTTGGCTGATGCCACTCCGCTAGTGAGTAACAATAGTCCAGCAAGCTTTGAGACTAATAGCCGTTCCGAAGTTACCTGGGCCGCGACCGATAGAGCAGGCAACACAACCACGGCAACCCAGTTGATTACCGTTAAGCCAGTTGGCAGCAATACCGCGCCTGTTGCGCTGGATGTGTCTACAAGCACTTTGACGTCGCAGCCTGTCGACGTTTTGCTGCAAGGCACAGACCCTGACTTCATTGATGATCGGTTTGACCCACTCAACTTTCGAATCACACGGCGCCCCCAGGCAGGAGAGTTCATAGCCCCGCTGTTCCCATTCTTCATCGAGGATCTGCGGGTACCTTCGACCGATGTTTATGGCGACGCGTTTCGGTTGGCCAACCCGCAGACGGGGTGGATCCAGGACAATGTCTGTAACGGCCCGCTCGATCTGCGCGTCGACTGGATCTACCAGCCTGAATTTGTGCAAGTGACTGACGACGGAGAGTACTTTGTACTGGATCGCTATTGGGTGTGCAGTGGCGGGGGCAATGCAAGTACCAGGCAGCGGCTGTCGAAGTGGAGTCGCGATGGCAACTACATGGCTCAGGTTGACTACGAGGGTACTGATGAGCAATTTCGATGGGAGCCAAGTAATTTTGTGGATACCGTGCGCCGCTCAAGAGATGGTAGCGGCAGGAACCAGCTCACGGTTTTCCGTTGCGACCCAGATCTGGCAGAGCCCTGTCGAATATTGTGGGCGTTTGGCACATCCAATACCCCAGGAGTAACAGAAGGTACTCTAAAGTACGTTCTCATTGACGACGAGCGGGGCATTGCCTATGTGACCGATCAGAATCGGATTTTCGCCTACGACATTCGTGGCGAGGAACCTGATGGGCTGTTCTTTCCAACCTCGCTAGGCGCTCTGCCCGGGAGTGACGGCGAACTGGATGTGCTCAGCAGGAGTCGGGGCAACTGCACCGGAGATGGCGGCAACTCAGGCTACACTATGGATATCGACAGTCGCGGTAACCTCTTTGCACTTGAGGCCTGTGGCGATCGTGTGCACCAATTTGAGCCCTCCGGTTTCGATGATGATGGAAACTTTCAGCCCGGTGCGCATGTTGGATGGCTTGGTCGATGCGATGCCAGCACTAACAATGCCTGCGACACATCACGCGGAGCCAGCCGCGGATTTAGTTGCACTGACAGCACCTGCTCAGTCAGCCAAACCCGTGGTGCCGAGCCTGGCCAATTCAATGTCCCTACCCACCTGGTGATTGATCCCAATGATGTACTTTACGTGGCGGATCGCGAAAACAACCGGGTACAACGCTTTGCCAATGACGGCACTTTCGCAGGAGTGGCAAATTCTACGGGCTCTGGCATCAACCAGGGAACGGCCCCGGGCTTTGTACTGGGCAATATGGGGCAGCCTCACGCGGTATCTGTGAACAGCAGTCAGTTTTTTGTGCTCGATCAGGTCGAAAGGTTTTTGCATGTGTTCGAGACATCTCCTTTAAAAGACATAACGGACAACTCCGCAACGGTAACCTATGTCTCCAATACAGACACTCACAGCACCACAGACAGCTTTGAATTTGTTGCAAGTGATGGGCTTTCGACCAGCAATGCAGCTCTTGCGAGCATAACGGTTAACCGAAATTTTCGACCGCCAAATGCCATTGCTCAAACACTCACGCTTGTTGAGGACAGTAACGTCGATTTCACTCTGCGTGGTGAAGACCCTGACGGTATTGTGGGTGTGGACTTTAATGGCCTGGATACCCTGAGCTTTCGCGTGACAAGACCACCACGATTTGGCCAGCTATCAAGTGCTGATGGAAGCGCGACAAGAACCTATACCCCCAACCCCGAGTTTTCAGGCGTCGATAGCCTGGAGTTTGTTGTGAACGACGGTGTGGCCGACTCTGAAGCGGCTGAGCTGACCTTTGAGGTTACCGCTGTGAACGATCTGCCACGCCTGCTTAACGTCGGCCTTAATCAAAAAATCGGACGCGGATTTCCAGCCACGCTGAACGGCCAGTTCTTCGATGATGGGGAGGATGGGTATCTTGCGCTAGTGAGCTGGGGTGACGGCGTACAAGAGCCCATTATCGGCCTTGTGGGAGAAGGCGAGAACGCTCGCATTGAAGGAGTGGTTGTAGACGCTCCCTTCCCTCCAAGCACAACAGGTCGTGTTACCGCGCAACATGTGTATGAAACTACAGGCACGAAGGATGTTCAGTTTTGTTTGTGGAACGCTGATACTCAGGGTGGCTGTGAAGACTTCTCTGTTGTTGTGGAAGACCTGGTGGTGCTCGATCTGAATGTGGCTAGCGCATCAGAATCTGTGCCCCACGGGGCAACCGTTGAATTCTCGGTGATGCTCACCAACCTTCAGCCAGAAACGGGTACAGGATTGCGCGCGAACGCCATTGCTATTTCGCAACCCGACACTGAATTTCAGGCCTTGGAACTTGTTGGCGCACCAACTGGTTGTGGGGTACTCGACAATTCCGTGAATTGCCTGCTGCCAGCGCTTGATGCAGGACAGAGCGTCGAATTTGTGGTTCGCGGTCGATTCAACGGCAGTGAGCTGTTTGATACCGAAGCGGCATTTACACTCGATGCACGAAGCACAACGCCAGCCTTAATCGATAGCGTGCGGGGAATTCAGGTGCTATCACTGGTAGCCGATGCCACCGATACGGATAACGATGGCTTGCCTGATGCCTGGGAAACCGCCTTTGGCTTGGTAGTAGGCAGTAATGATGCGTCAGTCGATCCTGATGCAGATGGCCTGAGCAATACAGAGGAATTTCAGTTCCGCACCAACCCCAATGCAGCCGACTCAGACAACGATGGACTGAGTGACGGGTTCGAAGTATCCCAAGGTGGCGATCCAACCGTGACGGCAGATAGTGATGGCGATGGTATGGCCAACGACATAGACGCAGACGATGACAACGATGGAATGCCGGATGCCATCGAGCTTGCTGCGGGACTTGATCCGTTCAACAGCTCGGATGCGCTCTCTGATGCCGATGGTGATGGCGTCTCAAATCTCGCAGAAACACAGGCCGGAACTGACCCGGCTGATGCCACGAGCTTTCCTCCGACCGGCGCTGCTGGCAGCGATCTGTTTGCATCAGTACTACCGCTCAGTCGTTCCGTCGCAGTGGGTGACGTTGCCAGTGCGTTCGCAACCATTATTAACGACAGTGACCAGCCTGCAAGTGCTTGTGGCTTTGCCCCTATAGGGGCTGTGGATGCGCAGTTCCGTTACCAGCAAACCGATCCTGCAACCAATGAACCTGTTGGTGAGTTGAACCCAGCCGCAACCATACCGCCGCGCGGGTTTCAGAGCTTTGTCTTTACGCTTCAGCCCAACGCAATGCTCGATCAGGATCTCGCCCTGCAGTTTATCTGTGCACAGCGTAACTCCGCAGTGAGCTTGCCAGGCATTAACACGTTCCGGTTACAGGCGTCTGTTACACCCACACCAGACATGATCGCCATCTCTGCAACGGTTGCCGGGGGTGGTGTGGTCGAGCTGGCAAACGGTGTCGGTGCCTTTGCCGTAGCGAGTGCTAACGTAGGAGTGTCTGGAGTTCTCACCGTTCAACCGAGCTCCGACACTGACGTGATACTCAACGTCTGCCAAACCGATACAGCCACAGGCCAGTGCATAAACTCCACAGCGCCACAACCCACAGTGGATGTGTTTATCGAAGAAGGCGCCTCACCCAGCTTTGCAGTATTCATCAATGAGCGCTCGGAAGTGCCATTTGATCCAGTGGGAAATCGAATCGTTCTGGAGTTTGTAGATGAGGGTGGTGTAATTCGGGGGGGTACCGGTGTTGCGGTGAGGTCGAGATGATTGTCCGCAATACCGAATAGCAGAACAGCGCAGGCTTAGCTCGACGAATTGATCGACCAGCGACAGGGTGGCACCAGCAAACCTTGACTGCTGCCTGGGGTATTGATGATTAAGGCTTGTGAACTTTCACCATAAGCATACGGTTGGTCGTTGATGCAGTCGTACGCGGTGAATCGCACAGAGTACTCACCGCTAGCTAGGTCAAGTCGATCTATGAAGAGTGTTGCGCTCCCCGGGCCGCATTCGAGTTCACTCATTGCCTTGGCTTGCCTGGTGTTTGTGTCGAATACCACCAGACCATTGGCGTTGACGATACGAATTCCAAAAGCAATCTGCTGCAGTGGTCGACGGACGCTGTAGTCAATACTAATCTTGAGTGGAGCACCGGCATCTAACATAAATGGCGATAGTGCTAGCTTGACGTTGTTGATCGCTGCCTCTCCGGATCCGCTGGAAGCAAGATCGGTTTCCCCAAGACCCCTTCGGCCGGACAGGCGTATGTAGTGATTAGCCACGTCTTCAGCAGGCCCAAGCTGAACGACCTGTCCTTTGTCCAGCAGCAGCGCGGTCTCACAAATTTCCAGAATCTGTTGGGGATTCTGCGAGACAAACACAATGGCGCAACCGTTGTTCTTCAGTTCCAAAATACGTTGTATGCACTTGCGTCGAAAAGAGACGTCGCCGACAGAAAGATGCTCGTCAACCAGAAGAAGCTGCGGATCATTATGTACTGCAACCGCAAACGCGAGACGCATACGACTGCCAGTGCTGTAGGTTCGCAAAGGATTGTCAATGATGTCTGCCAACTCAGAAAATTCCACGATCTCGTCCCGGCGTTCACGGATCTCTTTCCTGGTCATTCCGGCGATCAATCCAGCGACCTCCAGATTTTCTTCGCCTGTGAGTTCACCATGAAATCCGGCCCCAAGATCCAGCAAGGCTCCTATTCTACCGAACGTGCTGATACGCCCTTCCTCAGGCAGAGTAACCGCCCCAAGCAATTGAAGAAGCGTAGACTTGCCGGCGCCGTTATGGCCGAGCACCCCAAGCGCTTCACCAGCAGACAGCTCAAAACTGACTTTTCTCAGGGCCCAGTAACTTTCGGCCTTATACTTTTTCGGGAAACCGTTCAAGGCAGCTTGCATTAACGTGTGTGGCCGCATCTTGTTGGATTTCTGATAGCGCTTTCCAACATCTTCCACCTTTAACCGTACCGATCGTTCCATGTTTAGTTAAAGCTCATCTACAAAGCGGACGCTTTGCCGCCTGAACAGTCTGTAGCCGATAAGGCACAACAAAAAAGACAAAACACCAATCAGAAACAGGTTACTCCAGTCTGGCCAATTGCCCTCAATAAAGATCGCGCGATAGGCCGCGATGATATGAACCATGGGATTTAACTGGAAATAGATTTGGTAACTCGTTGGTACCAGATCTTTGGTGTAGAAAATGCCTGACAAATAGAACAGCATTTGCAGAACCACAACGAGTGTGTGTTGAACGTCTCTGAAAACCACGTTAAAGGAGGCAGTGAGATAAGCTAAACCCGCTGTGAAAACGATTTGCACAAACATAACCAGAGGTAAGGCAAATACGGCCATATTGAATTTGACGTTTTCCATCCAAAGAAACGTCAACAGCACCGGCAACGACAACAAAAAGTGGATACATCCAGAGGCAATCGACACCAGCGGTAACACTGCAGGCGGGAAACCTGGCTGCTTTAGTAACGTCTCGTTTACTACCAGAGACTTGGTCGCTTCGGTGAGCGCGCTTTGAAACCAGGTCCACGCGATGAGACCAGTGAACAGGAAAGAGGCGAAATTGGGTATATCAGTACTTAGAAAGGTTCCAAACACAAGATAAAAGACAGCCAGTTGCATGAGCGGCTTAATCAGTGTCCAGGCCATACCCAGTTTGGAGCGCTTGTAGAGGAGCTTGAGCTCCCTGCTCACTAACCCCGAGAACAGATCAACCTGTTGGCCAGTAATGCCGATGGGCAACAAAATAGAACGTGGTAATTGGAGAATGCTGTTCACCTTAGCCAGCACCTGGCTTTAGCTTGAAGCAACATCACCCTGCGTCGCAAGCGGGCGCCAACGTTGCGTACAGCCGAATTGTGAGCGGGCATAATTACACTGATATCAGGCGTCATGGCAAGGCTCCACTAAACGATACGTCACATAGCGGTCGTTTGAGTGCAATACTGCCAGCATCAATTCGCTTGTTTTGCTTCCTAAACATGCCGGGTTCAGCACAATATTGAAACACCATCATAGGGTTCAGCTATTGATCGAACCAGCACCAATTTGTTCGAATCTGTCGATTCGGTCTGGCGAGTACGTTTATTGAACATCCATTAAGCCGAGACAAAACTACGTCAGAGCCTGAAGTGAGAGTGACGAGCGTGCTTTGCATGGCATCAGCGAAGGGTTGGTGCGCCTTTCAATCGGGCTGGAGCGAGTCGATGATGTGATCCACGATCTCGAACAAGCATTGTCAATATCGCCAACGCTTCAGTCTTACTCGGTCAACACACGACGCGCTTTCAGCTCACTTCCAGCTGCTCCTTAACGGCTCGCCAGCCCGCATCAAAAGCGGCGTCCATATAGGCTCGCGCTTCCGAGTCTGAGTTGGCAATGGATATGCGGCCAAATTGTGCGCGGCCAATTTCGTGTGGCGCCTGGCCGGGTTCCCACTCGGGATCATCCAGCCCCAAATAGGTATAGGCGTAGCCATGCGGGATTCTGTTCACGGTGATCGCCTTGATGTCGCGCTCGTGATCAAAGCCGTGTTTGCCAAGCATCGCCTGTAGTTGATCACGGATATCCTGCTCGTATGCTTCAAACGATGTGGCGTAGAGTTTGTGACGCCCCTGACGGAACAAGTCACGCGCAGTCCCCGGCTCGCCTTTTGCGGGTGTTGGTGATTGCATCATGAATACGGCCATAGGGTCGGTTGGCTCATTTGGCGGTTTGTACCCCCCCACCGCCATGGTGGGTGCGGCACTTACCCACTGGAAGGGGTCATATGGGCAGTGGGTGAAGGTAAGACCCAACTTGGCAAAGGCAAGACCTGAGTCGAGCAGTACATTGGCGTACACAAAGGGGGCGCGAACGTTGTAGGCGAGAGCGGTTTTTTGGGCATCACTCATGTCTGGGCACAGGTGAGGGATCAGGTTGTTATAGCAGGCCAGCACACAGTGTTTCGCTCTTATCCGTTGGGGTTCAGACGACCCGTTGTTTAACCGCACATAGTCAACTTCCACGGCTTTGCCATCAGCGACGTTCCTTACTCCAACCACCGTGCTACTTAGCCGCATTCGACTCGGCTGATCAGGTCTATCAAGCGCACTGTAGTCAAACTTTGCGACGGCCACATCTTCAAACCCCCGCATATCAGGCGCAACACTGGGGATTAGCTTTTGCACCAACAGCCTCGCAACTGACGCATTACCGTCCGGGAACATTCGCGTCTCCAGGAGGCTGTCGATGAAAAAGGCGCCAAGCGAATCCGTTAGATTTGCCAGCCAACCCAGCGCGCGCAAGCCGGGCATACCACTGGCAATGGCCTCATACACCGTGTGATTCCAGCCAGAAGGACCGTTGAGGATCAGCAAGTGGGCGTCGAGAATGGGCAAGGTGTCTCTAGCCAGCCCTACGCGCTCAACCAAAAACTGGTTGTAGCTTACCGAGTTTATGTAATCGTACTTTTCTGTGAGTGACAGATCATCAAGATAGTCTCGCTCGCCACCAAAGAAGGCGCTGAGCCTGGCTTGTTCACTTTCAGCCAGTGGAAGTTCTTTTACGGCTTGTTGATAACTCCCTCTGCCGTGCATGAACTTTAGCCAGTGACCTCCCAGCGTCACGCGCGCATCCCCCTTGGGCACTGTCATGCCAACATCAGCGTTGAGCTTGCCACCAAGCACGTAGTCGTCGGGAGTATTGGCAGCCATTAGCTCAAGCGCGTTCTCGTCGATGCCTATGTCTGCCAGTAGCTGCGCGGCTTCACTGCTGTACTCGGCCGGGCTTTCAAGATTTTGTGCGCCGGCCAGGCTCAATACCATTTCACCGTTGTGATGAAACTCGTTGCGTTTTGCATGGCCGCCAAAGTCATCGTGGTTATCGAGTATCAGAATGCGGGCGGAGTCGCCCATGTGCTTCCGGTAGTACCAGGCCGCTGCCAGCCCGCTCATGCCTGCGCCCACCACAACCAGGTCATAGTGCTCGTCGAGTTCTGTATAGCTTGCCGGTTTTTCCCCCCGCCATGCCAGGGCATGCGCCACTTCATACGACCCTTCATGGCTGCCGCGCATCCCGGTCAGTGTCGGCGGATAGTGGGTGCCGCCGATGGCGGGCAACGGGGCCGTTTTCACGTCTAGCCCCACCGTTGCTGGAGGCGCCCCGAGCGATTCCATAGCGTGAGCGGCTAAGCCAACGGCGCTTATTGCCGCGCCGTTGAGAAGATCGCGCCTGGTGATCTTTGCTGGCATTGCCGTCTCCAAATGATAAACATGTCAAGTGACAGGCGACTAGGCTATAGTATCGCGCGCCACATGTCACATGACAGGTGGCGTTCTAACCGGGATGGAGTAACGGCAGTTCATGTCTGAGCGCAAACAGGAAATTCTGCAAACGGCGATAGAGATGATTGCCGACGAGGGCTATGCAAGCCTCAGCATGCGGGCGCTTGCTCGAGCCGTTGGCATGAAACTGGGCGCCCTGCAGTACCACTTCCGCACTTCGGATGAGATGTGGCGTGAGCTGGTTGGTTACATCGCTGAGTCTTATCAGGCCTCGTTTGAACGTCTGCAACAAGATGGAACACCCAGCCTGCGCGAGATTGTGGTGTTTGTTCTGGACGATGCGCCCGGCCGGTCGTTGTTTAGCGATCGGTTGTGGCCGCAACTCTGGGCAATGCAACAGGTAGAGCCATTAGTGTCTGATCTGGTTGAGGATATTTATGCCGGTTACGTTGCGTTGCTGGAAGATGCGCTGGCTGTCGCTGAAAGTGATGCACCGCGGGCGGACGCGCTGTGCCTGATGTCGTTGCTGGAAGGCAGCACAATTTTTATGGGGACTGGCAGACGCTGGGAAGCAGACGGCGCTGCTGTTCGCGACCGGGTACTGCAGTTCATTGACCAAGGCTTTGGTGAATAACGATGACAACAAAAGAAACTCTCCACGAGCAAATCTGCCGCTTTGGCCTGTGGTCTGCGGTAATCGCTCTTGTGACAACGATCATTACCTTCCTGTTACCGCTGGATGTTCCATCGGGCTATTCTGCGCTGCCGTCTGACCGGGTGGCGTGGCTGATGGAAAACCGGCAACTGTTCATTCTTGGCTGGATTAATCAGATTGCTGCAATGCTCAGTTTGTCTGGTGTGTTCCTTGCAATTGCGTGGTGCATCAGCGAAGTAAACCCGCTGCGGGCTTGTATCGCTGCAACTGTGGTGCTGCTGTCTGTTGTTGCGTTCATCATTCCCAAATTCATTGCGGTATGGACAATACCGTTGCTGGCAGAGGCCATTGCCAACGACGCCACCGGTGGTGCTATGGCAGCACAGCTACTTCCCCTGCTGAATGTGTCTATCCCGTTTTCACTGTACACATCCTTTGATTACCTGGGTTTTTGGCTGTACGCCGTATTTGGTCTGCTGGTGGCAATGCCGCTTTATCAGACTAATAACCTGGCCAGCCTAAGCACAAAAATTACTGCCTCGATCTTTGGTGCGTTTGGTCTGCTCTATCATGCTGCGCTGATAGCAATGTTGGTCGGCAGTGTTGCTGCGAAGGATATTGAGTCGTGGTTTATTAGTGTCGCCGGGCTGGTGCTCATTGCGGTGATTGCAGCACTACCCATTTTTAAGGGTAGCAATAGATTGAATGCTGATATATCCGGCTAGGGGCTAAAAGCCACTAACATCAACAACTTCTGAACCCAAAATAATGTTGATGAGCTGTGCTCTGGCGCGTTCCCACAGGTCTGCATCATTCGACCAGCTTGGTGGCAAATTCACGAAGCTCGGATCGTTTTCATCCGTCACACCAATCTCCCACATCGCCGCAGGTACCATTGAATCGATGATTGCCTGGGTGGCCGCAGGATCGACCTCCATGGCTAGCGAAAGGTATTGCACGTCCTGGATACCGCGACGCCAGTGTTTCATGCGCAGTGACGCTATTGGTCCATCAATACCCCTGCTCTCTTCCGGGAATATCAGGTCAGTTCCGGGGTACATAAGCACGCCATCACCGTTAGAGTAGTTGAACCCTCCCCCTTCACCACCAATCGGATCGCGCTCTGTGTGTCTGCCAAAAGTGTGTGCACTTTTGAAAACGTTGGTGCGGGTACGAAAGCGAAATTGTGCGGCCGTTGGATCGACGTCTGCCGGGTTGCGCGTTGACTCCCCACCCAAAAAGTTATTCCAGTAGTTCCCGTTCCAGTAAAACCAGCGAGGGATACCCAGCTTGTACTGGCCCCAGGCAAGTTCACGAAGAGCAATGCCATCATCTTCAGTAACAAAGCTACCCGATGCCGGGCGTTGGCCGTTGTACATCAAGTAATTACGGTTTGGGTCTGCGGTGAGCGCCCCCGTCGCCGCTTCCCAGCGGTCAGTCTGGCCCTGGGCAATCACCGTCCCCAGTATGTTCGTGACTGGCAGTTCGTTGTCGTACTCCAGGGGCGAGAAAGTGACAAGCGTATCCAGGTTGCCGCCGGGGCCTGGATTTTCTGCGACAAATTGGCTGACCTGGTTGGCAAAATCAATCGGTCGGCGTGTTCCTGTAGGCTCAAATGAAAACGACGGCTCGTCATCCGCGTACAGAAATCGTTTGGTGGCTGGCGCGTTGGTCTGAAACCAGGTTTCCCACTGGTCAGTGCGAAACTCGAGCTCCCTGCGTAACTCTGAAAGAGGCGCGCCAGGATCAAACAGGTCACCCGCTTCAGGGTCGAAGCGCCGAAGGTCCCACCAGAACGCCCATTGGGTGTAACTGCCAATGCTGAACACATCGTGAGGCAGATCCTGGCCGGGTCCAACGTAGCCCTCGGCCGCCGTATAAGCGCCGCCAGTGAGCCGCGTCAACCAGTCTTCGTTTGGCCGATCAACGGGTTGCCGCTTCTCTGGCACCAGTTGGTTCAGATCGATCAGGGATATGCCATGGCGCCAGGCAAGCTTAAAGTGGTTATCTACAATCTGACGATAGCGTGGCTCCTGGTCGTCAGAAAGAATCCCCCCCAGGCGACCCAGGAAATGGCGGGAGGCAATCGGCCCGCCTTCTATGTGCACCATGGCCTTTGCCACACGCTCATCGGGCAGTGTGATATCAGCAACCAGCAGCTCAACAGGAATAGTCTGCTCCAGCACGCCGTTAATTCTCACACCCAGGGTTCCTGTTAAAACTCCGGCAGGTGTGTCTTTGCCTATGTAGACATCAACCCAGAAACTCTGCGAGTTGCCGCTGGCAACCGGCACCGAACCGCGAATCTCAATAGGTTCTGCAATGTCCGGGTAGGATTTGTTGTGATTTGGACGGTCTTCCCACAACCCGCGCCCCACGGCAGGGGCAGCCGGCTGAAAGTTATCAAAAGGTCGACGCATCCCTTCTGGAATATGCGTTTCGTCGTACCACTGAAAGCCAATGCGCGACAGTCCAAGAATCTTTAGGTAACCCACAGCGAACACTTCTATGGGCCGTGCGTTCCAATCGAACAATGAAGCGGTAGTTGTGTTGGTTGTTTCGATGGCGAAATTGTCGTTTTCGAGCCGGGAAAACTCCACAGACACTTGGGACAGGTCTGCGCCGTTGTTGTCGACCACCACGTTAAACGCGACAACTTCGTTACGGGCACCGAAGGCACGGATGGTTGTGCCGTCCCAGACAGAATTAAAAACATCTCCGTCTGTATAAGAGCGGATCTCCTCCTTAAGAACCTTGTCGCCGCCATTATTGGCCCACACTTGAAAACTGGCGGACGGTGTCTGCTCCGGAACAGGGTCAGCTATGGGATCAGGAACGGGATCAGG
>CAZWMD010000056.1:5140-9123 GCA_964634815.1 uncultured Pseudomonadales bacterium | reverse complement strand
TGGGATCGCTTGTTCGAAATGCCACACTGGTTAAGCCCGAAGTTACGCCTGAGCTCACAAACCGGACGAAGGCGCGGTTTTGCACAGCATCCTCTGCAACAAACTCACCATTGCCCTGAACAAAGGTCGCAAAGGTTAGCGTTGAGCCTGCAAAAGCCGTCGTAAACACCGACGTATCAGGCGTTGTGGGATTTATACAGTCGCCGGTTTCAGAGTTGGTTTCACATAGCAGAACGTTCACGCCGGGGCCGCGCGGGCCGGCGTCGGCGGTGACAGTTATATCTCCGGTTTCACCAACGTTGCTCAAAGCTATCGAAAACACTCCCGTGCCGTTCACGCCGGGTATCTCCGCGAAACCACTGTTTTCAACCGTGGCAACCAGGGTAACCAGATCCGGAATGTTCTCCTCGGACGAGGTCAGCAGAATGGTGTTTATGCCGGAGAGCACAGCAGCGGTTCCGCCATTGCGGCAAGAAAATACCGGTTGAATGTCCTCACTGGCAAAGGTTCCGGTCATGGTAAAACTCATGACAAAACTCTGCCCGGCGCCAACAGGAAGATCTACCGGGGTGTTAGGTGAGCCGGTTAAGCTGTTGTCTACGCTGTTGGTGGTTTGGTAGCCAAAAGTGATCGGCTGTGGGGCATTAAGGGTGATGCCACAAGCTTCTCCTGCGGAGGTGCCCGAGTTGACGATGGTGGCAAAGGCCGTGACTGTGTTGCCAGTTTGGGTCGCCCGGCTGTTGGGCAGCACGGCTGCAGCCAGCAATGGGTCAGCGAATACCGGCTGCGTCAGGGCACTAGCTAAAATCAGCATCGCTGGAACAATGCGGCGAAACACAGTTTTCTCCTGGGCAAACTCAGCTCTAATCACGAGCAAATTGGGACTAATTTTCGCACACACAGTGGCTCAAGCTCTAAGGGAGTTGTTCGAATTGTGTGTTGCTCCTGAACGTCAGTTTGGTCGCCGAATTTGTTGCTTAGTCAGCAAAATTAGTGGACGTGGTCCAGGCACGCAGAGCCCCCAACCAGTCCAACCGCCGCGCCGAAACTCATCAACAAGATACTCAACCTCATACGAAAACCCAGCCCCAAGACTCGCCTCGTCGGACACCCCAGCGCACCCGACAACCGAAGGCGGGTTATTCTTCTCAAAGGGACTATTCAAGTATCAAGACCAAAAACAGATGTCCAACGCCCACTACCCTGATGCCGAACCTAATGAGCCGATCACCGATCGACTTCCCAGCCTTCCTCGAAAAATCCGACTCGCATGCTTCGCTGGGGGTGCGCTCCTGTTCGTCATGCTAGGGCAGCAATTGGCGTCCAATCAATTGAGTAACGTGGGAATCGAGAACAGGATCGAGAACTTGGCAATTCTCGGCGGTACAGCACTATTTGTTGGCTTGCTGACTTACACCTATGACGTCTTTATGCACAGTAAGTTGTCGCGCCTGAAAGCCGGTACGTATCTCGCGCATTGGACTTACCAACCCCAGGAATGGGAAACCTATATCAGGTATCGCCAGAAACGAGCCTCCAATCATTCATGGACCGGCTTCTGGATTGGACTAATGTTAGGAGGGATTATCTCCGTTGTTATGCCATTCATCGGCATTCCCGTTCTCTACGCTGTGGTCGCGCTGGTTTGTTGCACGCTGTTGGGTGAGTTGTTTGGCAACGTAGCCAGAATGACATCCTGGTTTTTCTGGCTGATCAACAGGAATTCTCCGAGCCCCGCAATTATCGGACTCGAAGGCGTTTACTTCATGGGCGTCTTTCGCCCTTACCAAATATTCGGTTATCACCTCGATCACATCGAACTTGAGGAAGACGAAAGACAGTCGACCCTTGTTTTCAAGTTCCTTTCAACTGGCGAGAATGGATCGGAGTCACCTTCCTTTGTGCCAATTCCCGTTCCCAGAGACGCCGTAGCAGAAGCCAGAACGTTACTGGCAAGAATACGCCATCTTTATTGAGCTATGTTCACGGCCAGCGGATTTGACCCAATCCCGCCCTTGATACCGCATATACAGGAGCACCCATTTTTCCTGGAGATCGGCATGCGCACGACCCTTTGGATCACCCTTGGCGTCTTAACCCTGGTAGGCCTGGCCATTGTTTTCAATCCGGTGGCAGCCGCGGGTCCCAGCTTCAGCAAACAAATTGAACCCGCTGAACGAGCGTTTAGCCTGGAAATGCCTGACGGCTGGCAAAATGCTCTGGGAATAATGCGTCCCCCGGGCACTCTAAAGCTGCCGCGTGCCTGGGCCAACAGTCGCTCGCCGGATGGCGCCATCAGTTTTTTCCTTGGCGATCCCAACGTACCTACTTTTCATGTCCCACCGACCCCACAATTTCTGCAGTTTCTGCAACTCCCACCTCAGCAGGCCAGGGAATCCTATGCGAACTACCTCCTGCAAGACGGCATCGTCATCATGCCCTTCCAGCCTGCGCAACAATTCGCCGAAGACTACGCCCGGCGGCGCTATGGCAATCAGCCCGGTTTCCAAATACTGGGCCATAGCCCGGGCCCAAACGAAACCACAAAAAAGACCCGCTTCGAATTTGCGGGCCACAGCGGTGAGCTGTGGGTCTCCACCGAGTTCTCGGCGCCAGATAAAACCATGTGGGTTGCATTTGTATCTGGATTCACAACCAAAGCGGACCGAGAAAATGCCCACAGCAGTGCAGCTGAGCTGTTCAACAGGACGTACCTGTCGATGGATATCAATACCGAGTGGCTAGCCAACGATAGACAACAACGCAGCCAGCGGCAGGCGCAACTGGCGCAACAAACGCAACGCAACATTGACCATTGGAATCAGCAGACCCGACTCAGTACCCAGCGGCATCAGCAGCGGATGGCGGATATGAACAACAACTTTAATGCACACCAGAGAGCCATGGCGGATCAATCAGCAGCCTTTGACACCTACAATCAGACCTGGCAGGCCGGCCAGGATGCGAGTTACCGGCAGAGCCAGGAGTTTAGCCGTTACATTCAGGACCGGACAGTCGTTAACAGCCCAAACAGCTACGGTGATTCCAGCTTTGAGGTCGACGCCGGCGCCAACAATTATTACGTCGATCCGCTGAACAACGAGTATTTCGGTACCGACCTGCCATTGGAGCCTGGACAAATTCCAGACGGTTACCAGCAAGCAACAGAGCAATGGTCTGATTGGTAGAGGAGCGCCGTTTCTCGCTCAACGTCTGCAGGAGGTAAAACCGAGATGGGACTGGCGCCGGGTTCTGATTACCGGAGCTCAATCATCTCCGGCTCTATCTCCTGCGACCTTAGCCAGTCGCGTAGAGCGTAGCCTGTCCCCGTTGGCCACGCTCGACACTCTCGGGGCGCTAGCAGTTTATAGCGATCAAGCTCTTCATTTAGTGTGATGCTGCCTGTTGCAGTGACGTGGTAACCAATAATTATTTGATTGAGTTGTTCAAAAGGATAGACGCCTATCAGAGTGGGCGGTCCTGCATCGAGATTCAATTCCTCTTTAACCTCACGGACGGCACAATCTGCGGGAGATTCACGATGGTCTACAAAGCCAGTGATAATTCCATAGAAATCTCGCTGCCACCCGCTGTTATGAGCAAAAACAATTTTCCCTTCGTATTCAACGACAATTGCTGCCACCGGTGTCGGATTATCGTAGTTTACGAATCCGCAGCCAGCGTCGCATTCGATTCGGTTAGCTGTGCGCTCAACAAGAGGTTTGGCGCACATCGGGCAATATCTAAACTTGTTCATAATTAGAGAGACGCGCCTGGCGTGATCGCAGGCAAGAATTCCTTTAACGGCTTGTGAGACTCTAGGCAGCTGCCCACTCCGCCAGTGTTTGTTTTTCGAACGCCAAGACCTCTGCCACACTATCGCGAGCAGCTATCCGCGCATTGTGCGCATTGCATGCAACGTACTGCGACAGGTCGACACCAAAACTAAGCGCACGACGAAAGCACCAGAAGAAATAGATATC
>CAZWMD010000056.1:1548-5040 GCA_964634815.1 uncultured Pseudomonadales bacterium | reverse complement strand
GGGTACTGCTGCGCAATCCATTGCAGAATAGCAACGTTTTCGGTCAGCGGAATATCATCAACGGCCAGCACCGGTACTTTGTGCTTGGGATTCACTTTCAAATACTCGTCTTGAAGATGTTCGCCTTTGAGAAAGTTAACAACCCTTACATCGAACTGGGCTCCAGCTTCAAGTAGCGCGACATAAGGAACCAATGAGCATGCGATCGGTGCATAAAAGAGTGTGATAGACATTTAGATCTCTTGGTTGATTGTGTTGTAAAACTGCGCATAGCGAAGGGCTGCTACGCCTGCAAAAACGCATCGTACTGGATCGCAGATCGAAATATCAGCCCTCGCTTTCCACTCCACAGGCTGTGCGCGAAAAGACACCGCCAGATGACCTAATTGGCTATCGCCTTAAAAATGCCCCAAAAGCACTAAGGGCGTCTATACTCGGCTTACTTTCGATGCACTACTTATGGAGGGAACCATGCATCTGACTACGACCCGAACGAACCTAATTATCCGCTTCCCCAATCGCCTTACTCGATGGTTTTTGTCTGTCGCTATCGGCCTGCTACTCGGCGGTTGTGTCACAAATATTGCCCCTACTAGCGATACCAACCCACCGCCGGCTGAAGCACTGGGCGGTTTTCAAAACTACGAGGTTAGCCAAATAAAGCTGGCTGAAGGTCAGGACACCAACTCCAATACCATCGCTCTGGTAAAAGTGCAGGAAAACTGGAACAAGAACGTAGACCAGATGTTGAATGACTGGAGCGCGGAGGGCACTAACGGCAGGACCTTGCTGATTGAGCCTGTGGTTACCGAAATGAAATTTGTCTCAGGCGGCAAGCGTTTCTGGACGGGGGCTGCAGGGGGAAGCTCAGCGGTGTTGATGCATGTCACGCTGACAGACAAAGACAGCGGCAAGATTATAGCCAAGCCGCAGTTCTTTCAGCGAGCGGCTGCTTATGGCGGTGCCTGGTCATTTGGCGGTAGTGACAACGCGATGTTGGTTCGCATCAGTAGCCTGGTGCAACAATACCTTAGCGACAACAAAGATCAGCCAGTTGGCGGTTCTGCTAACTTGATACGCAAAGAGTAATTCTTGGTTCTGCCATCGCAGTAAGGGTTCGCGTCAATCAATCAGCTCTCGCTAGACAGGTTATTCTTCCTGTCCACCTAATCATGACGCAACCATCAGGCTAGCGCGATCGCGCAGCCTCAACTAATTCGGCAAACAACTCATCGAGCATATCAAAGTCTTCGTCATCATCAGCGGCATTCCAGGCACTGTGTACCGCTATCACTAGGTTTTCTTCAGGATTAACATAGATCGCCTGACCAAAAACTCCGGACGCCTGGTAACTGCCATTGCCACCCAGCCACCAAAAGTAGCCATAGCCATCGAACCCCTTCGAAGGCGCCGTGGATTCTGCCATCCAGCCTTCGGGCAATATCCGGGTACCGTCGGCGAGCTTGCCATCTGCCAATGCAAAAAGACCCAGTCGAGCGTAGTCACGCAACGTTGCATTGATACAGCAGCCCCCAAACTCACCGCCGCCCAGCTCAGTGAGTTGCCAGTACGCGTCGGCCTCCATACCAAAGGGTTGCCACACTTTTTCGTAAAGATAGGTGGATAGATTGTTTCCAACCGCTGATCGCAAAAGCGTTCCTGCAAGGTTGGTTTCGGCGGTGTTGTAGTTGAATCTCTCACCTGGCAAGGCAACCCGCTCCTTAAAACGTAGCTGCTCGTAGAGCGGCAGCGTTGCGTAGTCAACACTGGCAACATCAGAGTCTGGATCGGTATAGTCTTCATTCCACGCAACCCCAGAGGCCATCTGCAACAAGTTCCGAATGGTCGTTTGATCATAAGATGAGCCCTTCAGACGCGGCAGATAGTCCGTGACCTTCTCGTCAACACTCTGGATATAGCCGTCCTCAAGCGCAGCACCAATCAACATGGCGACCACACTTTTCGCGACTGAGAACGAGATCCAGCGGCTATCACGATCGTTGCCAAACTCATAGTTTTCATACAGCACTGCACCGTCTTTTACGACCAACAAACCAGCGATGCGACGCTCGCGCATCAGCTGCTCAACGGCAACATCCGTACCACCGATACGAACGATAGGCGCTGGCAGAGGGTTTTTCGCAGTTGGCAATGCCAGTGGCACGCTAGCGGCAGGGATACGACGGGCACCGGTTTGCTCATTCTGATCTCGAAATGCAGCAATCTGTTCTTCACCCCGCAAAAACAGGATCGAGCCGGAGCTCGGCAAAGCCGGTTCCGCAGCAGTGTCAGAATCTACAACCGCGCAGCCTACAGACATCGCAACCAACAGCAGACTAATATGAGGTAACGTTTTCATCGTGCTCAACCTTGGATAGATTCGTGTGTAATTCTTGTGCAACTTGATGGGTAAGTTCTACCAGATTTATCCAGCGTAAATCTATTCGGTTTCAAGGACGAAGAGTTCTCCATCTATATCTGTGATGTACACGTTGCCAAGGGCGTCTTCACTAAAGCTGGTAACTCCATCGAAACTACCCACATCCGGCGTAAACTGATCGTTTAGAACGGTGAAGGTGTTTGCATCAAGCGTTGTTCCGTCGTTGAGGACGGCCGCATCAACAGACCAAATGTTGTTAGAAACAAAGTCACCGAAAATGTAAAGCCCACGGAGCTGTTCGATTGGCCCACGGTACACTACACCGCCGGTTACGGAGTTACCTTCTAGAGGACCAGAGCCGTGAAAATACTGCGCAATCGGTGAAGTTAACCCGAAGGTTGGCCCACCGTTAAACACTTGGGTGCCTTCCTGGATGTTCCACCCAAAATTCAACCCAGCACTGCCGCTGGGAATTCGATTGATCTCTTCGATCTCTCCCTGCCCAACATCGCCTATATACAAGTCACCCGTCGCCTGATCGAAACTCGCGCGAAAGGGGTTGCGCAACCCGTAGGCGAATATTTCCGGTGCACCCCCGGCATCGGCAAACGGATTGGTTGCAACAATTCCATAGTCGCGGGAGGCATCGGCAGGAAAATCATCAACGCTCGGGTCGATGCGCAGCATCGCGCCCAATAAGGTTGAGCTGTCTTGACCGTTGTTACCCGGGTCGCCAGCACCGCCGCCGTCGCCAGATGCAATATACAGAAAACCGTCTGGCCCAAAACCGATCCACCCCCCGTTATGGTTACTCGCTAACTGGGCAAAGGTTAAAATCACATCTTCGCTGGCCGGGTCCGCCTGATCGGGATCGGTCGCAGACAGTTCGTAGCGACGAATCTCGGTATCACCCGCCAAGTTCGTCGTGTTGACGTAAAACTGACCTGAGTCTGGGAAATCTGGCGCAAGCGCAAATCCAAGTAGTCCGCGCTCCCCGTTGGTCGTAATCGTTGCCGACAGATCAAGCAACGGTGTCTGATCAATGTCACCGGTAGCTATATCCAAAATTCGAATCAAGCCTGTCTTCTCAATCACAAACAGGCGGCCCGATT
>CAZWMD010000056.1:0-1448 GCA_964634815.1 uncultured Pseudomonadales bacterium | reverse complement strand
ACAGAGATGAGGCTTGCTGGCATGAAGTCGGGTGCTGAGTTGCTATCAGGCAATGTCGGCGTAACTTGATCCTCGTCGCCGCTGCCACCACCTGAGCAGCCGCTGACAACGCCCCCACATAACAGCACCAAAGCCAGGGTCAATCCAGGGTTGATTGATCTATGCTTCACCAGCTTGTTTCCGTCAGCGTTCGAGTCCTTCGATATTACCAGCTCGCATCTGGCAACACTCGATAGAAAACGCTTTGGCAACGACAAAAAAAGCGTGACCCAGTTCACACTTTACAAGCCGGCCACAAGCACGAGGGAGCAAACTCCTCAGTTTGTAGTCGAACGCTCCAACCCTATTGTTAAGTGTGTGCTCTCCATGAAAATACTGCTGATGCCCTTGGTCGTTCTGTTTGTGCTCTTTTCCTTAGACGCGCACGCTCAAAATATTGTCAAGTGGGTGGATGAAAATGGCGTAGTGCATTTCGGTACGGCACCCCCGCCGGGACGGACCGAGGTAGAGGAAGTTAGGGTTCAAAAAACCAATTCCATAGCGGTTCCATCTAATACCTCCGAGGTTGCACAACAGGCCACAGCTTCTACGTCATCTGGTCCGCGCGTTGCGCGGATCGGAAACTCAGGCGCACAGTCAAAGGCCAAGCCCGCCTCCCGCAAGAGCACACCCTTCAAAAAGAAAAAGCGCCCCAAAGGTTGGTAGCCGATTGAGGGCTAATCAGCCCGGTCGCTCCTTAAGTGTTCTTTAATAAACGCTAACCGAAGGCCGGGCCTGCTTTTCGAAATTGCTTTAGCGATACGGTATCGTTTGCGCTTGTGAAGCCACAAGGTGGTAAATGTGCCAACTTCCAAACCTCTTTTGTATCACGCGCCTATGGCCTGCTCGTTGGCCGCAAGAATTGCAGCAGCCGAAGCCGGTATCGAATTAGACCTCGCTTATGTTGATCTTAAGAACAAGCGCTTAGAGGATGGGCGGTCATACCTTGATGTGAACCCGCTAGGTCAAGTATCGGTGCTCCAGTTACCCAATGGTCGGCTGCTGAGCGAAACCAGTGCGGTTTTAGTATGGCTACAAGCAAACGCCGGCCCAACAATGACGCAGATCCCCGCCGAATCAGACGATTACTATGAGCTACTGCGGTGGATCAGTTTCTGCGCTACCGAACTTCACAAGCAGATTTTTCGGGTGCTGTTTTACCCGGAGGCGACGGCAGAGGTTAAGGAGCGTGTTCGTACACTGGCCCCGCCACGATTTGCAGTATTGGATAATCATCTTAGAGAGCGCCAGTACCTGGTTGGAGAGAACTTTTCCAGCGCCGATGCGTATCTGGTATGGGCATTGCAACTCATGGATCGCGCTCAGTTGGACCCGTCCCGCTATTCTGCATTGCATGATTATCACCAACGCCACAACAAACGTTCAACGGTCATTGATTTGCTGCGCAG
>CAZWMD010000055.1:0-28110 GCA_964634815.1 uncultured Pseudomonadales bacterium | reverse complement strand
GGCGAAGGCAAGTGCGGCGCCTAACTGGGCTCGAAGGGTTCGTCTAGCGGCGGACCCTGACTTGCTTTAAAAGTAAAAGAAGAGGGGTCGATTCGTCGGCGCCTCTTTTTTTTGTCTCCTCTTTTTTTTCGCCTGGGCCTTTTGCCGTACGCTGCCTCGAAGGACTGGGAACGAACCTGGAAAGGAATGTTTTTGTATGACTGACAACTCCTATGAGACTCAATCTGCTACTCGCTACCCTGTTGTGGGCGCCGGGCTGGGATTGCGCCGAGGACTGCTGCATGAGCTTGCTCAAACAACCACCAGCGATTTTGACTTTCTTGAACTGGCCCCAGAGAACTGGATTGGGGTTGGTGGACGGTTTGGCAAACAGTTTCGAAGCTATGCAGAACGATTCCCCCTGGTTTGTCATGGCCTCAGTCTGTCAATAGGGTCGCCAGCGGCGCTCGACATGGATTTTTTGGGTCAGGTCAGAGCGTTCCTCGACCGCTATGATGTCCGTTGCTATAGCGAACATCTAAGCTACTGTGGCGATGAAGGCCACCTGTATGATCTGATGCCTATTCCTTTCACTGAGGCCGCCGTTCGTTATGTCGCTGATCGCGTCAAGCAGGTGCAGGATGTTCTCGAACGTCGCATTGTGCTCGAACATGTCTCAGCCTATGTCGCTCAGTCTGATGAGCTTAGCGAAATAGAGTTTGTTAATGCGGTTGTGGCCGAATCAGACTGTGATTTACTCATTGATGTGAACAACGTATTCGTAAACGCCACCAACTTTGGGTTCGATGCTTTTGACTACATTAGTCGACTCCCCAGTGATCGTATTGCCTATGGTCATATCGCTGGTCATTTTGAAGAAGCCGAAGATCTGCTGGTAGATACCCATGGCTCGCCGATTATCGAAGGTGTTTGGGAGCTGCTCGATCATGCGTACGCCGAGCATGGTGTTTTTCCGACACTGCTTGAGCGAGACTTCAACTTTCCTGGATTGCCGGCGTTGAAAATGGAAGTTGAGCGCATTCGTGGTGCCCAACGCCGCGCGGCAACCCTGCCAGCAAAACCTTTGCCCGAACGAGATGCGCAGGTTTACCGGGGCAGGGAGGTTGAGAATGTCTCAGCCGGGTAGCAATCTGCCAGACTTTCGCGAGATGCAGCTCGACTTCACGGCGCATGTTCGCAACCCAAAGCTGAATGGCATTCCGCAGGGCCTGGAAGCCCGCCGCATGAAGATCTACCTCGAATTGCTTTACAACAATGTAGAGAGTTTTCTTTCAAATACCTTTCCGGTGACGCGCAGTACGTTCAACGATGAACGCTGGGAATCCATCGTTCGCGACTACCTGCACCGACACAAGGCAACCTCGCCTTTCTTTCTGGAAATCCCTCAGGAATTCATGGAGTTCCTGTCATCCACCCGAGCCAATGCGGAAGATCATGGCGACCCGCCGTGGCTACTTGAAATGTGCCATTACGAGTGGGTAGAACTCGCCCTGGATGTGGCGGATCTGGAATTACCCTGGGATCAGGTGGACCCTGCGGGCGATTTCATGGATTCCCATTGGGTGGTGTCTCCCTTGATTTGGTCGCTGGGTTATCAATGGCCGGTCCATACCATTGGACCCTCCACAGTAGAGGGCTTGGTACAAAAGCCCACGTTTCTGATTGTCTTTCGCGATTCTAAGGACAAAGTTCGGTTTTTAGAGTCAGATGCCCCAACCAGCCGCTTTCTTGCACTGCTTGGCGAAGAGCGCACGTTGCGCGAGGTGATTGCGCAAATGGATGAAGAGATGCCACAGCTGAGTACTCAGGATGTCGAAGCCAAAATGTTGGCTACCCTTAGAACGCTCCGTGGGGCCGATGTAGTGTTAGGCCCAAAGAAGTACAATGGCTTGGTGGAAAAGGACATCGTCGATGAGTAGTCACTGGAATGAAACGGTTTCGGAAGTTCGCAGAAAGGCCCAGAAGCAGGGAGATGTATCTTATGAATAAGCAGGGAATCAAATGGCTGCTTTGCTTGTCGATGAGTCTGGTTGCACCCGTTTCTATGTTGGTTCTGCCTGAACGAGCCTACGCCCAGGCGCCAGATCCTTATGAAAAACTGAATCGACGAATGTTCGGGTTCAATGATTTTTTAGATCGAATCTTTCTGCGCCCCATAGCCAAGGGGTACACCAAGGTGGTTCCGCGTTTTGCGCGGCGCGGTATCCACAACGCCTTTGTCAATCTTGGTACGCCTTCCGTTGCCTTGAATCAGCTTCTCCAGGGCAAAGCAGGTAAGGCGGCCAGTGACAGCGGTCGTTTCCTGGTAAACACCACGCTTGGGTTGGGCGGCTTGTTTGATCCTGCCACTCAGATGGGACTTCAGGCCCACAACGAAGATTTTGGCCAGACGCTGCAAGTCTGGGGTTTGGGCACGGGGCCGCATCTTGTTGCGCCGTTTACCGGCTCAACAACCTTAACCGATAGCGTAGGTACCCTCGTTGGTGCATTCACCAATCCTTTGTTGCTGCTTAACGACACGCAGTCGCAAATTATTGTCCGAGCGTTGGGCGTTGTTGATCTGCGGGCTGAGCTGCTCTCCGCTGAAACGCTGCTCTCGGGTGATAAGTACCTGTTCTTGCGTGATGCAACGCTTCAGCGTCGAGAATTCCTGGTGAAAGACGGCCAGATTGAAGAAGATCCGTTTTTGAGTGATGAAGAATTCGAAGACGATTTTGAAGATGAAGAAGACGACTGGGGCGAAGACGACATCTGATCTGGCCGCAACGCTGTGGCCCGCGATAGCTAAGTTTGTAATCCATGCAGTACACAAACCACTCAGACCGCCATCGTGATCTGGTCGCCGCCGGGGTAACTCAGCGACGTATGTTCCCGGAGTCGCCACTCTCCTCAAATGGCTTTGAGGTTCAATACCAAATTTGCTCCTCAACCGAACTCACTGGTGACTTTGTGGGTGTTGTGGAGCTTGGGCCGGATGAATCGGCCTTTTTGGTGGCTGATGTTGCCGGTCATGGACCTGCTGCGGCTCTGGTAACCGTTGCACTTAAAAGTTTTATGGCGCGCTTGCGCGGTAGCGAAATCCGCGGGCCTGCATTGGTGCTACAGGCACTCAACGCCGAGCTCCTTAACCTCGATTTCCAAAAACATGTTTGCGCCGTGTTTGGCCAATGGCGTGCAGATGGCAGTCTGGATCTGGGCTGCGCCGGCGCCTACCCAAGACCACTGCTGCGGCAGTTGTCTACCTTGCGTAGCGACGCATCGACGGGTTCCGACACCTCCTTTATTGATCAGTCTGGCAAGGCACTGGGGCTGTTTGCAGAACCAGGCTGCGAGGCGCGTAACTACCAGCTGGCATCGGGTGATCGGTTAATTGTCATGACCGATGGCGTATTTGATCTGCAGGAAGGGGCTGAGCTTGAGTCCAAAGAAGCGCGCTTGGCTGCGGCTGTTCAGGAGGGGACGGAGGCGTCCTGGCTGGAAAAACACAACAGCGCTTTGAATGATGGCGCTTGTGACGACGTCACCTGGTTCCGACTGGAGCGACTGCGGTGAGTGAGCGTGGACGGATATTAATTGCCTCTCACGAGGGGACGTTCTTGCTCAGATTTGTCGGCGATGTCCGCCTTACGCTGTGCATTGCCATAGACGACTTCTTTGGCCAAATGTTCTCTGACCCTAATTTTGCGGCCGTAGTGGTTGATCTGGGTCAGGCTGAGGGGCTGGATTCCACCTCTTTGGGATTGCTGGTGAAGCTTGCTCAGGAGACAACGCGCCGGACCACCAAGAAGCCCTTGCTGGTGAGCACTCGACGCGACATTGATCGCCTTCTTGCAAGCGTTGGGGTGAACGAGCTGTTTGAGAGCGTAGAAAATCCTTCTACTTCGCTATTGCCCGAGAGTGAAATTGGCGCAAGCCATGCTGTCAAGGAGAGCGACGAGCGTACATTGAGGGCGCGAGTGCTTGAGGCTCATCGGCTGTTGATGTCGCTTAATGCAGAAAATGTTGATGCGTTCAAAGATCTGGTAGCTCAGCTTGAGGCGGTGGATTCTCGCTCAGGTGCTGGCGCCTGATTACAGGTTTCGTGCCGCCTGTTTTGCGCTAATGAATTTTGCGTGGGGCACATACAATAGTTCACTGATGCGGCGGATAGAGTGTTCCTCCAGAGCCTCGAGTTGCTGATCGCTGTTTGCGAGCTGCCAAAGGGCAACGATAAGCGCGTATTTCTCGTCGGCGTTTAGCTCCTCGTTGATCGTTCGGGTGTATTCATACAAGCCAACGCTCTCCTCGTGCTTCGCCCGGGCATCATTGACGATCCAGTCAGTGTTCTCTGCTGACAGGTCAAAGAGCTTATGCAAGCTGCGCTTAATGCTCTGAATTTCTTCGTCTGCCATGTCGTGATCAGCCCAGGCGACTTCAAACAACAGCATGGCTGCCGCAAACGCAGGAAGCCGATCTTCGTCGGGCAGATCACTCGCTGCTAACGAGGTTTGGCTGTTGCTGGTTTGGTTGCCGGCTAACAGTTTTTTCAACACATTTAACATAGGCGTACTAATTCCAGCGCATGAGTCAGTGTGTGCAGATCAGCCTCCGGCTTGTTGGCGTGTTCGCTCAGATACCGGCG
Source organism: uncultured Pseudomonadales bacterium (assembly GCA_964634815.1). Classification (GTDB taxonomy): domain Bacteria; phylum Pseudomonadota; class Gammaproteobacteria; order Pseudomonadales; family Azotimanducaceae; genus JALZVT01. The sequence goes on along the minus strand of CAZWMD010000055.1, from coordinate 23,489 downwards.
AAACGCCCGAGCTCCAGGCAGAGCGCTGGCTATCCCCAGCATGTGGCGCGTGATGCTGTGCAGCCTGGTGCCGCTGGCGAGCTCTTGCTCTACATAGCTCAGATAGTCGCGCACCGGGTTGAGTCGGTTTGCGGGCAGTGGGGTGTCAAACCAGCGAGCATCAAGTTCTGCCAACAGCCAGGGGTTCTGGTAGGCCGCGCGGCCAATCATGGCGCCGTCGCAGCCTGTTAACTCAAGCAGCTGCTGGGCTTGATCTGCATTGTTTATGCCACCGTTTAACAGCATTGTCAGCTCTGGAAATTGGGCCTTGGCCAGCGCGGCGCGCTCGTAATTCAGAGGTGGAACAGATCGATTCTGCGCCGGCGACAAGCCTTTGAGAATGGCAATGCGGGCGTGCAGCGAAAACTCGCTAACGCCGCTTGAAGCGACAGTATCGATAAACCGGAACAAAAACTCGGTGTTGTCGTGCTCATCAATACCAAGTCGGCACTTCACCGTAACCGGTAGAGACGTTGCCTTGCGCATGGCCGTTGTGCATTTTTTGACCAGCTCAGGCTCAGCCATCAGGCACGCGCCAATCCGGGCGTTTTGAACCCGATCGGAGGGACAACCTACGTTGAGATTAACCTCGGAGAAGCCTGCCTGCTCAGCGATGGCGCTGCACTCGGCAAGGGCCTCAGGATCACAACCGCCGAGTTGTAGCGCAAGAGGTTGCTCGGCGGCACCAAAAGCCAACAGTCGATCACGTGGTCCGTGCAAGATGGCACCCGTGGTCACCATCTCAGTGTACAGGCGGGCGTTTGGGCTGAAACAGCGGTGCAGTTGCCGGCAGTGACGGTCTGTCCACTCCATCATGGGCGCCACGGCTAAGCGGGGAGTAACAGTCGAGTCTGAGGGGCTGGGCATCAGGGAATTATAGTGTGGGTGGTTGGGCAAGGCGAAACATCTGTGGAACCTCTGTTGCTGGCTGTTGCCGAATCTTGCGCGCGTTAGTCCATTAGTTGTGGTCGAAGTTGGCTTTTTATGCCAAGAAAGCTGCGGAAAATGAACTAACACGGGGTAGAAAGTGCAGAAAATATGCAGGGTTCAGGGATTATTCAGTTATTTCCTCCATAATGTCTTCATTATCACTGTTCAACACCCGGTCGTGTGCGTATAGTTGCGGCCCTAAACGCCTGAAAACGTTGGAATAAAGCAAATATGTTGCTTCAAAGAACCATCAAATCGCCAGTTCATGCCATCGGCATCGGAGTTCACTGTGGAGCCAAGGTCGCCATGACCCTGCGCCCTGCGGCTGCGAACACCGGTATTCGTTTTGTACGAACAGATTTACCCGGCCAGCCGGTGGTTCCTGCGCAGGCCAACCGGGTCAGTGACACCTGTCTGTCGACCTCCATTCAAGAGGGTCGGGCAGAGGTCGCAACGGTTGAACATCTTATGTCCGCCTTGTGGGGGTTGGGTGTTGATAATCTGATCGTTGAGTTGAATCAACGTGAAGTGCCCATCATGGATGGTAGTGCTGAACCCTATGTGAAGTTGATTGAGTCAGTAGGACTCAAGTCGCTTGATGCACCAAAGCTCTTCATGCGCATCACTGCGCCGATTGAAGTGCGCCAGGGTGATGCTCTGGTAAAGCTTACGCCCTACAACGGATTTCGTGCCAGCTACACCTTTGTTGCGGATCACCCTGTGTTTAATCGTTACCCTAAGCGCCTGGACATGGTGTTTGGCGGCGATAGCTACATCAAGCAGGTCTGTGGTGCGCGTTCATTTGGTCTGGTGAGTGAGCTTGAACAAGCTCAGCAGATTGAACGCTGTCTCGGTTCCAATCTCGACAACGCTGTTGGCATCGACGACAGTGATATCCTCAACGAGGGTGGACTGCGTTACAACGATGAGTTTGTTAAGCACAAAGTGCTTGATGCCATTGGTGATCTGTATCTTCTGGGACACCAGATCATTGGTGCATTTGAAGGCTATAAATCAGGTCATTCGATAAACAATGCGTTGGCCAAGGCTTTGCTGGCAGATGCGGACGCCTGGGAGATGGTTACTGTACCGACCTCACCAGCCGACAACGCTCACGCGGTCGAACTGGCCACGGCGTTGCAGCACATCGCGGGCTAAAACAGACTCATCATCTGTCCAACATTTTCTTAAGAAACCCCTGTATCACGGGTACCGCTTCAGTTGCACTCATCAGGCGCTGTTGTTCCAGCACCTGAGCGATCTGTTCAATGCTGTTGTTGCCGTCTATCAGCGACATCAAATACGCGTGCACCTGAGTGATCATGGCCTGTTCTGTGAACTGTTCCAGAGCCGGGATGGGTTGATGGGGATGCGTCAACCATTTTGGTGTCTGAGTGGGCGTTGCGGACGGCATTGGAGTAGCAGGCGCAGCGTCTGTCTTTTCAGCACAGAAGGCGTGGAGCAGCTCGGTGCGGCCGTATCTGGAATGAGGAGAACACAGATAGGGGCCACGTTGTTCAATGACGCGGGGTGTGAGAAAGCCATTAGCCTCCACCAGTGCAAGTAACTCGGGCAGCAACAGGCAATCAGCGGGGTTGGCGTCTGCGAAGGCTACCGAGCCAAAGTTTAGCCAGTGACCACCTTGCACCAACAGCTGGTTGATACGCTGAGCAGTTGCCTCTGGTGCATCCTGCACGACATCGGTAAACCAGGGAGTCACCACCGTATCAAAACTATGGGGTGCAAAGGGCAGGGCCCGTGCGTCCGCAAGAATAAACCGGAGTTTACCGCTTGGCGCCACTGCCGGTGCTGTGAGCAGACGCCGTACGGCGGTATCTTCTGCGCTCACCGGGGCGATTGGAAATTCCCAGAGTTTAAGTTCGTCAGAAGAGACTTGGCGAGTAATTTGCTGGGCCGCAAGGCTGGTAAATGGATTGATATCCACCGCAGTAACCTCAGGCGCACCCAACACCGCCAGGTCCCAGGCCAGGCGTCCTCCGCCAGCACCCAACACCAGGGTTTTGCCCAGGGTCTGGGGGCCTACTTTGAGCAGCATATCGATGGCTTGCTGGTTCTCTTCTTCACCCCAGGCCCAATCCCGGAACAGGTTGCTTGCGTAGCTAAACAGTGTGGTGGTGTCCGCAAGTCCAGGGGTTTCCAGCGCTCGATAGGTGGTGTGATCGCTGCCGGGCTGATTGTTTATCAGCGGCTGCAGAAGATGGCTCAAACAGTCTACCTGCTCGGTGTAAGCAGTGACGAGGTGCTCCAGACGCGTGACGGTGTTGGATTGGTCCCTTGCCGTCCTGTCCAGGCTTTTCAGCGCGCTTTTGCAGCGTTTTTTCTGGTCCAGCAGATTTTGTTGTTCGCTGTGAGCGCGGGCTTGCCAGCGGGCCAACTCCAGTTGCACCGTGGGAAACAGGAATGGCACGCCGTTTAACGTGGGGTAGGAGATCCCACAGGCGGAGCATTGGAGCTCTTGGGTGAGGGATTCTGCACAGTCGGGACAGTGCAGATCCCGGTGAGGGCTGCTGGTCCCGGTGGTGCTGCTAGCCCCGGTGTCGTTGCTGGTCATCTCAGTGCGTTGCTCTTGGTCTTTTTTAAGCGGCCTCAAGACCTAAAGAGTAAATGCCTGACCGGGGCCCGTCTAATCTGATCTCGTTTGGCTTATGCCGGGTTTGACAGCGTTCCATTCACGATCGGCTGAAATGCCGTCAGACTGTCTTGCAGCGTTGCATTGCCAAGGCCATGACCCGGGAACAGCGACCCAAAGTTACCCTGTTCGCCGTGCAGCGCCATGTAGTTCAGCACCACCGCCTGAGTCAGCTGATTCACGTTGTTTGCAACGGGTGTCGCGGCGGTCTCAACATTGCCATTTAGGCGCATGTGGCCAATTTGCTGGTGCATTGCCATTTCTTCTGGCGTGCCCCCCATGAGTTGAGCCGGACCGTTGGGGTTGTACACCAGGAACCAGGTGGCGGCCGTTTGCTGGTTGTCGCTAGACCATTCGCCCTTGCCGCGCCCGTCAACGGTATCGTCGATGGCGCCATTACTCGACAGGGAACCGTCCGAGAACACGTACATCATCAGTGGTTGGTTCAGGCGAGCTGCGTATTCCAGGCAGGCACCCATGCAGCGTCCAGCGCGCAGGTCTTTGACTTCACCTTCTGCCCGACGTCCGCCGTGATAGTCGTAGCCACCCATCTCGATGGTACCGGCACCGGCAAAGCCGTTTATTACCATCTTCATAACACTGGCAGTCTTTCGGAACTCCGAATCGCTGGCAAATTCTGCGTCACTGAAAATTCCGTTTGGTCCCACGATCTGCGGATCGTTGGCAGGGTCGAGGGTGGCTGGGTCGCCAAAGCGATCGGCGAGATCGGCGCTCTTCAGGTAGCCACATCTAACCATGTCGCTTACCACGTCTGCTGTTGAGATCGGGGGTACAGTGCCGCCGCCATCAAACACGTTAACCGCTCGCATTTTCTCGTCGCTGATGCGATAGATGGATTCCATCACTGCAACCGCATCCTGTTGGCTTAAGACACTGGTCAAATCACCAACATCAACCAGGCCAGTCACATCGCTTGGGCGATCAACCTTGGTAGGGCGCCTGGTGAGATCAATCATGTCCATAGGTGCCAGAGAGCGGCCGCCAGAATCTGTGTTGCGCGACCCAATAAGGTCCAAGAGCGAGCCGCCAGCACCGGCAGCGGCAATGCCGTACATCGGATTGTGGGGGTTGTTGTCTGTATCGTTTTCCGAGCGGGCAGGGATCACCGCGCCGTTTATATTCGCACGGGTTGCAGGACTGGCTACTTTTTCAAGAATGCCCCGCAAGAACGCAGAATCCGAATGAAACGCCAGACCAAGTTGCTGATCGACAAAATCATTGGTGTTGGTTGCCGGATTAACGATCGAGGGAATCATGTCGCCTGGCAACCCCTGGCGTTCATAGCCAGCGGTACTTAAGAAATCCAGTTGGCCGCCTTGTCTGCCAACCAGGACGTTAGAGCCTGCTGAGCTTGAGCCGCCGGCCAGATCAAAACAGATAAAGGGGATTTTTCCAGCGCCATTGACGGAGACGCCGCACTGATTGCGCACAATATCGGCGAGCGCTGGATCCAGAAATGTGGCATGCGCATCGCGTCCGGAGCCGAGGGTAATCGATGCACCGCCAATAGTGGTTGCGGCGCCGGCAATAAACCCTTGTGACAAAAACTGCCTGCGGGTGCGGGGACGCGCGTGGCCTTCGTGGCGCAGCGGGTCGTCGTACTTGCGCTTTCTAAGTCGTAGCATGTCTAATCCTGTCTGTCGTGCTTCTGTTTTACTGAATTAAAAGGGCTGCGCTCCCCAGCACAGCCGCGCAGGCGCCCTTAACCACACGCTCGGTGCGGTCGGACTCACAGCTGCCCCCACAGGATGATAGCCGGGTGATCAGCGCATCCAGTTCACTGCCCACGATGGCGTGATCTGGCTGGGTCGCGATGTTACCGATGCCTCTCTCAAGCAGCGGATCGATGACCAGTGAAGAATTGCTGAACGCTGAGCTAACATCTGCGTTGAAATCGAAACCGGGAAAGAAATCTGCCCGCAACGACTGATCTCTGATCAGCTCGTCACAATATTGGATAGCGAGCTGCGTAACGGCCATCTGTTGCGACGAAATAAACCCTTCTACTGCGGGACTGATCGGTAAGGCTTGATGCACGGCTTCATAAGTTGAAGCCACGCTGCTGTTGGTGATGGGTATACCGGTAATGATTGAGAGACTTGCGTTAATCTCCGCAAAATCCCGAACCCCGATAGACGGCGCACGCGCGATATCTGCCGGTGGCGGTGGCGCAGTTGGTGTCGCTTCCACAAACACGTTGGTTGCACTACCCAGTTGTTCAAACGTCAGGAAGAACTCATCAAGCTCTGGACCGTTCTCGAGTCCAACGATGGTGCCTAGATCGGATAGTCTGGGTTGTCCCTCAGCTTCGGTATACGCCGCATCATCGAGATTGATGTCGAGATTGGCGTAAGCCTGGCCCACCGGAAGTTCGCGCCCATTTATGCCAATGCGCACGCCACGCATAGGAATGATGCCGGGAGTTTCACTACCCAGGATGGTAAAGAACGGGGCATCAAAGAGATAAGCGTAAGAATCAAATTGCGACACTTCAAAAACCACATAAGCGTCATCAACGTCCACGTGGTCACTAACGTTAAACAGCAAGTAGTATTTCTCGCCGACGCCAGCGTCGAAATTCATCTGGATTTGCTCCGGAGTTAACGCTCGGCTGTGTATGGCGAGCAATCGTATGGTGCCTGCCCAGCGGTTGTTGTTGTCTACTTCAGAGCCCAGCGCCAGAGCGTAGGTGTCATTCCAGTCATTCAAAAGCCCCGGCTCCTGGTCATCAGCTTCGGTTGCCAAAACGCCGTTGACATAGACACGCCGGCCGTTTGTCGGGTCGTACACAGCAACCACATGCTGCAGAGTGGCCTGCAAGATTTCTTCGTCGCTGGGCGTTGTCAGGCTCGGTTCGCCATCTGGCCCGGTCTGATCGGTGCGATTTAACAACTCATAGTCATAGAGTGTTTGCCCCAGCATGAAGTTGCGATCGTCGGTGCCACCGGAATAGGACACGATGCGAGCCGGTCCGTCCTGGGTGACGTTGCCCGGAACGACCCAGGCCTCGATAGAGTATTCATTGGTGCTTGTCAGTTGGTTATGCAGCTTGGCACTTGCGCTGGTTGACCCCTGGGCCTTGCCGTTGGCCATGCTGATTCCAAAGCCGCCAACCCAGTCTGCATCACCAGACAGGGTGAGATTGAGTGCTGGCTCGACGCCACTGGTATCAAACGCGGTGCTACCGGCTCCTGTCTGAAACTCATAAAGGGCAATAACGTTGGTTTCGACGCGGCCGCCTGATGCAGCAATGATGCCATCGGGCAGCGACAGAGCCATGCTGGTCACAAGATCTGGATTAACTTCAGTAGCTGGAATGCCATCAGATAACGCGGTAATTGCGTTATCCATCTCCATTGCGTCTGCAGAGCAGTCACTCCAGCAATTGTGGAATTCGCCGCCAAGGCGTAACACCAGGCGCGAGCTGCTGGGTGTTGCTAGATCTATGGTGTTTTGGGCAGCGGCGTAGGCCGTATCGACATTAGACGAGGCGAAGAACGGCTGTTGTGGGGTTAAAGACTGCTCCGAGTGACACGCTGAGCAATGGGCGCTAAGCAATGGGTAGACAGTGCTTGCAAAATCGCCAGAGCTCGCGGGAAAGTTCTTGCTGGCGCCAGGTTCTTTCAGTACAGGCGCTGTCAACTGGATACTGTTGCCGCTTGCGCTGATCGAATCGCCAGCCCAGTTAGTGATGAACGACTCAATAATGTCAGCGCACGCATTGTCATCGGTAAGCCAGCAGTTATGGCCTCCACGTACGATGCTTACCATACGGGACTGGCTCGGATCGCTTAGGTTGGCGACCGTGTTTGCCGCATCAAAGGCGAGGTTTATGTCGTCGGATCGAACAAACCGTGGCGATTGTGACTCGTTGTGACACTGACCACAGCGGTTGTTTGGAACCAGATTATCCCAAACTGCTAACCTGAAATTTTGTACATCAGCGGTTGCTGGTGCTGGACCGTTATAGGTGCTGACCTCGGGCGTTGAGCTGGGAGCGAATTCCTGGACGCTGGCACCACTGCCGGCACCACAGCCAGACAGCATAGCCAGTATAAAGAGTCCAAATAGCGCAGCGTAATTTCTCTGAATCATGTACTTCATACCCCTGTGCTACTCGCCCATGCAATAAACAGCAGACTCAGCAAAAACCTGTTTTAGGTTATAGCCTGAGTTCCTGAACGAAGTGACCATGTTACTGATCTGATTACGGTCAAATTGATCTGCCGGTGGTCGAACACAGACATTTTCAAAGACTTTCTCAACCTGGCATTGGGCAAAGGTATCGCTGTTGGCGAGCTCTGCGCCCATAGATTTGGCGCCAGACCCGGAGCCGGGGAGCGAACTGGACCAGCCATGGACGGCGTTGGGGCCTTCACGCCAATAGTTCGCCCATGATTCGTCCTGGGTGCGAAATCCTTGCGGGAAGGTGGCTTCGTTGTTGAAATATTTTGCGTGCACCCGCGTGCCTGTAACCGGGTCGGTGTCAGAGGCGCCGTTGTAGGTGAGGCGACCATTTTCGCCGTCCGGATCGCTTTCAACGTCGTATTCGTAGTTGTAGTAGGCAAACGATTGCGCCATTGGGTCCATGCCGGAATGACAGCTAACGCAGTTGTTGAGGAAAACCCGACTGTCACCACCGGGACTCCGAGACACGTCCTGGCGAATTCGATCCGGCGCGCGGGTGGCGTCCTGCATCTGCTCCATGTCGTTACACATATGGTTGAGCAGAGTGAAGCGGAACATGGCACGGTTAGTGCCATCGATAAAGAAGGCCCTGGCGGCCGCCCTTGATGTAATGACCCCCGCGGTCGCCGCCGCGGGCAGCCCATTCAGTGAAGACTGGGGTGCAGCGACGAGGGCGTCTTGTAGATTAACGCCCTGTTCTTCCAGTGCTTCGTAATGCGCATTGTTGTTTATGCTGTAGCTGGGTACGCCAGCGGTGCCGCCAGCATGGTAGACGATGTCGTCACTCAAGATGCCCCGGAAGTCTCTATCATCGCGGACCATGCCAATAACGGTGGCCGTATAATCATTGAGCGGCACAAAGACATCTGCTTCCCGGTTAGTCCAGGGGGCGACAAAATTCTTCAGGGTAACGTTGTAGAAATCTGGATGCTCCATGGCCTGAAAAGCGGCCTGCAGCGGATTGTTGTCGACAGCAGCTTCCAGGTCATCAAGCTCTGACGGTGTAGGAGGAACACCGGCCAGGCGGTCGTGTATTCGTTTCGCCTGGCTGCGACTGTCTGCATTCGCTCCAAAGGTAGGGGCGAAAAGGGCGATTGCCGTAGTTAATGCAACACAAATCAGGCGGGACGCGGTTGGATTACGTCGCACCTGGCCATAGGCCAGAAGATTCATGGATTACTCCCTGCTTATACTCGAGCGTCGCAATCGTTGCGATAAAAAGACCGAGCATTCATTCCTCAACATGCACGGCTTGTCCCACGCCTTGCCTGTGTTTTCGAACGTTTTGTCCGAGTTGTAAGAATCTGTTAAACGCCGGGGGCAAGCTGTGATGAACTGCGCAAATTTGGATGAACACCATCACTCATGCGGCGTGTGCTGTTCGTCACAAAGCGGCGTAACACCTTGTGGAAGAATATGAGCAAGTTGTAAATCTCCCAAAATTCCAAAGAGGCAAAACCTTTGCCCCATTCATCTATGTTCTGTATGTCATCAAGCGCTCTATATAGATTAGCCGCGCAACTTGTCGTTGGGTTCGTAGTCGCAATCGCTGCGGGGTGTGGCGGTGGGTCGTCGTCGGGTAGTAGCAGTAACCTGCTAGGCGGAGGGCAGGGTGCAGATCCGGTGGTTGTCGACTTTCCACTGGCTTACGTCAAGCGATCGCTGCGAGTAAATCTTGGTGATGACCTGGTTGATGTTTTGCCGGTGAATGACGTTCGTGATCCCGCCCAGTTCAGACCGGGAGCAGAATTGTTCATTCGCGATCGTGCGTCTCCCAGTGCCGCCGAAAGAAACATCACTGAAGGTATTTTTGAGCCCGACGAAGAGGGTAATCCGACCCTCTACGACGTGAAAGATCTATCTGCCTCTTACGACGGCACGCAGCTATTGTTTGCGATGCGCGCACCGAGAGATCCAGATCTGGATGACAACGAACAACCCACCTGGAACATCTGGCTATACGATCACCCGTCCAGAGAACTTCAGCGAGTTATTCAGTCTGATATTGCTGCAGAAGAAGGTCACGATCTGTCACCGAGATTTTTGGTAGACGGACGCATACTTTTTGCCTCAACCCGGCAACGCCAATCAAAGGCTGTGCTGCTGGACGAGGGCAAGCCACAGTTTTCTCACCTCGACGAGGATCGAGAGAGGGAAGCCGTCACGCTGCATACCATGGAAACCGATGGCAGCGATCTCAAGCAGATCAGTTTCAATCAGTCCTCCGATATGGATCCAGCGATACTCAGTGACGGGCGCATTGTCTACAGTCGTTGGGACAATGTAGATGACAATGACCGTATCAGTCTCTACACCATGTCGCCGGACGGTCGTAATCAGCAGTTACTCTACGGTATCGACAGTCACGATAGCCTGTCGGAAGACTTTGACATCGAATTTATGGAGTCACAGGAACTGCCTGATGGCCGACTCTTTGCGCTGCTGCGAACAAGTGAACCTACTGACGCGCTGGGTGCACTGCCTGTGGCTATTGATGTCGCCAATTTTTCGGACAATACGCTGCCGACACCAGATGGCGCGGGCAACACGACACAAGCGCAGGAGCTGCTGATTACAGGTGATCTCACGCTTGCTGAGGCCATTTCCCGTGCTGGACGCTACGCAAGCATTGCGCCGCTATTTGATGGTACAGATCGATTACTGGTTACCTGGAGTCAGTGTCGCCTCGTTGATGGTGAAGAGATCGTGCCTTGTACCGATGAAAATTTGGCTGCAGGACTCGATGAAGCGGATCCTTTGTTTGGTGTCTGGATTCACGACCTTATTGAAAATACGCAGCAACCAATTGTGGTACCTGATGAAGGTGAGGCGCTCACTGAAGCATTGGTGATGGAGAGCCGCGCGTTTCCTGCGTCCATTCCCGACGGTGTTGCGGGTCTGGATCTGGATGTGGATCTGGTCGCTGAAAGTGTTGGCGTACTCCACATACGTAGTGTCTATGATCTGGATGGTACCCAATCGCTACCGATTGCCGCCCTTGCTGATCCCGCACAAACCACTGCAGCGCAACGACCTGCTCGTTTTCTACGCCTGGTTAAAGCCGTGTCTATGGCCGATGACGAGATAGTGGACATCAACAATACTGCCTTTGGTCGATCCCGAAATCAGCTAATGCGCGAAATTCTCGGGTATGTGCCGATCGAACCGGACGGATCGGTCATGGTCAGGGTTCCAGCCAATGTGGCCTTTTATATAAGTGTTGTTGATGCCGACGGCAGACGTATTGGTCCCCGACATCAGAACTGGTTGCAACTGCGTCCAGGCGAAGAGCGGCAATGTGTTGGTTGCCATGATCCGGAAGCAGACATCAACGTTGCGCACGGCAGAGCCGATGCCGAGCTGCCTTCAGCCCATCTTGGGGCGCCGCTGGACGGCTCACCCTATCCCAATACCGAAGCCGCGTTATTTGCCAACGCGGGCGAGACGATGGCGGAAATCAACGCTCGCATAAACGGGTTACCAACACCTTCACTGGATCTGGTATTCACCGATATCTGGACTGACACTGCCGTCCGGGAAAAAGACCCGGACATTATCTATCGCTTTAGTGATCTTCAGAGCCCGGCGCCTACAGCGACAAACTGTCTGCAGACATGGAACGCTGCCTGTCGCACTACCGTCAACTACGAAACACACATTCATCCCCTGTGGGGACTTGCCCGTACAACACTGGCTGACGATGGTGTCACGGTGGCTAGTGACGTTACCTGCACCGGCTGCCACTCACCGCTTGATGCTGCAGGCGTGACTCGGGTGCCCGTGGCGCAACTTGATCTCTCCGACGGTTTATCTCCAGATGAAGCAGATCATTTCAATAGCTACCGGGAACTGCTGTTCAACGACAACGAACAGGAAGTGGCAAATGGGGCGTTGCTCGACATTTTGGAGCCTGTATTGGACAACGATGGCAATCAGGTTTTTGAAACAGATGACGACGGTGTACTGATTTTAGATGGTGCCGGTCAACCGATTCCGGTTACCCAGGGCATTTTGGTGAACCCAGCGATGCGAGTGGGTGGGGCGGCTGCCTCACAGCGCTTCTTTGCGCCCTTTGCTGCTGGCGCCAGTCATGAAGGCTATCTAAGCGGTGTTGAGTTAAAGCTCATCAGCGAGTGGTTGGATATCGGTGCCCAGTATTACAACGATCCGTTTGCAGTGCCGCAGTAAGGGCGAGCTTGGTGTCGCGAGTAATTTGTCTAACCCATTTAATAATCTGATTCGATCGAACCGCAAAGGATAAACGGTGCTGAGAGTGAACAGAACGACTACCTATCTAGCTGCGCGAGCCTGGTTATTACGCGGTTTTGTGTTGGCAGGCTTAATAATCGCTGCGCCGCTGAGTTTTGCTGGTGTCGGTGATTTTTTACGTAAGCAAACCCCGGATGTGCTCGTTGCAGACCCCTTTCTTGAGATGCACACCGGACCGGGTCGGGGTTATCCCGTTTTCTATGTCGCGGGTGAAGGCGAAACCATCAAGGTGCTCAAGCGTCGCACTGATTGGTTCAAGGTGGAGCTGCAACGGGGGCCTAACCGGATCAAACAAGGGTGGGTGCCGCTCGCCCAGATGAAACAGACGCTGGATCTTGATGGCGAGCCGGTCGAATTTCCGGGTCTCGGCCGGGGAGATTTTGAAACGCGTAAGTGGGAGATGGGTTTTGCCGCGGGCGATTTTGACGGTGCTCGCACCATCGATGGCTATCTGGCGTATGGCGTGACACCCAACATTTCCCTGCGTCTTACCGGCACTCAGATATTAGGCAATTTTTCGGACGGCGTGATGGGCACTGTAAATGTGGTCATGTACCCATTCCCGGAGTGGCGGGTGTCACCTTATTTTACGATCGGCACCGGCATAATTCACACCGAACCGCAGACAACGGTTATTCAGGCAGAGGATCGCACGGATGAAGTTGTTAATGCGGGATTGGGTGCAAACATCTATCTCACCCGGCGATTTGTCATTAACTTTGAATATCGCCGCCACACCGTTCTCACCAGTCGGGATGACAATCAGGAGATCAACGAATGGAAGACAGGATTCAGCGTCTTTCTGGGCAAACACTAGTGTTAGCACCAATAAAAGCAGTCCCTCGGCTGCTCGTCGCTGCCACAGCGCTTGTGTGTTCTATCAGCTTTGGTCCATCAGCCTATGGCGCAACAGCCGATGATCTTGAACTCGATCCCCTGGTAGTCCGGGAACCGGAGCGACGTGAAGTACGTATAGATCGTCTCGACACAGAGAATTTTGAGCTCGGTGCATTTGGCGGCGTGTTGAGCGTAGAGGACTTTGGCAGCGATGTGGTTTACGGCGTGCGAGCGGCCTACCACATTACCGAAGACTTTTTTCTTGAAGGCACTTACGCCAGTTCCACGTTGGGTCAAACCAGCTTTGAGCGGTTGTCTGGTGGCGCTGAGCTACTCACAGATGAAGAGCGGGACTTTAGCTATTACAACCTCGGTATTGGCTTGAACATACTTCCGGGGGAGGCGTTCATCACCGATCGCTGGGCGTTCAAGGGCGGTCTCTACCTGATTGGCGGTATCGGTTCCTCAGAGTTTGGTGGGGACGATCGCTTTACCGTAAATGCTGGTCTCGGTTATCGCCTTGCTGCTACTGACTGGCTTGCGTTCCGCGTGGATGTGCGAGATCACATTTTCAAATCTGACCTCCTGGGTGAGAGCGAAACCAAACATAATTTTGAACTCACCGCTGGTTTGACAGTATTTTTCTAGGAGATCGCAGTATGAATCTCTCGTACATCAATTCTTTGGTTCGCCCAGTCGCTGCACTTGTGCTTGTCATTGGAGCACTGCTCAGCGGCGGCTGTTCGAGTTTGGAGGTCAAACCCTGGGTTTCACCTTTTGAGCGCAACAAACTCGCCGATCCCATTATGAGCTTTGGACGCGACCCTTCGGCCACTGCCTTTATGCATCATGTGTATCAGGTTCGTGAAGGCGCGCGCGGTGCTGAAGGTGGTGCGGGTGGTGGTTGCGGCTGCAACTAGGGAGTTGAAGGTGATCTGCCACAAGAATTATCTCAGGCAACTCTGTGTTCTCACGACGGCGATCGTGACTTTGTTTGCCAACTGCAACCTGAGTGCTGCGGTGCTGCCTGAAGACCGTGCTGACTTTTTGTACCACGGTTACGAAGGCGGCGGGTTAAAGGTTGGTGGTCCTTCGGTGTTGGTACGCAAGAGCATTGCAGACAAGGTGTCTGTGTGGGGCAGCTACTACATAGATTCAGTAACCAGCGCATCAATTGATGTGGTGACCAACGCCAGCGAATACACAGAAGAGCGGGACCAAACCAGTGCCGGAATTGATTACCTTCGAGGTAAGACATCGATTGGCCTTGCCTGGACAAAAAGCGTAGAAGGCGATTACGAAGGTAACGCTGCGAGCTTGAGTGTGAGTCAGGATTTCTTTGGTGACCTGACAACGCTGGGTGTTTCCTATTCGCGCGGCTGGGACACGATCACTCGCAATGGCGACGAGACCTTTGAGGAAGAAGCGATCCACCAGTCCTGGCGGGTCGATCTCACGCAGATTGTATCGCCAAGCATGATTTTGAGTTTGAACTATGAAGGCATTAGCGATGAGGGTTTTCTGAACAATCCTTACCGCCAGGTCAGATTTGTTGATCCCAGTGCCGCTCGTGGCTTCAGTTTTGAGTCGGAGAGATATCCGGGTACACGCACCAGTAGTGCGGTAGCACTTCGAGCACTGTACTACTTGCCTTATCGGGCTGCGCTTAAGGCGGAAGGTCGTTACTACACCGATTCCTGGGGTATCAGCGCCTACAATGGCGAACTTGCATACACCCACCCGTTGGAAGATGGGGTGACTGTTGATGTGCGATACCGCTATTACAGTCAGGAGGCAGCCGATTTCTACAGCGACCTGTTTGAGCGGTCTAACCAGCAGAATTTCCTGGCGCGAGACAAAGAGTTGTCCAGCTTCAATAGCCACACCGTTGGGGTGGGTGTTAGCTATGAGTTCGAGACGCCCTGGCTTTCCTTTGTAGACAGAGGCCAGGCCAGCCTGTTCTTTGACTATATCCTGTTCAATTACGATGACTTTCGCGACCTGCGGGTTGAGGACGCCAGTGTGGGCGCCGAGCCCCTGTATGAGTTCAACGCCACAGTAATCCGGGCATTTATATCGTTCTGGTTTTAGGGCCGGCTCAAGTACACTTACAGACTCGTATCTGTTTGTCAGTGATCTGTACCCTATGGACAAGAGTCTCTCGTCCGGGTCTGCCATACCTTTGGCAGAACGCCCGGTAAGAACCCGAATTGCCCCGTCACCCACGGGGGACCCGCATCTGGGAACAGCCTATATCGCGCTGTTCAATCTGGTGTACGCCTTAAGTCAGGGCGGAACCTTTCTGATACGCATCGAAGACACCGATCGCGAACGTAGCACCGAAGAATCTGAGCAAGCGATTTTGAACGCCTTACGCTGGCTCAATATCGAATGGAGCGAAGGCCCAGACGTTGGCGGACCCCATGGTCCTTATCGACAAAGCGAACGTCAGGCGATCTATCGCAAGTACGCAGACCAACTGGTCGAACAGGGGGATGCGTTTCCCTGCTTCTGCACCAACGATCGGCTTAATGAGATGCGAGCGGCGCAACGTGAACAGGGCCAAACCACCGGCTATGACGGTCTGTGCCAGAGTATTGATCGCGCAGATGCGGCGCAACGAATTGCTGCTGGCGAATCTCATGTGATTCGTCTTGTTGTCCCCAGAGAGGGCACCTTCAGTTTTGTTGATGCGCTGCGCGGCAGTATCGAGATCCCCTGGCAGCAGGTGGATATGCAAATTCTGTTAAAAAGCGATGGCATGCCGACCTATCATCTGGCGGTGGTTGTCGATGATCATCTGATGGAAATTACCCACGTGATGCGTGGTGAAGAGTGGATTAACTCGGTACCTAAACACGCACGGCTCTACGAGGCTTTGGGTTGGGAGATGCCTGTCCATGCGCATCTGCCGTTGTTACGCAATCCAGATTCCTCAAAACTCTCCAAGCGCAAGAACCCAACCAGTGTCACCTACTATCGGGATATGGGCTATCTGCCTGAGGCGGTGGCCAATTACCTCGGTCGTATGGGGTGGTCGATGCCGGATGAGCGAGAGATTTTTTCTCTGGCCGAGATGCAAGCCGAGTTTTCGCTTGAGCGCATTTCACTGGGCGGTCCAGTGTTTGATATCGCTAAATTGAATTGGCTGAATGGCGAATATTTGCGGGCGCTTAGCGAGGAGGAGTTTGCGGCCCGGGCACTTGCCTGGCTTACCCACAACGATCGCCTGAAAGCGCTGGTGCCATTGATACATCAGCGTACGGAGCGATTTGCTGACATTGCACCGCAGATAGATTATCTGGTTGGAGATCGGGGTGACCTGACTGAGGCCGATTTCTCGCACAAGAAGCTGTCGAATGAGCAATCAAAGCAAATTATCGATCATTGCCTGCGCTCCTTTGATACCGTCCGAAAGTGGGAGCGGGACGGGATTTATCAGATCTGCGCAACACTCGCGGAGCAGCTGGAATTGAAGTTGAAGGACTTTCTGGGGCCCTTGTTTGTGGCGATTGGCGGCAAGGCGGTGACCTTGCCCTTGTTCGATTCTATGGCGCTTTTGGGGGCTGATGTGACGCGTATGCGCTTGCGCTCGGCGCTTGAGGCGCTGGGCGGCGTTTCCAAGAAAGAGGCCAAGCGGCTGGAGAAATCCTGGCGAGCATTCCAGGAGGCAGGCTAGAGGTCGTTTATCATGGGGCGCCCCTATTTAACATAATAATATTTGAGGGCGTTGCCGTTAATCAAACAGATCGGGTTCGTCTTGACAGCACCGGGGGCCCTACCTAATATCCCGCCTCCCTTGGGGCCATAGCTCAGCTGGGAGAGCGCCTGCGTGGCACGCAGGAGGTCGGCGGTTCGATCCCGCCTGGCTCCACCACCTTATTCTCCACCCACTTCTTCGAGTACCATGCTGTTTCAGGTATGGGGGAGAGCAGTATGAGTTCACACGACGAGAGTTTGGGGCCGGAAGGCTACGATGTGCCTGCGGTAGAGGCATGGATCAGCGCCAATGTTGATGATCTGACTCCTCCGTTTAAGTGGACGCGACTTGAAGGCGGACATTCCAATCTGACCTATCGGCTGGATGATGCCCAGGGGCGGCCTGCAGTGATCCGGCGGCCACCACAGGGCGTGTTGCTGCCCAAGGCGCATGATATGAGCCGGGAATGGTCATTGATTTCAGCCCTGGGCGATACGCCGGTTCCGGTACCCAGGGCATTTGGGTTTTGTGAGTCTCCCGATGTCACGGGGGCCTGGTTCTACGTGATGGGCCTGATTGATGGCCATCCGCTGTACAACTCCGAAGAAACCGAAGCCCTTGTGCCGATTGCGGCGCGTCAGGGGCTGGCACTGTCTTTTATTGATGTGTTGGCGGCCTTGCATGAGGTGGATCCCGATGAGGTGGGCCTGGGCGGCCTCGGCAAGAAAGAGAACTACGTTGGCAGGCAGCTGAAGACCTGGTATCGATCCTGGACGTCCTCTATAGAGGGCGCAAAACTAGATGACCCCAGAGCGCACGAGTTACAGGCGTTTTTTCTCGACAACATGCCCGACCAGGGACCAGCACGGGTGGTTCATGGTGACTACGGGTTACACAACTGCCTGTTTGGCGCAGATCACAAGGTGGCTGCGGTGGTTGACTGGGAGATCTCAACCTTGGGCGATCCGTTGGCTGATCTTGCTTACGCACTCAACTGGTTTGCTGATCCGTCGGATACCGAGCCACAACCGCCAGAGGCAGCAACGGCGGTGGACGGGTTTCCGACCCGAGGCGAACTGGCCGAGCGCTATGCCCAGAAGACCGGCCGGGATTTATCAAAGATAGATTACTATCTGGGCTTCAACCGCTGGAAGTCAGCGGCGATTCTGCATGGTGTGTATGCGCGCTATATCGAGGGCAAGAAGAGCAGCGATGATATCGACTTGCCAGATATGCGTGAGCGTATTTTGCGCGCACTGACGCTTGCTGAGCAGGCAGTGAATCGCATCGGTTAAGTACCATCGGTTAATGACCTTCTGCCGTCTCCTCAGGTCATAGCGCCACTGGTGCCTGCAACATCCTGGGTCAGGTGGCTTGAGTCATTGAACTTCCTGACCAGAATTTTGCCGTCGACCATCACTATGTGACTGATTGAGCCGTTGTCTGCGCCGTTGAATGCAAACGGTCGTGCGCCGGATGCGTGGGCAATAATATGGGCAATCACGCCGCCATGAACAACCGCCGCGACCAGTTCGTCCGGGTGAGCGGCATGGATACGATTCAATCCACGCATGAGGCGTGTGTTAATGGCCTCCCAGCTCTCAGCGTTGGGAATCACATCCCAGCGTTCTTCGATACGCATTTTCTCAAACAGTGGATCATTCTCGTGCGCCTTGATGCGTAGTACACCACCTTCCCAATCCCCCAGAAAAATTTCGTGCAGGTCTGGATCGAGCACGGGAGTGAGGCCAAGGTGTTTGGCCAGGGGCGCTGCGGTTTCTGCCGTGCGACAGAGTTTAGTGACGTAGATGGCACTTATCGGTTGGCCCTTAAGGCGCTCACCCACCTTTGTAGCCTGATCACGGCCATTGGGATGAAGCTCCGGATCGCCATGCCCGTCTACCAGGGGAAAGGGATCCTCAGCAGTGGCCGCTCGGGATTCACCGTGGCGAACAAGGAGAATCTGGGTGGCACCAGGCGGCGGGACAAAACCGGTTTGCCGGTACTCTTTGGGTTCGCTCATGAATTCTCTTCCTTCTGCTGCTACTTGTAACTTGCTACTAACCGTTGGCGCGGAACGCATAAAGTACCCGTGCGGTGCAACACAGGTTGTCACTGTCGTCTCGAACTTTGACCTCTATCGTTGCCAATTGCCGACCCCGTTTAACCACATGCGCTTCGCTTGTCACGATGTCACCTTTGGTTTGGCGCAGGTAAGTGATTTGCAGGTCTGCTGTACCTGCTGGAGTTTCTCCGTCGCGAAGCTCAGCGAACACCGCGGCAACGGCGGTCATGTCCACCAGCGTTGCCAGCACGCCGCCATTTACGCTGCCACCAATGCCGGTTGGTGTGGTTGCGGTACGCTTGAGTTGCAAGCGCGCGTAGTTAAACCGGTGCTCCACCAGACTCATACCCAGGTAGGCGTGAAACGGGTTGGCATTGAAATTATCCCAAAAGCTGGCGCTTAAGGCGGGAGAGGTAGTCATGACTTCGGTTTTTCCAATTCTTGTATCGCGTCACGTTGCAGGTGATAGACCCAGCCACCCAATAATCCCATAGTTAAAACGATCAGCCACTCCTGGGGCCAAAGCAAACCTGCCGGGCCAAATGGCAGATACAAACAAAACAGGCCCAGGCCGGACAGAAGCGCGATTCGCCCCATCCAGACTCCGGCGGGCAACCGAAACGGACGCGGCATGTCCGGCTCGTTGCGCCGCAGTGCAAGGAAGGCAAAGGCAACAAAGATATAGGCCACAACAATAGTGAAGCTACCGGCGTCAACCAACCAGACCAGTATGGTTCGTCCTGCCAGTGGCGCCAGCGCGCAGGCCGCACCGATGGCAAGGATGGCGTTGCCTGGTGTGTTGTGTTGCTCATGCACCTGGGCAAAGTACCTGGGCAACATGCCGTCTTTGGCCATGGCGTACATTAGCCGGGAGGCGCCAAGTACAAAGGCGTTCCAACTGGTCAAAATACCGCCAATGCCCCCCAGCACCAGGAGTTGACCGGCCAACGGTGAATCCCACAGGTTAGCAGCGGCAACCGCACTGCCCATGGGCGAAGAATCCAGTGCCTCGGCATCAATTCCAATTCCTACCGACAGCGAAATAAGGGCGTACCAAACAATCGCGCAGGCCACAGACAGCGCCAGGAGCAAACCTAACTTTTGTGGCGGTAGATCTATCTCTTCAGCGCTTTGAGGTATGACGTCAAAGCCAACGAGCATAGCGGGCACAATCATGATGACGGCGGTAATTCCGGCCAGACCATTACTGAACGGGGCGGTTGCCTGCTCAGTGGAGCCATTCACTGCTGCGCCCGTGAACAGCAATACACCGCAGCAAAGAATGATGAAGGTGGCAATGCTCTGCACAATGGCCGCGGTGCGAATGCCCACGTAGTTCGCCCAGGTAACCACAGCAGAACCGAGGATGCCGATAATCACAAAGCCGGCGTCTACCGGTGCACCGCCAACACTCCATAAAGATTGGATGCGGATCTGGGGGAACAGGTATTCGATGCCAGTGGGCAGAGCCACGGCTTCAAAGACACAGACCGTTGCATAGGCCATGAGCAACGCCCAGCTACACCAGAATGAGGCTTTGCTGCCTAATGCACGCAGCACATACACATGCTCCCCACCGGTCTTTGGCATGGCCGAGGCAAGCTCGGCGTAAAGCAGGCCGATAAACAGAATTGCCAAACCGCCGATTAAAAATGCAAGGGGCGCACCCAACCAGCCGGCATCATTAACCCAGTTGGCCGACAGCAGTACCCAGCTCCAGCCAATCATTGCGCCAAACGAAAGCGCAATGACAGAACGCTGACCCAGAACCTTCTTAAGCTCGGGTGCTGCAGATGAAGGATCCTTAACTGACATATCAGGCATTACCCCAGAGGCCAAACGAGTGGGGTGGCGGCAACCGCTATACCCGCGACGCCCAGGATCGGACGCACAAACAGGCTGAGCCTGCGATCGATAATCACGAGGTACCCCTGTAAGGCACCCACCAACATATAGAGCCCAATGAGTGCAGCTGCTATTGCATAAATCACCGCACCTGGTGTGCCATCAAGCAGCAGCGGTGGTGCGAGAACAAACAGGAACGGCAACAGGTAAATTGCACCGCCCAGACGCATGGCGGCAAAACCAGTAGCGATGGGCCGAGCGTTTGCAATTGATGCCGCGGCAAAGGCACCCAGTGCAACTGGCGGAGTGATAAACGACAGCATGGCCCAATAAAGAATGAACAGATGCACGGCCATTGGGTTCAGACCCGCCTGAGTGAGTGCCGGAGCGAGCACTATGGCGAGAAAGATATAGGCCGCAGTGACCGTCATGCCAATCCCCAGCACAAAGCTTGCAGCGGCACCCATCACCAGAAGCAGCAGTATCGAATCGCCGGCAAGATACAGCAGATCGTTAACCAGGGTACCGGACAGACCCGTGACTGAGAGTGCGCCAACAATGAGTCCAACGCCGGCCAGAACCGCAAACAGCTCTGCCAGCAATTTGCCCGTGGCTTGCATGAAGTTCAAAAGCTCTGTGCCGCCAAACCGGTGGGTGGTTGAGAATTGATTTAGCAAAAGCAATGCCGCCGTTGCGAAGTACGGCGCAAAGGCTTCGCGTTGCAGTACCAGCAGTAAAAAAATCAACAGGCCAAAGGCGCCGAGATAAAACCAACCCTGTCTTAGTGTTGCGCCAACCCCTGGGAGTCCTGCGCGATCTACACCTGCCAGGCCGTCGCGTCCGGCTTCTGCGTCAAGTTGCAGAAACAGCGTGCCAAAATACAGCAGCGCCGGTACGGCGGCGGCCAGTGCCACCTGGTAATAGGGCACCTCCAGAAAGGTCGCCATCACAAAGGCGGTAGACCCCATGATGGGCGGCAAAAGCACCCCCCCGGTGCTGGCGCAGGCTTCAACCGCGGCTGCACGCTCGGGGCTCAGGCCCGCATTACGCATCGCGGGAATGGTCATCTGGCCGGTGGTAAGCACGTTGGTGACAACGCTGCCACTCATCGACCCCATAAAACCACTGGCCACAATCGATACCTTGGCTGGTCCGCCGCGCACGTGGCCGAGCAGCGCAAACGCGAGGTCCAGGAAAAACTTGCCGCCGCCTGTGTGCTGCAAGGCAACGCCAAATATCAGAAATCCAATAACAAGTTCTGCAAAGGCGCGAAACGGCAGCCCAAAAATACTCTCGATACTCAATGCGTGATAAGCAGCGGTCTCGTCAAGCGATGCTGACAGGCCAGCAAATGGACCCGGTAGCTGATCCGCAAAGAGTGGCATGAACGAGAACGCCGCGGCAATCAGGGCCAAGGCAAATCCGCCGGCTCGTCGGGTCGCTTCCAGCAGGAGTATCCATAGCGTAAGGGCTGCATAGGTGGGCAATTGTGGTGCGCCAAATTCCCAGCCTTCGTCGACAATGGTTTCGGCCTGAGTAAACAGGTAACCACAGGCAAGCACCGAGCCTGTGGCCAGCAGAATATCCAGCGGTAACCAGTGTCGGTAGTTTAGAAACGTGAGAGGCAGCAGTAGCGCGCTGAGCGCAAAGTAGAAGTGCGTTTCAAGGGTTATAAAGTTCGCAAGCCACTGCTCACCGCCAAACAGGCGCAAGGTATCCATGGCGAGCAGGGCAGCGAACAGACCGCCAGCAGCGGTGATGAATTTCAATGCCACGCGAGAGGCGCTTTAGTGCCACACCGGATCAAAACCGGCCTTCTTCAAGGCGCTGGCGCGAGCTTCTTTCCAGCCGGCTTGAAAAGCATCCCGGGCAAGCTTTTTTGCGGTGGGTGTGGCGTACGCCTGCCAGGCCGTTTGCAAGGTCTCCTGGCGGCGAATGAGGCTATTGTTGTGCGCATCGAGATCCTCATCCCACACGCCAATCTGGCGCAGATAGCGAATGCTGCCAGCGTGAAAGGGCACCACCCAGTTGAACACCTGGCGCTCGAGTGCCCAACCAATAGCGCCGGGATCTGCGTCTTTGTAATCATCGTAATGCTGATGCATAACCGCAGTAACGGCGTTGACCAGATCGGCATCGGTATCCGCCAGTGTGATTAACAGTGGATAGGGATAGGTGCCGCCTTCGTGGGGGTGTTCTGTGCTGATGCCGGCACCACGGGTAGCGAAGTAGGGGGCAATGATGGGTAGCTTGGCTTGCACACGCTCCCAGCAGGCGCTGTCGTCATGGGGTACCGGTGGCCAAAAGATACCGCGGGGTGAGGCTTCGAGTTTGCGGGTTGGGCCGGACACCGTGGTGGCATAGGCCGCGTCAATCTGGCCGTTAACTATGCCGTTCCACATCGCACCATAGCCTGGGAACTCAACCTTGATAACGTCATCCCAAGTCAGATCAGCGCAAGCGAGGTAGGCCTCGATCGTGACGTTTACGGCCGGAGCACCGCGCACATAGGGCACGCGTTTGCCGCGCAACTCGCCAAGGGTTTTTATCCCGGTGTCAGCAGCAACAGCGATGGCCTGATTGCTGTCGCCCTTGCTCATTAGTACCAGGCGCAAGGGCAGTGGCCCCCAGTTGGGTGCGGCGAACTGTTGAACGCCTTCCTGGGCAAAGTAGGTGGCGGAGCCGTTTGCCGAAAACTGCACGCGTTTCTTCATTAACGGCAACAATCGGGAAATGTCATTCTTGCCCGGAACAACACGCAGTGTTGTTCCGTAGTTGTTCTTTAACACTTTGCCAACCGCAACCGCCTGGTTGTAACCCGTGGTCCCCAGGTTATAGGCACTCCAGGCCATGGCTTTGGGCAAATGTTCGGCAGGAACCGCAGGCAGGGCGGCCTGGTGCGCGAGTGGTTGTGCTGCCAAGGCGCAGTTTATGCTCAATATGAA